>CAYREH010000051.1:17257-43272 GCA_964423245.1 uncultured Bradyrhizobium sp. | reverse complement strand
GCTCGCTGAATCGGTTTGCGCGCGCGGAATGCACCAGCTACGTTTGACGGGCCAGTTGCGGAACGTTCCCCCGATCGAACGCCAATCGTTCCGGTGAGATTTTCCCGAGACATCTGCCGTGATTTACCCAACCCTGAAATTGCTCCACATCATGAGCTCTACCATTCTCTTTGGTGGAGGTTTGTTTGCCGCCTTGCTGGGCACGATCGTATTCGGCTCCAGGAAAGCAAAAGTCATTGCGGAAGTCGGGCACCATATTGTGAAGGTCGAGTTTTACCTGACCATCGTGTCCGCGCTCGTCCAGATCGTCACTGGGTTGTGGATGGCATCGATCGCTGGATTTCCGGTTTTGACCGGCTGGCTCGGGTGGGCCTTGATGCTGTTTGGCATCGCTGGTCTTTGCTGGATCCCCGGTGTCTGGCTGCAGCATCGCATGGTCGATCTGTCCAGGGCGGCGATCGAGACAGGCAGTGAGTTACCGGCTGCCTATCATCAGCTATTCAGGCGCTGGACCTGGCTGGGCCTGCCCTCGACGGCCGCCATGATCGGGATATTCTATCTGATGGTGTTCAAGTCGGACTGAACGCCGTCGGGCAGCAGAATGTTCGAACGACCGATATCTCGGGAAACGCGGTAACGATGCTGCAGAACTAGCTCTCCTCGCTTCGATCTGCGCGGCCGCGCTCTTCCGATGCTCATCAGACCCGCTGCAGAATTTGTCTTTGCGCGAGAGCTATTCCCTCCTAGACTCGCCGGCCTGGGTTCCGACAGGCCCGGGAGACGCGGAGTCGAGTTATGCCCACGCCGGAAACCTTCCCGATCGAGTCGATCTTCGTCCCCACGAAGATCAAGAAGACCCTCAAGCCGGACACCGTCGCGGAGATCGCGGAAAGCATGCTGGACATCGGACAGCAGGCCCCCATTTCCGTCTGGCGCGACGGCGACCGCCTCGTGCTGGTCGAGGGACTGCATCGGCTGGAGGCCTGCAAGGCGCTCGGCGAGACGACCATTCTCGGCGTCCTGGTGCCGCCCGAGATGGCGCAAGCGAGGCCGCAGCTCGCCGAACGACCCGAAGTCGAGGCCGAGCGCGCCAAGATGGCGCGATTGAAACAGTTGCGCCTAGAGAAGGAAGCCGCGGAGGCCGCGATGGCCGCCTCGAAGGGCGCCAGCGCGACGGAGGCGTCGCGCACCCGTCCGGCAAAAGGCGTCCGTGACAATCCGCGGGCCGCAGCAACCCGGGCTGCGGCGGCGCGGCCGAAGACGTTGTCGGACTGGATCACGCAGCAGAAGGGCACCGGCAGCCGGTATTGAATCCGGACTCGGTTCATTCCGGGGCGCGCCCGGTTGGGCGCGAACCCGGACTCCATCTGGCGCCATAACGCGTGGTGCCATGGATTCCGGGTTCGCGCTTCGCGCGCCCCGGCATGACGGTGAATGGGTTTCGTCTCGTGTGATTGCCGCCGGTTGATGGCCGCAATCCCGGGGATCGCGGCCACCTCGCCTCTTTCGACAATCGGCGCGCGCCTCACGCCGCCTTGGCCTGCTCCGGCGCGGCGGTCTCCATCGCGCGCATGTAGAGGTCGAGCAGGCTCTCGCGCTCGTCGCGCTCGTTCTTGTCTTCCTTGCGCAGCTTGATGATCTCCTTGAGGATCTTGACGTCGAAGCCCTCGCCCTTGGCTTCCGCGAAGACCTCCTTCTTCTGCTCGCTCAACTCCTGCATTTCGCTATCGAGGTTCTCGATCCGCTCGACGAAGGACCGGATCTTGCCGCCGGGAATGGTGATGTCGGACATGGTGCCTCTTTGCTCACTGAGGTCGCGAAAATGACCGCAAAGACATCACCAATGTGTTAACCTCGCCGCCGCGCGGTGGCCCGCTCATTGCATCGAGATCCACGGCCCGTGTGTGCGCGAAGCGCGAACGGACGACGCGCGGGGAATGGAGCACGCGGCATTGATCGAGCAGGACTACGACACCATCGTCATCGGCGGCGGTTCCGCCGGCGCGACCCTGGCCGCACGGCTCAGCGAAGACCCCGCGCATCGCGTGCTGCTGCTCGAGGCCGGCCAGGATCTGCGCACCGCGACCACGCCGGAACATATCCGCATCCCGAACCCCATGCGCGCCATCGGCGATGATGATTTCCGCTGGCCGAAGCTGCTCGCGCGGCGCACCGAGCGGCAGGAGCCGCTGCTGCTCTGGCGCGGCCGCGCCATGGGCGGCAGCTCGACCATCAACGGCCAGATCGCGATCCGCGCCGTGCCCGACGATCTCGACCGCTGGGCCGAGGCCGGCTGCACCGGCTGGTCCTGGGACGAGATGCTGCCCTTCTTCTGCAAGCTGGAGACCGACAAGAATTTTCCTGATGCGCCGTATCACGGTGACCGCGGTCCGATCCCCATCTACCGCGCGCCGATCCCGGATTGGGGCAATGTCGACCGGGCCTTGCGGTCGTCGGCGCTCGCGCTCGGCTATGGCTGGTGCGAGGACCACAATGCCCCCGATGGCACCGGCGTCTCGCCCTATGCGATCAACAGCGAGGCGGGCCTGCGGATCTCCACCAATGACGGCTATCTGGAGCCGGCGCGCGGCCGCGCCAATCTCACCATCGTCGGCAACGCGCTGGTCGACACCATCCTGTTCGAGGGCAACCGGCTGCATGCCAGCGGCGTCCTGGTTCGCGTCAACGGGCAATCCTACACGCCCCGCGCCGCGCGCGAGGTGATCCTCTGCGCCGGCGCGATCCATTCGCCGGCCATCCTGCAGCGCTCCGGCATCGGGCCCGCCGCGCTGCTGGAGAGCCTCGGGATCCCTGTGCGAGCGGACCTGCCGGTCGGCGAGAACCTGCTGGACCATCCGATCGTCAATGCGCTGCTGCATCTGCGCGAGGACCGCCAGGTCTCGACGCTGATGCACCGGCACACCAATTGCTGCCTGCGCTATTCGTCAGGGTTTGCCGGCGCCGGCGACAACGACATGATCATGATCGCAGGCAATCTCGCCCGCACGCCGCAAGCACTGGCCGTCGTCGCGCTGGGGCGCATCGCCGTATCGGTCTATCAGGCCTTCAGCCAGGGGACCGTCCGCATCACGACGACCGACCCCGACATCGACCCTGTGGTCGAGGAACGCATGCTGTCGGACCCGCGCGATCTCGAGCGCATGCGCGACGGCGTGCGCCGCCTGCGCGAGATCTGCCTGCAGCCCGCGGTGACCGAGATCGCCTCCCGCGTCGACTACGGCAACAGCGGCCGCTCCATGGACGAGCCGTTCAGCGATGCCGAGCTGGATGACTGGCTGTTCGCCGAGTGCAGCGATGCCCAGCACGCCAGCGGCACCTGCCGCATGGGGGCGCCGGACGATCCGCGCTCGGTCGTCGATCCCGAATGCCGGGTGATCGGATGCACGGGACTGCGGGTGATCGATGCTTCGATCATGCCGGAAGTGCCGCGCGCCAACACCCATCTGACCACGGTCGCCATCGCCGAGCGCATGGCGGTTCGGTTGAAAAGCACGTAAGTCCGCAGGGTGGAGCGAAGCGATCCCCATCGCTTCCTGTGCAGGACATGACGGGTTTCGCTGCGCTCAACCCTTCCTGCGTCTTAGGGGCCAAGAAATACAGGCCAAGAATTACGGGCGACGCGCCGACGATCCCGGATCCTCGGCGGCACCCTCGACCTCCCCCGCATCCCGCACACCCGCGGCCTTGCGTCCCGCCATGAAGATGTCGTGCACCAGCCCGAGCTTGCCGAGGCCGAGGATGATCAGCCCGTTGATGTCGATCTCGTACCAGGCGTGCGAAAGATAGGCATCGCGCGGGAAGCGGTGGTGGTTGTTGTGCAGCCCCTCGCCGAAGGTCAGCAGCGTCGTCACCAGTTCGTTGGTGGTGCCGTCGTTGAGCTCATAGCGGCGATAACCCCAGCGGCCGTCGCTGTGGCAGACCGAATTCACCAGCGAGGTCGCCATCGTCATGATGTAGCTGCGGAACAGGCCGGAGAACAGCACGCAGCCGATCATGGTACTCACGCCGCCGAAGGCGTAGCCGATCGCGCCCGGAATGATCAGCGCCGACAGCGCGTACCAAGTCCAGCGCGTCCTTGTGAAGAACATCGCGATCGGGTCGGCGAGAATGTCCCTCGCATAATATTCGGCGTCGGTGGTCTCGCGGTCCCACACCCAGCCGCCCTGCGCGTGCCCCATGCCCTTGGCGAAGTTCTCGATCGGATGGCCGCCGCCGTCGTAATAGGGGCTATGCACGTCGCCCGGCTTGTCGGAATGCAGATGATGCCGGCGGTGGTTGCTCACCCATTTCAGGATCGAGCCCTGCACCGCCATGGTGGCGATCGCCGCGAGGATCGTCCGCATCACCGGCCCGCAGCGATAGCTGCGATGCACGAAATAGCGGTGCATGAAGCCGATGCCCATCGTGGTCAGCATGAACATGCCCGCGAACACCGCGATCTCGATCCGGCCGATGCCGACCGTGAAGGCCCAGATCAGCGCCCCGATCGTGCCGCCGATCATCAGCGCGAAGGAGATGTAGGAGTCGCGAAACTTGGCGTCGACCACGGGGCCGTCGATCAGCACCCCCGGCGGCAGCTTCACCGCCGCGCCCCGCTCCGCCACAACATCCTCGACCACAGTCATCTCAGCCATCCATTCCAGGCCACGGCAAGGTACAGCCGGGGGTTGTTCCGGGCAAGGCTGGGGCGGTGTCGGTCGCGCGCCGGCGCGAGGCCGCCTGCACCCTGCGCAGGCCTCCTCGTAACGCACCATCTTTAACGGAATCCGAAAGGGCCTCGCCGCCCGCCCTCCCGGCAGGCGCTACCACCAATAGGGCCAGCGCCAGCCCTCATAGCGCACATAGGACGGCACCAGCGGGGGGCCGTAGGGATCGACGCGATCATCCTCGGGGCGATAGCGGTAGCGGGGAACGACGTTGTAGTCCCACGGCGTCGGCCGCAGCACGGGCGCGGTGACGATCAGCCGCTCCTGCGGCACACGCACCACCTGCGCCTTGCGGGGCCGGGCGTCCGCGGCCGGCGTCGCGAGATGGCCGAGCAGAAGCGGGGTTCCCACGGCGAAGATGAAGGTCTTTCTGGTCATGCGTCGGTCTCCTTGCCGCAAGAGTGCGCAAGGATTCCGCGCGAGGCAAGTCAATTCGGGTCGAGCGGATCACCGCGGCACCGGTGGCGGCATCATCCGCCGGACGTCGCCAGCGCGTCATAGCCCTGCCCGCGAAACGCCAGCAGGCAGAACCCGTGCCCGAAAGGATCGGCGAGCATCGCGATCCGTCCATAGGGCGCATCGCGCGCCGGCGCCTCTAGGATCGCGCCGGCCTTCACGGCCCGGGCCACTGCAACGTCGACATCGTCGACGACGACGTCGAGATGCAGCGGCGTCCAGTGCCGGGCGTAGCGGCGAGGATCGTCGGCCGCACCTGTCGTGCCGGCCGGCTTGGTCAGCAGATAGACCGCAGCGGGCCAGCCGAGCAGTTCGACGAAGTCGCTTCCGAAGCGCCGCCCGACCGTGAGCCCGAACGCCTCGGTGTAGAATTTCGTGGCGCGCGCGACGTCGGGAACGTCGATGTTGAGCAGGAAGGTCATGAGCAAGCCTCGATGGAGAGTTCAGCCCAGGTTACCCGGCGCACGACCGATCGCGCCATCAGGAACTTCCGCCCCGCGCCCGACTTGATGCCTCATGCGCAACCTTTCTCTCCTCCTCATCGTCGCCGCCAGCCTCGCCCTTGGCGCCGCCGGCGTATTGCTGCTGCCGGCCAGGGATGCCGATGCCGGCCGCACCGTCACCACCGAACAGGCCGCGGCGGACGCCGGCGCGACCGTGCTGCCGACCGACCGCAAGCTCAGCATCGAGCCCAAATAATCCCATGCGATCCGACATGACCGACGACGAGCGCTTCATGCGCGAGGCGCTGCGCGTCGCCGGCAGCGAGGGCACCGATCCGTCGCTGAGCCCGATCGGCTGCGTCATCGTGCTGAACGGCAGCGTGCTCGCGGCACGCCGCAACCGCGTCGCCGAGCATCACGACGCCACCGCCCATGCCGAGATCGAGGCGATCCGCGCCGCCGGTGCCGACTTCGAGAATGGCGAACTTCGCGGCGCAACGCTCTACACCACGCTGCAACCCTGCGGCATGTGCACCATGGCCTCGATCTGGTCGAAGGTCTCGCGCATCGTCTACGGCGCCGGCCGCGACGACGTCCACAAGATGTATTTCGAGGCCCGCCACATCGACACGCTCGACTTCGTCGCCAAGGCCTATCGGGACGACCTCAGCATATCAGGCGGCATCCTTCGCGACGACTGCGCGCAGCTCTACTACCGCCCCTGGGACAAGGTGCCCGAAGAAGAACAGGGCAACATCTGAAGTGCGGGCGTCGTAGCCCGCATGCAGCGCAGCGGAATGCGGGATGATGGACCCGAAATCTCTCCTCCGTCATTGCGAGCGAAGCGAAGCAATCCAGCACGCCCGGCCGCGGCACACTGGATTGCTTCGTCGCTCCGCTCCTCGCAATGACGAACGGTGAGAGCGCCGGAATATGACCGCCCATCCCGGGCGCCCCCTCACTTGTCCAGCAGCTCCCGAATTTTCCGCGCCAGCATCACCTGCGTGATCGGCTTCGACAGCAGCGAGACACCGGGGTCGAGCCGGCCCTGGTGCACGATGGCATTGCGGGAATAGCCGGTCATGTAGAGCACGCGCAGCGACGGATGGCGCGCCAGCAGTTCGTCGGCGAGCTGACGGCCGTTGAGGCCGGGCATCACGATGTCGGTGAGCAGGAGATCGGCCTTGACCGGCCCCGCCGCGAACGCGGCCAGCACCGCAGCGCCGTCGGGGAAGGCGCGCACCTCGTAATTCAGCTCGCGCAAGGTGTCGGCGAGATAGGCGCGCACCGCGGGCTCGTCCTCGGCGATCAGGATGGTCTCGCCGCCGGGGCTGCCGACCACACGCAGATCGGCCTTCTCCGACAGCGTCGCCTCGGCATGGCAGCGCGGCAGATAGATGCGGATCGTGGTCCCCTCGCCGAGTTCGCTGTAGATCTTCACGTGACCGCCCGACTGGCGGACGAAGCCATAGACCTGGCTGAGGCCGAGTCCGGTGCCCTGCCCCGGCTCCTTGGTGGTGAAGAACGGATCGAACGCCTTGTCCTGCACCTCCTTCGGCATGCCCGGCCCGGTGTCGGTGACGGAGATCTGCACATACTGGCCCACGGCGACGTCGGCGTTCTGCGCCGAATAGGCCTCGTCGATGAAGGCGTTGCTGGTCTCGATGGTCAGCTTGCCGGTGCCTTCCATGGCGTCCTTGGCGTTGACGACGATGTTGAGGATCGCGGCCTCCATCTGGCCGGGATCGACCTCGACCTGCCAGACGCCGGCGCCGCCGACGATCTCGAGGTCGATGGTCTCGCCGAGCGTGCGGCCGAAGAACTCCGACATGCCCGCGAGCAGCTGGTTGACGTTGATCGGCCGGGGATCCAGCGGCTGGCGCCGCGCGAAGGCGAGCAGCCGGTGGGTCAGCGCGGCGGCGCGCTGCGCGCCGGTCGAGGCGCTCGCGATCAGGCGTGTCAGGCGGTCCCGCGCGCCGTCGTTCCAGTTGCGCAAGGTGCGGTCGGCCGTCTCGAGATTGCCGATGATGATGGTGAGGAGGTTGTTGAAGTCGTGGGCGACGCCGCCAGTCAGCTGGCCGATCGCCTCCATCTTCTGCGATTGCCGCAGCATCTCTTCCGCCTCGCGGCGGTACTGCCCCTCCTGTGCGAGCGCGATCTCGGCCGCGCGCAGCTGCGACGGCGAGGGAATCGCCAGCAGTTTCGGCAGCAGCGGCCACAGGATGACCGCGGTGAGCAGCGAGGCGATCGCCGTCATCGCCTTGACGAGGCCCTCGATGCCATAGATCGGCACCCAGAGCGTCACGATCGACAGCACATGGGTCAGGCCGCAGGCCATGATGAAGACGGCGAAAGCCCAGAACAGCCAGCCGAAATCGACGTCACGCCGGCGCGCGACGAAGATCGTCAGCACGGCGGGGATCGAGAAATAGGCGGCGGCGATCAGCGCATCGGAGGCGACATGCAGCCAGATCAGTTCGGGTTCCCATAACAGGCAGATGCCGTGCGGCGAAAACATCGAGGAATCGAGCAGGCGCTCGAAGAAGGCCCACATGACGTGGTCATGCCTTTCTGACTTTGGTGAAGGAAACGTACGGGGGGAAACAGTAACGCGGATGCGCCGAAGTTCAATCCAGAGGCGGCCGCGCTGCCGCCCCGGCGCAATGGCTGGTGGAACCCTCCGCACGGGAACTCGGGTTCCCGCGAAAGTGCCAGCGTGCCATCATGCGCCTGTTTTGCCCGACGGGTCAAAGCCCAATCGGAGCAATGCCCGGGACGGACTGCCGCGCAGATTCCGCTTGCCAGCTACTTTGCATGGGGTTGTTTTTGCAACTCGCGCGACGGCCGCCGCGCGCCGTCAGCGGCGGCGGAGGCTGAGGATGTAGCCCGACAGCGCCTCGGCCTCGTCGGGCGAGATCACGAGGTTCGGCATGGTCTGATGGCTGGTCTGCCAGAACACTTTGAGCGACAGCGCGGTGGTGCCGCTGCGATCGGCGATGCTCTGGAAGCTCGGCGCCTGGCCGAACAGCCCCCTCATGCCGGGCTCGATGGCATGACAGCTCTGGCACCAGGCCTGTGCCAGACGATGCCCCTGCGGGATTGTCCGCCGTGGGGCGGCTGCGGCCGTGTGGACGATGCTGAGCAGAAACAGCACCGACAGGACGATCAGGACGGCGAGGCCGAGCTGGATTCGGAGACTGCGCGACATCGGGTCGACCTCGCTCTTGCTGCGGCGGCCCGATCAACGTAGGTCTGCGGGCGCCGGCCGCGCTTGATCTGCATCAAGCGGCCGCCGGGCGGTCCGTCGCAAGAGAGCCCTCCTGCGGCCTCGCTCGCCTCTGTCACTTTCCTTGCTCGCTTTCCTTGAGAATCGGACCTGCCATGAACGACGTCACCAAGTGCCCCGCCTGCCAGTCGGAGCACGCCTATCAGGATCGGGATCTCTGGGTCTGCCCGGAATGCGGCCACGAATGGAGCGCGTCGGGTGCCGCCGCGGAGACGGCCGCGGCGGAGGCCGGCGTGCGCGACGCCCATGGCAATGTGCTCGCCGACGGCGACAGCGTCATCGTGATGAAGGACCTCAAGGTCAAGGGCTCGTCCTCGGTGGTCAAGGGCGGCACCAAGGTCCGCAACATCCGCCTGCAGGACGCCAGCGACGGGCACAACATCGCCTGCAAGATCGACGGCATCGGCGCCATGAACCTGAAGTCGGAGTTCGTGAAGAAGGCGTAAGGCCTGTCAAGGCGAAACTGCGCCCTCGCCTGAACTTTTCGCGGTCTGCGCCGTTCTCTGTGACAACACAGGGATTGGCAGACATGGTCATCGATCTACGCATCGCCGCGGTCGCGGCGGGTCTCATCGTCGCGTCCATCGCCGTGGCGGCGGCGGACAATGCTTCCGAGCAGGTGCCGGCGGCGCCGGCCGCGCAAGTCCAGCGCGCCGCGGATCTCCGTCCGATCCGAGTCGTGCTCCCCGCCCCCTGGGAGCCCGCCCCGGCCGCGTCCACCTCCGCGGCATCACCGCGGAACTAAACGCAGGGCTCGCGCATATCCAGTGTCCGGATGTGGACATACGAGCGCCCAGCCCCTCGCTATGCCCATGCCGACAATGCAGGGGGGCGTCGTTGAATCAGTCGAGCTGGCCGTTGATCAAGCGCTGGACCGACGAGGAACATGCGCAGCTCAAGACCATGGCGGCAGAAGGTGCTCGCGTCGACGAGATCGCGCTGGCGCTGAACCGCAGCGAAAAGGCCGTACGGGCGCGCGCCGCGCAGCACGGCATCGAGCTGCGCCTGGTCGCCGTGAAATCGCGCTCACGCCGGATGCCGGGCTGAGGCCTCTCGTCAGTCACGCCCGCCCGCGAGCAGAGCCAGCGCCCGCGGCACCTGATCCCGCTCCTCGACCAGCACATATTCCTGCCGCTGCAGGCTCGCCCCGCTTGCCAGCACGACCGCCTGTTTCGGACAAAGCCCGAAGCAGCCGGTCATCACCAGCTTCGCCGGCTTGTCGCCGTCCTGCCGCGCCGCCTTCAGCCCGGACTTGAGCGCGCGCCTGATGTCGCGTCCGTCGTCGCTGCGCTTGAGGCATTTCCTGCAGATGAGGACAGGCGCCGCGCGGCGCGGACGCACGAGTTTCGGAGAAGCGGATCGGTCGGACATGACGGGCCTTTCAGGATGACCCTTCATATAGGCACGGAACCGCGCTTTGCCCGGGATCAGCGCTGCCGCTGCGCGAGATAGAATCCGCACAGCACCGTGACGAGGCCCGCCGCCTGCAGCGGCGTCGGCGGCTCGCCGATCAGGAGCCAGCCGACCAGCAGCGTCAGCGCCGGCACACAGGCGGGGAATACCGCCGCACGCGCGACGCCGAGGCGCTGCACCGAAACGGCGTAGAGATAGAGCGCGGCCGGCCCCGCAAGCACGCCCTGCGTCAGCGCCTGGATCGCATTCTCACTGACGCCGAGCGCGGCAATGCGCGCCAGTCCGCCCGTCGCGAGATAGATCGGCAGCAGCGCCAGCGACACCACATTGATGACGAGCGCAGCCGACACCGCGGAGACGCGCCAGTGACGCAGAGCCGCGCCGAAGCCGGCGAACATCAGTCCGGTGGTCACGAAGATCAGATCGCCGAACACGCCGTCGGGCCCGATATGACCGATCGATTCCGCGCCGATCACGCCAAGGCCACAGACGATGACGATCGCGCCGAGCAGCCGCGAGGCGGAAATCCGTTCCTTCAGCAGCACGGCGGCCAGCAGCAGACCGCCCAGCGTCGCACAGGACGGCTGGATCACGCTGCCATGGCCGAGCGGCACGAACAGGAAGCCACAATAGGAGATCAGCGACATCACGGGGCCGCCGAGCACCGTCAGCACGAGCCCCCGGCCCCAGCCGATGCCGGCGAGATCGGCTATGCCGGCGCGCAGCACCAGCGGCAGGAACGCGACGCCCGACCAGACATAGCGATGCGCGAGCAGATCGACCGGCGTTAATCCGAGCTTCAGCCCATGCCTCGTGGCAGCGAAGCCGAGCGCCCAGAACAGCGCAGCCGACAGCCCGCAGACGACGCCGAGCAGTGCCGGCGCAGTCTCCTTCGTCCGACCAGGAGTGTCGGCGCTGCTGATCCGCTGATCCATGCGGCAAGGGTTAGGTCAGGACGATATCGGCCTCAACCCATGCCTGTGCAGGGCTGTCACGCGGCGCGCCTCAGAAGAAGCCCGGGCTGAGATCGAGCCCGTAGGTCAGGCTCAGCACGAACACGAACAGCGCGGCCGCGGCAAACAGCGCAAGGTGCCGAAGAACGAATTCGCGCGACGAAGCGGCTGCGATGACGGCTTTCTGAGCGACGGGCATGACGGCCCTCCAGTCTAATTCCAGAAATTGCCGCGCAACGATCGCGGCCTCCGCATCAAGCGCCGCTGATTGCGAAACAACTATTAAGGAGATCACACCGCTCTTGAACGGCCATCCACAAGTGCAGCCATCACGATGATTTTTTCGTGCGCGCTGCGAGACAACGCATCACGCGATCGCGGCCGGACCTCGCCCGGCCGCGATGCTTCGATGTCAGCGCGCCGAACCCGTGGTCGCCGTCGCGGTCTTCTGATTGCGCGGAGCGAGCACGCTCGCTTGCAACGCCGTGACGCTGGACGCGGGCGCAGCCTGCTGCTGTTCGACATGGGCCGCACCGAGCAGGCGGACCTGCACCGGCGACACCGGAATGCCGCCGGCTTCATAGCTGGGCAGTTCGGCGGCAAAGCCGGCCGTCGAAGCTGTCATGGCGATGGCGGCCGCGGCGATGGAGAGAGTCTTCTTCAAGGTGATGCTCCTGGGTGAGGTTCGGAGCACATCTAGTCCCGATTTGCTGCATCGCAAACTACTATGCCGCAATGCAACATCGCGCCTGACGCATAGGCGCGATGGTTAATGCTTCATGAGTCCCCGCGGCGCATCCCGGGGGCGAAAAGGGGCGAAAACGACCGTCTACTTCAGCGCGGTCGCCAGCGCCTGGAGTTTCTCGACCAGATCGGTTCCGAGCGCATAAATGACTTCGATGATGGCCAGCGCGATACCCGCTGCGATCAGGCCGTATTCGATGGCGGTCGCCCCGGATTCATCGGCGGCAAAGTCCTTTAGGATGCATTTCCAGTTCACACGCGTATCCTTCCCATTCCTGCCGGACGTTTCCGGCGCGAGAAGGATGCATTCGCACAATCCAAGATTGAGTGAATCCGAGTCCTGCAAATTGCTCACAATCCGCCTGGAAGCTGCACAATCCGGGTTGGAACCCGGCGTTGCATCTCGGCAACACGCCCCTGAAATGACGCCGCCCATGGACGGGGCGCCATCGCCCCGCCACACCATCCCCCGAACAATGGATGTGCTGCTGGCCAGACTGTGCAAGACTGTTCGGCAGCACACGCCCGACAACGCCGGTTCGAACAGGACCGTTCGGAGGCAGGGATCATGAACGATCGACGGTCTCTTCTGGTGGCAGTCTCGTGCCCCGCAAGCGTCGTGGCGGGATGGCTGGTCCTCTCGTTGTCCGCCTATGCTCCGGCCCTGATCGAGAACAGCGGTGCCAACACGAGCGCCGTCTCGAGAGCAAAGGACGTCGGTCGTATCGAGATCTCCGAGGTTCCGCACGCTGCCACCATCGAGGACGGAATGGCGCTCACCGCCGATGTCGCTGCAGCTGCCGATGCAGGCCCCGCGACCACGAGGACGACCGAGGCCCCTGCCATCAAGCTCGCGTTGGCCGATCCGGCGCTGATCCTGCCCTCGGCACCGCTGACCACATGGCAGGTTGCGTCCGAGCCGGAGCCGGTTACGGCGAGCACGCCAGCGCCGGAAAGCATCAAGCTTGCCTCCGCCGATCCCGCCGAGATTTTGCCGTCCGAGCCATCTCTTGCGGTGATCGCAGGCGGACAATCCGTCAGCGAGAGCAAGGCGTCGCCGCCCGCCGACACCGTCGCCGTACTCGACGAATGCTTCGTGGTCGAGGCCTGTATCGATCGCTATCTCTGGGCTCTCTATGAACGAACGCCGAAGGAGGATTCGATCAAGGTCGAGGAGCGCCGTGCCGTCACCGTCAAGCGCAAGGGCAGGATGGTGACCGTGATGCGCAGCGTCACGAAACTGGTCGAGCAGGATTTCGCCTGGAAGGATCCGAAGGCGGCCGAGCACGCCGGCATGCCCATGATGGATTACGTGATTGGCGGCATGGACAAGAGCTTCAAGCTGAAGCTGTTTCGCACCCTGCTCGCCGCAGAGGCCGCCGGCCTCTCGCCCGGCATCACCAGCGCCTTCCGCGACGACTACCGACAGTCGATCGCCAGCGGTCTGAAGGCTGCCTCCGACCGTTCCTATCATGGCGGCAGCCTGCGTGGCGGCTACGGCCATGGCATGGCCGCCGACGTCGTCAGCACCAAGGGCGACAACCGCGCCCAGCGTTGGATCTCGACCGAGGTGCTGTGGAAATGGATCGACGCCAACGGCAAGACGCTCGGCATCGGCCGCCCCTATCTCGGCAGAGATCCGCCGCATGTCGGCCCGATCGACGGCCCCGAATACATCTCCCGCCGCGGCGTGGCGACCGACCGCAAGGAAGCGGCGAACGTCAAGCCAAAGACGCTGCGGGCAAGCAGCGCAAGGCCTGCGCAGGCAGCTCACAAGCAGAACGGGCCGGTCAAGCCGCAGAAATCGGCGCAATCGGCGGCGAAGCGCTCGACCTGATTTTCAGCCGTCGCAGCCTGGCAATGGCACGAGCCGCATCTCGGCGGATCCGGCCTGCTCGGTCCGCACCAGCACGGCGAACACGGTCTCGACCGCCAGCCGCACCGCAGCTTCCATCACCTCGCCCTTCGCCAGATGCGCCGCAATGAGAGCGGAGAGGAGATCGCCCGTACCGGAGGGGCGGATCGGCAGACGCGGCGTCGCAAAGCGCGCCAGGCGATCGTTCGCACAGAGAATGGTCTCGACCTGTCCCGCCTGCGTGTCGGCCAGCGTGCAGCCCGTGGCGATGACGCCGAAGCTGGCCAGCCGTGCAAGCTTCGCGTGCGCCGCTGCAAGGCCCTGTGTGTCGTCGATGGTCGTTTCCGCCAGCAAGGCGAGTTCGAACTGGTTCGGCGTGATCAGGTTTGCCGCCGGCACCAGCCGGTGCCGAACCACGTCGAGAATGCCGTCGGCGACATAGACCCGGCCGTCATCGCCGATGACGGGATCGCAGAGATAGACCAGTTTCGAATTCCTTGTCAGCGCCCGCTCGACGAAATCGGCTACCGCCGCGGCGATGCCCGGTGAGCCGAGATAGCCGGTGACCAGCACGGCGGCCTGCTCGACGAGGCCGCGTTCCTCGACCCCGGTCAGCAGCTCGGCGACGAGCTCGGTCTCCAGCACGCGGCCCCGCAGTGTCGGGTAACGCGGATGGTTGGAGAGCAAGGTCGTCGGTACGGCGGCGACGTTCACGCCCTGCGCCTGGATGGCGTAGGCGGCGGCACTGTTGCCGACATGGCCGTGGACCACCTGGCTTTGGATGGAGATGACGAGCATGCGGAGGTCCGTGGGATCGGGGGGCAAGACGAGCGGGCGGACGGGCCACCTGCTGTCGTGGCATCGTCACGCCCGCATGATAGCAGCTGTCACAGTCGTCGGCTAACCATCGCCGGTCGGAGCCGCGTTCGCGATTCTCGAGACCCCAGACGGTGATGACCTCCGCCTTCACGTCCTACGCCGCGCTTGCCCTCGCCATCATCTTCGAGGTGGCCGCGTCCGCCTTCCTCCAGCAATCCGCCCAGTTCACGCGACCCTGGCCGACGCTCGCCATGGTACTGCTGTACGTCGCGTCCTTCTATGCGCTGTCCGTGGCGATCCGGATCATCCCCCTGAGCATCGCCTATGCGATCTGGGGCGGCGTCGGCATCATCCTGACGGCGACCGTCTCCTTCGTCTTGTTCCGCCAGATGCTGGATGGCGCAGCGATGATCGGTATCAGCCTGATCGTGTCGGGGGTGGTCGTCATCAATCTGTTCTCGGAAGCGGCGGTGCGTTGAAGCCCGATCCGGCCGAGATCGCCTGTCTTCAGCGTGCCCTCATGGGCTCGTCACCGGCTTCGTAGGGCGCGGTGCCGACCGCGGTCGTTTAGCAGCCGGACGCGTCCCAGCCGCGTCGACCTCCTCGAGATAGGTCGCGAGGGACTTGGCCGAGGCGGCACTCGCCGCGAAATGGTCCTCCAGGTACCAGGCGAGCGTCATACTGAATCGTCCCTTGGCGAGCCCGCGCGGACTGCGATGGCAGCTCCCGCAGCCGTCGGCGAAGAGCCTCGCGGGCGATTTGCCGGCGTCGAGATTCTGCGCGATTGCGACGGTGCCCGTCAGGACGATTGCGAGAGCGATCGAGGACGCAATCAGGCCCCGTCCCGACCGAGAGATCGGCGTCAATTGCCGCCCTCGTCCCGTCAGGCAGCGAGCAACTGGTCGAAGTCGGGCGGCGTGTAAGCCTTGCCGTCCTGATCGGTGATGACGACCCGCCACCCCTCGCTCGCCCAGACCTTTGCCTTGGCCACGATCAACAGCCGGCTCTCGCGAGCAACACTGTACTTTTCATTGTCGCGTTCTGCGACCATCTTGTAGGCCAATGCACATCCCCTTGCGTTGCCCCGCGCCCGACCTCCTCGTGACAGCCGGCTTTGGCGGCAATTCGCCGGGAGCATGGCAATTTGATGCCGTCCACGGCTACGCCTCGACCCGACCGACGATGGAGATCGAACATGCCTCGCATCTTGAACGCGATTCTGCTTGCCGCGGGCTTGTCCGCCCTGCTGGGGGCCCGGCCTGCTGCGGCGCAGACCTACGATCCGCGCTACCCGGTCTGCATCGAGATCTATACGATCGACGGCAGCAACATCGATTGCAGCTATCTATCGATGGCACAATGCGCCGCGTCGGCTTCCGGGCAAGCGGCGCGATGCTACGCCAATCCCTATGCCGTGCCGAGCCGGGGATCGGTTCCCCCGCCGCGACGCGACCGCTAGTTCATCGCATCGTCAGTGCACGCGGATGATGTGCGGACGGCCGAGTTCGATCAGACCCTGCACCGCCGAGAGGCGGTCCTCCAGGGCGGCGATGGTAAGCAGCAGATTGTTGCGACGCTCGTCGAGCAGGCCCATTTCAATCCCCGGCAACTTTGCTTGTGCGCGCCGCTCGCCGATCGCTTCCAGCGATCGCTTGAGCCCCGCGATCAGATCGGTGAGCTGCCTGGCTTCGTTGGTCATCGACCGCTTCGCGAGATTCTGGCGACGTGTCTCGGCTCGAACCTGTCTCATCATCATCCTCCGGTGCCCCGCTGCCCCGAGTGGATGCATGCATCTTTGGGTAGAGACATTACGATCAATGAAATCTGCGAGCGACGATCTGCTTCAAATTGCGCATGCACGGAACCGACGCCGAGCGGCTTCAGTGTTCCATGCGGGTGGAGGTGGTTCCTTCAATTCGCGGGCAGCATGAAGCCGGAGAAATAGTCGGCAAGCCCGGTGAAATCGGTGAACGGCAGCACGGCGCCGACATACTGATCAGGCCGCACCACCACAAGGCAACCGTCGGCGCGGTCGATGCCGCGCATGGCGAAGATGTCCTCTCCGCTCTTCAGGTCAGGGCAGAACATCTTCTCGTAGTCGATCAGGCCATGGCGACCCTTGCGCGGCAGCAGCAGTGGCGGCATGGCTTCGACGGCGAGGTCGCGATGCCCCTGCTGGAACACGGCCCGCAGGTCGATCACGCTGTCGAGGTCGGCGCCATCGGGCGTATAGCGCCGGATCGGCGATTCCCTTCCCTTCTCCAGGAAATTGCACAGCGCATGCACCGCCGAGCTCGGCGCGGTGGGATCCTCTGCCGGCGCGAAAGCGTAGATGCGGAAGCGGCCATCGGCTTGCCCCGCATGGCCGAGATGGACCGGCTTGGCATCGGCCAGCCGGATCACGGGCGCGGAGTGGAAGCGCTTCCCGACGATGAGGCCCTGTGCCAGATGCTGGTGTGACGCTGCGCCGGTGAGAACGGACGGCTTGTAGTGAGTAGCGGTGCCCGCGGTATAGCGACCATGCCGAACGAAATAGTCCTGCGTCCTCGCCGCATCGCCGCCCCCCTGCTTCGCCGCCGACGCCAGGATGCCGGCCCATTCGCGGTCGAAATCGATCAGCTCTTTCGCGACCGCCTGACGCTCGGAAGAATAGGAATGCAGCAGGCTCGGTCCGCACTGCCCGCGGATCACTGCAGCGAGCTTCCAGCCGAGATTGAAGGCGTCCTGCATCGAGACGTTCATGCCCTGTCCGGCCTTGGGACTGTGGGTGTGGCAGGCATCGCCCGCGATGAAGACGCGCGGCAGGCGCGAGGCACTCTCGTCATCCGGCACGTCATCGAACCTGTCGGTCAAACGCTGGCCAATCTCATAGACCGACCACCAGGCGATCTCCTTCACCTCGAGCCTATGCGGCCGCAGGATTCGCCGCGCCTTGGCAATGACGTCATCGGCCGTGATGTTGCGGTTGGCGACGCGCTCGCCGACATCGAGTTTGGCCAATTCGACATAGATGCGCACCATGTAGCCGCCTTCGCGCGGGATGATCAGCAGGCTGCCATCCGTTGCCGATTGGATCAGGCTCTTGAAGCGGATGTCCGGGAAATCGGTCACCGCCAGAATGTCCATCACGCCCCAGGCGTGGTTGGCGGAATCGCCGTGGAGTTCGCGCCCGATCGACTTGCGCACCGTGCTGCGGGCGCCGTCGCAACCCACGACATAGCGGGCCTTGACCGTCTCAATGCCCTCGTGGCCCGCCTCGCCCCGTTCGAGGCGAACCGTCACGCCGTGTTTCCCTGTCGCCGCGGCCGGATCGACGCGGAGGTCGAGCAGCCGGCGTCCGTAATGCGGCGCGAGTTTCGCCGGAGACCGCTGCATGAGATCGAGAAAGCCGTCGTGAATACGCGCCTGATTCAGGATCACGTGCGGGAATTCCGATAGCCCGTCCTCGACGTCCTGCACCCGTCCGCTGCGGACGATCCGGTCAGGCGACGTGGCATCCGGTTTCCAGAACGTCGTCTCATTGACCCAATAGGCCTCTTTCAGCACCCGTTCGCTGAAGCCGAAGGCGTGGAACATCTCCATGGTGCGACAGGCGATGCCGTCGGCCTGCCCGACCAGCAGGCGCCCCGGCTTCTGCTCGACGATGCACGTGCGGATGTCGTCAAACTGCGCAAGCTGGGCTGCGAGGGTGAGGCCCGCGGGGCCGCAACCAACGATGAGGACATCGACCTCGGCGGGCACGGGCCCCGAGGCACCCGGCGGCTGGACGCGCGCGGCGGGATCGAAGATCTCGGGATCACCCGGCTGGAATCCATTGAGATGGAATTGCATGAGCACCTCTCCCCGTCGCCCCCTGCTCCAGTTATTGATCAGTATGCTGACTATCAGTATACTTGTCAACGAGGCGGCCGGTGCCGGACGCGACGGAGGATTCGGTGAAAGACAACAACGACATGCCCGGACACCTCGCCCGGCGTTTCCAGCAGATCGCGGTGGCCGTCTTCCTCGCCGAGGTCACGGAGGCCGGCTTCGACCTGACACCCGTGCAATATGCGGCACTCGCGACGATCAAGGCCAATCCCGGGCTCGATCAGGTGACGCTGGCGGGGCTGATCGCCTATGACCGCACCACGATCACCGGCGTGGTCGATCGGCTCGTACAGAAGGGACTCGCCGAGCGGCGCGCCTCCAGCCGCGACCGTCGTGCCCGCGAACTCGAGATCACGGACGAAGGCCGCCGCACGTTGCGCAAGATCACGCCGGCGGTGGAGTCGGCGCAGCGCATCATGCTGCGCGGCCTCACCGCCCGGGAAGGCGACGAACTGATGCGGCTAATGCGCAAGGCCATCGCCGCCGGCAACGAACTGAGCCGCGCGCCGCTGCGCGAGGCGCAGGGCTGACAGACCGATCGGATGCGCGCGCACGAAGCCATCCGTATTGCCACGCCCTGCGTGTCATCGATCGGCGCAACCTGGAACTAACTTTCGGCTGCTATGGTCTCGCCCGTTCGGCGCTTAACGCGCGATTAACTTTATCGGTCTGGGGTTTTGCATGTTCAGGTTCATCATCGCCGCCGCGGCCCTCGTGCTCACGGCGGGCCATGCGTTTGCGAACAGCCATGGCGGCGACGCCCCGGCTCCGGCGAAAGTCGAAGCCACGGCTCCGGCAAAGGTGATCCTGACGAAGAAAGGGCCCAAGCTGGTCGATCTCAAGGGCATGACGCTCTACTATTACGAGCGTGACACCAGCGGCAAGACGTCCAACTGCAACGACAAGTGCACGGAGAGCTGGGTCCCGTTGACTGCCCCCGGAGACGCCAAGGCTTTCGGCGACTTCACCGTCATCGAGCGCAAGGATGGCAGCAAGATGTGGGCTTATCGCTATCGCCCGCTCTACACCTCGCCCGCCGACAAGGCGCCGGGCGACGCCAACGGCATTGCCACCACGATGCAATGGCGCGTCGCGGTGCCCGAGGATTAGCAAACGATCGCCTTCGAGACCAACCACGTCGAAGGCAGAGTCGCTTATCCCCGCCAGCCGGTCCGCGCCTCGGCCTGTGCGCTCTGTCCGGGGGGCAGCACCACGACCATCGAATTGAGTTTCACGCGGTCGTAGAGATCGATCACATCCTCATTGCGCATGCGGATGCAGCCCGACGAGATCGCCTGGCCGATATATTCCGGCTGATTGGTGCCGTGGATGCGATAGAGCGTGTCCTTGTTGCCGGAATAGAGATAGATGCCCCGTGCGCCCAGCGGATTGGCGGGGCCACCGGGGACGCGCGCCGGGAACGGTCCAAGCCGCGCCCGGATGTCGGCGGTCGGAACCCAGTCGGGCCACTCCGCCAGACGGCCCACCCGTGCGACACCTGAGAAGGCCATCGCCTCCTCGCCGACGGCCACCCCATAGCGGATGGCCTTTCCGTCCGGCAGCACGAAATAGAGATAGCGCGCATCGGAATCGACCAGGATCGTCCCCGGCTGCTCCTTGCGATGGTAGTCGACGATATGACGCAGATACTGCTCGGGCACGTTCGCCTGCGCGTAGGGCGCATGGGCCAGCAGCTGGCGGTCGCGCGGCGTCATGCTCGCGTCGGTCGTCGGCGACAGCGTCGTCTGCATGCATCCTCCGAGCGGAAGCATCGCAATGACGAACAAGGCAAACACAGATCTCGGCACCCAGGCCCCCGCGAATATCGGCACGACAATGGCGGCAAGTGCTGCCCAAAACGTGCTGAAAAAAAGGCAATTCGTACACGTGCGCGTGTACATACAGGGTTCCATCACCATGATCAGTGGAAAGAGTGTCGCAGTGTGTCCATGTCCCGGCCTTGGTTTGGTCAAACCCGGCTGGACTCGTGGGCAAGGGCCTAGCGGATGGGCATGGCTCAAAGAATCGGCTCGCGCCAATGCGGACCAACGGGTGCCAAAGGAGCTGCGATGCTCGCGAAGCTGAATGCCAATCAAATCGTCGATGAAATCGTCAAGGGCGCGGTGAAAGAGAACGATCCCCACGATGCGGTTCATATCGCGCCGGAGATCGTGCTGGCCTCCCGCGCGGACTTCGACGCACCGAAGCTTGCTCCCGATATCGCGATCAACCGGGAGCCCCGGATCGGTTCGGCGAGCGAGACCCTTGCCGCGGCGGACATTGGCCGCGAGCCAAGGTTCAGTTCCGCCAGCGAAGCCCCGGCAACGGCGCCGGTCCTCGACTCGGCGTTGCGCGTGACGACGGAGTATCGCGCATCGCAGAAGCCATCGGCCGGCGGCAAATGGCTTCGCGGCGCGCTGGTCACGATGCTGTTTGCAGGCGGCAGCGCCGCGGCCACCATTGCGTGGGACAGACATGGCGAGACGGCGCGGCAGATGCTCGCCGAATGGACGCCGGCCGTGGTGGCGCTGATCCCGGCGACATCCCAGGCGGCGCAGGTTGCAGATGCGCCATCCGCCGCGGCAGATCCGACGGCGCCACCCGCGCCCCAGCAGGCTGCCACGCCTGCAACGCCGGCGGATGCCACCCCATCGGTGCAGTCGATGACGCGCGATCTTGCCGCCATGGCGCAGCAGATCGAGCAGTTGAAGTCCAGCCTCGCCGAGTTGAAGGCCGGACAGGAGCAGATGGCCCGCGAATTGGCAAAGCCCCCTGCCCCGAAGCCGGTGGCTGATGCGCGGCCCGCAGTCGATGCGCATGCGCGCCTTGCCACGCCGCCCCGTCCGCCGGTACGCAAGCCGAAGCCGGCCGTGACGCAGACCTACATGCCGTCCTATACACCGGCCCCCCCGACGCCGACGCAAGCCGCCGCGGTTCCTCAGCCTCCGCCGCCGGTGGCGACATCGCAGGCGGTTGCCGACGACAATGGCCCCGTCGTGCGGCCGCCGATGCCGCTACGCTGATGGTGAGGACCAGCTGACACCGGACGAATACGGTGTCCGCACGTTCGAAACTGAATCGAGACAAGAGAAAAGGCCGTCGGGATCTATGCCGCCGGCCTTCTCTTGCAGCTGCCGGTTCCCGGAGCCCAGTTCTGCTGCAATTCCATGCCTAAAACTGGCGCCGGCATGCTTAATGAAACGTTAACGCGACCACCCGCTGCACATCATTTCTGCGCCATAAGCGTAGAGAATGCGCCGTCCGTTCATCGGATGGATATCGACTCAGTGATACGATGGCACATGCGTTGAAGACTTCGTTTGAAGGCTTCGCCCAGCGAACTGGGTCGTCACACCGGGGAATTTGGATGCCTTACTATTCCTTCGATCTCGTGGTTGGTGAAGAGTTCAAGAACCAGGGCGGAATCATCCTCGAGGACATCGAGGTCGCTTCCGACCGTGCCGTGCAATTGGCCAGCGAGCTGTCGCAAGTGAAGCCGGAACTGCAGAAGCAGGGCTGCGCCGTGCGCGTCACCGACCGCGATCACAAAGAGGTCTATCGCACGCCGCTGGATCCGGTCCCGGCCTGGCGGCGCTAGCTAGTCGCCAATCACAGGCGCGTCGAACCAATTCGTCAGCGAGAGCCCGCCGTCGACGACGAACGCAGCGCCGGTGACGTAACCGGAAAGCTTGTTCGACAAGACCGCGAGCGCCATCGGTGCGAGGTCCTCTGCCCTGCCGAGGCGGCCGAGCGGAATGTGCCGCGCCAGCGCAGCATCCGCGACGAAGCCGCCAGCCGCGATCGCGCCCGGCACCAGCGCGTTGACGCGGATGTCGTGGCGACCGAACGTCTTGGCGAGTTCCTTCACAAGCATCGCCATGCCTGCCTTCGCCGTCGAATAATGTGGCAGGTTGCGCGGCGTCCCCGCGTGCAGGGACGTCAGGAACAGGAAAGACCCCGGCCGCTTCGCAGCGATCAGCCGCCTTGCGATCTCGCGCGCGAGATGAAAGCCGGCGTCGAGATTGACGGCATGCATCTCCTGCCAGGTCCGGCGATCGACCGCGAGCGCGTGATCGGCCTCTCGCCGCGGCGGCGAGGCACTGTGCACGAAGTGGGTGACCTCGCCCAATTCGCCATCGGCGGCGGCAAGCAGGGCATCGCAGGCGTCGAGCGAGCCGAGATCGCCGACCCACGGAATTGCCAGCTCAGGATGACCGCAGGCCTCGATCGCAGCATCAACCCGTTCCCGGCTGATATCGGCGAAGATGGTCTTCACACCTTCCCCCACCAGGGCCTGCGCGATCGCGCGGCCGATCCCGTTGCCGGCGCCGGTGACCAGCGCCCGGTCACGTGCCGTGTCGAAGGGTGTGCTGAACAGGCTCATACCGTTCTCCGCCGCTATGCGGCCGTACGTTAGCGCACCGCACCAAGGTCCGACAATTGCGCTTCCGCACCATTGCCGCGCGGCCCGCCCGGCGCTAGCCTTCCGGAAAATCAAGGAGGACCCCGGGGATGCGCACCTTGTTTCCGATCGCCGGCCTGCTGCTGCTCGCAGCGCCGACGCAAGCCGCCGACGATCGCTCGCGGTCGATCTATGTGACGATGATGCTGCAGGCCTTCGCCGCCAAGGTCGAGTGCCCCGGAACGGATGTGGTCTATGAGGATCTGCTGCGGAAGGCCGAGCAGATGCAACTGCCAAACGACACGACCGAGAAGGTGCGCAAGGCGATCGCCTGGATGCACACCGGCGGCAAGATGGGCGAGAAGCAGGCCGACGACATCATGGCGGAGGTCGCTGTGGCGACCCAGGCGACCGACCTCGAACAGCGTCGCCTTGGCATGACCAATTGGTGCGAAAAGCAGAAGACAAATCTCGCCGGCGTGATCCGCAGCAAGGGCGGCTAAGGGCAGAAGAAGCATCACGTTAAGCACGCGAGGACGGAACCGCGTCCTTGGCAAATTATCGTCACAATCCTCGCCAGCATGCGGCTTCCTTTCGAACAGGAGGACCTCATGCGAATTGCCCATCTCGTCTTCGCCGGAGCTCTTGCCGCCAACGCCGGTCTGGCGGGCCCGACGCTGGCGCGAAATGCCGATGCCCCCGGGAAAGACGACAAGTCGACTTCCTCGTCCTGCAGCGCCTATCAGCAGGGTCCGGACGGCTCCTGGGAGCAACTGCCCTGCAAGGAGGCCGGTGATCGCGGACAGCCGCAGACCCAGAACAGGTCCGGGGCGCGCGGGACCCAGCAAAGCGAGCGCTGATCGCCCGCGGAACCCTGCGGCCCGCCCGCGTCGGCGTGCCGCTTGCCGCGCCGCCTGAGCGCGTTAGAGTGCGGTCGGGCAGTGCCGCGAGCCGGCCCGCAGGAAACGCCAACCGCGAGCGCTTGTGGAATCGATCGATATTGAAGACCTTCAGCGCCGCCTGAAGGCGCTTGAGGGCGAGAATGCGCGCCTGAAGGTGCTCGAACTGGCCAACCAGACCGAGCGCCGCAAGGCGGAAAGCGCGCTGGCAGAGAGCGAAGAGCGTTACCGGACGCTCTTCAACTCGATCGACGAAGGCTTCTGCATCATCGAGTTCTTCGACGGGCCGCACGGCCCGCTCAGCGACTACGTCCACATCGAAGCCAACCCCGCCTACACCCAGCATGCCGGCATTCCGAACGTCGTCGGCCAGAAGGTCCGGGAAATGGTTCCGGGCGAGGCCGACGGCTGGGTCGAGCTCTATGGCGGCGTGCTGCGCACCGGCAAGCCGATCCGCTTCGAGCGAGAACTGGTGGCGACCGGCCGCCATCTGGAACTCGCCGCCTTCCGTGTCGAGCCCGCCGGCCGCAAACAGGTGGCGGTGCTGTTCCAGGACATCACCGCGCGCAAACGCGCCGAGCAGGAATTGCAGCGTCTCAACGAGACACTGGAAGCGCGCGTGGTGGCCGCGCTCGCCGAACGCAAGCTCCTCGCCGACATCGTCGAAGGCACCAATGCCTTCGTGCAGGTGATCGGCCCCGACTTCCGCTGGCTGGCGATCAACGGAGCGTCCGCCCGCGAGTTTCACCGGCTCTACGGCGTCATGCCGAAGGTCGGCGACAACATGCTGGAGCTGCTCGACCATCTGCCGGATCATCGCGACACCATCCGCGCCGTCTGGACAAAAGCGCTCGCCGGCGCGGAGTTCGTCGAGATCGCGGAGTTCGGCGATCCCAGCCGCATCCGCCGGTTCTACGAGATGCGCTTCAATACGCTGCGCGACGCCGAGGGCCGGATCGCCGGCGCCTACCAGTTCGTCTACGACGTCACCGAGCGCCTGCGCGAACAGGCGCGGCTGCGCGAGGCGGAGGAAGCGCTGCGGCAGTCGCAGAAGATGGAGGCGGTCGGCCAATTGACCGGCGGCATCGCCCACGACTTCAACAACCTGCTCACCGGCATCATGGGATCGCTGGAGTTGCTGCAGACCCGGATCGGACAGGGCCGCGTCAAGGAAATCGACCGCTACGTCAACACGGCGCAAAGCGCCGCCAAGCGCGCGGCGGCCCTGACGCACCGGCTGCTGGCGTTCTCGCGCCGGCAGACTCTCGATCCGAAACCGACCGACCTGAACCGTCTCGCGATGGGCATGGAGGAACTGATCCGCCGCACCGTCGGCCCGGAGATCGCCGTGGAGGTTGTCACGGCGGGCGGTCTGTGGTCGACGCTGATCGACGGATCGCAGCTCGAGAACGCGCTGCTCAACCTCTGCATCAACGCCCGCGACGCCATGCCGAAAGGCGGCCGCATCACCATCGAAACCGCCAACCGCTGGCTTGACGAGCACGGCGCCAGCGAGCGCGAACTCGAGCCAGGACAGTACGTTTCGCTCTGCGTGACCGACACCGGCACCGGCATGGCCCCCGACGTGATCGAGCGTGCTTTCGATCCGTTCTTCACCACCAAGCCGCTCGGCCAGGGCACCGGGCTCGGCCTCTCCATGGTCTACGGCTTCGTACGGCAGTCCGGCGGCCAGGTCCGGATCTATTCCGAACTCGATCAGGGCACGACGATGTGCCTCTATCTTCCGCGCCATTATGGCAAGGATGCCGAAAGGCCTTCTGCGATCACCGCGAAGAGCACGCTGCGTTCGGAGGCGAGCCACACGATTCTCGTCGTCGACGACGAGCCATCCATCCGCATGCTGCTGACCGATTCCCTGCAGGATATCGGCCTCGACGTCATCGAAGCGCCCGACGGCCCGACCGGCCTCGGCATCCTGCAGTCCGATGCGACCATCGACCTCCTCGTGACCGATGTCGGCCTGCCCGGCGGCATGAACGGACGACAACTCGCAGACGCCGCGCGCATCACGCGACCAGGGCTGAAAGTGTTGTTCATCACCGGTTATGCCGAGAATGCCATCATCGGCAACGGCCAGCTGGCGCCGGGCATGCAGGTGCTGACAAAGCCCTTCGTGGTCGAGACGCT
>CAYREH010000051.1:0-17157 GCA_964423245.1 uncultured Bradyrhizobium sp. | reverse complement strand
GCCAGCTGGCGCCGGGCATGCAGGTGCTGACAAAGCCCTTCGTGGTCGAGACGCTCGCAAGCCGGGTGCTCGACATGATCAAGGACGACCGCGACCGCAATTGACGTCGTCAGATCTGGCGCTGTTCGCGCACGATCTTGAATGACTCCGCGTGGTGCGATCGCCTTCGACGACGGTTCCGCTCCGGAGCGCGTTCCGGGCGCGGCAGAACGACGATGGCGGCCCGCCATGCCCGGCGGACCGCCTGATCACCCACCACAATTGTGAAACGTGGACGCCGTGGCCTACCCGACCGCCGCGCGCTTGCGCTCGAAATCGTTGGGCACCTCGATGTCGACTTCGAGGGTCGAGACCTCATCACCGCGATCGAGCCGGACGATGACCTTGGTCGGGTCCAGCGTGACGTGTTTTGAGACCACGGCGAGGATTTCCTCGCGCAGCACCGCGAGCAGGTCGGGCTGGCCGCGCAAGCCGCGTTCATGCGCCAGCAGGATCTGCAACCGTTCGCGTGCGACGGGTGCGGTCGCCTTGTTGCCGCGGAGAAGCCGGAGCAGACCCATGCTCATGCCGCCCTCCGTCGCAGCAGGCGATCCATGAAACCCTTGCGCTCGGCCGGCACCTGCATCGGCACCGTGTCGCCGCAGAGCCGCCGCGCCGCGTCGATATAGGCGCGCGCCGGCGCGCCGTCGGCGTTGGAGAGCGTCACCGGCGTGCCGACATTGGAGGCACGCAGCACGTCCTGGCTCTCCGGGATGATGCCGAGCAGCGGCGTCGCCAGAATCTCCAGGATGTCGTCAATGGTTAGCATTTCGCCGCGCGCAGCGCGAGAGGGATCGTAGCGCGTGATCAGGATATGCTTCTCGACCCGCTCGCCCTTCTCGGCGCGCACGGTCTTGGAATCCAGCATGCCGATGATGCGGTCGGAATCGCGCACCGAGGAGACCTCGGGATTCGTCACGATCACGGCCTCGTCGGCGAAGCGCATCGCCATCGACGCGCCGCGCTCGATGCCGGCCGGGCTGTCGCAGATCACCCAGTCGAAGCGGCTTCGCAAGTCGGCGATCACCTTGCCGACGCCCTCTTCGGTGAGCGCATCCTTGTCGCGGGTCTGCGAGGCCGGCAGCAGCCAGAGATTTTCCAGCCGCTTGTCGCGGATCAGCGCCTGCGGCAGTTTCGCGACGCCCTGCACCACGTTGATGAGGTCGAACACGACGCGACGCTCCGCTCCCATGACGAGGTCGAGATTGCGCAGGCCAACGTCGAAATCGACCACGACCACCTTGTCGCCCCGTTGCGCGAGCGCCGCCCCCAGCGCCGCGGTCGTCGTGGTCTTGCCGACGCCGCCCTTGCCTGATGTCACGACCAGTACCTTGGCCATCTCACTTGTCTCCTTCTGGTCAGTTCAGCGCTGTAATTCGCATGGTGTTGCCCTGCAGGAAGGCCTGGGCCGGCTTGCCGCGCAGGGCCGCGTCGATATCGTCGGCGGTCTGGTAAAATCCATCGATCGCAAGGAGTTCTGCCTCGATCTTCTGGCAATAGATCCGCGCGCTGGTGTGACCGTTCACGCCAGCCATGGCGCGCCCGCGCAGCGCCCCGTAGATGTGGATGGAGCCGCCGGCCACGACTTCGGCGCCGGAGCCGACCGAGCCGAGAATGGTGACGTCGCCTTCGGGGAAGATCACGGTCTGGCCCGAGCGCACCGGCGCCTCGAGCAGCAGCGAGGTCGGCCGGGTCTCGGTCTTCACCTCGGGCTTCTTCGGCGCGCTCGGCTCGATCACGCAGCTGCGTCCGCCGGAGAGCAGCGGCGGCATCGCCGGCGTCAGCCGCGATTCATCGACGCCCTCAATGCCGAGCACGCGGATGTTTCGGTCCTGAAGGCTCGTGAGCAGATGGCCAATGCCGGACTGGCTGAGGTCGACCGCCGACAGGTCGATCACCACGGGCCGGCCGGCAAAAAATCCCGGCGACCGGGCCATGGTGGCATCGATCTCGGCAAGCCAGTCCTGGATTGGAACCGTCGGCACGAACACGAAGGCCACATAGGAACGCCCGCGCAGGCGCACCATTTGGCGTTGAGGTTTGACTGCAGCCTCCATCGGCCGACTCGTTCCCTGTTATTGAATGGTTAACGATGCGGCCGGGATGGTTAATGACTGGTTAACATCTCCGTGGGGTTACGTAGGAGGCAGCCGGCTTTGCGCCGTCATTGCGCGCGCTCAGCCGGCATCCCCGGCTCCGTATGGCGGGCAACGCGAAGCGTGCCCGCCAAGCCTGTCCTTGGAGCAAGCCTGTCCTTGGAGAAAGACCGTGGGCACGGCACCTTTCGCCTTAGCCCACCGACAAGAGCGCGGCGCCATCGCAGCACCACGCCCTCTCGCGATCAGCCCTTGTTGCGCGCCTTGCTGAGCAGATAGTTGTCGTAATAATTTTCCGCGATCTGCGTATAGAACATCAGCTCCTTCATATACGCGTCGTGGCTGTCCTTGGTGCGCTTGAACAGGTCGCTCTTGGCGGCGAGCTCGTTCAGATGCTCCTGGGTGGCGGCATAGCAGGCCTCCAGCACGGGCTGCGGGAATGCCTTCAGCTCCGCGCCGTTGGCGATCAGCCGCTTCAGCGCGGCAGGATTGACGCTGTCGTACTTCTCCAGCATCCAGGCGCCTGCCGCCGAGCCGGCCTGGTTGAGGATCGCCTGGTACTGCTTCGGCAGGCTCGCCCATTTCTCGTCGTTGACGATCATGTGCAGCATCGCGCCGCCTTCCCACCAGCCGGGGAAGTAATAGTACTTGGCGACCTTCTGGAAGCCGAGCTTCTCGTCGTCATAGGGACCGACGAACTCCGCGGCATCGATCGAGCCCTTCTCCAGCGCCGAATAGACGTCGCCACCCGCGAGCTGCTGCGGCACCACGCCGAGCCGAGCCAGCACATGGCCGCCCATGCCTGCGATGCGGAATTTGAGGCCCTTGAGATCGTCGACGGTCTTGATCTCCTTGCGGAACCAGCCGCCCATCTGCGTGCCGGAATTGCCGCAGAGAATGGCGTGCACCTTGAAGGGCTTCAACGCCTCACCGGTGAGTTCGGCGCCGCCACCGAAATGCCACCAGGACTCCTGGTGGCGATGGTTCATGCCGAACGGCGCGCCGGTGGCATAGGCCAGCGCCGGCTCCTTGCCGATGTAGAAATAGAGCGGCGTCTGCGCCATCTCGACCGAGGACACGCTGACCGCATCGAGCGCCTGCAGGCCGGGAACGAGTTCGCCCGCGGCAAAGGTCTGGATCTGGAATTTGTTGTCGGTGGCTTCGGCGACGTATTTCGCGAAGGTCTGCGCGGTGCCGTAGATGGTGTCGAGCGACTTCGGGAAACTCGAAGTCAGGCGCCATTTGATCTCGGGCGCGCTCTGCGCGATCGCGGGTGCGGCAACCAGCGTCGTGGCGCCGGCAACGGCGCCGCCCTTGAGGAATGTCCGGCGTTTCATGATGAGCTCTCTCCCTGAATAATGATTCAAATGAACGGCCTTGCAGCCGGTCCCGGCCACGGTCTTTCCGGGACCGTTTGCCTGTTCCCAGGACGGAGTTCAAGCTCGCAGAAGGTCGCCGTCAGAGCAGCCTGGCGCTCACGAACAGTGCGCGCACGGCGTTGGTCGCCTGCACCGCCAGCATGGCGTTGCCCGCCGCGGCTTCCAGGGTCGCGACCGCATCCTCGTGCAGCGCGCGGAATTCCATCCACTCGACCGACTTGAAATTGGTGAGGAACTGATAGGCCTGGCCGACCGTCGAGATCGCCAGCGTGTCGCCGTTCAGCTTGATCTTGAACGTCGTCCGCAGCGGGGTCTCGGAGTTCTGGGGATCACTCATGGGCTGCTTCTGGACGAGGACGGCTTAACGAAGGGAAAACGGCAGCCCCGCCGTCTCCGGCAAAGATCAGGAATCTGTGCTGGTGCGCTGCGAGGCGGTCGCCGATCCGCCCAGGCTGGGAACCACGACGAGGCGATTGAACTCGCCATTGTCATAGGCCTTGATGAAGCGATCATAGTCCTTGATCGAGACGCAGCCGTTGGAATCGCCGCGCGGACCGAGCATGTAATTGTGCGTGAGCAGGCCGACGCGACCGAGCGCGCTGGTGCCTTCAACGGGCGTCATGCGCAAGGCGCGAACGCCGTGAAACGGCTTTTCACGCGGCTTGAGGTCGTAGATCGCAGGCGGCGTTGCGCCGACCATACGCTGGTCGACATGTTGTGGATCGTCCATCAACGGCCCCATGCCCGAATGGGCTTCAAGGGCGATGCCGCTCGGCAGGTACACGGCCTTTGCCGAGATGTCATAGACCGCGGTCCGAGAATCGTAGCCGAGGGCCGAGAGGTCCGGTGCCCGACCCAACAGACCATCGCCGGGCGTCAGCGACGCCAGCTTGATCTTGTCGGTGAAGCGCTCGAAGAAATTGCGATTGTCGACCCGAGGGCTGGCGTCGGCAAAGGCCTGGCTCGAGGCCACTTGGGCGGCCAGATCGGCCTGTACCGGCCGGGCGCGCGGAATCGGAACACCATCCGTGCGCTGCGAGGGCCGCGTCTCGTCGACGGAGGAACGATCGTCGGCCGTCAGGGTCGACCGCCAGTCGTCGCCCTGAAGCTTCTGGGCGAGCATCGCCTTGGCCTCGCGCAGCTTGAGCTGCACCGCGTTTACCGCGGACCGCTCCAGCGTCCGCAGTCCGAGGTCGCGAACCGGCGCCTCACCCGACAGGGAGGCGAAGCGGTCTTCGAAGGACGGCGCGTTGGCGGGCGGCAATGCGGCGGTGACCAGAGCGGGGGATTCGCCGGACTCAGTGACCCAGGCGGCGGCGCCCAGTGCCAGCGCGGCAGCGGCCAAAGACAGCAGAATTGTCTCGGCTCGCCCTGTGCGGCGGCGCGACAACAGCCTCTCGGCTTGTGCGGCGTCGGAAACCATCAGATCCCCAAATCGACTCCCGGGGGAACCCACCCCCACCCGAGATTCTATACCAGCTACCACATTGGCAGCCAAAAGTTAGGCATAATCGGGGCCGGCCCGACGCACAACGGTACCCTACGACCGGAATCTTCGATCTGGATCGCTTCGTTCAGGCCCAGGACCCGGTCTATTCCGACGTTCTGACAGAGCTGCGCACCGGCCTGAAACAGAGCCACTGGATGTGGTTCGTCTTCCCGCAGGTCGCCGGGCTCGGCCTCAGCGCCATGTCCCGGCACCATGCGATCGCCTCCACCACAAAGGCCAGGGCCTACCTCGCCCACCCGGCCCTCGGTGTCCGCCTGATCGAGTGCACCCGCCTCGTGCTCGCGGTCCAGGGACGGACGATCCATGCGATCCTGGGCGCGCCGGACGATGCCAAATTCCGATCATCGATGACGCTGTTCGGTGCGGCCTCGGATGAGCCGGTGTTTGGTCAGGCACTGAAGCGCTATTTCGCCGGCGCCCCCGACCCTGCGACACTTGCGATCCTCGCCGCGCAGGATCGCCAGGCCTGAAGCGCGGCGCCGCCGGCAGCGTAAACCGGGGATTAACATGCAACTCCTATCGTCCGGAGAATAACTTTCTCCCCGCGACCATTGCCGGACAGATCATGAAAATCGGTACGCTTCTGACCACCGCCATCGTCTCGCTCTCGACCGTCGGCGGTGGACTTGCCGTCTATGTCGCCGTGACGAAATACCAGACGATGGACCGCATCGCGGAGGCGCAGGGCCGGCTCGCGATCGTGCGCGCCGTCAGCGACATTCCGCGCTATCTCAATCCCGAGCGGGGATTTGCCACCAACATCCTCTACGGCCCCGCGACGGTCGATCCGGCGCAACTGGCCGAGCACGACAAGCTGCGCAAGCAGACCGACGGCGCCCGCGAGAAAATGAACGCGCTGCGCAAGGAACTGCCCGGCGGTTTCGATGACGGCACCAATATCGGAAACAATATCGACGCCATCAATTCCAAGTTCACCGCGCTGCGCGAGGCGATCGACAAGGCCATCGCAGGCCCCGCGGACGCCCGCAAGGACGCAGCGAAGAAGGTCGTCGCCGACAATGCCGTGCTCAATGCCGGCGTCACCGCACTGCTCAACGAGCAGGTCCGCCGCATGGCGATCCTGAACGGCGATGCCTATCGCCAGGCGAATTACGCCAACATCGCCATGACGCTGCGCGACATCGGCGGCCTCAATGCCAGCGTTCACAAGAACCTTGTCGGCAGCAAGAAGGTGGCGAGCGAGGCCGAAAAAGCCGATGTCGCCCGCATGCAGGGCCGCAACGACCAGATCGTGATGTCGCTGCTGGAACTGCGCGGCAATCCCGCCACCCCGGCCAATGTCGGTGCCGCGCTCGACACGATGAACGCCGGCTATGTCGAGGAATTCGGCCGCGAGCTCAAGCTCGTCAAGGACGGCGCCGCCAGCGGCAAATACGAACACGACGTCGACACCTATTATGCCGCCTCACAGCGCGGCCTCGGAACGATCATCGGCGTTCGCGACGCCCTGTACGACAATGCCGAACATATCCTCTCCGGCGCCGCGGCCGCCGCGCGCACCAGCTTTGCGATCGCACTGGTCGGCCTTGCCGCCGTGCTGATCGCCAGCATCGGTCTCGTCGTCATGGTCCGCCGCCGCGTCTGCGCCCCGATTGTCAGCCTAACCACGCGGATGTCGCAGCTCGCGGAGGGCGACGTTGCCGCCGAGATTCCCGGCGCGGAACGCTCCGACGAGATCGGCGCGATCGCCGCCGCCGTGCAGGTATTCAAGGACAACATGATCCGGGCCGACCGCCTCGCCGCGGAGAAGCAGGCCGAGAACGACGGCAAGATGCGCCGCGCCCAGGCACTCGACCAACTCACTCGCGCCTTCGAGAGCAAGGTCACCGAACTCGTCGGCGGCCTGTCGCGGGCCTCCGCGACGATGGAAAGCACCGCCCAGTCGATGACCTCGACGGCGGCGCAGACCAACAGCCAGGCCGCGGTGGTGGCGGCCGCATCGGAGCAAACCTCGTCCAACGTGCAGACGGTCGCGAGCGCGACCGAGGAGCTGACGTCTTCGATCGCGGAGATCGGCCGGCAGGTTGCCCAGAGCACCGAGATCGCGGCCCGCGCCGTCGAGAACGCGCGACGCACCGGCGACACGGCAAGCGCCCTCGCCGAAGGCGCGCAGAAGATCGGTGACGTCGTCACACTGATCCAGAGCATTGCCGAGCAGACCAACCTGCTCGCGTTGAACGCGACCATCGAGGCCGCGCGTGCCGGCGAGGCCGGCCGCGGCTTTGCCGTTGTCGCCTCCGAGGTGAAATCACTGGCCGGCCAGACCGCCAAGGCGACCACCGAAATCTCCGAACAGATCGCGGCGATCCAGACCGCCAGCGATGAGACCGTCAATGCGATCCGCAACGTCGCCGACGTCATCGCCGAGATCGACCAGATCGGCGCCGCGATTGCAGCAGCGATCGAGCAACAGGGCTCGGCCACCAAGGAGATCGCGCGCAGCGTCCAGGAGGCCGCGCGCGGCACCCAGGAGGTCAACACCAACATCACGGGCGTACAGCGCGCCGCCGACGACACCGGAGCTGCGGCGCGCGAGGTGCTGGGCGCGGCCGAGCAACTCTCGACCCAGTCACGCGACCTCGCCGGCCAGTTCGACCGGTTCCTCGGCGAAGTCCGCTCCGCCTAGCACTCCACATGCGTCGCCCGGATGACGCAGAGCGAAATCCGGGACTCGTGCCGCAAGCAACGACAGCCCCGGATCGCGCTGCGCGCCATCCGGGCGATGGACGTCAATAAGGCGGAGCCTTGCGCGCGCGTTGGGCCTTGGCCGCCTCGATCCACCACGCGAGATCGTCGGCGAAGCGTGGGAATGCCCGCTCCAGCGCCTTGCCGCCGTCACCGGTCGGCTCGCCCTCGGCGGAGAGCGTCTGCGCGATCGGGCCGACGCCGATCGTGCTCGACACCACAACCATGCCCATTTCCGACAGCGTGCCATGCCAGGCAGTCGCGGCGCGCGCCCCCGACAGGCGGCCGGCCGAATAGCTTGCGATCGCAGCCGGGCGCCAGAACCATTCCTCCAGGAAATGGTCGGTGAGATTCTTCAGTCCGGGCTGGATGCCCCAATTATATTCGCCGGTGACGAAGATGAATCCGTCGGCGCTGCGGATCTTGCCCGCGAGGTCCTGAAGCGCCGCAGGCGCCGTCCCCTCTGGATATTCCTTGTACATGCGGTCGAGGATGGGCAGCCCGATCGCCTTGGCGTCGATCAGCTCGGGCTCGTCGCCACGCGCGCGCAGGCGATTGACGATGAAATTCGCAAGGCGGATGCCCATGCGGTCGGAACGGTAGGAACCATAGAAAACGAGAATGTTGCTCATACGCGTAGGCCTAGCACGAAACGGCGGGTCCGGCTCGCGGGAACCCGCGCCTTATCGCCGCCGGCCGCGTTCCAGGGTCTGCGACGGCGCTTCGCCGAACTGGTTGCGGTAGCTGCGCGAGAAGTCGCTGAGATGCCAGAACCCGAACGCGAGCGCCACCGCCTTCACGCTGTCGGCGCCTGCCAGGAGCCGCTTGCGCACCAGCCAGAGGCGGTGGAGACGCAGATAGCGATGCAGGCTCATGCCGCGATAGCGGCGCACCACATCGTGCATGGTGCGCACCGACAGGCCGAGCTTGCGCGCGATCTCCTCGCTGTAGATCGGTTGCGACAGATCCTCGGTCAGCAGCGCGCGGATGTCCTGAAAAAGCTTGAACTGCCTCTCGTCGTTGGGCCGCATCGTCCATGGCGCGGACACCAGATTGGCGAACACGTCGTCGACCGCCGCGAACAGGCTCTCCCTCATGGCCAAGGGCTTCAGCGAGAGCTCGGTCTGATCGGCAGGTTCGAAGGACGCCGCAATGACCTCCCTGGTGACCTCGCGCAGTCCTTGCAGCGCCCGCGCCGTCGTCTCGTATATCCTGAAACTGGAACCCGTTTCGGGCCAGCCCCGATCCCTCACCTCGGGCCGGAACACCACCGAAGCGATTTGCCGCTGCTGCTCCTCGATGGTGGTGTAGGCCGCCCCGTTGCGCCCGATCACGACGACCGCGCGATCGGACTGCGCACCGTTGAAGCGGATCGGAACGTCGAGATCATCCATCGCAAAGCCAATCGCCGTGCAATCGGCGACGAGTTGCGCATCGACGACGCGGGGAAAGACGCGGGTCAGATTCACGTCGCAGCCCGGCAATTGCAGGATGATCTGTTCGGCCTCGATCCGCGTCACAAAGGGCGTGAACGCGGAATTCAAGCCGCGGATCGCACTGCGGAATTCATCGACGTCGGAGAAGCGAAAGATTTGAGGCACCAGGCTTGGCGCACTATCGTTTCTGGTCATATCAAACGAAAAACGCGTCGAAACAACGCGCGACCGGCATTTGCGCCGATCTGAATTCCCCCTTGTCGGATTTTCGTCGGACCGACGGAATCATTCCGTCCTGTCCCGCTTCAGTTGCCGATCCTTCGGTTCTCAGGACAAGTTGCGGCTTCGTGACCTGCCAATTTTCGATAACGTTTCCAAGAAACTTGGCGGTTTCATATTACCGCGATCGAGCAGATGTAAAATCCAAATTAACGTGTGCGGCGCGAAATGACTCGCATTGGAAACACCGAGCCCATTTGAGTTCAGGCCACTGCCATGACGGCAAATCCGCCTGCCGATATTCTCTCTGAACTGGAAGACGCGGTCGCGGCGTGTCCTGCGGAACGTTGCGACCGCATTCTCTGCGGTCTTCTTCAACTGCTCAATTGCAGCCGCGATACGCGCCAGGCGATGCTCGCCCATCTCGTCGATGGCGTGCTGCTGCGCCTGACAGACCGTGTCGCACCCGGCGCACTGACCCAGCTCAGCCATGTTCTCGCCGGCCTCGATGCAGCACCGCCCGAGACCCTGCGACGGCTCGCCCGCCACGACGATCCGGAAGTTGCCTGCGCGATCCTGCTGAGGTCGCCCGCGCTGTCCACGCAGGACCTCGCGACGATCGCGCGGTCCTGCGGGGAACGGCACCTATTGGCGATCGCCGCCCGCGAACGCGTCGAACCGGAGGTCACCGAGGCTCTGCTCGGTCGCGGCGGCCGCGCACTCTGCCTCGCGCTGATCAACAATGAGGGCGCGCTGTTCTCGGATGCCGCCTACGCGGCGTTGATCGCCGTCGGACAGCAGGACGAGCAGATCACCAGGGCTCTGGCGCTGCGCCCGGGGACGCCGGATCAGATCGTGCGGAAGCTGCTCTCCGCCTCGCCCGGAAAGGCCCAGGCGAAGCCGACCGCTTCTGCCGCGCCGCCTGAACGCGCCGCCGCCCCGATCAAACGGCCAACGCAGGCGGACTATGCCAGCGCCCGGCCCGAGATCGTCGCCCTCAACCGGGTCGGCAAGCTCAACGATTCCACCGTGAACCGCTTTGCGATCCGCGGCGAGACCGCCAATCTGTGGACCGCGCTGTCGGTGCTGTCGGGCGCACCGATCGAGATCGTCGAGCGCGTCATGAGCGACGTCGATTGCGAAGGCCTCGTCATGGCGTGCCGGGCTTCGCGTTTGAACTGGGCCACAACGCTCGCGATCCTGAGCAATCGCGGGGGCGTGCGGCTGTCCTTTGCCGAGCGCGAACGCGCACAGCAGATTTTCGAGAATCTCCTGCTGTCGACCAGCCAATGGACGGTGCGCTGGGGAGAAATAGCCGCAAACGCCAAGGCGGACGATGCCGCTCAACGCGGCGTGAAAATGAGGACGAGCCCATGAAGTTCGACGGCCGCAAGGCATCACGCGTCCGGATGGATACCAGGCAACCGGTCAACCTTATGGGCTCCGACGGTACATGGCGGCGCAGCTGTGTCCTGCTCGACGTCTCGCAGACTGGCGCAAAGCTCGAGGTCGAGGGCACGCTCGACGTGCTGCAGGCCAAGGAATTCTTCATGCTGCTGTCGTCGACCGGCCTCGCCTACCGCCGCTGCGAACTGGTGTGGATCGACGGAACCACCGCCGGCGTGCACTTCATCACCGATGGCAAAAGGAAGCCCGCGGGCACGAAGGCCTCCGCGGCGGCCAAGTGACTCATTCTTCGTTCCATTGAAATTCAGTAACTGCCAGGTCAGACGTGCAGAACGCGCGAAGCAATTCCAGCCCCAACAAGACGGACCGCGGCGCTCGCGCAGAGACCGCCCGTCCCTATGTTCACGTGCTGGCGGACAGGTCAGACAGGCTGTCCGGCGTCTGCTCGATCCTCGAAGAGAAATTCGCCGTCGCAGGTGAACGCCTCGACGCCGATGCCAAGCTGTCCGACGTGCCCTATGCCGTCGTGATCCGCGCCGAATTGCGCGATGTCGACAATATTGCCGCCATCAAGAAACGGGCGGGCCGACTGGCAAAGGCGACAAAGCGCATCTTCCTGCTCGACCACGCCTCCCATGTCGGCGTTTCGCAGGCCTACGCGCTCGGTGCGACGCTGGTGATTCCCGGTACGATCAACCGGATCAAGCTGCTGTCGGCGCTGGCCGAGCCCGCGACCCCGACGACCACGTCGCCGAACGGGACCTCGCAGCCCGACAACGCCGTGGAGACGGCGACGACCGCGATCGCCTCGATGTTCTCGGCCGTCACGCTTGGCGAGCCGCTCGATATCGACGGCACCCGGGAGGCCGGCCGCCAGATCGCGGATCGCATCGGCGAGCACGGCCTGTCCGAATGGCTCACCACGGTACGGCGGCACCACGAAGGAACCTATCAGCACTGCCTGCTCGTGACCGGTGTCGCCATCGATTTCGGCCTCAGCCTCGGCGTCGGTCGAGCTGACCTCGAGCGTCTCTATTCGGCAGCCATGTTCCATGACATCGGCAAGGCCCAGATCCCGCTCGCGATCCTCGATAAGCCAGGCCGTCTCGATGACGGCGAGCGAGCCCTGATCGAGACCCACCCCGTCGCGGGCTACGAGTTTCTCAAGTCGCACGACAGGATTTCGCCGGAGATCCTGGACGCGGTGCGCCATCATCACGAATATCTCGACGGCAGCGGCTATCCGGATGCACTGGCCGGCGAGCGCATCGGCGACATCGTGCGCATTCTCACGATTTCCGACATCTTTGCGGCGCTGATCGAGCACCGCCACTACAAGCCGACGATGCCGCGCGCGGATGCCTACAACATCCTCTGCGGAATGGATGGAAAGCTGGAAAAGGCGCTCGTCGCCTCCTTCAAGCAGGTGGCGCTCACGCGATGAAGCGCGTCGTCTCCGCGACGGGCTTGCGCCAGGACAGTCTCTTACGGAAACATTTTCCGTTCCGATGGCCTCGGAACGGGGCTCTGGATCATTCGCTGGATGCGTTCTCTTGACGCGAACCGGAATGCATTTCGGTCGAAAATGCTCTAGTGCGTCGCGCGATACCGGGCCCGGCTGGGAATCGAGCGACAGGCAAGCGCTTCCGCGATCATTTTCATGTCCTCGCGACGGCCGCTGCGGATCAGCTTCCCGAGTTCGTCGGGCGTGAATGGAAGATTGGGATCGTCATCGATCGGGCGCCGCATCCGCGGGCCGAACAGTCGTCGCACCAGGCCAGCCAGCCGCCGCATGTGAATTCCCTCGCGCCAGCAACAAACCTCTTCGTCGCACCATTGTTCCTACCGCGCGGGCGGGATTGCAAGGGGCAGCGTCAACTCAGCACCGGAAATTTCGGCGACGGGCTCAACGCAACGCCACCGCGCCGGGCATCGCGCGCTGGCGCATCGGCGTGTCGTAGCGCGCGATCCCGATCGCGGCGAACAGCCTCTTGGCGATGTCGACCTGCCGCGTGCGGTGCACGCCCTGTACGCGCCGTGGCTGATGATGTCGCGCTTGACCTGGGCGCGGCGACCATCTCCTCCATGTTGCGCCGCCTCACCTCTTCGAGCAGGGCGCAGATCAGCACATATGCTGCCCGGGCACCGATGGTTGCCGAGGCGGCGCGCGAAATCTATGCTACCTCGCAAGCAAGACCAATATCCCTTTGAGGACACGCATGGCCGCCCCGCTCGATCCCGTCATTGCCCAGATCATTCCGCTGCTGCCGCTACGCGATCCCACGACGATGACGCCACAGAGCGCACGCGATTCCTTGCGCGCACTGGCTGCCGCGCGCGCGGCCGTCCCGCCGCCGCCGGTCGATGCGGTCGAGGACATCAAGGTGAAAGGCGGCGACGGCCTGCTCGATGCACGGCTCTATCGCGTCGGCACTGGCGCGGCGCCCACCGTGGTGTTCTACCATGGCGGCGGCTGGGTCGCGGGCGACCTCGAAACGCATGACCGGCAGGCTCGATGGCTGGCGATCGAGACTGGCGCCGTCGTTGTCTCGGTCGACTATCGTCGCCCGCCCGAAACCCGCTTTCCCGGCGCCTTCGAGGATGCGTTTGCAGCGGCGCGCGACATCTTCAGCCGTGTCGCGGAATTCGGCGGCGATGCGAGGCGCCTCGGTGTTGCCGGCGACAGCGCCGGCGGCAATCTGGCGGCCGCGACCGCGATCGCCTGTCGCGATGCGGGCATCGCGCTCGCCGCGCAATTGCTGGTCTATCCGGTCACGGACGTGCTCGGCAACTACGCCGAGCCGCGCGAGAATGCGCGCTATCCGTCGCGCGCCGAGAATGCCGAGGGCTACTTTCTGTCGCGCGCCGTGATGGAATGGTTCTCCGGCCACTATCTCGCCGACCCCGCCCATGGCGGCGACTGGCGGGTCTCGCCGCTGCGCGCGGCCTCGCTGGCCGGACTTGCGCCGGCCATTGTCACCACCGCCTGGTTCGATCCGCTGCGCGACGAAGGCGCGGCCTATGCCCGGGCGCTGAAGGCCGCGGGCGTTCCGGTGACGCATCACGAGGGGGCCGGCCTGATCCACGGCTATTTCGGGCTCGGCGAAGTTTCCGAGCTCGCGCGCGCCGAAGCACAGCGTGCGCGGGCGGACTTCAAGGCGCTGCTCACGCGCGGGGCCTGAGCGCCTTGCCGCCGCGCCGGGCCGCTTCGGCGGAACCGCTCATACGCAGCCTGGCCGGCCTCGTCGCGGCTTGGGTGTCGGTCGCGGTGGCTGCTGCGGCGACGCCGCAGACCGTCTATTTTCGCAGCGCCGACGGTCGGACGACGCTGGTGGGCTATCTGTTCCAGCCGGCGACGCCTGGACCATGGCCGGCCGTCGTCATGCTGCACGGCCGAGGCGGTCCTTATTCGAGCAACGCCAATGCGGGCTGTACCTCCGTGGGCACCGGCATCGCCTCGCCCTGCAACGCGGCCACGCTGTCGAAGCGCCACATGATGTGGGGCGAGTACTGGTCGGCGCGCGGCTATCTCGCTCTGCTGCCCGACAGTTTCGGTCCGCGCGGCAAGGCTTACGGTTTCGGCCGCTTCACCCATGACGATCCCGACCGCAGCGACGTCAACGAACGCACCGTGCGCCCGCTCGACGCCGAAGGCGCTCTCTCCTACCTGCGCGGACGAAGCGACATCGTCGCCGAGCAAATTGTGCTGCAAGGCTGGTCCAATGGCGGCAGCACCGCCCTCAACGTGGCGCTTCGGCAGGCTGGCCCCGGCTATCGCGGCGCCCTGGTGTTCTACCCCGGCTGCGGGCCCAAGGCGCTGCTGGCGCCGACCATCGCGACCAGGATTCCCATCGCCATGTTCCTCGGCGCGGATGACGAGGAAGTCTCGCCGCTGACGTGCCAGCGCGTCGCTGAACGGTCGCGGCAGGCCGGCAGCCCGATCGACGTCACGACCTATCCGGGCGCGACCCACGATTTCGATGATCCGTCAGTCCGACGACAATCCGATCCCGGGAATCAGGCCGCCATGGACGATGTGCGCGTCAAGGCCGTCACCATCGTCGGCAACTGGAAAAATTGAAGGACCGGCCGATCGCCCGCGACGGATCGCGCTTGATTGCGCCATGATTCCGGTCTCCAATCCGCCTACCAATTTCGTTGGAGGAGACACTCATGATGAAGCGGATTTTCCTGGCTGCGATCATCGCCACGTTCGCGGCAGGATCGGCCTTCGCGGACGACACCTGCGAGAGCAAGGCGATCGGCAAGGACGGCAAGCCGCTGGCCGGCGCTGCCAAGACCTCGTTCCTCAAGAAGTGCAAGGAAGACGCCTGCGCGCCCAAGGCCGTCAGCTCCGACGGCAAGCCGCTCGCCGGCGCAGCCAAGAACAGCTTCATGAAGAAGTGCGAAGTCAGCGCGTAACGGCGCTGCGATCTGCTCCCTCGCCCCGCTTGCGGGGAGAGGGTTGGAGTAAGGGGACCTTCCGCGAAGGACGGAGATGGTTGGACTCGCGGAGAGTCCCCCTCACCCGACCTTGCGCTTCGCGCAAATTCGACCTCTCCCCGCAAGCGGGGCGCGAGGTGACGGCAAGGCTCACTCCCGCTTGAAACGATAGTCGAACGCGCCGCCCAGCGGCTTGATCAGGCCGACCGTCGGCGCCGGAAAATGGATCGGCAGGATCAGCGTGTCGGTATCGGCAACGGAAGCAAAGAACTTCCGCCGCGATACCGCCGACTGCTTCGCATCCCAATCCGGTTTGGCCGACCAGTCCGGCTCCCGGCACTGGATCTGGTGATGCATGAGATCACCCGCGACCACCGCGCGCTGGCCTTTCGAAAAGATGTTCACGCAGCAATGGCAGGGCGAATGTCCCGGCGTCGGCGTCAGCGTCACCGTATCGTCCAGGGCATAATCGTCGTCGACCAGCAGTGCCTGGCCAGCCTCGACGATCGGCAGGCAATTGTCGCGGAAGACAGTGCCCGGCGGATCGTTGCCCTTGGCGTGCTCGGCTTCCCAGGCTGCATATTCGCGTTTGTGAAAGACGTATTTCGCATTCGGGAAGGTCGGCACCCAGCGTCCGTCGCGCAGGGTCGTGTTCCAGCCGGTGTGGTCGATGTGCAGATGCGTGCAGAACACGTAGTCGATCTGCTCGAAACTGACGCCGAGCGCGAACAATTCCTGGCGCCAGCGTTCCTTGCCGGGAAAATCGAACGGCGGCGGATGGCCCTTGTCCTCGCCGGTGCAGGTGTCGACCAGGATGGTGTGACGCGGCGTCCGCACCACGAAGGTCTGGTAGGTGATCACCATCATGCCGCGCGCGGCGTCGAACACCTCCGGCTCCATCGTCGGGAGATGGCGCTTGAACACGCCTTCGTCATACGCCGGAAAGAAATCCTGCGGCCGCCGCCACGGCCCCTCCCGCTCGATCACCGCGTCGATGGTGATGTCGCCGATCCGCAATTGCTCCATGGTCGTTTCGCTCCCGGCTTTTGAGAGAGCGTAGCGACGGGCAGGGATCGGTCAAGGCACGAAGCGGAATGCTAGCTCCGCAAGCCCGGCGCCTCCTGGCCGGTGCGCGCGACATATTCCGTGTAGCCGCCGCCATATTGATGGATGCCGTCGGGCGTCAGCTCCAGCACGCGATTGGAGAGCACGCTGAGAAAATGCCGGTCGTGCGAGACGAACAGCATGGTGCCGTCGAAATCCGACAGCGCGTTGATCAGCATCTCCTTCGTCGCGAGGTCGAGATGGTTGGTCGGCTCGTCCAGCACCAGGAAGTTCGGCGGATCGAACAGCATTTTCGCCATGACCAGCCGCGCCTTCTCGCCGCCGGAGAGCACGCGGCAGCGCTTCTCGACATCGTCGCCCGAGAAGCCGAAGCAGCCGGCGAGCGCCCGCAGACTCCCCTGCCCCGCGGTCGGAAAAGCATATTCGAGAGATTCAAACACCGTCTGCTCGCCGTCGAGCAGGTCCATCGCGTGCTGGGCGAAATAACCCATCTTGACGCTGCCCCCTAACGCCACCGTGCCCTGGTCCGGCTCGCTCGCGCCCGCGACGAGCTTGAGCAGCGTCGACTTGCCGGCGCCGTTGACACCCATCACCGCCCAGCGTTCCCGGCGGCGGATCATGAAATCGAGACCGTCATAGATCCGCTTGCTGCCATAGCCCTTGTGCACGCTCTTGAGCGCGACGACGTCCTCGCCCGAGCGCGGCGCCGGCTGAAAGTCGAAAGCCACCGACTGGCGACGGCGCGGCGGCTCGACCCGCTCGATCTTGTCGAGCTTCTTCACCCGGCTCTGCACCTGGGCGGCATGCGAGGCGCGCGCCTTGAAGCGCTCGATGAACTTGATCTCCTTGGCCAGCAT
>CAYREH010000050.1:0-44781 GCA_964423245.1 uncultured Bradyrhizobium sp. | reverse complement strand
AGCGGATTTTCCCCTCTCGCGCCTTGTCTGGCCCGCCATCCTCGCTTATGAACGCCCCCAACCACAGGGGCGGTCGCCCTTCCATGGCGCCTTCAGGAGAGGTGGCAGAGTGGTTGAATGCACCGCACTCGAAATGCGGCATAGGTGCAAGCCTATCGGGGGTTCGAATCCCTCCCTCTCCGCCAGCAAACTCGAAAACCCCTGAAAAACAGCGGACCTTTTGAAACATAAAGGTTTTCCGGACCGGCCGTCGGTACACAACGACGGTACACACGGATCATGGTTAACGCGCTGTTTACGCCCAAGCGCCATCCGGAAAGCGGAATCTATCTGTTCCGGAAGCGCGTCCCCGAACGGTTCAAGGACGTCGTCGGCAGGAGCGAAATCAAGTTCTCGCTGCAGACGCGCGACCCCGCCGTGGCGCGGATCCGCAACCTCGAAGAGCTGGCGCGGCTCGAGCGCGCCTGGGCCGAGATCGACGGCACGCGCATCACGAATTCGGAGCGCTTCGCTTCCTATCTGGACGCCAAGTTCTCGCGCGCGCCCGCAGCGGCCGGTCAACCGGCGCCGGCCGCCCCCGACACCGCGCCGATGCCGGCCGCGCCCGCCTGGTCGCCGGTATCCGCGACGGCATCCATGTCCGCGACGGCAGCCTCGCCGCCGGCGCCGGCCGGAGGGGCGCCGAAGCCGCGGGTGCCGCTGCGCCAGGTCTTCAAGTCCTACGCCAAGGAGGCGAAGCTCTCCCACGGCACCGTCAAGCGGTGGTCGCCGGTGATCGACCGCCTGATCGCGCGACTCGGCCACGACGACGCCGCCGCGATCCAGCCCGCCGACCTGGTCGCCTGGAAGGACGCCCTGCTGGAGGAGGGCATGTCCAACATCACGGTCCGCGACGTCTACATCGCGGCGACCAAGGCGACGCTGCAATTCGCGGTCGACCAGCGCTGGCTTTCCGCCAATCCGGCGAAGGAGGTCAGGGTGCGCGTGCCGAAGAAGGTCAAGGAGCGCGAGAAGGGCTTCGACGGCGACGAGGCGATCACCATCCTGTCCGCCACGCTGCGTCCGTTCTCGCATCTGATCAGCAAGGAGATGAAGGCGGCGCGGCGCTGGGTGCCGTGGATCTGCGCCTACACCGGCGCGCGGGTCAACGAGATCACGCCGGTCACCGGCGCCTCCTTCGTCAAGCGCGACGGGATCTGGATGATCCGCATCCGCGGCGCCGACGCGAAGACGCGCAACTACCGCGAGGTGCCGCTGCACAGCCACCTGATCGAGATGGGCCTTCTGGATCTCGCGAAGGCGTGCGGCGCCAAGCCGCTGTTCTACGACCCGGGCCGCAGCCGCGGGGGCAAGGACTCGAACCCGCACCACAAGAAGGTGGCCGAGCGTCTCGCCGAGTGGGTCCGCTCGCTCGGCATCGACGGGGATGTCGCGCCGAACCACGGCTGGCGCCACCGCTTCTCGTCGATGTCGCGCCTGGTCGGGATGTCCGAGGAGGTGCGCAACATCATCCAGGGACATGCCGGAACGCGGACCGCAGGCGACTACGGCGAGACCTGGCCGCTGGTGGCGCTGCGCGAGATCGAGAAGCTGCCGCGCTACGCGGCCTGAAGGAGAAGAGAATGTCCGACGTCACCTACACCATGTTCATCGACCGCTGCGGCAGGCCGGGGGAGATCGTCGCGCGCGGCGTCACGTCGTCCCGGGCGCTGGTCATCGCGCTGGGGCACGGCGGCGCCGGCCAAGCCGAGGTCGTCCACAAGGACGTCGGCCGGCTGCGCTACTTCGCGATCGGGCGGCGGCTCGCAGACGGCTCCTTCGAGTGCGCGAAGCACGTCGTGATGCCGCGCTCCGACGACATGTCGCTCGACACCGAACGCGCGATGGAGGCGTTCGAGCGAGTGCTGCTGCAGCACCCCCACGAATTCTGGGACGGCCGCGTCGTGGTCGACGAGGCGTTCGCGCGCCGGCACGTCCACTGAGATCGGAGGAAACGATGCAGTCCAGATACACGATGTTCATCGAGAACGCAGAAGGTCGCGAGGAGGTCGTGGCGCGCGGCGTGTCGCTGCCCGGCGCGCTGGTCGTGGCGCTCGCGCATGGAGGCAAGGGTAAGCCCGCGATCGTCTACAGCGACCTCGGCAGTCAGCGTTGTTTCGCGATCGGGCGGCGTCCGATCGCCGGCGGCCCGTTCGAATGCGCGACCTACACCCTCGTGCAGCGCTCGGACGACGCCGGCCGCGACGCGGACCGCGCCTTCGAGGTCTTCGAGCAGATCCTGCTGCAGCATCCCCATGAGTTCTGGAACGGCCGCGTCGTGACCGACGAGGAATACCGGCGCCGGCAACATGATCAGGAGAGCGCGACGTGACCGAGACGACGAGACTGACGACCTTCCTGCCGGGCTTCGGCGGCTTCCACGGCACGCGATGGACGGACCTGTTCCCGTTCGCACTGCAAAGCTGCGCGGAGCGCTTCGCGCGTCACGAAGCCGCCGACGAACTGACCGCCGCCGACCTCGCCGCGATCCTGCGCGAGGCCAGCGAGGCGCCGCGCTTCTTCGCTGCGCTGGCGGAGCGCTTCTGCCGCCGCTACGACGCGGAGATTTCGCGCTGGCTCGGCTTCGAGCTGGAGCTGAAGTTCGCGGAGCTCGACATCCCGCGCGCGCACGGCAGCACCACGGACTTTATCCTCGCGACGATGCCGGCGAGCAGCGCCGGCAAGCTGCTCGCGCGCAGCGCCGCGGAAGGACACCAGCGGCTGATCGGCTCGATCCGGGACCGCTTGGCGCCCCCGGGCGGCGCCGTTCCCTATCCCGCCGACGTCGTGGAGGAATGGCTGGCCCTGCCGATTGAACGCTGGAGCCGCACCGAGCTCTGCGACCTGCTCGCCGGCTTCGTCGATCCCGAGATCGACGAGCGGCTCTACGCCGACATGACGGGCGGAAGCGACGTCAGCACGGCATTCGAGGCGGCCGTCGACTGGGAGCGGTTCGCCGCGACCCGCGAAGCGGCCCGCCGCGCGCTCTCGGCCGCCCCGGCGAAGCTCTAGTCCGACCACAACGAAAGGAAGAAGGAAATGCGGATCGTTCCGATGTTCGAAGCTCACCTGCCGGAGTTCTCCGGCTTCGCCTCGCCCGGCTGGGCGGCGCTGCTCTCCGGCCCCAGGCTGCAGGCCGCACAGAGCCGCGAACTGATCGCGATGAACGACCACGTGCTCGACGCCGAGGAGTACCTGGAGATCTTCGGCCAGACCGTGGACGAAGCCCGGCAGCGCTCGGCGCTCTCGAGGTCGTTCTTCGAGATCTTCCGCACCCATCTGTCGGCCGGTCACGGTCTCGGCGACGGCCTGCGTTTCAAGGAATACGACGCGAAGGCCGACCGCGTCGTGGCGCTCGTCCCGCTGCCTACGGTCATGCGCATCGTCGGTCTGCGCGCGGACGACGGCACCCTGCCGGAGGCGTTCGCGCCGTTCGCGGAGATCGCCCGCGGATCGGGGGAACGCTCCTACGAGATCGCGCTGCGCCGCCTGCGGCCGCTCGACCCCGCGTCGTTCGGCGACCTGCTGCGGTCGGTCACCACGACGGGGCTGGAGACTTCGGCGATCACGGCGATCTGGCACCGCCAGGCCGACGATGCGCTGGAGCATTCGGTCGACTGGAGCCGCTTCTGGACCCTGGTGGAAGCGCGATGGCGCCAGAAGGTGGCTTCGATCGCCGAGAGGAGCTGTTCATGAGCCGGCTGAAGGAGAGCGGGCGCGCCCAGGCGGCCGACGACTGGCATTCGGTCTTCATCGCCTCGCCGCGCCACCTGAGCGGCGCCGCCACCTACGCGATGGTCGTCAGGCGCGACGACGGCGACGAGATCATCGCGCCCCACGCGACGATCGCGCAGGCCCTCATCATCGCGCTGGAGTATCGCAAGGGACACAGCGCCGCGATGTTCTACCGCGACCGCGGCGACCTCCGCGAATACGTCATCGGTCGCCGCCGGTTGGACACGGGCGGCTTCGAGCCCGTCCTGCGCGGAGCCGTCCCGCGCACCGCTCGCATCGCGATCGATCACGTCCGCGCGCTCGAATTCTTCGAGGAGGTCATGGAGCACGACCCGCGCGTGTTCTTCGACGGACGCCTGGTGCGGAATCGACCGGAGCGTCGCGCCGACCTCGATGGAGACGCGACATGAACAAAGCGACGGGGATGGGCAAGACGCAAGGCGAGGGGCGGTCGAAGCGCTTCTTCGCGTATTGCAAGGTCGCGAGCCCGACCTCCGCCGTAAGGCGGCGCCAGCAATGTCGATCCTTTGTCGCCGCGCAAGGCGGCGCGATCGTCGACGAGGCGTTCGACGTCGGGACCGGCGCTGTCGTCGACATGCCCGGATACGCGCGTCTCTACGACGCGCTGGACTTGGGAACGGTCGACGCCTTCGTGACGGACATGACGATGTTCGGTCCAACCGTGATCCTCGGCCTGTTCGCGATCTGCACCGTCAGCGGCGTCGAGATGTGGGATCTCGCCGGAGGACGGGTCACGGACGAGCAGATCGACGCGATCGGCGAATCGTTCCGGCAGGGGCTCGCGGCGAACGAGACCGTGCACGACATGCTGGATCCGAAGCGTTCGGTAAACTGACGGCCGAAAGGAATAGAGAATGACCAAGAAAACGAGCGTGGAAACCTTCCTGCCGGCCTTCGGCGGCTTCTACCAGAGCCATTGGGAACAGCTGCTCTCCGACGCCGAGGAGGTCTACACCACCATGCACGCCGAAACCGAGAGGGCGCAGGGCGGACTGTCCAGGGACGATATCGCGAGCATCTTCTCCGAGACGGCCAGCGGCTCCCTCCTCTGCACCGGCCTTGCGCGTAGCTTCTGCGAGCGCTTCGACGAGGAGATGTCCGAGAGGCTCGGCTTCCGGTTGGGCCTGAAGTTCGTCGAACTCGAGAGCCCGAGCGAGTACAATTTCACGACCGACCGAATCCTCGCCACGATGCCGCTGCGCAGCGCCAAGAAGTTGTTCTATGCGAGCATGAGCGAGCGGCACCAGCGGTTGAACGACGAGATCGTCGACTGGTTCACGCCGTATCCGGGATTCGTCCCGTACTACAGCGACTATATCGGCGACTGGATCTCCAAGCCCATCGACAAATGGGACGAGAACGAGCTCTGCGTCCTGCTGGACGCCTTCGTTGATACCGACATCGACGAGGAGATCTATCACGCCGTCGCCGAGAACGACGCCTGCAGCGCGTTCGAGGAATCGGTCGACTGGAAGAAGTTCGAAAGGAAGGCGGCCACTCTCCGCCACAGCAAGACGAAGGCGTTTCTGAAGAATCTGGAATTCGACGGCGAGGCATCATGAACAAGACGCAGACCTACACGCTCTATCTCCCCGAGGACCACATCGACAACGACGACACCGTGATCGCGCGGGGGCTGTCGGCCATGGAAGCGATGAAGGTCGTCTTCGGCTACGAGAGCGGCTGGAAGACCTACGTGCACGACACCGAGTATGACGGCTTCACGCACTATGTGCTCGCGGCCTCGCCCGACAAGCGCCCGCCCGAGCGGACCTTCAACGAGCGCCTGCACGCCACGGTGATCCGCAGCAGCGACTCCGGCCGCGACAAGGCGCTCGCGATGGAGATGATCGCGGCGCAGGTCATCCGGTTCAACCATCTGTACTGGGAAGGCCGGGTCGACACCGACAAGAACTTCGACGAACGCCTCGTCCGCACGGCGAGGGCGCGCGAGGTCCGCCGCATCGACCGCGAGATCACGACCAAGCTCGTCGACGCCTTGCTGGCCGACGGCTACACCATCACATGCGACCTGCAGGACGACGAGCCGGAGTTCGACCGTTCGACCGATCGCGTTGGCATCCTCGACTACCTCTGCGCGGTCGAGTGCGCCGAACTGGCCGTGCACAAAGGCAAGAAGAACGGCTCCGTCAGCCTGACGTTCGACGAGGACGGCTGGGACGTGGTCCGCGACTACAGCGTCGGCCTCGAACTCATCATCGATCCGATCTGCGAGCCGTACCTGCCGTGGAACCAGCCGGATGCCGACACGCGCGACCACGGCATCCGCGTGCTGGTTCTGAACTCGCCCGACGACGTCCTCAAGATCGAGAAGATGCTCGAATGACGGGGCACGCCGACACGCGCTCGTTCACGGTGTACGTCCCGCGCGAGACCATTCACGAAGAAGATTTGGTCGTCGCCCGCGCCCTTTCCGGTCCGGCGGCGATCAAGACGGCGCTCGAACTCGACGGCTCCTGGAGCGTCCATCTCTGGGAGGACGAATACGAGCAGTTCAGGCTCTACCGGTGGCAGCCTCATGCCAACCATTGGCCTCACGACGCACGCGCACCCGAGGTGTTGCAGGCCACCGTGGTCAAGACGACCGACGGCGCGCGCGACCGCGCGCTCGGCATGTCGATGATCGTCGATCAGTTCATGCGAGGGAGCGGCAAGTATTCGATAGCCTACGTCGAAACCGACAAGGCGTTCGACAAGCGGCTGCTCCACGTCGCGAAGCGGCGCGAGGTCCACCGCCTCGACAAGGCGATCGCCACGGCGCTGCTCGACGCCCTGCTCGCCGAAGGCTACGTCGTCACCGATGCGTCGTACCAGGAATTCGAACGCTCCACCAATCGTGAAGCGATCCTCGAGATATTGCTGGACGTCGATCGGATCGAACTCGTCGCCGAGAGGAACGGCGAGGAATCGTCGCTGCGGCTGATCTTCGGCGAGAACGGCTGGGATCTCGTGCAGGACTACACCGTCGACCTCGGCTACCTGATCGATCCCATCGTCGAGCCGCTCCTGCCCTGGAAGCGGGACCGCGCCGACCGCCGCAACGACGGCATGAAGGCGTCGAGCCAGCCTGAGACCCAAAGGATGCCGAAATGACGGACGAACGAGACCGACCGCTGGAACAGCGCTTCCTCGACGAGATGACCGATGGATATCTCGACGGGCTCAAGCCGGACAACCCTGAGCCGTCGGCGAACAGGTCCGCGAGCTACCGGCACGGCTTCGCCAACGGAAGGGACGATCTGGCGCATTCGCCCCGCCTGCCGGCGCAGGTGCTGCGCCTCCTCGCCGATCAGGCGATCAGGGAGGACGTCGCCCGAATCACCTCGCCGCCGCTGATAAAGGGATGACCCGCTTAGGCTCCGCCCGTCACTGATAGTTGGGTGCGTCCTTCAGGATGGGCGCCAGGTCCGAGCAGTGCGCCTTCTTCTGCGCGACGACGAGTTTTCGCGTTTTCTCGGTGAAGGTGGCGAAGTACTTCTTGTCGTTCTGCTCGCAAAGATAGGGCAGGTGGTCCTGGATGTCGTAACGGAAGGAAGCGACCCATTCCTTGTCGTCGATGATCTGGAATATCTCGTCGTAGGCCGTGAGCATGGTCGCAACGTAGATCTGATAGCGAACGAGTTCCGTCGGATCCGGATCGGCCTTCAGGCGGAGATAGTTCGGCCGCGCCAGTCGCGGATATTGAAGCGTAGCCTGGCTATAGGCGAGATAGACTTGACGCGCGCTCGCGCGCAGCGCGTTGACGCGCGTCAGATGAACCTGAACGTAGATGCCGGCGAGCGCCACGATCGCGACGGCCGCGGACACGATCTGCGCCATGTTGCTCTTCGGTCGCGGCGCCGGCGGGTCGGATGTCGTCGTCATGCGATCGTCCTGTCGTCGTCGGGGCCGGTCGGTCGAACCCGCTCATCTAAACGTCAATGCCAAGGCCATTGCAACGCGCGGAGCGCCAGCGCAGCTTAGGAGCTTAGGAAATATTTCACGGATCGGAGCCAGGATGACCGGCCGGCCGGCGCACCGCCGCCGGCAACCGGCGGGCGGCTTCGTGCAGGAAAAGAAACAGAAAAAACGGGGACCGATCCTCGACGACAGCGGCGTATATCACTATCGCCGCCGGATCCCCGATGACGTCCGGCGCGCGTTGCGCGAACTGGACGCAAACCTCGGCGGCAAGGGTCCGAAGCACGACAAACGCGAGGAAAAGAAGCGTCTCGGCCGAAACGAGGGGCTTGCTAAGGCTGCCTGGGACAAGCACGATCGTGCCGTCGAGGCGAAATGGGCGGCACTGCGAAGCGGTCGATCGGCCGAACTTTCGCGGATCGAAATACAGGCCCTTGCCGGCGAGATCCACCGCCGCTGGCTCAAGATCTATCCGCCCGGCGATGCGAACACGCGAGAGGATGCGAGCCATACGCTGCGCGTCATGCAGGAGATCGACGGCGAGATCGAAAGGGAGTTCACGTCCCCCGCTTTTGACGACGACCGGCTCGAATTTCTTCACGGCGATCATGTCGATGCAGTGCTGGCCGCACGCGGCCTGACCGTAAGCTACGGCGTCCGATGGCTTCTGATCGCGGCCGCGCAAGCAGCCGCCAAGCACGCCTGCCAGGTCGCGATCAGGAAAGCCGGCGGCGATCTGCGAGCCGATCCGGATGCGGACCTCTATCCCGAGTGGCCGGATCCCGAGAACACCACGCTGTCGGGCCTGTGCGCCGCCTGGACCCGGCGGACGCCCGACGCGAAACTCGATACCCATGCCGCCTTCAAGGCGTGCGTCGACCAATTCATCGCCTTCGCCGGTCACAACGAGGTCTCCGAGGTGACCGTGGACCAACTGCGCAGATGGCTGGAGCACCTGAAGGTCGCGCGGGGACTGAGCGATCTGCGGATCAAGGACGGATACTTCGCCGCCATCAAGACGATCTTCAACTCCGCCCGCAAGCAGGGCCTCATCCGCGTCAATCCGTGCGACGCGATAGTCCCCGAAGGAAAGCCGCTGCCGCGGAAACGCGAGAAGGACCTCCGCGACGGCGAAATCTACGCGATCCTGAAGGCCAGTCTCGGTCCCCACGAAGAGGTCTCGCAAGACGTCGCGAACACGCGCCGGTGGGTGCCGTGGCTGCTCGCCTACACCGGTGCCCGCGTCGCCGAGATGACCCGGCTGGAGTCGAAGCACATCCTGTTCGAAGCCGGCGTCTGGGCGATCGACATCCAGCAGAGCAAGAACGGACGTCCGCGCATCGTTCCGATCCACCGTCACCTCATTACCCAGGGCTTCCTGGATTTCGTGCGGGAGCGCGAAGGATCGCCCCTGTTCTTCGACGTCGAGAAGCTGAAGGGCGATCCGCTGGTCGTGCACAAGACGCGCGCGGAGGGGCTCGCCGAGTGGGCAAGCGAGGTCGCCAACATCGAGAAGGGCTCAGTCGCACCCAACCACGGTTGGCGGCATCGCTTCAAGACGGAATGCCGCCGCATATCGATGGACCGCGAAGTTCGTCTCTACATCCAGGGTCACGCGTTCAAGATGGAGGGCGAAAAATACGGTTTTTTCCCCGTCGACGTGACTTCGGCATGGATGGAGTTGTTTCCGACATACCACGTCGATGGTGACAGGCTGCACGTCGATCGGGTCAGCGGAAGCGACATGCTCTTGAGGGCTTTCTCGCTTCTGCAGAGAGAGCGTACCCTTCAGGTGCCGGGAGGGAAGCTCGAACTCGGATCGGACCACCGGCTCACTCTCGATAAGCCGAAAGCCGTCTAGGCGGGACCGCGGCAGAGCCCCATACACGGCCCACATATAGCGCTTTCGACCTCATTGCCCCCCGGGGGATGCGGTTGATCTCCTGGACCACGGATTCCTGGGAAGTGTTAGAGCGAGAAATCCCGCTTTGTCCTCGGCTTGCAGCCGGTGACGATTTGCTACTGCCGCTTCCCAAGCTGCATACGAGGGTTCGATTCCCTTCGCCCGCTCCAATTCAAGTTCTGCCTGTGAGACAAGGGTTTATGGCATTTTCCGGTGCCGATTTTCCGCGCCTTCACGCTAATTCCATACAACGCCCGTACAAAATCTTTGATTTTCGGACCCGCGAAGGGCGGTCGGCGGCCGGAATCAGCGGGGCGGTCGTTCTCAAGGATGGTCGACGATAGTGATCGCTGGACGCTTATCACTCGGCCAAAGCCGTCATTCCTGTTTGGCTTTGAGTTCTTCGGATAGAGGGCCCGGCCCGGCAGCGACCGTCACGTTGTTAGTGCCTTGAGATTTTCGATCACCAAGTCTGCGCAATGATTTTCCGGTATACTCTTCGCTTTGCTTACAAGAGAGAGCGTCTGCTTGACGTCGCGCGGCCGCGAAGGGCTCGCTCCATTCGGCGTGAATGGACCATCGGTTTCCGTTAGAATTCGCTCGATCGGGATCGATGCGACGAGCGATCGCCCGCGGTCATGGGACAGCATCTGACTATTGATGGAGAAATAGCAACCGAGGTCCGTGGCGCGGCGCGCTTCCGCAGTCGATCCGGTGAACCAGTGGAGAACGAACTTTGCGCGCCCCTCCGGAACCTCCTCCTCGATCAGATCGAGCACCTTGGTCGCCGCGCGAACGCTATGAATGGACAGTACCTTGCCGCCTTCCCTGGCGCAGCTGCGCAAGATGTGGCGGAAAACATCCGTCTGGCGATCTAAGGAAGAGTAGTAGCGGGGACCGGCATCGAGTCCCACTTCGCCGATGTATCTTGTTTCGCCGATGAGCCTCTCCCAGAGATCAATCTCCCTCCAACGCTCCGCCACCAACTGCGGATGCAGACCCAGCGCGGCTCTGACGTATTTCGTCGAAGACGCCAGCATGTTGTTGCGCGCGAATGCCTTCGGGGTCGTGGTGACCGCGAGCGTGAAGATCCCGAGCCGCTCGCTCTCGGCGACGAGGGCTTCGAAGTCGGGATACAGGTCCAGATGGCAGTGGAAGTCGACGAGCCTCATGCCGTCATCTCAGCCTCGGCGGCGGGAGAAAACGTCTCGACGTCTCGCAGCAATTGGCCGACCTCGGTGATGCCCCGCGAATAGACTCCGGCGAGCCCGTCGAGCTGGGCGATGTCCTCGAGCAGCGGTCCCGGTTCGTGGATCAGAACGCGGGCGAGATCGGGGCGTCCCGCAAGGCGGGCCACCGCGTACTGGAATGCCCGTACCTGTTTGCCTTCCGCCGCCCGCGTACTCAACCGGTTCTGGTGGATGTCGACCCGATATCCGGTCGGATCGTTGCCTCTTCCCCATGCGTGGTCGAACGCAGCCTGGCGGATGAGGCACGGGACGCAATGGCCGCAATGGGTATGCCGCCCGGCCGCCGACTTGACCCAGCGGCCGGCGGCAGGGTGGGCGCAGGAGAGGGACGCGCCGGCGAGCTCGCGCAGCAGGTCCTGATTCAGGCAGCCTTCCATCATCTCGCCCTTGGTCTTGTCCCAGTAACGGTTGAGGATGACGCCATCGATTCCAACCTGTGAAAGCAATTCGTTCCAGCAGCGCAGATAGAAGGGGTGGGTCGTGCGCGTGCTCAACGATCCCAGCCTGACGCTGTCGAGCGGGACGTTCAGGGCGATCAGGCCGTTCTCCGGGACTTCGAGCGAAAAGCGACGAGCAAGACCCGAACCGGCCATGGCGGCGAGGGCGATGAACAGGAACGACCGGCCACGGGTGCTTTCCTCGCGTCCTACCCCCGGCGTGATCTTGTCGGTGAAGCTCATTCCGAGGCGCACGCGCCTCGGTTCGCGATTGCCGTTGCGGTACGCCGCGGCGACATCCACGAACAGATCCTTCTGAGGCTTGCTGATTGCTCCGTCGCCTCCATGGCTCACAAACAGGGGAAAGGAGCCCTGCTCAAAACGATCGATCGCGCCGATCAGGCTATCCAATCCGCCCGAGAAGAGGGCAACCCTGTCGAAGCCGTGGTCCTCCAGACCTGCGACGGGACGTTTGACGAAGTCGGCCATTCCTTCCGGGCGCGGTCTGAACGAGACCGTCCAATGGTCCCCGGTGAGAAACCTGAGCGTCTTTTCAAGCAAAGCGCGCTGTCCGGTCCATAGTTCAGGATCGGATACCGGCACGCAGATGCCGAGTTCGCGCGTCCACGCGTCCTGCGCCGTTTGCACTCGATTGATTCGCGTGTCGGCGGCATGCACCATCGCCGCGAGGACGAGAACGTCGACGCCGACCTCGCTCGGATAGACGCCGAGCCGTCCGAGGTTCCGGACGACGCCACCCATCCCGTATCCCAGCGTCCGATTGCCGCTCAAAAGATCGACGCGGAACTGGGCTTGCCAGCGCCCTGCGAGATCCGGCGCCTGCTCGGCTGGTCCCATGTGACCGATCAAAGCGTAGGCCGTCATCACGCGATCTCCTCATGGGCTTCAACTTCGAGGTCGTCATCCGTTCCGACCTCCGGACCATCCTGGTCCGCCCCCTCCAACAGGACAACGGAGCGTTCGTAGATGTCGTCGATGGTCGACACGATAAGGTCGACGGGAAAATCTTCGCCGGCCTCCGTCATCGCGTCGTTCACCTTGCCCCTGATGAAGTCGTTGATCTGCTGCTCGACGTTCTGGACCGCGGCGACGTCGCGTGGAACCGCGACCACCTTGTTTCCGACCGCGTTGAGCAATCGGTTTTGGATCGCGTTGGTGATGAAGGAGGCCAGAAAGGAGACGGTGGTCTCGGGGGATGGGCGTTCGAGATCTGCTTGTGCCTCGCTGATTTCGGCCAACGCCTTGATGTAGGCCTCTCTGGCGAACGACTCGTCGAGCTCGCCGCCGGGTTCGCAGATGACGTCGACGAGGGCGGCGTAGATGTCCTGGACCGGGAGCGTCGCCAACTGCGCGAAGCCGAGCCGGCGGACGGTCTCGTGGATGCCGGCGGCGCCGGCGGTGGAAAGGATCCGTCCCAGGCTCGCGGTGGCGCTGCGCTCCGCCGCCATGCGCTGCGTCGCCCGGCGCGCGCCGCCGCTCGACTTTCCGACGAACGACCGAACCGCGCGGCGCAGGTTGCGGTCGGTCCCGCCGCCGCGACCTCCGCTTCCGCTGCCGCCCCCTCCGGACTTGGCGAACTTGAAGAAGTTGGTGCGCGCGCTCTGGAAGCGGTTCGGCGCCGGCGCATCCCCTTCGCCCGGACCGCCGCCGTTTCCGCCTGCCGCGGGCCCGGCGCCCGGATTGCCGCCGCCTGGGTTTGCGCCGCCGGGATTTCCGTTGCCGGGGTTGCCTCCACCCGGAGCACCTGGTGCGCCGGGGGCCCCGGGCGGAGGAGCGCCCGGGGGCGCGGGACCCGGGCCGGCCCCGCCGACCCAGTCGGGCACGAGAGGATTCCGGTTGTTGCCGCCGTTGAAGGGATTAGACGTTCCCATGGCCGCGGCCCCCTCGTGCCGGCTTCTTCGGCTCCAGCTCGGCCCTCAGCAACGGGTTCTTGGTCGCTTTCTTCCACTTGTCGCGAAGAGCTTCGATACGGGCTTTCGGAGCCGCTTCCGTCACGAAAGCATGTCCGGATGCGACCCACAGGCCGACGCGGTCGGGCGGCAGGGCTTCGAGGATGTCGACGTACCGGCCCTGAAGGGACGGGTGAGCCTCCACCACCACGACGACGCCCGGTATCGCTGCCGGTCGCGCCTCGAAATTCGCCGCCTCCCGCACCTTCCTGCGCAACGCATCGAAGAGCAGGATGGCCTCCGGCAGATTGAGGCTCTTGACGTCGGGGAGGGCGCCTTTGGCCGACATGTCGCCGCCGAGCAGCTTTTCCAGGAGCGCAGCGAGTTTGGGCGGCAGCGGTGCGGCGGAGCCAAGATAGTTTTTCCTGTCCTTGATCACGAAGAGGTACGGCTTGAGCGAAACCGCGCCGAGGTCCGGCTTGACCGCCGCCCAACGCATGACGTCGGGGCGCGTCCTCCACTCGTCGATCACGGAGTTCGACGCATCGGACGCCACACCTTCTTCTCCGCTCGCCTGCGTGGGGCCCGTACCGCCGGCGGCGATCTTTTCGATCAGCGCGATCTCCGGACAGATGCCGTCCTCCGAATTCGCGGCCGTCGTAGCGATGTGATCGAACACCGTCGCGTGCAGGAACATCTCGGCCAACATGACCTTCGCCAGATAGGGTTGTTCGATGGCGTTGCCGAAGCCGCGAGCCTCCGCGACCGCGAGCCTGAGGGCGAGGGCATTCAGGAAGCGCTTGATCTGTCGCGGATTGCCCTTCGTGCCCGCGGCCAGTACCGGGCTCACGCGATCGGCCAGGGTCAGCGCATCGACGATCTCGTCGAACCGCTTTCCGGCCGCGTCCTTGATCGCGTCGTGATCAATCCCCTTGCCCTCCCACGGCTTGCCCAAGGCCGATCGGCCGAAAGCCAGCAACTTTCTGAACTCCTCCGAGTCCTCGCCGAGAGCCCGGCCGAGCAGCAGGAGCGTCACGTAGATGCCGGTTTCGGTTTCGCCCAGCGCCGGAATGCGGAACGGCACCTGCAGCAGCTTTTCGAGATACGACCGCATGTAGTTCTGATCGGAATCGCGTGCGTTGCTGGACGCGACGTCGACCTCGGGCAGGTTCTTGAAATGGTCGCGGACCGCGATCTCGATCATGCCTTCGTCGGCGCCGACGATGAAGGCCGTTTTGTCCCACAGCACGAAAAGCCGGATCGCCTCGAGCGTCTCGATCGCGGTCTGAGGTAGGCAGCGGTCAAGGTCGTCGATCAGCACGACGAGTCGCTTGATGCCGGCCTTCTTGATCAATTCCTTGTAGGCCTCGCGGAATTCCTTGATCTCCGTCGGCACGCTTTTGCTGGTGGCCTCGTCGCTCTTTTCCTTCTTGAATTCCTCTATCTGCTTGATGGCCGCTTCGCGCGCGTCCTTGTCGGTCAAGGCGTTCTTGACGCCGTCGACGACGGAGCCGACCATGTCGTCGATGCCCAACATCGGAATGCCCGTGTAGGCCGTCAGCGCAAGGCCGCCGCCCTTCTTGGCGACCTTCAGCCAGTCGATGCTTTTCAGCACGCGCTTGACCTCTTCAACTGCCTTGGTCGTGAGCGAACGCTTCTCGATGAGGCCGTTCACGACGCCTTCGATCAGCGCGATCTTGGCATCCTCGAAACCTTGAAATTGCCAGCCGCTGAACTTCAGGCAAAGGACATCCCCTCCGTCCGGGAAAGCGGCCTCGACCATCTCCAGCACGCTGGATTTTCCGGCACCCCAGTCGCCGTGCACCCCGATCGTCACGGCGGAATCGGCCGTCTCATCGATCAGCCGGACGATGGTTTTCGCGATCGCCTCGTTGTTGAGGAGATCGACCTTGGTCTCCCGGTCGCTCAGATAGCCGAGCGGCGCGACTTTCGCGATCGTCACATGATCCTCCTCTAGCAGCGGAATTGGCGCTGACCGCCGGTTGAAAGTCGTCTCGGCACTCAACTAGGATTCGTTGCTATGCGCAAGTTGGCGAGCGCGGCCGACCGACGTTCTGCAGCTTCGTCGGCTCGACCTCGGCGTCCGGCGTGACCTTCTGGCCCTCGTCACCGCGACGAGCCCGCATCGGTCCCAGCAGCGTCGATATCGTTCCTATCGTAGGAGTACCAGCGGCAGCTTGGCCGTATCCCCGGAATACGAGTGGAGAAATGGCTGCAAGACAAGCTCGCCGTTGACACCGGCACCGGCACGAGCGAACTCACTCGTGCAGGTTGTCACGAATTGCGGTGCTCGTACCGTAGGTGCGGCGTCCGACGGGCAGACCGCTGTGCTGGCGGGGCTTGAGCAAGAAGGCTGAACGATGGAAGACTTGGGAGTTCAGATCGGCTTCTATTTCCCCCGCTGCTTCATTCCACGGGGGCACCGAACGGCTCGTACGGAGTGGTTCCGTGGCGAGGGGAGCGCGGCGATCCGAGTGATCGGCGACGGCGAAGCACGACTGGCGTTTCGCGTTCGCTTTCCACCCAGGCTTCCTCGAAATCCCAAATTTCGGGAGCGCCACAAGGATTATCGCGTTCCCGCTACCGAGCTCGAACTGCTCTCCTACGATGGAGGAATCTGGTGGCCGTATTGGACGTGGCACGAAGATTTCAGTCTCGGCGGGGAGTTCAGCATCGATCAACTCAGGCAGCTCCTCGAAGAGGACGCTGACCTCTGTCACCTCCTACCGACAGACGGTTCAATCAACTACGAATCGGGGCGCATCGCGATTGCGCGTACGATTAGTCGGGATGATGAAGGTCGCTTCCACGCGATCGCCGCCGACAAGGTGCGAGCGAACTTTCTGATCTACGAGGGAAAGCCATACGTGCGTGGAGGTGTCCCCCTGTACGTCAAGGATTGGATCAAAAGCGAGAAGACATTCAAGCTGACGGTGGGCGACACTGGAGCCGATCGCACATTAACTCCGGCGATCGGTTCATCCTTTTGCTATCAACCATTGCGGCGAGAAGCGACGTTCAGGAGCGGTGACTTTTGGTTGGCTACCGACAGGTCGACCGCCGTCGCATCGGCCTGCGCCGCTGAAGATCAAGTGGCCTCGATCGAGGCCATCGCACCGGATCTTGTCGAAGACATCCGGGTTCAAGTCAGATTGGACGCAATCTATCGTGCCACCGTTTCGATTTTCCGACGGCCGCCTCGCGTCCCACGCTTCATAAAGCGACATTCGGCCGCGTATCTCGACCGGTTGGCGCCTGGAAATGGTCCGAGCCACGGTGCGATTTTATCCAGCCGAAGGAACGATGCGTTGTCCGATGTGCTGCGCCGGGGCATCCAGTACGAGCCACTGAGGCAACTCGAGCGAGAGTTCGCTGCCTTGCAGGAACAATTCGGGCTTGAATTCCCGCTGTTCCGCACCTCGCTCCTCGGACCGCGAGAGGAATTGGCAATCGAGGATGATGATGCATTGGCGCGACTTGCCGCTCTACCGTAAGCGAACGGGTGAGGACATTTTCATCCGAGCGGCTGCGACCGAACCGTCTGGACGGCTGACCGTGTCGGCCGAGGTCTTCCGCTCATTCGAGAAGATCGAGGGAGCGAATCCACGCCTTCGCCGCCAGGACGTTCACGATCCGGTCGACCCTTGCGGTTGTCTTTCCGGATCCGCTCTCTTTGCCGGCGGTCAGCATCTTCCGCAACTCGGCGGCCTGCGCCATGAACGAGCTTTGCGGTCTCCGCCTGACAAGGGAACGAGGTGACGTTTCGGAGCCATCCGTGCCGTCCTCGCGGCAGCGGTTAAAGGATATCGTATGACGTCCAACAGCCGTCTTCTTCGTGACATCCCGTCCTCTCGGAGCAAGTGCGGTCGAGAAGGCGTTGCGCGACCCGCTTCCAGGCATCGACGTACAAACGGATGGCGTCGATCTTCTGGATCTCCACGATCCGGCCGCAGGCGGCGACAGGCTGCCCGCAAAAGGTGTTGGGGTATCTCCGCGAGCGGCAGCGCGCTGCGGGAAGGTCCGGGCGGGTTCGATCTGACGTCGGCGTGCGCGTCGTCCAGAATGGATTTCCAGTATTCAGCGGGCAAGTCGTCGTCCGGAGCCAATAAGCGCCTCGGAATGGCCTTTCCGCCGACGGCGGCGGCCAACTTTTCCATCTGTCTACTGCTCGGCATGCGCCAACAGGCGGGACGGTCGGTACGGCCCAGCCCAAGTTGCCCGGCCGAGACGCCGGCCTCGAAGCTGGCGCGGGCGCGGGCGTTCGGCCGCGATGGGCGGTTTCGACGGTCGGCGCCGCCGCCCGGTGCCGCCGCGGCCGGGCCAGGCGGCCCGTCGCGAGCCCCGGTAGCCGGCGGTTCTCAAAAAACGAATCCTTGAGAATGAATCCTTGAGATCGAATCCTTGAAAACGAATCCTTGAGATATTGCGGCCTGGCTTCAAGGATTCGATCTCTAGGATTCCAATTTCATGGGTCCTTCATGCACCCGCGGAGCGCGGTGCCGGCGCCGCCGGCGGCCGCGGGCTGGCGGCTAAATTCCGCGGAGCGACCAGAGTTTCGGGGATGGGCGGGAGCTACATAGGAGGGTTCGATTCCCTTCGCCCGCTCCAATTCAAGAAATGCCCGTAGAACAAGGGTTTCCAGCGCGTCGTTTGGCGCGTACCGCGCCGGCGGAAAGGCGCCTCTGGAGGTCGATTGCTTCGGAGCGACACTGTGCTGAGTCGTAGACGCCATTTTTCCCGACGTGAGTGCCCATGATACGCTGATCCACCGCCGGACGTCCGCGACACAAGTGCCGTCCCGCAAACACCGCAGTCGCATCTGAAGACAGAAAGCCGACAATGGATGCCGAACCGAAAGTCGACGCTGCGGGCGCCAACCCGCTGTGCTGGATCTGTAAAGCGAACAAGGCGGATTCAGGAGAGCACAAGACGAAGCGCAGCGACCTCTCGGCCGTTTTGGGAACGCCGAGCCAGGAGAAGCCCTTCTTCTATCACGACCTCCACAAGGCGAACCGTGCGGTCGGGAGCCTGGATGCGAAGATCCTCAAGTCGCCCGTTCGTATCTGCGCGCACTGCAACAATGCCCGCACGCAGCCCCATGATCGCGCCTGGGAGGCGATGTCCGACAGGCTGCGCTCCAGACGGCTGGCGGTGGGCCGATGGGTCCGCTGCAACAGCATCTTCAGGAACTTCACGAAGCGTGAGATGCTGAACGTCCACCTCTACTTCTTGAAGCTGTTCGGTTGCATGCTCGCGGAAGCGAAAGCCAACGGCCACGACGTTCCGATAGACATCGATGCATTTTCCACGGCGATCATGTCCGGCCGGCCGCACGCCGAGGTTCACCTTCAATTCGGAAAGCATGACGGCATTATCGGACGCTCGAATCTGCACGTATGGAAAACCGATCCAGGCGAGAGCGTCCTAGGCGCATGGCTTTACGAACTGGACACGATCGCCGTGAGCGTCCTTTATGTGCAAGCCGACAAGTTCGAGCATCGGCGTGATCTTTGGCATCCGCGTTCAAGAACGAGCTCGAAGCGCTTTCAGATCGCGGATTTCATGTATTCGAAACGAGCCGAGGAGGAACTCAAGGACGCGGGCACGCGGCCTAATGCGACCGCCGCTTCCATGGCAGAAGTGAAGAGTGGGCGCTGACTGAGTTTCGAACCGGCCGAACGGACAGGAAATGGCGATCGTATTCATCACCGGCAGCACGGACGGCCTCGGCAAGGCCGCGGCGCAATCGCTGGTCGATCAGGGGCATCGCGTAGTGCTGCATGCCCGGTCGACCGATCGCGCCGGCTCGCTCGGAGATATCGCGTCGCGCGCGGAGGGTGTCGTGGTCGGAGACCTGCAAAGCGGCGTCGAAACGAAGCGCGTCGCCGACCAGGTCAACGCGATCGGGCGCATGGATGCGGTCATCCACAACGCCGGTGTCTACACGCAGCGGAACCGCGGTTCGACTCCGGAAGGCCATGCCATCACTTTTGCGATCAATACCCTGGCTCCGTACATGCTGTCGGCACTCATCGAGCGGCCGGCCCGATTGGTGTATCTCAGCAGCGGGCTTCATCGCGGCGGCGGAGGCTCGCTGGACGATCTCGACTGGACGAAAAGGCTGTGGGACTCGGCGAAGGCCTACGCCGAAAGCAAGCTGCACGCCGTCGCGCTGGCGTCGGCGCTGGCGCGCCGCTGGCCGGAGGTGCTGTGCAACGCGGTCGATCCGGGCTGGGTGAGGACGAGGATGGGCGGCGCCGGCGCACCGGTCGATTTGGAGACCGGTCAGAAGACCCAGGCTTGGCTGGCCGTGAGTGACGAGCCTGCCGCCTCGGTCAGCGGGCGATACTGGCATCATATGCGCCAGCAGGAGCCGGCCAGCGAAGCGTTGGATCACGGCTTTCAGGACAGGCTTCTCGACAAGCTGCGCGAGATGACGGGTGTTTCGCTGTGAAGAGGCTCGGCGGATGGTGTGAATCTCTCGTCGGAGGACCAAACCTGCCCGAGCGGAGGAGGAACCTAAGATAGGACTATCGACGCGTCTTGCTCCCATCGGCCGGTTTCGCGCGCACCGTTGAAGGACGCTTGTCATGCGAAAAGGCGGATAGATCCAGCGTAAGACTACGCAATTGCTTTGCGCTCTCCGAGTCATGACTTGCCAGCAGATTTACGAGGTCTTCCTGATCGGGCTGTCCCATCGCCAGACGATAAAGCAGGCGCTGATTTCTCAGACGCGCGAAACGTCGGACGTCGCGGCTCTGAGGCAGTGCGAATAGGTGCCGTTTGATTTCCGCGTTGGGCATCGTCCACCATGGGCTCATCCCGGTGTCGTCTCCGTAGGACCTGTCAGCCTCGCGCGCGATCACGTCCCATGGGGAAGATCCCCGTTCGCGCGCTTCGTCGAGGGCTGTCTTGCCGAGCGCCTGGGCCAACGGTCTCCGGACGGTCAGACCGCCGAATCTCTGGATCCGCCCTTCCCGTTGTTCGAGATCGACCGGGCTCGAGCAGAGATCCCAATGGCCCAGCCGATCGCACCAACTGTGAAAGTCGAGCCCCTCCTGGCCGACCGAAGTCGTCACCAAGATGTGGGGCCAGAACGGCGTATTGAACGCCGCGCGGATTTCCTCCGCGCGCGCGGCCGGAGGATCGTCGGCTCGTCGGTCCTGCCGTTGGGTCTCGCTCTCCGTCGCGCCGAAGGGCACTGCGGCGTGACAGCGAATCCGCAGCCGATCCCTTTCGCCGACGTCCTTGAATGCGAACGTTCCGACGTTCGCTGCGAGCGCGACCGCGAGGTCGTCGATCAGCTCGGATGGGGCGACTTTCGACTTGCGCAGCCAGAAATGTTCGTCGAGCGCCGCTTCCAGACATCCATGGGTGCAAGCGCGTTGAAATTTCTCGGTAGCGTTTCCGCCCGGCAAGACGGACCAGAAGACGGGGCGGTCCAGATAGAACCGGAAGCTGGACCAGCAGAATTTGACTAGACCGAGATAATGTTCGCTCCCGGATTGGAATATCGTCGGAAGGTGTCGGAGCAGGGCTCGGCCAACGACATTTCCGGGGGCGCCCAAAGCCAGATCAACCAAGGCGTCCAACTCCCCTGATGAAATCCAGGCGATCGGCTCCGCATCGTCGCGTTGGCCCAACAGCAGTTGCAACGTGGCGTCATCGGACGAGACCTTTTTCCATGCCTTGCGGACCGGCTCGTAGTCGTTGGGGCGGATTTTCGCATGCGCACGCTCGATAGCCGCCAGGACCGCCCAAGCCGGCTTTCGACGACGATTTGCCCGCGCGTTAGGCGCTTTTGGCGCGATCGCCTTGGGAAGTGCTTTGATGATTTGCTGCCGAACGGTCGCGCGAACTTGCTTCATCGTGGAGTTGACCTTTGCGCGCAAAGGGTCGGCGCAAAGGATCAAAAATGGGGAGGGGTAGAAAAGCGCGAGCGTCGGACCTTGGTTCGGTTTCGGATTCAGGTGCCGTTTCTTCCAGGCGTCGGAGTATGCAAGGTGCGCTTTGCCGCCGAAGCGCCTCTCCACCTCCAGACTCGTGAGGGCCGCCACGCTCTGCGGCGTTGCGCGGAAGCGGCTGAAGATCAGCATCTTCGGAGAAGTTTCGGCCTTTGCCCAAGGGCCGGACGGCGTCCACCAGGCGAGAGACGGCGCGACCCATGGCAACGCGAGAGAGGCGGGTGGCGCCAAAGCGTTCAACGCGCGAAGCTTCGCGCTTCCCCATCCATCTTTCGGAGCCTTGAAGCAATTGGTCACGCCTAGGCGAGGAACGCTGCGGGACGTCGGAAATTTGACGCCCTTCGAGATCTGATACCGATCGCCGAGCGACTGCGCCGGGAGCGGTACCGACAACCAGTACGCTATCGCGCTCCCTTTGAATTTGTCGCGAACGTTCGCTGCGAAATGACGGTACACGTCGAGGTCGTGCGGCTCCATCGAGCTGGGTTGCTGCAGATCGCCGACATTCATCGCGATGGGGCGTTCGGTCCGCGACATGAACGGCGTCAACATCGTTTGCAGTTGCCGCTTGATCTCACGCGCTTCGGCCATCGGCCCGGTTCTTTCGTGCGGAGCCAGCCGTCCGATCGCGTGCAGAAGGTCGCCGAAGCGCCGGAATTTCTTCTGGGCAGCCGTCCGCACAGACGCTCCCCCGAGGAATTCGACGATGTCGAAGAACTCCTGGTGGGGTTGGACTCCGGCCTCCGTCTCCCAGCGCTCCGCATAAAAGCGATACGGCGTGGCGGATAGCAGCAGCAGAGGCGGAGGCGTTCCGCCTTCCGCTCCATCGAGAAGAGCGCGCGCAAGCGGGTTGTCGACTTTGGCGTCGAACAGGTCGCGGTAGCACTGAAACTCGTCGAATACGACGATATCGGGCGGCATAGAGGTCAGAGCGGCACGGGCGAGCGCCTTTCGAAGACGCCCCAGAACATTCCCGGCCTTGGAGTTCTTTACGGCAGCCAGAATACCGTCACCTACGGGAGACCCGAATTCTGCCCGCAAGGCGCTCGCATAGGCGTCGATGAAGCGTCGCGAGACGTTTTCCATCCTTTCGCGCGCTTCGCCGACCGCCCATGGCCAACTGGTCGTCGCGCCGTGCTCGAGAAAACCTCTCGGAAGGTCCTGCCGAAGGTCCGGGTAACGTTCGTCCAGCAGGCAACCGATGAAGGCCCGCTCGAGGGCCTTTCCGCCGTAGAGCCGCTGCGAGCCGGAGAACGACGTCTTCGGCGTGAAAGCGTACAACCTCAACGCCCGGGAAGGAGGCTCGAACGGCATGAGTCCGACACGGTCGACGGACGAAAGAGCGGCCTTTGCGTCCTTCTCGTCCAGAAAACGCAATAGTTCGGATTTGTTCTGATCGGCCACCTTGAGGCCGCTCGTGACATAGTAGACCGTGAACTTCCGGGCGTCGGCCGCCAATTCGGCGATCGTTTCCCGCGCCACGATGGTCTTGCCGAGACCGACCTCGTCGGCGACAAGAAAACGTCGCGTGCGATTGCCTCCGCGCAACGCCGCGATGACCGCTTCCACCGTCGCTCGCTGGAAAGGCTTGACCCTGGCCGTCATGACGCAAGCCGCTCGCGCGCCATTGCCCAGATCTTCGCTAGTTCATGGAGGTCCACCCGGTCGGCCTCGCTGAGGGTCTGGTCGTGGGCGAGGATCGCGTCGACGTAAGGGCCGAAATGGCGGTCGACGCGGGAAAAAGCTTCGGGATCTCTGGCCCAGGCCGACAAGACGTCTTCAAGCGTCAGGCCGTCATAGATGATCGATTTCCTGTTACGTGACGACCTGCCCGGCTCTTCGTCCCATTGAGTTGGGTCGGAAGAACGGACGTCGCCGTTCAGCCTCGTCCGCATCCATTCATGGAACGCGCGCAGTCCCATGTGACGCGCGAGGGCCGCGATGTCACGGCCGGCTTCCAAGCTTGGCGTGACCTCGACCCGCTGCATCCACGCGAGCTCTCCCTCCGGTCCCGCGATGCGGACCTGAATGAATTCGCTTTGCAGCGCAAGCGGGACGGATCCCAAGGCGAGTATGCTTACGCCCGCCGGCCACGCCAGCAGGTCGCCGTTGGCAAGTCCGACCGAGAGTTCGTGCGTAGGCTCGGCGAGTTGCGGGACAATCCCCGCATCCAACGTGAATTTTTCCGCATCTCTCAGTAGGCGAGGGCTCCACTTAGCCATGAGTCCGCGGCGCGACTTGTCGAGAGCTTTGGCGGCATCGGTCACCGTGGACGACATCGCGGCGATCTCATCGATGACTACAGGACTAGCGGAGTCCGCCAGGAATTGCAGACCGCGCCGAAATTCGTCGCCAGCCTTCAACTCCAGCATGATTTCCGAATTTCTTCCGAGCCATGCGCGATCCGTGGCATTGGCGCTCCCTATTCTCACGACGAATTCCGATCCCATGTCGAAGGCGTAGATCTTCGCATGCAGGGACAACGGCGGAGGTTCCGCATCGTCACCCGCGGCGGCATCCGGCTCGCCAGAGACCGACGGCGCCTGATCGATGGCTGCATCCGGAGCGGCGTAGGCGAGAACGCGGGAGAAACCCGCCAGCGGCTTGCCTGCCTTGCCGGCTACTTCGATGAGAGCCGGCATCGAGGAGATCAACGTTCTTCGCCCTTCGGGTCCCCACTTGGACGCCATCTTCACAAAACCCGGCGACAGAAAGGGACTCACGATGGTGATGCCGCGAACGCTCCCGGCCGGCGGCTCGACCGGAAGCCCAACGTTCTCGCCGAGACCGTCCAACAGCGAGCGGATGGAATATCCAGGCGGCGCCTCCCACCAGATCTGTTCGAGCTCCACAGCCAAGGCATGGGCGTCGTCGCGACCTGCATCCGCCGCGAGTTTCGCGGCGACGGCTCCGATGCCCGGGAGAAGAGCCTTGTTCTTCCCGCGCTTCAGCCCACCTGTCACGAGGACACCGACGTCCAGATCGCGCGAGCGCGTGAGGTTTCGGCTTCCGATCCAGAGCCGCCATGACGAGGCGAGCGACGGCGCTTCGTAGGCGACGAGCGCGATCTTCGGATGCCAGCTTCTCGTCCGCTCGTCGTGAGTCTGCTCGACGATGAATTGATCGAGGATGCCTGCGATCTTGGGAAGGGCAACAGGGCGGGCAATGCGGCCACGCTGGATGAGGATCTTGACCTTTCCGGACAGTCTATCGATCGCCTGAGCAAAATCGACGACCGTGCCGCTACCCTTCTCGTCGTTCCGACCGATCAACGCGAGGAGCATCGCAGCGACGGCCGAGACGTCGACCGAATAAGTAGCGAAGAGAGCGAGGCGCACCGAAGCCGTCGGGTCCGGACGCAATTCGTCGAGATAGGGCTGCCCTTGCCAGGCCGGGCGCTTCTCGCTCATGCGTTTCCCGTCAAATCGCTGAGAAGACGCTTGATGTTGCCCCATCGGTAATGTAGCGGTTCGGCTTTCCCATGTTTATCCGCTTGCCATTCCAATCGCCGGTCGATCCCGAATTGGTTGTCGCTCAAGCGAGTCCGGTCCTGCTTCCGAAAACGTTCGGCTCGGGCATAGGTCTCCAGCAACTGCATGGGGTCATGACTGCCTTTTCTGACCCACTCGTGCGTCTCCGAAATCACCTTGCTGACCGGTCCGGGAAGATTGCCGACTTCATCGTAGAAGACGTCGAGGTTCAACGCCGCGGCCTTTTTTCCCCATGACGCGATGGTCGCCGGCAAATGATCTCGATGGATTGTCGTCGGAGAGCGCTTGTCGCGGACCGTCTTGATGGTTTCGACCTGCGCGGCATAGACCGCCCGTCCGATCGCAGATAGAGCGGCAGCTTGTCCTGCACGCGCGAGCATCGGTGCCTCATCGCCTGCCAGCGCGACGATCGACTTGTCCCAGCAGTACGTCGCATCCGCTATGGGTCGATCGACGAGCCGGGAGAGCAGGGAAGGGCGGGAATGATCTTCGGGCGAGCGCACAGCCTTGAGCTTGCCGGAAAGGAAGCGACGTTCGTCCTTGGGCATAGCGAGCGAAAGTTTCCCGGCTCCGCTCCAATCACTCGGAGGATCAGGCAATCCGACGATCGGCCACGGGACCCCTTCGAGCGGCTTGCCGTCGTCATCGAGCAATGCGCGGGTTCGCGATGCGACCAGAAGATCCGCCATCTCCGCACGGCTCCAAGGACGTCCGTCGGGTCGCAAGCCGATCAGACCCCACTTGGAAAGTGCGGTCCAGTACACGTATGCCGGTGGCTGACTGATCGGCTTAGGGTAGACATCGCCACCGATGACACCATCCTTCTCGCCGGCCTCGCCGTCGAACTTCAGGCGTCCCGTGATGTCATGTTCCATGTCGACATAGGCTTGCGCGAAGTCGCGAGGTACGGGTCTCTTCTGACGAAGTGTCTCGAAAATCCAAGGTATCAGCAGAGCGTACCGCAACCGCGTGTGCAGCACCGATGTCCCGGGAAAGAAATGATCGGCGTAGCGTTGGTGGATGATCAGGAAGCCGACCTCGTCGCGCACTCCCGCTGTTCCCCCGAACATCGATTGCTCGGCCTGCCCCAGCGCCTTCTTGGAGAGAAACGTGAATCCAAACGACGACATTCCGCCCCCTGCCGCAGCGGTCGCTCGTCGCCGCGGCGCAAATCGATTCTACTCGTGATCAGCGACAAGCGCGCCGGTTGATTTTCAATGTCAACAATCCGATTGACCCGATCGAAGAAACCCTCGGACAGTAGCGGAGGAGAATAGGATTTGTGAAGCCAAGATCAGCTTTCGCTTTCCATCGAAACCAATTCGCCGGCGATAACTTTCGAGTTCTTCACCCAGACGGGCACCTCGGCCAAGTCCTTGTCCTGTTGTCTGATCGCTTTCAGCAGGCGCATCTCGTCGAGCAGATAAAACAGCATCGCTCGCCGCACCGGGATGACAGATAGACCGGCGGTCATCCCATACTCGCGAGCGATGATCGAGCGTTGCGTCGGCGACAATCTCGGATGGGGTTCGAATTCGACGTCGATCGTCATGTGCCAGTCGTCGTCGAGCGTCGCGGGAACGGGGGCATGGTCGGGCAGAAGATCCGACGACAGCACACGGGAAAGGGAGAAATCGAGGAACCGCTTGCGCGAGAAGTCGAATGCCCTGACGTGGTAGCGACCGGACGCCTTCACGACGGTGTGCGGACAGACCACGCGCTCGCTGGACTCCGCGCTTGTCATCGACTGGTACTTCAGGCGGCAGCTTTCGCGGAGCTCCGTGGCGGCAAGAAGTGCCCGGACATCGTCCGGTTCGATCCGGTGTTCGGGGGAGCGCAACAGCTCCAATGGACATGCTGCGTCTGGTCGTGCGTCCCGAAGTCTGGACAGCCACAGGTCGTCAAGGGAACCCGCCATGCCGAACACGGGCACGAATTTCTCGGGGCGGAGGTAGGTGCCGGCTCCCAAGATGCCGGCGGCTGCGGGGCCGGGTTTCCGCTCGGCGGGCGGCGTAGTGGATAGGTTGCGATAGGTCTTTATATCCATTTTTCCTTGTACGTCGGATATGCCAAATTTTGCGGCATGATCGGCGAGTCGCAAAAACCCGAACCAATTCAACCTGTCATCGACGTGCTTGAGGCGAGCCGTCAGGACGCTGCCGCCTCTCAAGGATTCGAGTTCGGATAGTGACTTTACAGACATTTGATATTCAGTTTTAATGTTCGGATGGTGAATAATCAATCAGATTCGGGGGAGGACGTCGAGATCGCGCTCCGCGTGCTGAGCCGGGGCTTCGTCGATCTGCATCAAGGCGTCCGGGCCGGCGAGATCGTGGATCCCTATGCGCTGCCGCAGACCATGGGCGAGGGGATGCGGCTGCTGTCGAGATTGTGCGTCATGGCGGCCGCGGAGGATCTCGGCGACAGCATCCACACTCTCTCCGACGTCGCCCGGCGTCTCGCGGTCGGCGAATGGGGGCTTCCGCAGTTCGCGGCTCCGTTCCGCTTCGCCGAGGCCAAGCTCCTCACCTCCGAACCGGTCGCTCCCACCGAGGAATGCCGCGCGCTGGCGAGCAAGGGCGGTGCGGATGGAATCCTTGAAGGCGTTCATCACTTGCAGCTTCGCGAGATCGTGCAGCGGGTGCGCAGCCAGAGCCGCCTCCAGATCTATTCCGTGCTGCGCGAGCGGATCGTCCGCAAGCCCGTATACGAGCGCCGCGAGCTATCCGGCTTCCTCGAGGACGAAGGCATCGTCGCCGCCGACGAGGTCATGCGCCAATGGTCCTCGGATATCCCGCTCGGCGCATTGCGGCGCGACGGCTCGTTCGCCATCTGCGCGAACTGCGGCGGTCTTCTGTATCCGCACCGCGACGCCGCTCGCTTTCCCGATGGCCGGTGCAAGATCGGACCCTGCCGGGAGGAGATGCCGTCTTCGACGGCGGCGCAAATCGTCGAAGATGCCGCGGGCTGGCGGGTCTTCAAGGACGACATCCTGGCCTACTGGGTGGGGCCCGGCCTGGCGGAGATCCGCCTGTACGACGACCTCCGCAGGGGCGGGGTGGACGTGCAGCTCTATCCCCGTGACGATGCCGCCGACGTCGGCCGGGCGCACGAGCTGGGCATCGACGTGAAGAGCTACGCCTGCCCGCGGTTGCTCGGGGACACGCTGTCCGAACGGCTCGGTGGTCTGACGACCTTCGACGAACGGTACGTTGCCATTCCGGACGCGATCGTGAACCGCCGGCCGGGGTATCTGGAGGATCTCCGCTACGCCTATCGCGGGTCGACCAGCGTCGTGTTCGGAAAGGTCAGCGAGATCGCCGCGAGGATTCTCGGATGAGGGTCGCTCCGGAAGGATACAAGCCGGCGTTGCGCGCCCAGTGGATGGCGTGCGTGATGCACGACATCCTAGGTCTCCGGTCGCTCGCCGGCGCGCCAGCGCTGTTCTCGGGCTATCGATCCATCGTCACGCATCCCGCCCTAGCCGAAGCGCGCGTCGCGCTGCGCAACCTTCGACTTCTCGGCGTCAACATCGAGTCCGAGGCACACCTCCAGGAGGCGGTGACGGAAGCCCGGGCCTGGGAGGAGGATCATTCGTCCGCGGACGATTACGTCGAGCCGCCGTTCGAGATCTCGACCGATCCCGGCACCGGTTTCGCGATCCGCGAGCGCGTCCGTCGCGACGACGCCCGTCGCGCCGGTATGCTCGCCTCCCTGCTAAACGTACTGCCTCACGACGTCCAGAAGACACTTCCCGCCGACCATACGCGCCGATTCCGCTTCCGTGTCGACGGGGATAGCGGGCCCGACGTGATCTGCGACACCCGCGAGATCGCTACGTTGCCGCCTCCGCCGCAGACCGCTCCGGAGATGCGCCACCGCGCGCCGATCAGCGTGACGATAGCCGAGCTCGAAGGCGTCGCCAGGGAGCTCGACGAGGAGGATGCGCGCGATCCGACGCGGGTACCGCGCAACTTCTTCACGCGTTTGAGGTCGGAGCAGGGGCAGGCCGTCTTCTCGGTGCTGTCGCCGCAGGGAGCGGGGCTCGCGCCGACGGACCGGATCGAACTCGACGATGTCAGTCACATGATCGGTCTTCCCGGAGCAGGCAAATCGACCTTGATCTTCCTACTGGTCGTCCTTCTCGCGCGGCGGGGCCGGCGCGTCACGCTGCTCGTTCCGTCAATCGAGTTCGCGCTCGCCCTCGATGCGGACCTCACCCGGTATGCCGTGCCGACGGCGCTGCTCGTCGGACAATCGCCGGATGCGCGGAGAAGACATGCGACACGGTTGGCGGAGCGCATCGCGACGCTCGACAGCGCCGGCTTCGGCCAGACGGCGCCGGGTGCGGAATTGCTCGGGACTCGCTGTGCCCTCGCCGGGTTCGTATCCGTACCTCCGCCCGGGTTCGACTTCCCGCATGATCGCCCGCCTTGCAGATCGCTGCGCCAGGCCGCGGTCAACAAGGACGGGAACGAAGGCAAGGAGGGCAGCAGGCTCTGTCCGCTCGCCGTCGCGTGTGGGCGCCAACGCTCGTCGCGAAGGCTTGCCGACGCCGCCTCTCTCGTCCACATCGGGCACGTGATCTCAACCGAGGTCGTCGCCTCGCCGCATTTCCATGCGGAGCGGATGAGGGAGTTCGAGATGCTCGCCCGCACCAGCGATCTGGTGATCATCGACGAGGTCGACGGCGCGCAGGCCGCGCTCGATCAGAAGGGCTTCGCCGAACTCGATCTCTTCGGCTCGTCCGACTCCTACGAATCCATTATTCTCGACGACGTCTTCGATCCGGTCGCGTCGGGGCGCGGCTTCGCGGTGTCGAATTCGATCGAAAACTACACGCTGGCCTCCAACAGATTCATGCGTCTGAACCGCGGGCTGCGCGCTCATCTGCTCGAGCGGATGGTCGAGGAAGGCGGGGTCCTTTCGCGGTACAAGGACGCCTTCGTTACGGGAAACTCGATCCTCGCCGGCATGTACCTCGATCCTGAGGTAGACGAGGAGGAACACGGTAGCGCCAGATTCGATCTGATCAGGCGGCTCTTCGAGCAGTTGGTCCGCTCCGTCCTGACGTCCGGCGTCGGCGGCGACGGCGAGGACGAGCTTTCGGATCTTGATCTCGAACGCGTCGCGCGGGATCTCGGCGTCCAGCATGCGGCGCTGGTCGCGGCGGCCACGCGCTTCCGCGACGCGCTCTTCGCGCTGCTCAATGCGCGCCTCGTCGAGCGGTTCGCCGAGTACTACGACCGGATGCAGGAGGCATTCTTCGGGATCCTCCCGCCGCGCTCGGAATTGGATCCGCAGGAGGCCCGCATTCTGTTCCGCTTCCTCGTCGAGGTCACGACGGTGGTGCTGCAGTTTCTCGCGCTCGTGCCCGCGCAGTATGCGATGATCGCCGAAGGGGTGCATACCGAGCGCGTGTTCGGCCAAGGCGTTTCGCTCGACATGCGCCGCCACCTGCCGGAATCTCTGATCGGACGGCTGTCGGGTATCCGCTTCTCGTACGAAACCGACGAGCGCGGCAAGCGCAAGCTCGCGTTGCAGTACCTGTCCTTTGCGGGCGTGCCCCGGTTGCTGCTGTACCACCTGTCGAAAATGCTGACGGAGGACGGTATCGAAGGGCCGGCCGTGTTGCTTGCGTCGGCGACCAGCTACCTGCAGCCTAGTCCGAGCTATCACGTCTCCGTCCGCCCGAACTACGTTCTGCGCCGGGAGGGCGAGCGCGAGGCTTGGCGCGACAGCGTGTACGCCTTCAGGCCCGTGCGCGACCCGGACCGCCCGGGCGAGTTCGTGAAGGTCAGCGGCGCCGGCACCGAGCGCGATCGCAATCACGCCCTTCAGCTCCTCACCGATCATTGGTTCGGCGGGGCGGACCCGTACGTCCGGCAGTTGCGCGAAGACCAGTTCGATCCGGGCCGCCGGACCGGCATCGTGGTGAACTCCTACGAGCAAGTGCGTCTCATGAAAGCGCACCTGAAGCGGACCTCGTCGTCGGCCCACCGCGTCATCGGCGTGACGTCGGACATCGCCAAGATCCCGCTGCAGGAGCGCGCGGAATGGGTCTCGGCCAGCCAGGTGGAGATGCTCGGCACGCGCGACGACTGGGACGCCATCGTCTTTCCGATGAAGGCCATCGGCCGTGGCGTGAACATCGTGTTCCCGGACGGCGAGCGCGTGCGCGACGCGGTCCTGGGTTCGGTCGCGTTCTTCGTCAGGCCCCATCCGACCGCCGACAGCCTCGCGTTCACCGGTGGCCTGGCGGGTCAGTTGGCCTTGCAATTCGACCAGAGGAGCATTCCACCCGGTGCCGACATCCCGCGGCTGGCCCGGGAGTGGCGGGGCGCCCGAGACGACGCACTCGAGTCGCTGCGGCGGCTGCTGCGCCGGCCGCAACAGATGAGCCGGCTCGGGCCGATGATCCGCCCCTTCGTCGCCGACGGCATGGTCGATCTGCTGCAGACCATCGGTCGCGCGATGCGCAACGGCTGCAAGGCGCGCGTGTTCTTCGTGGATGCGTCGTTCGCGATGAATTCGACGCGGAATCGTCGGGATAGCCAACGCTCGAGCATGATCGTGGCGATGCGCGACGTACTCCAGGAGCTTCTCTCGTCCGCCGACCCGGTCGAACGCGAGATCTACCGGCTTCTCTACGAGCCTTTTCTGCATCCCTTGCGGAATTGCGCCAACGTGATCTTTCCGGAAATGAATCCCGAATGACCGACGCGGAGAGCCTTTTCGTCCGATCGTACGGGGATCAGTCCATCCTCGAGAGCGCGTTCGTCTGGCGCGGTCTGCCCCCTTCGACGTCTTCGCCGGTGCCGCCGCTGCGTTTCGGCTGGACTTCGACCACGAGAGATCTTCTCAGGCGCATCGCGCGCAAGGCCGCCGACACGAACAAGGCCGAGGGTAAGGAACTCCCCTATTCCGACCTGAGGGCAGCGCTGCAGGCGCGGATCGGCGGCCTGGTCCTGCTCGACAGCAGATTTTCGCGGACCGACGATGCTCCGCTGTTCGCCGCCAGCGGCGAGGCGGCCGACATCGAAGCCGCGGCGCACCGTTCCGTGGCGGCATGGGTTCAACTCACGCTTCGTCCCTGGGCGGAAAATCTCGGAACGGATTGCGGCGACATCGACGCGCTCGAAGATAAGGGCCGACGGCGCGAGCTTTTCGCCAAACTCCCGTCGCCTCCGGTGCCGGAGCCGGCCAACGTGCCGGACGCGTTGCGATCCGACTTCCGGCAGTACGCCGACATCCTGCTCGCGATGGTGGCCTCGAGCCTGGAAGGCGTCGAACTCTTCGACGGACTGGGCGCCGTCCACCGGGTTCTCGATCGCGAGTACGGAAACTCGATCTCCTTCGAGACCTGGCCGTCGGCCTTGCCGGGCGGCGACGACCTGTTCTCGATGGTGGCCATCGTCAGCGTCGAGACTCGCCCGTCGTCGCGTCTGCCGTTTCTGGTCGTGAAGGCGGCCAAGCGTATCTGGTGTCGCGAGTTCCCGCCGGCGAACCGGCTGTACGGGCGGCGCCGGATTTCCGTCCGCGTGCTGTCGCGAAATTCGCCGGCCCGCGCGGTGACGTTATCGGCCAGATTGGAGCAGGGGCTGCCGAAGACGCAGATCAACGCGATCGTCTACGAGGCCGGTCGCGAAACCGGGGAATCTTTCGTCGAGGACCTGACGTCGTTGGTCGCCTCGCGCGGGCGCGCCCCCGATCTCTTCGTAGGAGTGCCGTTCCGGTACGGTTATAGGCCGGAGCCGAAGGTCGCTCCGGGCGTGACGCTGCAGGATCAGGTCGATCTCTTCCGGAAGGTTCAGGACCTGATCGGCGGCTTCGGTTTTCAGGAGCCTCGGCTCATGGAAGTCGACGCGAAGATCAAGCGGCCCAAGGAATCCCATGACCAGGCGACCCTGCACAACCTAATCAACCATCATTTCGGGCGGGTGGAAGAGCAGGATGTGCCGGCGCGGGTCGAGGAGCTGTTCGGCGCGCCCGAAAAGAAGAGGCGAGGCCGCGAAGCTCCCGCCAAGACCGTACCTCTCGAACCGTTGGTGCGGGCCAACCGGGAGCGGCTCGACAAGGCCTTCGGCGAGGGCGTCCCGATCGATCTGATGTTCGTTTGCCGGCGCGAGGAGGAGGGGCGTCTGTTCGCTTCCGTCGTCTCGTTGATCTTCGGAGATCGGGTGAACGTAGTCCGCCACGCGACGCCCGACGGCGTGCACGGCACCCGCCAGCAATTGGACGGCGACGCAAGGAATAGCAGGCTCAAGAGGGCCGCCGCCCGTAGGGAAGCTTGGCTGCCGCTCGCCGAGCGGATCCGGACCGGCTTTCCCGGGGCGCCCATCATCGTCCAGGCCGCGCTCAAATACGACGGCAAGGACGAAGACGAAGTCAACAAGAGCGTCGGCCGGAACACGCTGGCTACGGTCGCCGGCAGCAACGTCCAGTATCTCCTCCCGCCGACGGCCGGCCATGCCGCCGAATACATGCATCGCATCCAGGCGGCCCTCTACGACCTGCTATTCGGTCATGCGGGGCTCGGACCGGTGCCGGCGCCCATCGTCGAAGCCGCGTTCGTCGATGCTCCGCGGCCCCGTGCCATCGTTGGCATCTCGATCGTGTCGCAGGCCGGCTCCCGCACCGGCCGTCCCGAGGGAGCGACGATCGCGGTCGCGATGAAGACCGATGTCGCCACGGGCCGCATATCCGGGAGGCTCGGATTTCTGCGCAACGGCGCGATGGATACCGGTAAGTTCGAAGCTCTCTCGAAGACGCTGATCGCGGTAGCCTCGGCCGGAATCACCTCGCTCGGAGAGAAGCAGCCCGAGAAACGCGAAAACTTCCTGTCCTTCGTGCGGCGCGTGGTGGACGAGGTCGCGGCCGAAGATGCCAACGCGTTGGTGCTGGTGGATTCGACCTCAGCCCGGTCGCTGTGGTCCTGGCTCTCCGACGAGAACATCTCTTCGGACATATATCTCGAGGACGTCGCGGCCGCGCCTCCGTCGTCGTGGAAGAAACTTCGCTTCGTCCGCGTCAGAGAAGGGTCCGCCGGGCGGCTTTCCGTCCTGACCGAGAGGAAGTGGACGCCCGTCACGCGCCAGGGTCTGCCGGTCGCCGCCGACCCTGTCGAGGAAGTCTACGCCACCGCCGCGGAGCGCCTCATCGAAAGTTTGCCCGAAGGGAACGCGCGGGCCCGCCACTATTTGACAGCGCATGGCTTCGACGTCCGCAATCGCGGAGCTCGCGGACAGTCCGTCTATCGCGGCAAATCCGGTTTCCAGAAGTTCGGAGCCTCGACGCCTGCGGATTCGCCCGTCGGGAAGAAAATTCTGATGCGGCCAGCGCAGGTCAAGCCGTGGGACGTACCATCGAGAATTCCCGTCACGCTCGAAGTGACGGTATTGCCGTCGCAGACCGGCGACGAAGACGCCATCGCGGCCTTGGTCGCCGGTCTCCGCAACGGCTATGCCCACACAGGGGACGGCACCTTCCTGCCGGCTCCGCTTTCGTTCAAGTCGAAGATCATCGACTACATGGATCGATACGGCACCGGCGCCGTCGAGGACGAGCCGGATCCCGACCCGATCGATGATGGCGACGATCGCCGGGACGATGACGAAGACGCGGTCGCGCGGGTTGATGTGATCGGCTACGCCGAAACGCGTCGTTGGTTCGAAGGCACAGTCGACGTCGACGAGGACGAGATTCCGGATTTCGACGAGCCGGCGGAAGACGCTGCACCATCGCCGCCTGCGCGATCGCAGAGCCCGACGGCGATCCTACGCCTTCCGGAAGCCCTACCGTCCGCGTTCGCGCCTGTCGCGGACACGTCAATCAAGGTCCCAGTCATGCTCGAAGCGCTCAAGACGAACACAATCGCGGACAGCCCCAAGCCGGAGCAGTCCCCGATGGAATTGGAGGATCTGGTCACGCTCCTGCGGAGCAGGTCGGCGCCGCTCCCGCCTTTCGTGACCGAACAGTTCCTCGCGAACGCCATCAACATCGTGCCTCGCGATACGCGCCTCATGCATGAGGACCGCGAGTGGATACGGAAGGCGACCGGCTATCCGTGGCCGGAGGAACGTCCCGGCGCCGACGACATGCCTCGTCTCTACGAGGAAGCCCTGCGATATCCTGCATTCGCGATCGTCTTCCAGCACCAGTTCTTCCCCGACGACAACAACCGGGGCGGTCGTGGGCTGCCGAAGAACCTGATCATCGTGAAGAATGCCGACGCGTGGAAGCGTCTGCGTATGAAGGGGCCGATACCGAAGGGAGTAAATGGAGCTCCCTTTCTGCGGATCCTGCATAGCGTCCAGAACGGGGGCGACAAGGAATCTCATCTCGCCGAGGCTCTCGGTCTGCCGGGGCAAGCCGCTTGGGGCGCGCGGTGCTCCACGGCGACCGATGGTCTGGAGAAGCTTGACGCCGAAGGCGAGGAGTGGGCCGACCTGGCCAATTATCTGCGCGCGGTGCTCGGTCCTTTCCGGCAATTCGGGCCCGACAGGACCATCGGCGAGATCATGGAAGAAGTCGTGATCCCCCAAGCGATGAAGCAGGTGCAGGTCGAAGCTGCTGGAAAGGAATCGCCCGAACCGGCAAGCTCGACGGCCGAGCCCGACGCCGAAGTGCTGGTCGCACATGAAGCCGAGGCTTCCCATGAGCCGATCGACGACATTTCAGCGATACTGAACACTTGGCGCTCGGAATGCGACAGGCTGGCGGCCTTGGCTGGCACCGCCTCCTCTAGCGGACCACAGGGCGATGGCATCGACGCCATCAAGGCGAGCTTGTCCATCTTGGAAGACCTGAGAAGCCGGGCGGCGCGTCTGGTGCCTGCGAAAGTATCGACTGCCGAGCTGCACCAGAATCTTCAACGTCTGACGGCGAAGGCTGCGGATTCCTTGAACTCGTTACTTGGCGAGTCGTTGAGCGCTCCCGACCTTCTTTCGCGGCTCTTTCATTTGCCAAATGAGGCAAACGAGTCCGAACTAGCCACGGCTGACTCCCTACGCGAGCAAGCGGATTCGGCAATGGCGGAAGCCGATGCGGGCGCGGCAGAGATTAATCGTCTCGAAGCGACGCTTCCCCTGAAGGCCGCGCGGGCCCAGGCGGTCGCTATCGACGAGGACAGAGAGCGGGCGTTGTGCCGGGTTCTCGAGTACGTCGGCGCGGCCATCGACGTTCTTCGAAAAGAGACCGATGCCGAGGCTTCGAAGCCTGCGACTTCGGGTGAGGAACCGGTCGTAGAGCCTGCCGCACCTGCTCCTGTTGCCGACGAACCGCCTGTCGCTGCAGCTCCCGCCCCGGTCCCGCAGCCGACTGCAGAGGTCGCGACCGCCGATGCGCCGGATCTCGGTGACGAGATCATGCTCGAGGCGGAGATCAACGAGTTGCCGGCTGCATCGCCGACCCCGTCCACGACGGCGGAGACGACCGACGAAGTCGTACAAGATCCGCTGCTGCAGGCAATCACGACGCGGCTGGACGCGTTGTTTGCCGCCGGCGAATTCGGGTTGGCCTACCATCTTCGCCGCTGCGCGAGATCGGTCCTGCCGTCATCTCCGGACATCTATGCGGAAGAGGAACTCAGACTTGCCGCCGCCGACGGGCGGGCGATGGGGTTGTCCGGTCAGGACGTCCAATTCCTGACGTCGTCTAGGAGCGAAGCACTGGCCGTCGCGCAGTCGCTCGCGGATCGGGAGGACGATCGGTCGATAGCCAGGTTGACGATGCTGCTCGCCACCGCCATTCCGGCGGCACTGTTCCGACCGGACGACGGCGCCGCGGTGCCGCTCGTCGAAACGATCACGTCCTTGAAGTCCTTCGAGCACCTGCGCAGCGCCTACACGATCGTCGAGGAGAACCGTCGTTTCAATTTCCCGCTGACGGCAGCCAATCTGATGGCGATCGAGGCCCACTCGCGCGAGAACTCGTTCGTGAGCGACGCCGTGGCGTCGATCAAGGATACGGTGACCGGACTTCGATCGGCCAAATTCCGGTTTCAGTACGGCGAACGGATCAAAACCGCACTTCTGCAGCCTCAGGGTTTGTTGGGCCGGCTCCTTTCGAATCTGACGGAAACGAGCCATGACATCGCTCGCGAGGTTTCGGAACGGCTTCACCGCCGGGAAGACATCCTCCTTCTCCTCCACGCCGCCGGCTCGGAAGGCTCGAGCCAGGAGGTCGACATTCAGGCACGGGAACGCATTTTTGCCGCCCTTTCGCGGGTCGGTCAGCAGTGCGCCGATCTGTTAAGAGCGCTCGAAGGCTTGGCTACGCTGCGCAAGTCCGCGCGGCGGCTCGAAACGGTCAAACGGCTGCGCGATACGGCGCTGGCAGAGATCGATGCCTTGCTGGCGCGGCCCGCTCCGGAGGGGCCGCGTCTGACGGCGGCGGCGAGCGGACATGCGGCGGCCATACTGCGCACCGTGCGGGACACCCTGATGGGACTGTCCTCATCCGATCGGAACGTGCCCCCGCTCGCCGTCGGATTGCACACGCCGCTGCTTTGGCTCCCCAACATGACTTGGACCGGCGGCTGGATGCCTTCCCCGTACACCGAGGAGCGCGTGCTCCAGGAGATCATGAATGCGCGGATTCCGCTGAAAGGTACCGACCCCGGCGCCGCTATCGCGCAAGCGTTCGAAGCCCGCCGCGCGGAATCCGCTTTCGTGCCGGCCTACATGCTGGTGAACATCGCGCATTGGTTCGGCGTGAGCGAAGCGGCCGCCGAATCGCTGCGGGCCAAGCTCGACGCCGACCGCGAGACCAAGAAGAACCAAGTCAAGTCGCGGCTGGCGGCGGCCGAACGCCTGATCGAGCGCATGCGTCGCATGGCGGTGGGATCGCTCGATCAGTCGGCCCGATTGAAGGAGACGCTTTCGACCATCAATCCGAACAATCTGCCCGCCGAGCTGTCGCCGTCCTTCTTGCCGGAAACGCTGGCCGGGGATCGAGTCGAGGACTTCAATTCGGCGTTCGCCAGGATCAAGGAGGTCGAAAACGAAGCGCATCGGGAGTTCGAAAAGACGGCCGCCGAATTCACCGGCAGGATCGCGACACTCGACGAAGAGAAGAAGTTAGACCCGGAGACCGCCGTCGAACTCCGCAATCTGCTTCAGCGGCGGGAATTCACCACGCTGGCGGACTGGCTAAACATGTTGCGCACGGGCGTCCCCCGCCGCCAGCATCTTCCCGGCGGAACCCTCAACGTGCGCTTGGCCGAGTTCAAGGAGCTGCTGCCTCTGCAGGAGTTCTCGGCCGTCGACGTGCTGAAGGCGGCGCGTGCGATGGATGAAGGCCGCTCGTACGGCACCTTGGACTACAGCCATCTCGAACCCGAACAGAGACAACAGGCGGCGAACATCGCCAGAAGCCTGTTGCCCGCCTTGAAGCGCCATATGAAATCGGCCTCGGGCTCTCTGGTGAAGGATACGCTCCAGACCGTCGTGTCGCAGTTGCTGTTCGAAGTGACGAAGCTGGATCCCGACGAGGTTCTCACCAAGGTGAAGCAGCAGGTCTACGTGTTCGACGCGAAGGTCTCGCTGCCGTCGGTGGATTCCAAGTCCCTTCTACTCCCGGAGTTCGGCAGCCTTACGCAGGGCTCCTGGCGCATCTGCGTGGCCACATCGACGACGCCGCAGTCGGCTTTGCTGGAGTTGGCGGAAGGCGCTGCGCCTCGTGGCGTTCTCCTGGTCTATCTCGGCGTTCTTAATCCGGAGCGGCGCAAGAACCTGCGGCTGGAACTGTTCAAGCGCAGGAAATCGATGCTGGTCGTGGACGAGGCTCTCGTCACGGTAGCGCTCGCGGACACCTCGGACCATCGCAGGGCCGTCATGGAGATCGCGCAGGGATACTCCGGCGCCGATCCCTACCGCGACTACAATCGATCGGCCGTTCCTCCCGAAATGTTCAAGGGCCGCTCGTGGGAGAGAAGCGCCATCGAGCATTCCTTCGGATCCCACATCGTCTTCGGCGGTCGCCGCCTCGGCAAGACCGCGCTGCTCCGGCAGATCCATGCGACCCCGCCGGCGAACGCCATATTCGCCTACGTCGACGTGGACTCCGTGGTCGACGCGTCGAATGCGTTCGAACAGATGTCCCGCCGCATCCCGATCTTCACGTCACCCGTCAGGAACGAGGACGAATTCACCGCCACGATCGCCAAATGGCTGGATGAGGACGAACGACGTCGGTTGTTGCTTTTGATCGACGAGGCGGACAACTTCGTACTCTACGAGAGCCAACACAATTTCCGCTGCATCCGGACGCTGCTTCGCCTAATGGCGGACACCGGCAATCGGTTCAAGTTCGTCCTGGCGGGTCTTCACAACGTATCGCGCATCGCGCGTACCGAGAATTCGCCGCTGGTCCACATCTCCAACAATCCGCTGGAGATCGGTCCCCTGCTGGGCAAGGACGTCGACGACGCGGAATTCCTGATCCGAGGCCCGCTCGCCGCCATGGGCTTCGAATTCGAGAATAGGGAAGATGCCTGGCGCATCCTGAGTTTCACGAACTACTATCCGGTTCTCATCCAGGTGTTCTGCGAGGAACTGCTCAAGATCATCCACGAGCGCGTGCAACAGACGAACCGGCTGCCGGACCTGATTTCGACCACGTTGGTGGAGCAGGCGCTCGAGTCGGCGGATGTCCGAGGCAAGTTGTTCCTGACTTTCGAGAAGACGATCAATTCGATCGAAGGTCGCTACGAGCTCCTTACGTACATCCTGGCGGCCCGCGAACTGGTGGACCACGGCTCCGGCATGTCCGCCGAAGGCATGACGCCGGCCGAGGTCGCCGAGCGGGCGATCGAATACTGGCCCGCAGCCTTTCCTCGGGGTAGCGATCCGATCGAGATCGAGTATCTGCTCGAGGAGATGGAAGGCTTCGGAATCGCCCGGCGCACCTACTCGGGCGGGTTCGCGTTACGGTCACGCAGCCTTCTGGAGTTGATGGCGTACGACGAAGCCGATCTGACGAGCAAGCTCGAGCAATATCACAAACGGCGCCCGGATCGGATCTTCGATCCCAAGAACAACCGCAGGCTGCTCGCAAAGCCGCTTCCGACGGTCGACAGCAACGGCCATCTTTCGCCGTTGACGAACGGACAGGAGGCCGACCTCCTGGCGCCGTTCGCCCCCGCCGCGGCGGTAAAAGCGGACGGATCTCCGATGTCCTCGCGCGCCCACGGCATCGGCGTCGTGTTCGGCACGGAGTGGGCCGGCGTCCGGTTCGTCGAGGCGGCCCTGATGGACGCCGAACGGACAAAGGACGGACTAGTCGAGGTCGAGCCCCGGACCTACGAGGCGAAGAAGGACCTCTTCGACGATGTGAAGCGGCCGTCGCGATCGGGCCGTCCGCGCGTGCTCGTGGTGTCCTCGAAGACGCCGTGGCGTCCGGACTGGATCCTCGAAGCCGAGCGGCTCGGTCGCGTGAGGAAGGGAGAGGTGAGGATTGTCTTCGTCGGCGACCCGCTCCACGCCTCCGCGTGGTCCGAGGACACGGCTGTGTTGAAGCGCATCAGGCCCCTCGTCAAGTTGGTCCGGCTGCGCCCGGTGACGCGGTCGTATCTCGGGTCCCGTCTTGAGTCGCTTCAGCTTTCCGGAGACCTGATGGATCGCATCATCGAGGCGACCGGCGGTTGGTCGGAAACGGTCGGACCCCTCATGGCCCGGATCGCCGAACGCCCTAGCCAAGCGTCCGCCTTGATCGAGGCAGACAAGAACGCCCTGCTCGCGGCGCCCGGTCTGTACGACCGATTGGGCATCCAGCCCGATCTCGCGGCCTTCTTCCGTGAACTCGCCCAGTATGCGCATGGCTCCGTCATCACGTATCGGGATTTCCAGCACCTCTGCACGACGGACAACAGGAAGATCGTCCCGAGCGTCCTGGCGGTGTACAGCGACGTCTTGGGGATTATCTCGTTCTCGCCGGACCAGTCCGGCAACCGCAGTCTGCACAAGGTCGACCTGAACCCGCTGGTTCTCGCCGCATTGCTGAAGGCGGAGTGACGGATGGATCGCGAAGCTTTGTGGTGGGCCCAAGCCGGACCGTCGAGCGTTCTCGGCAAGATCGCGCTCGCAGTTTCCCGAAAGGAGAGGGTCGTCTGCATCTCGACACCGACTCCGCGGATGTCGGGGTTGAAGGCGGCGATCGAACGCAGGCTCCGTACTGAACTGTCGCTCGACAGCGTATCGATCGACCTAACGGCGGAGGATCAGTCGCAACCCATCGCCCACATGCTGGCGGGTTTCCTCGACGTGTCGGCGGTCGAGATCGGCACGGTAGCCGAGTTCGCCGTCCATCCGAGCCTTGTCGACCGGGTAATGATCGTCGACGGACTGGACCGAACGCAACTGCGTCGCTGGAGCCTGTTTCTGCGCCAGCTCATGGCCGAGCCGCCGGAGGAGACCGTCGTCGGACCGGTTCTGCTCGTTCTGCTTCCGACGGGTCTCAATCGGGACGACCGATCGACGCTCTGCGGGCCCGCGCCGCTCGTTTCGACCCAAGGGATGTGCGATCGGTACGACAGCGCAAGCTATGCCGCCGCGATCGGCGCCCGTCCTGCGCAGGGGCTGACCTCGCGAGTTGGACACGCCGCCGCGATCGAAGTAGCGGCGTGGTCGCGAGAACTGCTGGAGGAGACGGTCGGCTGGGACGCCGCCGACCAGATCGCGCCATTCCCTTTGCTAGATCGCCTGGTTGCGAGAAGACAGTATCCGTTTCCGTGCTGGGAAAATGGCTTGGTCGACTACTGGGACGATGAACCGGCCGCGCACGCCGTGGCCGCGCTCCAGCACGGACATGTCGATCACGTCCGGCGGAGAGTCTGGAGTGCACAGGCAAGCGTCCTGCTGCCGTTCACCCATCGCGTCTTGAGGTCGCTGATCTCGCGATACCAACACGTGCTCGCCAGAAAGGTATCTCCCGCCAAGCCCTACGTCCGGAAGATCCACGATCACGTGAAGACGATCGATGATTTTTGGAAACTCGAGTTCTACGACCTCAAGGAGTTCACCAAGGACCTGCTCAGCCCCAACGAGGCCAACCTGCTGGGTCAGGCCGGCTGGATCCGCAACAAGGTCGCGCATTTCGATTTGATCGAACCGCAAGTCGTGTCGCGGTTTTCCGACTATTACGAGACGACGATCGGCGACGTCGACTTTGACATTCCGGGTTGGAACTGGCCTCGCTGCGGGCAAAGCATGACGCTTATGGTCGGTCCCTCCGGAGGGGGTAAATCGACCTGGTCGGCAGCACAGGGCGTAGACGTGGTCTCCTCCGACGAAATCAGGAAAGAACGCAGTCCTGACGGAGAGGTGCGAGGAGCGCAGTCCGAGATTTTCCACGAAGTGCGCATGAGGAGCGCCAAGGTCCTTGGAGACGGACGATCCGTCATCATCGACGCGATGCACATCGAAGCGGACGATAGACTTCGGCAGTTGGCGATAGCCCCAGCTGACTTGCAGAAACGATACGCGCTCATCGATCGGCCGCTCGCTGACAAGCAGCGGGACGGCGGCTGGAGAGGACAGAAGGGTCTCGTCGACAAGTATCATCGCCTGTTCGCCGACCAGGCGGACGCCGCGCTGGCTGCCGACGGCAGAGGCGACGTCGAGGTGATCGACCTTCGCATCCGAAAGGGCGAACAAGCAGCCGAGTAGAGACCTAAAGCTGCGATGAGATTGGGTCGAACCGTCATCGCGCTTTAGCTCCTTGTTTGAGCATGATCTATTCGGAAAACTGCTTCACACTCGTCCGGATCATGCTCTAGACGCGGTCAAGGCGATCGAGGGGAGGCGCATTCGAGCGCCCCGGTCCAACGAGGGTGGCCCCGATCGGGATCGACTGGCTTTTCGGTTCGAACAATACTCCGCCACAAACTGACTTTCCGATCTGGCCGCGGCGAGCTGCCGCCCATCGTCGCGCGGGTCCCATAAAGATCAGAACTCGCGAGTCTTTTCAAAAGACTATGCCCGGCTGCTTTCTCTTCAGGTCCGCGCACGGGGGGACCCGTCCGCCGTGAGTTTAGACGGTTGTCGTTCTTCTGGACTTCGGAAGCCCCGGCCGGTTCAGGCGCTCGAAGAGTTGCCGGTCGCCCATAGGCCCTAAGAGCTTGCCGCTGGCGTCCTCTTCCGGAGATCTCACGCGCCGCCTCTCGCCGACCGCGTCTTCGTGCCCGGCGTCAGGAGTTCGGCAATGGGCACCTTGAACGCATCAGCTAATCCTTCGACCGCCACGACCGTCGGGTTAGAGCGCCGGTTCTCGATGAGGCTGACGGCGTTCTGGTCGATGCCGGCGGCTGCCGCCAGCGTGTCCTGACTCCAGCCGCGCTCCTTGCGCAACCTGCGCAGATTGGCGGCCAGCGTCCGCAAGGCGGCCGACTTACGTGCAGGGAATCGCTCCTTGAACGGCTTCTGTTCCGGCTTCTTCTGCTGTGCTTCGGCCACGGGGTCGGTCGGTCGTTGGAGTCAACCGCGATGATAGACACATCGCACGGGATGACAAACATTTTCCCCCAGTTGCTAACCGAAGCTAATCATTGGACGAAGGTCCACAGCGCCCCACGCATGTGACGACCACTCGCTAGGTGGACCTGTTCTTCTGTCCGATTCGCGCCGTCCCAGCGACTAAACACAGCTTAAGCGCGAAAGGGGGGGCTGGTCGCTTCCTGCGGTCTGAAAAAGATGTAATGAATTCTGAAAAATACGAGGACGTTCGGCGCTGCTCGCGGTGGACTTTTCCGGTCTCTGAATCCGCCTCCGAGCCGAATGAAGTTGGATAACGACTGGACGTCGTGATGATTTATCGGCGGCGTTCGAATCAGAGTTTTGCGATTTCGTCGGGGATGCATGCCGCGGCTTCTACCGCCTGTTGCGGGCTACTTTCCGCTCGAGCAGCCTAATCCCTGCTGAATTGTGCAGCTGGCCGTTTTACAATTGCGGCTTTCGATCCGCCGCGCGAGCCACAGTTTTTCACCCCAAGATGCCGTGGCGCTTTGGCGCGACGAACGCGTCTCGCCGCTGCGGAACGTGGAACGCATTGTCGCCGTCTTAGGATGCTGCCCCTCGCTGTCAGCTGGCAGACGGCGCCGATCTACTCCTCGCAGACCGGGCAAACAGAGCGTGAGGTCGGCGGAGCATAGATGGCGCTAGTCTATTTGCACACTTGTCGGCCACTGGCGCCCGTTCGAGCGGCGCGGTGGCCTGATGAATCGCGCCGGCATGATCGGAAACCACGAACGTCTCGCGTCCCCGGCGAAAGCCGTCTCCGGGTATCAGGCGGCGGTCCGTTCGCCGGCATAACGCTTCTGAACGGCGTCGAATACTTCGACCGCCACGATCGGCTCGTGTCGCCCTCTGGCGATGTTCCATTCCGCGCGCGGCTTGAAGACCCGCATCCGAGCCCCGGTGGTTGCGTCTTCGAACGTGTGGTAAATTCCGGAGATGACAAAGCCGGTGTAGGTCATGTCGTGAAGCACGCCGAGAACGCCGTCCTTCGACAACATCGTCACTTTCCATTTTCCCCCGCGAGGCGACGGAATGCGCATCTCGTTCAGCTCTTTCACGATCGCCAGCAGGGACGCTCCGTCGAGGTAGGAGCGGTAGATCTTCCGCACGATGAGCGCCTCCTCGGGACGGATCTTCAGAATGCCGCTTTGCCCGCCGGAGCGAACCACGTCGTAACCGTAGGGCGCAGGGCCAACGTGACGGCCGTCCTCATTGACGGCCTTGAGCCTGCGCGCGGTGTGGCAACGCCTGTCGTCAAGCCCCAAGCCGGCGACCATGTGCAGCGCCACGGCCATCATATTCGTAATCGGACCGGTTGTCGTCGTCCAAACCTGCACGCCGCAGCGCTCGGCCAAGCCGATGAAATAGGCTAGTTCGGAGTGCCTCCGGCTAAAACGGCTCGGTTCGGTCGCCAGCACGGCATCGACCTGGCCGGCGCGCATGGCATCTTCAATCTGCCGGAGCGCCGTCCGCGTCCGCAGCGGCCTGCCGCTCTCGGCGTCAACGACCTTGCCCGCCGCGACCCAGCCCTTTTGATTCGAGCTGTACTCGGCCATGGTGATCATCTGATCCTCAAG
>CAYREH010000049.1:0-45458 GCA_964423245.1 uncultured Bradyrhizobium sp. | reverse complement strand
CCACCCTCTCCCACAAGGGGAGAGGGAAATCACGACCTCCGCGCGTCCTTCTTCTGCTTCCTGAACCGCACGCTCTGGCCGTCCGGCATCCGGGTTGCGACGAAGCCGGCGGCGAGGCAGGCCTCGCGCTGCGGCATCTGGATGTCGGGGCTGCGCAGGCTGTCCCACCAGGATGCGCGATTGGCCGCACGGGGCAGCGCCGCGCCGATGATCTCCTCGATCTGCTCGAAGCTCAGAACGAATTCGGCCTGCTTCTGCCGCATCAAATAGTCGCGCAACGCGTCGTAATCGTTCACCGTCGTCCTCTCGCCGGAAACACAGCTGTATCAAAGGGATCTGCCAGAAAACGGCAGCCGCCTATACCAATCCTTAACTGATTGCGGCAACGCCGTCGCGGCTTAAAGACTACGCAAGATTTCGGGCGCATCCAGTACAACGGGAGCAATTCATGTTGTCTGGATGGCGCGACGCCCTGGCCCGCCGGCCCTGGCGGATTTCGGCGAGATTTCTGGTCATTTCGTCCGTGGTGACGGTGATCGGCTTTTCCGCCATTTGCGTCAACGTGATGCTCGACATGCGCCGGGGCGAGGAGGCGCTGGCCCGCCAGACGCTCGAGAACCTCGCGACCAGCATCGAATCCGACATCAGCCGCAACATCGAGATCTACGACCTGTCGCTGCGGGCCGTCGCCAGCAACATGCTGCTGCCCGAAATCACGACGGTCTCGAAGCCGATCCGGCACCTGATCCTGTTCGACCACTCCACCACCGCGAAGCACTTCGGCGCGATTCAGGTCTTCGACGCCGCCGGCAACCTGATCATCGATGCCTCCAGCCTCGACCCGGCGCCGGACAACCGCGCGAGCGAGGACTATTTCACGGTCCATCGGGACAATCCCGGCGCCGGCCTGTTCATCAGCCGCCCCATGCTGTTCCGCGGGGCCTATTCGATCGTGCTGAGCCGGCGCATCAGCGACACCGACGGCGGCTTTCTCGGCGTCGTCGCGGGTTCGATCCGCTTCAGCTATTTCCACGAATTGTTCGAGCGCCTGAGCCTCGATCCCGACGATACCATCACGGTGCTGCGGCGTGACCGCACCATCATGATGCGCCGGCCGTTCGACCTCGACGTCATCGGCCGGAATCTGGATCACCGCCCGGGTTGGAAGGCGGACAATCTCAAGGCCGGGGCGTCCTACGCGGGTCAGGGACCGGTCGATCCGACGCCGCGGCTCTACGTTCGCAGCAACGATAGCGGGCCGCTGTTCGTGGTCGCGGGCAAGCCTCTCAATGCCGTGTTTGCGCTATGGCAGAGAGAGGCGTTCCGCATCGGCGCAGTGGTGCTCGTGCTGGCGCTGTTCGTGCTGGGATCGACCTTCGTGCTGGCGCGTGAGATCGGTCGGCGCTCCATCGCCGAGAGCAGGCTCGAGGAAATGGCGACGACCGATGCCCTCACGGGTCTGAAGAACCGCCGCAGGTTCGATCAGGTGATCGACGTGGAATGGCGGCGCGCGATGCGGCAGAAGACGCCGCTCGCCCTGCTGATGATCGATGCCGATCATTTCAAGGCCTACAACGACACCCATGGCCACCAGGCCGGCGACCAGGTGCTGATCGGCATCGCCATCTGCATCTCCGATTCGGTGCGGCGAGCCGGCGATTGCGCGGCGCGCTATGGCGGCGAGGAATTCGCGGTGCTGCTGCCGAGCACATCCGCAGCCGATGCCTTCAAGATCGCCGAGACCATCCGCGCCAAGGTGCAGGGCTGGTCGGACGACGAGGCGACGACGTCCACGGTGTCCTGCGGTATTGCCAGCCTCATCCCTCTCGCCGGCATGGACTGGAGCACCCTGGTCGCCGCCGCCGACAAGGCGCTCTACGCGGCGAAGGCGGGCGGGCGCAACCAGTCGGTGGTCGCCGACATTCCGACGCTGGCCCTGGCGGCGTGAGCCGGGGCGTGTATTTCAGACGGCGCGAAGCGTCGAACCATGGCGCGCAGTTGCCCAACTGCGAATCTCGAGGTCCCGGTTCGGTCCTGCGGACCGCACGGGATGAGATCAGGGGAATTCCCCTACGACGTCACTGCCCCAGATATTTCTTCATTTCCGCGATCAGGCCGTCGCGCAGTTCGGGCCGCCTGAGACCGTAGGCGATGTTGGCGCGGAGAAAGCCGGGCTTGGAGCCGCAGTCGTGGCGCTCGCCCTCGAACTCCACACCGTAGAATTTCTGCGACTTTGCGAGGCCAATCATGGCGTCGGTGAGCTGGATCTCGCCGCCGGCGCCGCGCTCCTGCGTCTCCAGGATCTTGAAGATCTCGGGCTGCAGGATGTAGCGGCCGGTGATCGAGAGATTGGAGGGCGCCGTGCCCTTGGCCGGCTTCTCGACCATGCCGTCGACCTCGAACATCTTGCCGGTGCGCTTGCCGACGCCGCAGATGCCGTATTGATGGGTGAGATGATCGGGCACCGCCTCCACAGCGATCAGGTTCGATTTCTCGCCGAGCGTGGCCGCTGTCTCGATCATCTGCTTCAGGCAGCCGGGGGTGTTGAGCACCAGTTCGTCCGGCAGCACGACCGCGAACGGTTCGTTGCCGACGATGTCGCGGGCGCACCAGACCGCGTGGCCGAGCCCGAGCGGCGCCTGCTGGCGGGTGAAGCTCACGGCGCCGGCCTCCGGCTGGTTCTGCGCCAGCACATCCTGCTCGGCCTTCTTGCCGCGCGCCGCCAGCGTGGCGTCGAGCTCATACATCTTATCGAAATGATCCTCGATGACGTTCTTGTTGCGGCCTGTCACGAAGATGAAATGTTCGATGCCGGCTTCCCGCGCCTCGTCATAGACGTACTGGATCAGCGGCTTGTCGACGATCGTCAGCATTTCCTTCGGCATCGCCTTGGTGGCGGGCAGGACGCGGGTGCCGAGGCCGGCGACGGGGAAGACAGCTTTGCGAATTTTCATGGGATCAATCGAATACCTTGAGACGCGCGGGAACGGTGCAATGGCGACTTGCTAGCGTGTTTGCAGCCTCCAACAAAGGCAGATGTTGGGCTCGGCCTGCGGAATCGAGAAAAGGCGACCAAGAAAATTTCACCTTTGTTAAGATATTGGCAACCGTGACCGGGCCTCCTGAGGGCCGTTTTTGGCCGGGATCAGGTGAGACATGACGCAACCGATGGCAGGCTTTGCAGCACGCACCGGATTCTTCGCCGGCGCAACAATGCTTGCCGCAGCCGTGCTGTTCCCGGCTCCGGCAACGGCGCAGAACGGGCTTTCCAACCTGTTCGGCGGTATTTTCTCCGGACCGAACCCGGCGCCCACGCAACCGGCGCCCGGGCCTGCCGGCGCGCCACCCTGGAGCGGCGAGGACGGCGCGTCCGGCCATCCCCTCATGACGGCCTCTGCCATCCGGGAGGCGGCGTCGAACTTCAACAATTGCGTCGCCGCGATGTGGCCCGATGCCGCACGTCGCGGTGTGACGCAGGAGAACTTCCAGCGCTTCACGAGCGGCCTCGCGCCCGACCTGCGCATCATGGACCTGATGGATTCGCAGCCCGAATTCACCAAGTCGATCTGGGACTATCTCGACATTCTCGTGAACGACAACCGTCTCGCCAAGGGCCGCGACGTGCTCGCCAAATACAAGGCGCAGTTCGACGCGACCGAGAAAGCCTATGGCGTCGATCGCTACATCATCGCCTCGATCTGGGGCATCGAATCCAACTATTCGACGCAGATGGGCGATCGCAACGTCCTGCAATCGACCGCGACGCTGGCCTGCATCGGCCGCCGCCAGGCCTATTTCAAGGACGAGTTCCTCTCGGCACTGGAGATCCTCAACCGCGGCGATCTCAGGCCCGAGCAGTTGCGCGGCTCGTGGGCCGGCGCCTTCGGACCGACCCAGTTCATGCCGACCGCCTTCAAGCGTTTCGCCGTCGATGGTGACGGCGATGGACGGCGCGACGTCGTCGACAATCCCACCGACCTGATCGCCTCCACGGCCAACAATCTGAAGAAGGACGGCTGGCAGACCGGCCAGACCTGGGGCTTCGAGGTCGTGGTGCCGCAGGGCTTCAACTTCATGCTGGCTGATCGCGCCAAGGCGATGCCGATCGCGCAATGGGAGAAGCTCGGGCTGAAGCGTGCGAACAACCAGCCGTTCCCGCACCCGTCAGAGAAAGCCTATCTGCTGGCGCCGGCGGGCGCGCAGGGGCCGGGTTTCCTGATGCTGCAGAACTATCGCGTCATCATGAAGTACAACCCGGCCGAAGCCTATGCGCTCGCCATCGGCCATTTCGCCGACCGGCTGCGCGGCGGTGCGCCCTTCGTGCAGCCCTGGCCGCGCCAGGAGCGGGAATTGTCCCGGACCGAGCGGCTGGAACTGCAGCAGCTGCTGGCCCAGCGCGGCTTCTACAGGGGCACGCCGGACGGCCAGTTCGGCGGCCAGACCCGGGAGGCGCTCCGCAACTTCCAGGCCTCGATCGGGGTGCCTGCCGACGGATTTGCCTCCTCCGACGTGCTGGACCGTCTGCGCGGGCGCTAAAACCGCGCCGAAAGTAACCCTGTACCGGGATTTTGCCCGCTGGCCTTGACGGGGACGCCCGTTCCCCGGCGTATGGCCTGGAAATCGGCAAAGAGAATTCGCCCGTTTGGCGCCCGATTCCGTTATTATATCTCGACGATCCGACCCCAACCGCGCGGCCCTCATTCGCATGTCGAAGAAGTCCCTGTTCAAGGCGCTGACCGAGACCGGCCCGCTGATCGCGCTGGGGACGGCGCTTGCGATCCTGGTGGGCATCGCAGGGCCGGCGTCGGCGCAGTTCTTCAATTTCCCCGGCTTCGGCGGACCGCCGCAGCGCGCTGCCCCGCGTAGCGGCGGAGGCGGAGGCGGCGGATGGTTCGGCGGCGATTTCTTTGCACCGTTCCAGCAGCCCCCGCCGCAGGCGCCGCGGCAGGATTTTTCGCGCGCGCCGGCCCCGGCCAAGCGTGACACCATCCCCGACCGGAACGTGCTGGTGATCGGCGACGCCATGGCCGACTGGCTCGCCTATGGCCTCGAGGACGCCTATGCCGAGCAGCCTGACATGGGCGTGATCCGCAAGCACCGGACGACGTCGGGCCTGATCAAGTACCAGCCGCGCGGCGAGCCTTCCGACTGGGCGGCCGCAGCCAAGGGCATCCTCGAGACCGAGAAGCCCGACGTCATCGTCGTGATGCTCGGCCTCAACGATCGCATGGCGATCCGCGAACCCGTCGTGGAGAAATCCGACAAGGCAGCGGACAAGGACAAGAAGAACGACAAGGGCGCGCGCGCCAAGCCACAAGCCAAGCCGGGCGAAACGAAGCCTGGCGACACCGCCGCCAAGCCCGACGACAAGCCGGCCGACGCCGACCTGCCGCAGGACGATGCGGACAATGCCGATACGCCGCAGATCGCCGCGCCCGAGAAGACCGCGCGCAACCCGAACGGTCTCTACGAATTCCGCGACGAACGCTGGATCGAACTCTACAGCAAGAAGATCGAGGAGCTCGCCAACGTCCTCAAGGCCAAGGGTGTGCCGGTGCTCTGGGTCGGCCTGCCCGCGATTCGCGGCCCGAAGGGCACGGCGGACATGCTGTTCCTGGATTCGCTCTACCGCGAAGGCGCGGCCAAGGCAGGCATCACCTATGTCGATGTCTGGGACGGTTTCGTCGACGAGGCCGGCCGCTTCCTGCAGAAGGGCCCGGACTTCGAAGGCCAGATCCGCCAGTTGCGCAGCGGCGACGGCGTATTCTTCACCAAACCCGGTGCGCGCAAGCTGGCGCATTACGTCGAGCGCGAGATCACCCGCCTGCTTGCCGGCCGCTCGGGCCCGATCGCTCTGCCGAGCGAACCGGCGACGCCCGACACCAGCGTCGAGCCCGGCAAGCCGGCGCCGCGGCCGCTGGCCGGCCCGATCGTGCCGCTGGTTGCGGCCTCGATCTCGACCGATCAATTGCTGGGCGGCCCCGGTTCGCGTCCCGCGGCCGTCGATGCGCTGGCCGCGAAAGCGCTGGTGAAGGGCGAGCCGCTGGCCGCGCCCGCCGGCCGCGCCGACGACTATGCCTGGCCGCGCCGCGAGGTCGGACGCGAACAGGCCAAGGGCGATACGCCGATGGCCGCGACGACGCCGGATGGCGTCACGCCGTCCGGCGCGCCCGGAGCCGCCGCAACCGTCGGTGCGCCGAAACTGGCTCCGAAGAAGCCGGCCGTGCCGCAACAGCCGGCGCAGGCCGCCCCGTCCTTCCGCGATTTCTTCGGCTTCGGTGCTCCGCAGCAGCAGCAGGCGCCGCGTCAATTGGCCCCGGCGCCGGGACCGCGTAATCCGAACCCTGGGCCCACGGTCCCGCGTCCCCCGGGCAATGTCGGCCGATCGGCCGAAGTCCGCTAAGTTTTCCCACACACCACAGCAAAAGGCCCCGAATCGACCGCCTGGCAATGCCAAGCTGCGACCGGGGCCCGAGCTTCAGGTTGTGGCGAGAGTTCAGTAGCGCCAGCGGGACGGCGGGCGGCGCGAGGGCCGGGCCATCAGCAGCGCCAGCGCGAAGCCGATGCCGCCGGCGATCAGCAACGAGCCGAGCGGGTTGTCCTGCACCTTCTGCGCGATCGCCTGCGATCCGTCGCGGAACGTGTCCGAGCCAGCCTCATAAGCGTCCTTGGCGTAGCTCGTGGCGGTGTCCGCAGCCTCGCGCGCGGTGTCCTTGGCCTGGCCGTACAGGTTCTGCACCGTGCCCGCGGCCTCGCGGGCCTTGCCCGACGCCTGCGTCTTGGCGTCGCCCGCCAGATCTCCGATGGCGCCTTCCGCGCGTCCGGCAAATTCCTTGGCCGATCCGACAATCCGATCCGTATCCATGCTGTCCTCCTCTGGGGTCAGCCCGATAACCGATCAGCCGCGGCACGGTTCCTTCGCTCGTCAAATCTTCATCTACAGAATGAGGCCACCATCGACGACCAGGGTCTGGCCGATGATGTAGGACGACAGCGGCGAGGCCAGAAACAGCGCCGCGCCCGCCATGTCGGCCGGCGTGCCCAAACGCCGCAGCGGGATCCGCGCCAAGGCGCCCTCGAGCCGCTTGGGATTGTCGGTCGTCACCTTCGTCATCTTGGTGTCGACGAGGCCGGGCGCGATGCCGTTGACGCGGATGCCGTCCTCGGCCCACGCCTCGCCGAGCGTGCGCGTCAATCCCATCGCACCGGTCTTCGAGGCATTGTAGGCGGGATTGCCCATGGTGGAGTGATAGGCGGCGGTCGAGGAGACCATGATCAGCGCGCCCTTCGAATCCCGCAACATGGAATGAAACCGCGTCGCGCAGGCCATCAGGCTCATCAGGTTGACCTCGACGACCTTGCGGAAGCCGCTCATCTCGAACTCGCCGCGGCGATAGAGCACCGCGCCCTGCGCCAGCACCAGGATGTCGAGCCGATCGAAGGACGGCGCGAAGGCTTCGATCGCGCCGGGATTGCTCACATCGAGCTGCGCATAGGACAGGCCCGTGAGATCGGAGCCGTCGTCCGCCGCATATTCCGCAGCCCGGGCGCGCGTGCCGCAGACCGCGACTGCCGCGCCGCGCGCGCGAAACGCCTGCGCGATGCCGTTGCCGATTCCGCTGGAGCCGCCGACGACCAGCACCTGTTTGCCCGTGAAATCGAGTTCGTTCGCCATCGCTGCCTCCCTGTCGTCTTGCTTGTTTGACCTGTCTGCGGATCGATGCCAGCCTTGTCAATCGCAGAACAAGAAACCAGCATGTCCGGGGAAACAGCATGTCCGACTTCAAGCAGCTCAGCCGGTCCGTGAAGGGCCTGACCGTTCTCGTGACCGGCGCGGCGAGCGGCATGGGGCGCGCCACCGCGCGCGTGTTCGCCGCCGAAGGCGCCAACGTCGCCGTCACCGATTATGACGAACAGGGCGCGCATGCGGTGGCCGAGGAGATCGCGGCGAGCGGCGGCGCAGCCCGCGCCTGGAGGCTCGATGTCGCCGACGGCGGTGCGATCACGCGCGTGGTCGGCGAGGTCGCCGCGCATTTCGGCGGGCTCGACATCGTCGTCAACAATGCCGGCATCTCCGTGCGCGTCGCCATCGACGACGAGGCCTATGAGGAGGCCTGGGCGAGAGGCATCGCCGTGATGCTGACGGCGCATCCGCGCATCATCCGCGCCGCACTGCCGCATCTGCGCAAATCGAAAAGCCCGCGCATCGTCAACATCGCCTCGACCGAGGCGCTCGGCGCCACCGCGATGCACAGCCCCTATTCGGCGGCCAAGGGCGGCGTGGCGAGCCTGACGCGGTCGCTCGCGGTGGAGCTCGGCCGTGAAGGCATCACCGTCAACTGCATTTGCCCGGGTCCGATCCGCACCGCCATCACCGACCGCATCTCCGAGGAGCACAAGACCATCTATGCCAAGCGCCGCACGGCGCTCGGACGCTATGGCGATCCCGAGGAAGTCGCGCATATGACGCTGAGCCTGTGCCTGCCCGCGGCCTCGTTCCTCACCGGTGCGGTGATCCCGGTCGACGGGGGTTTGATGGCGCGGAACGCGTGAGAGCCATGCGCGCCGGACGTTGACAACGCCGGGCGCGGGAGTAGCTTTTTTCCGGCAGAGCGGACCAACCGCTCGCAATTCGCGGGAGAAACGCCATGACGATCGCCATCCGGCAGCTTCACAAGCATTTCGTCGGCGAGGTGTCGGGCCTCGATCTGCGCAAGCCCCTGGCGGCGGACCAGGCGCGCCAGATCGAAGCGGCGATGGACCGCTACGCCGTGCTGGTGTTCCACGGCCAGGACATCACCGACGAGCAGCAGATGGCCTTTGCGCTGAACTTCGGGCAGCGCGAGGATGCGCGCGGCGGCACCGTCACCAAGGCGCAGGATTATCGTCTTCAGTCCGGGCTGAACGACGTCTCCAATCTCGGCAAGGACGGCAAGCCCCTGCCGAAGGACAGCCGCACCCATCTGTTCAACCTCGGCAACTGCCTGTGGCATTCCGACAGCTCGTTCCGGCCGATCCCTGCGAAATTCTCACTGCTGTCGGCGCGCATCGTCAATCCCAAGGGCGGCAACACCGAATTCGCCGACATGCGCGCGGCCTATGACGCGCTCGACGACGAGACCAAGGCCGAGATCGAGGACCTCGTCTGCGAGCACTCGCTGATGTATTCGCGCGGATCACTCGGCTTCACCGAATATACCGACGAGGAAAAGGAACTGTTCAGGCCGGTGCTGCAGCGTCTGGTGCGCACCCATCCGGTGCACCGCCGCAAGTCGCTGTACCTCTCCTCGCATGCCGGCAAGGTGGTCGGAATGAGCGTGCCGGAAGGCCGGCTGCTGCTGCGCGATCTCACCGAGCATGCGACGCTGGCCGAGTTCGTCTATGTCCACAAATGGACGCTGCACGACCTCGTGATGTGGGACAACCGCCAGACCATGCATCGCGTCCGCCGCTACGACCAGTCCCAGCCCCGCGACATGCGGCGCGCCACCGTGGCGGGGACGGAGCCGACCGTGCAGCAGCAGGCGGCGGAGTAGAGGTCTACTCAGGCAACGGTGTCACCGCCCGGCTTGACCGGGCGATCCAGTCATCCGGGACGATCACGATAAAATCGCTACGCTGCCGCGTACTGGATGCCCCTTCGGTTCGCAGGGCATGACGCAGAGCCAGCTACGCGTGCCCGGCCTCGTTGGAGAGCATGCCGGGATCGATGCCGATCTTGCGCAAGGCGCGGCCGTATTTCTCATCGACGTCGTCGCCAAAAATGAGGTCCGCATCGGCATCGCAATGCAGCCAGCCGTTGCTCTGGATCTCGGTTTCGAGCTGGCCGGGCGCCCAGCCGGCATAGCCGAGCGCGAGGATGGCGTGCTTGGGGCCGGAGCCGCTCGCGATGGCGCGCAGGATGTCGACGGTAGCGGTGAGGCAGACGCCGTCGTCGATCCGCAGGGTCGCGTTCTCGATGTAGAAGTCGCTGGAATGCAGCACGAAACCGCGGCCGGTATCGACGGGACCGCCGCGCAGCACCTTCATGGTTTCGGCGTTCTCCGGCAGCTTGATGTGCTCGCCCTTCTTGACGATGCCGAGCTGCTGCAGCAGTTCGGGGAAATCGATGCTGCCGGCGGGATGGTTGACGATGATGCCCATCGCCCCCTCGGCGGAATGGGCGCAGAGATAGATCACCGACCGCTCGAAGCGGGAATCGCCCATGACAGGCATGGCGATCAGAAGGCGGCCGTCGAGATACCCGCCCGAGCCGGGGAGACCTGAGTCCGCGCTGCGGATGCTTTCGCCCGTTCTCTTGCCTGTGGCCATCGGTCAAGCACTCCGGTTTCAGTTGCTATCCTGATGTCGGGCCGGGCGGCTGTCAAATCAAGGCTTGCAGTGGTTCGCATGGTCTGCATCCATCACAAGCAATTCAATGGTTTGCCCGGGAACGACCCTGTAAAGACGTATCATGCCCAGCATAGTTCCCACGCGTGCGGCGATCGGCGTCGCGACAATCCTGCTTGCGTCGTCGCCGGCTCCGGCAGCCCATGCCGACGACGCCTCGCCCTGGCAGCGCGACGGACATTCCGCCGTGCGGCTCCTGGCGGGATCGCGCAGCGGCGCCGTGCTGCTCGGGGGAATCGCCTTCCAGCTCCAGCCGGGATGGAAGACCTACTGGCGCAACCCGGGCGATTCCGGGGTGCCGCCGCGCTTCGACTTCTCGAAGTCGGACAATGTCGAGGCCGTGACCATCATGTGGCCGGCGCCGCTGAAATTCGACGACGGCGCGGGCGGCCATTCGATCGGCTATCATGACCAGATCGTGCTGCCCTTGCGGATCGTCGCCAAGTCCGCCGACAAGCCGGTGACGTTGCGGGCCGACATCAGCTACGCCGTCTGTGAAAAGCTCTGCATTCCCGTCGAGGCCAAGGCTGAACTCGGCTTCAACAGCGTCGCATCGACCGAGGACGCCAATCTGTTCGCGGCGCTCGATACGGTCCCAAAGCCCGCCAATATCGGCGATCCCAATCCGCTGACCATTCGCGACGTCAAGCGCGACGGCGCCAAGAACGTCGTGGTCGACGTGGTCGCGCCCGCCGGCCGCAACGTCAATCTCTATGTCGAGGGGCCGACGCCCGATTGGGCGCTGCCGATCCCGGCGCCGGTCCCGCACGCACCGCCCGGCGTGACGCGCTTCTCGTTCGAGTTGGACGGACTGCCGCCCGGCGCAAAGCCCGAGGGCGCAGCGCTCAAATTCACGCTGGTCGGACCGGACAAGTCTTACGAGTTCAATACGAACCTCGAGTGACCTGTCGTCCCGGCGGAAGCCAGGACGACGTCGGGGTTGCACTGGCGCCCACCCAACCGAATGTTAACGAATGGTTGCTAATTCCCTTTCCGGCCGCGGCAGGTGCGGCGTCCCGGGGAGTTCGACTTGGCCGTCATGGATGCAGGCTCCGCAACGACCGAACCAGCCGGGCTGATCGCGCGGCTGCGCGGCAAGCTCGCGGGCGGATCGAGCGAGGCGTCCCTGACGCGGCGGCTGGCCGGCACGATCTTCATCATCCGCGTCATCAGCGCCGGCCTCGCCTATTTCTCGCAGGTGCTGCTCGCGCGCTGGATGGGCACGTCGGATTACGGCATCTATGTCTATGTCTGGACCTGGGTGCTGCTGCTCGGCAGCATGATGGATTTCGGCATCTCCGCTTCCGCGCAAAAGATCATTCCGGAGTACCGCAGCGCGGGCGAACATGCGCTGCTGCGCGGCTTTCTGTCGGGCAGCCGCTGGCTGACGCTGGCCGCGTCGTCGCTGGTGTCGCTCGCGCTCGCCGGACTGGTGTGGCTGCTGTCGCCCTGGATCGAGCCGGCGGAGATGCTGCCGCTCTATATCGGCTGCATGACCCTGCCCGCCTTCGTCGTCGCCAACACCCAGGACGGCATCGCGCGGTCGCACGACTGGATGCAGCTTGGCCTGATGCCGCAGTTCATCATCCGCCAGGCGCTGATCATCGCCATCACCGCCATCGCCTTCCTGCTCGGCTATCATGTCGGCGCCGTCGCCGCGATGGCGGCGAGCGCATGTGCGGTCTGGATCGCCATGACCGGCCAGATGATGGTGCTGAACCGCAAGCTCGCCGGCCATGTCGGGCCGGGCCCGAAGGCCTATGACGTCCGCGGATGGCTGGCGGTCTCGCTGCCGATCCTGCTGGTCGAAAGCTTCTACCTGCTGCTGTCCTATACGGATGTGCTGGTGCTGCAGCAGTTCCGTCCCTCCGACGAGGTCGGCGTGTATTTCGCAGTGGTGAAGACGCTGGCGCTGGTGTCGTTCATCCATTACGCGATGTCGGCCACGACGGCGCATCGCTTTGCCGAATACAATGCCGCCGGCGACATGGCGCGCCTCTCGGCCTATGTGACCCATGCCATCAAGTGGACGTTCTGGCCGTCGCTGGCGGCGACGATCGCGCTGCTCGCGGTCGGCAAGCCGCTGCTCTGGCTGTTCGGGCCGCAATTCACGGTCGGCTATGACATCATGTTCATCGCGGCGATCGGGCTTGTGGTCCGTGCCGCGATCGGACCGGTCGAGCGGCTGCTCAACATGCTCGGGCACCAGAAGATGTGCGCCGTGGCCTATGCCTCGGCCTTCGTGATGAACCTCGTGCTCTGCCTCATGCTGGTGCCGCGCTTCGGCGGCCACGGCGCGGCGGCGGCGACCTCGATCTCGCTGGCGTTCGAGACGGTTCTGCTGTTCTGGATCGTGCGGCAGCGGCTCGGCCTGCACGTGCTGGCGTTCGGCCGACGCACGGCGTGACGAGCGTCAGCCGTTCTGCAATGCGACGGCTCCCGCATCCCCCACCAGCAATGCATCGAGCATCTGCCGGCCCGACGCGTCCGCCTGCATCAGCGGGTCGGACTTGAACGTCGCCTTGAGATAGCTCGAGACGGCGCGGATGCGGGGCACGAACTGCAGATCGCCATGAACGTTGATCCAGACCTCACGCGTCGTCGTCATCTTCTCGTGCAACACCGGCACGAGATCGGCCCGGCCGGCCACGGCAAAGCTCGGCAGCAGCACCAGTCCGATGCCGCCGGCGGCCGCGTTCATCTGCGCGATCATGCTGTTGGAGTGGAAGCTGACCGGCGGATTGCGGATGATGTCGTCGAGCCATCGCACGGAATCGAGCTGGATCAGATCGTCGATATAGGTGACGAAGCTGTGGCGGGCGAGGTCGGCGGGCCGCTCGGGCATGCCCTCGCGCGCGAGATAATCCCGTGAGGCGTAGAGGCCGAGCTGAAAGCTGCCGAGCCGCTCCGACACCATGCCCTGTCCCGGCGGCCGAAAGAACGAGAGGAAGAGATCGGCCTCGCGCCGGTTGACCGATACGGCCTGCGGCGAGGTCAGAAGCTCGACGGTGAGTTCGGGATAACGCTGCCGCAGCGGCGCGAAGCGAGACGCCAGATAGAGCGAGGCGATGCCTTCCATCGTCGCGAGCCGGACACGGCCCGCCATCCGGCTGCCGCCGCGCTGCACGTCCTGGTGCATCGCGATGACCGCGCTCTCGATCCGCTCGGCGTGGCAGAGCAGCCGCTCGCCGGCTTCGTTGACACGCAGACCATGCGGCGAACGTTCGAACAAGGTCGCGCCGAGCGTGCATTCGAGATGCGCGATCCGGCGGCTGATGGTGGACTGGTCGACCCGGAGTCGTTTGGCGGCGCTGCCGAGGCTGCCCCCGCGCGCCGCATGGAGGAAGATCTTGAGGTCGTCCCAGTCGAGCGAATTGAACTCCTGCATCCCCACCAGACAGCAAGCGCTATGCCACCGCCGGTGCGGTGGGAGGTATTGCCGCAGTCTGCAAGCCGTCTTGCAGGATTGTCTGTATCGGGGTCCCGGGGACGCCACTAGCGTGCCCGGAACAAAGGACAAAGCCATGCTCCCCCGCTTCAAGGCCGCCGCGGTGCACGCCGCACCCGTGTTTCTCGACCGCGCGGCGACCACAAAAAAGGCAATCTCGCTCATCCGGGAGGCAGCCGCCGCCGGTGCCGCGATCGTGGCTTTTCCCGAGACCTTCATTCCTGCATTCCCGGTATGGGCTGCGCTCTGGGCCCCGATCGACAATCACGATCTGTTCGTTCGCATGGCCGACCAGTCGGTGCTGGTCGACGGCCCCGAGATCAAGGCGATCCGCGACGAGGCGCGCGCGCTCGGCATCTTCGTGTCGATCGGCATCAGCGAAAAGTCGCCGGCGAGCGTGGGGGCGATCTGGAATTCCAACCTGCTGATCGGCGAGGACGGCGAAATTCTCAACCACCACCGCAAGCTGGTGCCGACCTTCTACGAGAAGCTGATCTGGGCCGGCGGCGATGGCGCCGGCCTGCGCGTCGTCGATACCAGGCTCGGCAAGATCGGGCAGCTGATCTGCGGCGAGAACACCAACCCGCTGGCACGCTATTCGCTGATGGCGCAGGGTGAGCAGTTACATATCTCGAGCTGGCCACCGGTGTGGCCGACACGCCGGCCGGCCGGCGGCGGCAATTACCACATCGCTGCAGCGACCAGGATTCGCGCCGCCGCGCATTGCTTCGAAGCCAAGGTGTTCGGCCTCGTCACCGCCGGCATGCTCGACGAGGCGGCGCGGGACATGCTGGTCGCGCGCGACGCTTCCGCCGCCGCGGTGCTCGATGCGACGCCGCGCGCGGAAACCTTCTTCCTCGATCCGACCGGCGAGCAGATCGGCGACAGCCTGCGCGACGACGAAGGCATCCTCTATGCCGACATCGACCTCAACCGCTGTGTCGAGCCGAAGCAGTTTCACGACGTGGTCGGCTACTACAACCGCTTCGACATTTTCGACCTCCGCGTCGATCGTCGCCGCCTCAACCCGGTCTTGTTCACCGGCGGCGCCGCGACGACGCCGGACGCGGCAGTCGACCACACCGATGCCGGGGCGTGATCCGGCGCTGTCCCAACCCGCAATCCACCGGCCGATCCGGCGGTGATCAACCATGGAAGGTGAGTCATGATGTTTGACCGTCGTCAGATCCTGCTCGGAAGCGCCGGCGCCGCGGCCGGTCTCGTGCTTCCCGGTGCCGCAGCCTGGGCACAGGCTCCAGCCAGCATCGGCACCTTTCCGGACGGCGTCACAGCGGACTCCGTCTTCGTGGGACTGACCATTCCGCTCACCGGCGTGTTCTCCGGCGACGGCGGCGACCTCAAGCTCGGCTACGAACTGGCGATCGCGCAGATCAATGCGGGCGGCGACGCCGCGAAGAAATGGGGCCTACAGGGCAAGGGCGTGCTCGGCCGCCAGATCCGCTACAAGGTGTCGGACACCGAGGGCAAACCCAATCTCGACGTGCAGAGCGCGACGCAGTTCATCCAGCGCGACAAGGCGATCATGCTCGCCGGCTCGGTGTCGAGCGCCAGCGCGATCGCGCTGGAGGAGCTCGGCTCGCGTGAAAAGGTGCTCTACATGGTCGGCATCGCCGGCTCCAACGACATCACCGGCAAGAACTGCCAGCGCTATGGCTTCCGCTCGCAGCAGAACGCCTACATGGCCGCGAAGGCGCTTGCGCCCGTCGTCGCCAGGGCACTCGGCAAGAACGCAAAGACCGCGTTCCTGGTGCCGGACTACACCTACGGCCACACGGTCTATGACAGCTTCGCCAAGTTCTCGAAGGAACAGGGCTGGCAGCAGGTCGCCAAGGAAGTGGTCCCGCTCGGCACCACCGACTATTCCTCGGCACTGCTCAACATCGCCAACAGCGGCGCCGACGTATTCGTCAACATCGCCTTCGGCGCCGATGCGGTCGCCTCCACCAAGCAGGCCGAGCAATTCGGCGTGCTGAAGAAGATGAAGCTGGTCGTGCCGAACCTGTCGTCGTTCCAGGACAAGGAGCTCGGCGCCGAGATCATGCAGGGCGTCTACGGCAGCTGCGATTTCTGGTGGACGCTGTCGGACCGCTATCCGCTCGCCAAGGCCTTCGTCGACGCCTTCGTCGCCCAGAACAAGTATCATCCGCGCTGGGGCGCCCATATCGGCTACATGCAGACCTATCTCTGGGCCCTGACGGTCGAGCGGGTGAAGAGCTTCAACCCGGTCGAGATCATCAAGGCGATGGAGGCCTCGAAGGAAGCGCCTTACGAGACCACGATCGGCAAGGTGTATTTCCGCGCCGAGGATCACCAGATGGTGCGGCCCATCCCGATCCTGCGCGGCAAGGCGCCCGCCGAGATGAAGGGGCCGGAGGACTATTACGAGGTCGTCGATGTCGCCGAGGGCGAGAGCGTGATGAACCCGCCCGACCTGTTCGGCTGCAAGCTCGGCCCCTATACCTGAGGTCCGACAATGCCGAGCTGGCCCGCCCTAGCCTCGCAGGCCTTCAACGGCCTCGCCCTCGGTTCGCTGCTGGCGCTCGTCAGCAGCGGCCTGACCATCATCCTGGGCACGCTCGGCGTGCTGAACTTCGCCCACGGCGCGCTGTTCGCCGTGGGCGCCTATGCCGCCTTCGTGATGCTGCAATACACCCAGTCGTTCCTGCTGGCGATCGCGGCCGGCTGCGGCTTCATGCTGGTGCTCGGCTTCCTGCTCGAGCGCCTCATCATCCGCTTCTTCTACGGCCGGCCGCATGAGGACCAGATCCTCGTCACCTACGGAATCGGCATCGTGCTGGTCGAGGCCGTGCGGGCCATGTTCGGCGGCAACGCGCAGCGCGTGCCCACGCCGTCCTGGGGCCAGGGCGCGACGCAGCTCGGCTTCCTGATCTATCCGACCTACCGGCTCCAGCTCATCGCCATCATCGCGACGCTGCTGGTCGGGCTCTATCTGGTGCTTTACCGCACCTCGATGGGTCTGGTGGTTCGCGCCGGGATCGAGAATCCCGGCATGGTCGGCATCCTCGGCATCAATCTGCGGCGGACCTTCCTGCTGGTGTTCGCGATCGGCGTCGTCGCGGTTGGCCTGGCCGGCATGCTCTACGCGCCGGTGGTGGCCGTGACGCCGGACATGGGCGCCAACTTCATGGCGCAGTCCTTCGTCGTGATCGTGCTCGGCGGCCTCGGCTCGTTTCCGGGCGCCGTGGTCGGCGGCCTGATCGCCGGAGAGATCGTCAGCCTGACCAGCGCGTTCAACTCGTCCTATTCGGAAGTGATGCTCTATGCGCTGATGGCCCTGCTGCTGGTGATGCGCCCGCAGGGGCTGTTCGGTTCGGAAGGACGGGTATGAACATCGCGCGGTCGGATGGGCTGCGGAGCCATCTTCCGGAGCTCGCGATTCTCGTCATGCTGGTGGCGGCGCCGCTGGCGCTGCCGCATCTCGGCTTCTCGATCGACCTGCTGACGCGGGTGCTGAACTGGGGTCTGATCGGCCTCGGCTTCGACATCCTGTTCGGACTGTGCGGGCTGTTGTCATTCGGGCAGGCCGCCTTCTACGGCGTCGGCGGCTTCGTCACGGCCTATCTGCTGGTCTCCGGCGTGCTGACGAGCGTGTGGCTGGCGCTCGCCGCCGGCACGATCTCGGCAGGTACGTTCGGGCTCGTGGTCGGCTGGCTCGCGGTGCGCCGCATCGGCATCTACTTCACCATGATCACGCTGGCCTTCGGCCAGATGGCCTATTTCATCGAGAACTCGCCGCTGTCGCACTACACCGGCGGCGAGAACGGCATCCCCGGCGTGCCGGTGCCGGTGCTCGGCTTCGGCGACCATGCCATCCGCGTCGGCGCCGGACTGCCGATGTACGTGCTGTTCGCTTTGATCTTCTTTGCAGGTTACGTGCTGGCGCGCCGCATCGTCCGCTCGCCGGTCGGCGCGATCCTGCTCGCGATCAAGGAGAACACCGCGCGCGTCGCGATGCTCGGCCACAACGTGCCGGCCTACAAGTTGACCGCCTTCGTCATCGCCGCGCTCTATGCGGGGCTTGCCGGCGGCCTGCTCGGCTCGTTCCAGAGCTACATGCCGCCCGACGCGTTCTCGCTGGAAACCTCCGGCCAGCTCGTGGTCCAGACCATCGTCGGCGGCGCCAACACCCTGGTCGGACCGCTGGTCGGCGCCGCGGTCTGGCTGTGGCTGCGCGACAATCTCCAGCTCGTTCCCGGCCTCACCACGCTGTGGAAGCTGGTGCTCGGCATCGCTTTCATCGTCCTCGTCGTCGGCCTGCGCCGCGGCATCTGCGGCGAGATCATACACTGGTGGACCGAACGGCGGACGCTCGCGGCACGCGGGGCCGCCGAGGCCGTGACCCAGGCGATCGAGGCGGGCGACGCTGCGAAGGTGGCCTCGCACGGAATGCGCGACGCCACATTGCCGCTGCCGTCGCCCGTCACCGGCGAGAGCGGCATTGCGCTCGAAGCCTGCGCCCTGTCTCGTCATTACGGCGGCCTGAAAGCCGTCGACGGCGTCTCGTTCAAGGTGCGCCACGGCTCCATTCATGCCGTGATCGGACCGAACGGCGCCGGCAAGAGCACGTTGTTCAAGATGCTGCTCGACGAGGTCAGCCCGACCTCGGGCCATGTCCTTTTGTTCGGAACACAGGTCACGGGCCACGGCGTCAGCCGCGCGGCGCAATTCGGCATCGCCAAGTCCAACCAGCTGAACCAGCTGTTCCCGAACCTCTCCGTCCGCAAAAATCTGCGCATCGCCGCGCTGGCGCGCCGCCGCGGACTGCTGCGGATCGATCTGTTGCGCAGCGCTGACAGCCTGCCGGACGTCGAAGCGCAGATCGATGCGATCATCGCGCTGCTCGACCTCACCGCGCGTGCCGACACGCCGGCGCATATCCTGGCCTATGGCGAGAAGCGGCGGCTGGAGATCGGCATGGCGCTGGCCACCAGCCCCAAGGTGCTGCTGCTGGACGAGCCGCTCGCCGGAATGAGCCCGTCGGAGCGCGCGGCGACCTGCACGCTGATCCGCGACATCGCACGGACCTGCACCATCGTCATCGTCGAGCACGACCTCGACGCCATCTTCGGCCTCGCCGAGCGCATCACGGTGCTCTACGAGGGCAAGCTGCTGGCCGACGGCACCGCGGACGAAATTCGCGGCAATCAGCAGGTTCAGGACGCCTATCTCGGAGGGCTTCACGCGCATGAGCCTGCTTGAAGTCGACCGCATCAACACGCTGTACGGCGATTCCCACGTTCTGTTCGACCTCTCGATCCGGGTCGAGGAAGGCGAGGTGGTTGCGCTGCTCGGCCGCAACGGCGCCGGCAAGACCACGACGCTGCGCTCGATCATGGGCGTATTGGCACCCAGAAGCGGCGAGATTCGGCTCGACGGCAAGCCGATCGGCGGCCTGGCGCCGTCGGCGATCGCCAACATGGGCGTGCAGCTCGTGCCCGAGGAGCGCGCGATCTTCGGCGGTCTGACCGTGGAGGAGAACCTGCGCATCGCCGCCCTGACCGCGCCGAACGCGTGGTCGTTCGAGCGGAGCTACGGCGTGTTTCCGCGCCTGAAGGAGCGCCGCAAGTCGCTGGGGCGAACGCTGTCCGGCGGCGAGCAGCAGATGCTCTCGATCGCGCGCGCGCTGATCCGTGACGCCCGCATCATCCTGCTCGACGAGCCGTTCGAGGGGTTGGCGCCGCTGATCGTGCGCGACCTGGTCGGCGTGGCCGCCGGCCTCGCCCGGGAAGGCCGCACCATGATCGTGGTGGAGCAGAACGTCGCCGCCGCGCTCAGCTTCGCCACCCGCGTCTATGGCCTCAACAACGGCCACGTGGTGTTCGAGGGCACCTCCGCCGAGCTCAGCGCCAATCCGGAGCTGGCGCGGGATTTTCTCGGCGTCGGGGCGTGAAACGCAGGGTGATGCGAGGCGAGGACGAGCTCCACCACGCTCAACGTCGCGTGCAGGATGGGCAGCGAAGCGTGCCCACCGCTTTTCCTCAATCGATGGGGATCGTGGGCACGGCGCTCGCGCGCCTTGGACCACCCGATGCCATCGCGTGATTACGCCGCGGTCCAGCCGCCGTCGATCGACAGGTTGGTGCCGGTGATCTGCGCGGCGTCGTCGCTGCACAGGAACAGCGCGAGCGCGGCGACCTGATCGGAGGTGACGAACTCCTTGGTCGGCTGGGCGTCGAGCAGCACGTCGTTGATGACCTGCTCGCGCGTCAGGTTGCGAGCCTTCATCGTGTCGGGGATCTGCTTCTCCACCAGCGGCGTCCAGACATAGCCGGGGCTGATGCAGTTGCAGGTGATCTTGTGGGTCGCGACTTCGAGCGCCACGGTCTTGGTGAGGCCGGCAATGCCGTGCTTGGCCGACACATAGGCCGACTTGAACGGCGAGGCGACCAGCGAGTGCGCCGACGCCGTGTTGATGATGCGGCCCCAGCCCTTCTTCTTCATGCCGGGCACCGCGGCGCGGATGCCGTGGAAGGCCGAGGACAGGTTGATCGCGATGATCTGGTCCCACTTCTCGATCGGAAACTCCTCGACCGGCGAGACGAACTGGATGCCGGCATTGTTGACGAGGATGTCGACCGAGCCGAACGTTTTCTCGCCGAGCGCGATCATGCCGGCGATCTCGGACGGCTTGGTCATGTCGGCGGGCGAGTAGATCGCCTTCACGCCGAAATCGGACTCGATCTTGCTGCGCTCCTTCTCGATGTCCTCCGCCGCACCGAAGCCGTTGATGACGACGTTGGCGCCGGCACCGGCGAAGGCACGCGCATAGGCAAGGCCGATGCCGCTGGTCGAACCGGTCACGACGGCGTTCTTGCCCGAAAGACTACCCATGTCATTTGCTCCTGTTTGCCGGGGGCGCTTCGACGTCCCCCGTGAGATCGTAGGTCACCATGGTCTCGCCGGACTGCGGCCGCTCCAGCCAGTCCTTGTGGCGCATCGACAGATGCACGTCGCGCACGCCGGCTTCCCAATGCTCGACCATGGCGACGTGCGAGAAGTCGTAATCCTTGGACGAGGATTCGTAGTTCTTGCTGCGGTAGATCAGGTGAACCACCGTGACGGTGCTCTCGCGGGACACCTTGGCAAGGTATTCAACCGACGGGTCGCTCTTCAGATAGTCGGGCAGTTTGGAGATCAGGTCACGTACGGCCTGACGGGCATTGTGCACCTGCTTGTTCTTGTCGGTGTTCATGCGCGTCCGGCTGGAATAGCGAATGTCCTTTTCGCGCTCCGCGGCTTCCAGCAGCGAGGTCGGCAGGTCGCCGCGCGCCGAGAACAGATCGACCTGGAAGATCAGCATGTCGCGCTCGACCTCGGCATCGAGCACGTAGTCGAGCGGCGTGTTGGAGGCGATGCCGCCGTCCCAGTAGTGCTCGCCGTCGATCTCGATGGCCGGAAAGCCCGGCGGCAGCGCGCCCGAGGCCATGATGTGCTCGGGGCCGATTCTCTTGCCGAGCTTCCTGAACTCGTGATTGTCGAAATATCTGAAATTGCCGGAGGTGACGCCGACCGCGCCGACCGACAGACGCGTCTTGCAGTCGTTGATGCGGTCGAAATCCACCAGCCGCTCCAGCGTCTTCTTCAGGGGCGAGGTGTCGTAATAGCTCTGCGCCTCGGGATGCCCCGGAGGCCAGAGCGGCGCGGGCGGGATCCGCGGCGTGAAGAAGCCGGGAACGCCGAAGGTCGCGATCAACGCGGCGCTGGTGGAGTTGAACAGCTCGCGGCTGTGATCGCTGTTGCCGACCGGCGTCCATGGCACCGGCGCGGACACCATCTCCCAGAATTCCTTGAGGCGCTCGACGCGGGTGCGGCCCTCATTGCCTGCGATGATGGCCGCGTTGATGGCGCCGATGGAGATGCCGGCGACCCATTCCGGCTCGAAGCCGAAGCCGCACAGCGCCTCATGTGCTCCGGCCTGGTAGGAGCCGAGCGCGCCGCCGCCCTGGAGCACCAGAACGCGCTGCGCATTGGCGGGGATCTTTGGCGCTTCCGGAGTCTGATCCATCATGGGGAAACAATAGCAAATGGCGGGCCACCGTGGCGACCCTGCGCCGCGGCGTCAATGGATCCCGGGATCAAGTCTGGCTTATCGCGGTCAGGTCGAGGCCAGGATCATGGTCCAGAACACCTTGTATTTGGTGCCCGGAGCATAGCTGGCGGCGATGCCCATTTTTGTGACACCGCTCTTGAGCATGTTGGCCCGGTGCGGGGGCGAATCGCGCCAGCCGGAAAAGGCCTCGGCCAGCGTGTGATAGCCGGCCGAGATGTTCTCCACCGCCACCGTGGCCGGATAGCCGCCGGCACTCAGGCGTTTGGCGAGCGGGGCCCGGACGTCGTGGTCCATCTTGTTGGCGGCGGCCATCGCGTTGGACTGGGATTCGGCCAGCCGCATCAGATCGGGGTCGATGACGACGGTGCCGAGCCCGTTGTTCTGCCGGTATTGCGAGATCATGATGGCGGCGGCCTGGGCATCGAGCCTGGCGCCCGGAACCGACATGTCGGTGTACATTGACGGCTGCTGCACCGGCGTTTCGTTGCCGGCACAGCCGGCGAGCAGCAAAAGCAGGATGATCGCGGCCGCAGCGCGCATGGAACGAGGCCCCCAGATGAGGGGCCGTTGTTGCATATGAACCGTGGCTGAAAGGTGAATTTTGAAGAAAATCTGACGGAATGCCGTCCGGGGCTGATCAGGCCGCGAAGATCCGGAAACGGCGGGGTTCGAGGCCGATGGCATCGCCGGGATTGAGGTTCCGATCCCGCGGAGCGTCGATCTCGATGGTTTCGCCGCCCGACAGGGCGATCTCGGCCCGCTGCACCGGACCGAAATTGCGGACGTGCTGAACCGCGCCCTCGAAGGCGCCGCTGCCGGGCGGACCGATCAGAAGATCATGGCGCCGGACGAAAAGCTTCGAGGCGCCGGGCGCGAGCCCGTCCGCCGCGAGCCGCAGTGGCCGGTCACCCAGACGAACCACGCCGCCCTCGACCTGGACCGCCAGTTCGATGGATTCGCCGATGAAGCCGTGGACGAACGCCGTGGCCGGGCTCTCATAGACATCGGTGGGGGAGCCGACCTGCTCGATCCGGCCCTTGTCCATCACCACGACGCGATTGGCGACTTCGAGCGCCTCCTCCTGGTCGTGGGTGACGAAGATCGAGGTGACGTTGATCTCGTGATGCAGCGAGCGCAGCCATTTACGCAGCTCCTTCCGCACCTTGGCGTCGAGCGCACCGAACGGCTCGTCGAGCAGCAGGATGCGCGGCTCGATCGCCAGCGCGCGGGCGAGTGCGATGCGCTGACGCTGGCCGCCCGAAAGCTGGTTCGGATAGCGGTCGGCAAGCCAGTCGAGCTGGACCAGATCGAGCAGTTCCTTGACGCGCGCGCGGATGCTGGCCTCGTCCTTGCGAATGGCGCGCGGCTGCACGCGCAGGCCGAAGGCGACGTTCTCGAACACGCTCATGTGGCGGAACAGCGCGTAATGCTGGAACACGAAGCCGACATGCCGCTCGCGGGCGCCCTGCGCCAGCGCGTCCTCGCCGTTGAAAGCGACCTCGCCGCTGTCCGGCCAGTCGAGCCCGGCGATGATCCGCAGCAGCGTGGTCTTGCCGGAGCCGGAGGGGCCGAGCAGCGCCAGCAATTCGCCATTGTCGACCTTGAGGTCGACACCGTCGAGCGCCTTGAAGCTGCCGAACGTCTTGACGAGATTCCTGACTTCAATGGTCACTTGCGTCGTGTCCTTCGTCGAGGTGGCGTTCCAGGATGGTCTTGGCGATCAGGGTGATCAGCGCCAGCATCGCCAGCAGCGAGGCGATCGCGAAGGCGGCGACGAACTGGTATTCGTTGTAGAGGATCTCGACCAGCAGCGGCATCGTGTTGGTCTCGCCGCGAATGTGGCCGGACACGACCGAGACCGCCCCGAACTCGCCCATCGCGCGCGCGTTGCAGAGCAGGACGCCGTACAGCACGCCCCATTTGATGTTGGGCAGCGTGACGCGGAAGAAGGTCTGCAGGCCGGAGGCGCCGAGCGAGATCGCGGCCTCCTCTTCCTGCGTGCCCTGCTCCTGCATCAGGGGAATCAGCGCCCGCGCCACGAAGGGGAAGGTCACGAAGGTGGTGGCGAGCGCGATGCCGGGCACCGCGAACAGGATCTGGATGTCGTGCTCGCGCAGCCAGGTGCCGAAATAGCCCTGGGCGCCGAACAGCAGCACGAAGACGAGACCCGAAATCACGGGGCTCACCGAGAACGGCAGGTCGATCAGCGTGATCAGGAAGGTCTTGCCCTTGAACTCGAACTTCGCGATCGCCCAGGACGCGACGAGGCCGAACACGAGGTTGAGGCCGACCGAGATGGCCGCGACCAGCAGCGTCAGTTTGATCGCCGTCAGCGCCTCCGGATCGGCCAGCGCGGCGAGATAGGCGAGGATCCCTTTCGAGAAGGCCTGTGCGAACACGACCACCAGCGGCAGCACGACGAAGATCGTCAGAAACGTCACCGCCAGGGCGATGATGACGAAGCGGACCGCCCGCGGCTCCGTGCGCAGATTGCCCCGCGCCGCAGCCGCCTGTGCCCGCGCGGCGGAGTCGCCAGCCGAGAGCGGCGCGGCATCTGCGATCTGCATGGTCATCGCATCGCCCTCACCGCTCCGCGCCGCCGCGGCTCTGCGCCCAGCGCTGCAGCCGGTTGACCGCGAAAATGATGAGGAACGACACCACCAGCATGACGACGGCGATCGCCGTGGCGTCGGCATATCGGAATTCGGAGAGGCGGATCACGATCAGCAGCGGCGCGATCTCCGAGACATTCGGCAGATTGCCCGCGATGAAGATCACCGAGCCATATTCGCCGACCGCGCGCGCAAAGGCGAGCGCGAGGCCCGTCAGCAGCGCCGGCGCGAGCGAGGGCAGGATGACGCGGATGATGGTCTGCCAGCGGGTGGCGCCGAGACTGCCGGCGGCTTCCTCGATCTCGGGGTCGAGATCCTGCAGCACCGGCTGCACCGTGCGCACCACGAAGGGAATGCCGATGAACACCATCGCGATGAAGATGCCGAGCGGCGTGAACGCGACCTTGATGCCGAGTTGGGCAAGCGGGGCCCCCAGCCAGCCCTTCTCGGCGAACAGCGCGGTCAGCGCGACGCCGGCCACCGCCGTCGGCAGCGCGAAGGGCACGTCGACGATGGCGTCGAACAGCCGCCGGCCGGGGAAGCGGTAGCGCACCAGCGCCCAGACGATGATGCTGCCCATGACCAGATTGACGCAGGCGGCCGCGAAGGCGAGGCCGAACGAGACGCGCAGGGCGTTGAGCGTCCTGCGGCTGGAGAGGATGGCCCAGAATTGCTCGGGGCTCAGTTCGAGCGACTTGAGGAACAGGCCGGCGAGCGGAATCAGGATGATGACGGACAGCCAGGACAGCGTCAGTCCCATCGTGAGACCGAAGCCCGGCAATGTCCGCCGTCTTGCTGCGATTGCGCTCACCAGGCCCCCTGCTCAAGCCTCTCGACAACGCGCGCGATCAGTTCTTGTAGATCTGATCGAAGACGCCGCCATCGGCGAAATGTTCCTTCTGCGCCTTGGTCCAGCCGCCGAACACGTCATCGATGGTGAACAGCTCGACCTTTGCGAAGGATTTCTCATAGTTTTTCGCGATCTCCGGATCACGCGGACGGTAGAAATTGCGCGCGGCGATTTCCTGGCCCTCCTTGGTGTACCAGTACTGGAGATAGGCATCGGCCGCGTTGCGCGTGCCCTTCCGGTCAGCGACCTTGTCGACGATCGCGACCGGTGGCTCGGCGAGGATCGACTGCTTCGGCGCCACGATCTCGAACTTCTCGGGCCCGAATTCCTTGAGAGCGAGGTAGGCCTCGTTCTCCCAGGCGAGCAGCACGTCGCCGACGCCGCGCTCGACGAAGGTCACGGTGGCGCCGCGCGCACCGGTGTCGAGCACCGGCACCTGCTGGTACAGCTTGCCGATGAACTCCTTGGCCTTGTCCGCGGAACCGTATTTCTTCTGCGCAAAGCCCCAGGCCGCCAGATAATTCCATCGCGCGCCGCCCGAGGTCTTCGGGTTCGGGGTGATCACGGCGACGCCCGGCTTGACCAGATCGTCCCAATCCTTGATGCCCTTCGGATTGCCCTTGCGCACCAGGAACACGATGGTCGAGGTATAGGGCGAGGCATTCTGCGGCAGCCGCTTCTGCCAATCGGCGGCGGTGAGCCCCTTGTTGGCGATGGCGTCGATGTCATAGGCGAGCGCGAGCGTCACGACGTCGGCCTGCAGACCGTCGATCACGGCGCGGGCCTGCGAGCCGCTGCCGCCATGCGACTGCTTGATCTCGACGCTCTTGCCGGTCTCCTTCTGGTAGGCGGTCGCAAACGCCTTGTTGAACTCGACATAGAGCTCGCGGGTCGGGTCGTACGACACGTTCAACAGGTTGATGTCGGCAGCCAGGGCCGGGGCTGCCAGCAAGCCGCTCACCAGCAGGGCCGCAAGCGGAGCGATACGGCGCATCATGTCCATCTCCATTCAGTTCGGCGACGTCAATGTCGGCGAATGCGTGGGGCGAAACTCGTGGCGAAACGCTATGAAGTCAACGAAACCGCATTTTCTTGTTCGAAGCAGGGCAGCGCGCCTGTGCTACGAAACCTTCATCGTGTGGATGCCGCATTCCGTCTTGGCCCGGCCACGCCAGCGACCGGCACGCGCATCCTCGCCGTCCGCCGTGCGGCTCGTGCAGGGCATGCAACCGACCGATTGGAAACCCGACGCCGCCAACGGATGGCGCGGCAGATCGGCGCGCCGGAAGATCGCCTCGATCTCCTCGCGCGAGACGTTGGCGAACGGGTTGAACTTGAGCCGCGCGCCGTCGTCCTCGACGACGGGAATGTCCGCGCGGGCATTGCCCTGGAAGCGCTTGCGGCCGTTGAGCCAGGCCGTGAACGGCTTCAGCGCCTGCGCCAGCGGCTCGACCTTGCGGATGCGGCAGCAGGCATCGGGATCCGAGAACCAGAGGTCGCGCTCCGGATCCGTGCTCGCCAGCGCCGCCGCGTCCGGCCGGATCGAGCGGACGTCCTTCAGCCCGAGCGCTCCGATCAGCGTGTCGCGATAGGCCAGCGTCTCCTCGAACAGCCAGCCGGTGTCGAGAAAGATCACCGGAATGGACGGATCGACATCGGCCATCACCTTGAGCAGGGTCGCCGATTCCGTGCCGAAGGACGACACCAGCGCCAGCCTGTCGCGCCCGACCGCCTTCACAGCAGCGGCGATGACCTCGCCCGGCGACGCGTCGCGCAACGCGCGATCCAGCTGCTCCGCCGACGGTGGCACGGCGGCGTCCGGGGACGAGAGCTGGGGCGCGAGGGCGCTCACGTGCCGACGCCCTCGGAGTGACGCAGCTGCATGCGCCGGTGCAGCGCCGTGATGCGGCCGTCGCCGGTCGGCTGGTAGAACACCGAATAGCGCTTGGCCGTCTGCATGAAGGCTTCGGCGTCGGCCGGCTTCTTGACCTCGAAGGCATCGAAGCCGGCGCGCAGCATGAAGACGAACTGGTCGCGCAGCACCTGACCGGTCGCCCGCAACTCGCCGCGATAGGCGTAGCGCTCGCGCAGCAGCCGGGCCTGGCTGTAGGCGCGGCCGTCGCGGAAGTTCGGGAACACAAGGGCCACCGCGGCGATCTTGCCGAGATAGGGCACCAGTTCGGCGATGTCGCGGTTGTTCGGCCAGATCACGCCGACCTTGCCGGCGCGCGCGAGCAGCGCGTCCGCCTCGCCGAGGAAGCGCTCGGCCGGAACCAGGATGTCGCCGCCCGCCGGCAGCGGCGTATCGACGGCGAGCTTGGCGAAACCGTCGATGGCGATCTGGCCGCCTTTAACGAGTGGCATAGACGCGCTCCTTGAAGGGTTCGACTCCGAGGCGCTTCACCGTATCGATGAACAGCTCTTCGGGACGCTCGCGCAGCGCGAGATAGGCTTCGACGATGTCCTCGATGACGTCTGCGACCTCGTCGAACTTGACGCCCGGACCGATCAGGTGGCCGAGCGCAGCGCCCTCGTCGGCGCGGCCGCCGATGGTGATCTGATAGACCTCCTCGCCGTTCTTCTCGACGCCGAGAATACCGATATGGCCGACATGGTGATGGCCGCAGGCATTGATGCAGCCGGAGATGTTGATGTGGAGACGGCCGATCAGATTGGCCAGCTCATGATTGGCGAACCGCCGCGTCAGCTCCTGCGCGATCGGGATCGAACGCGCATTGGCCAGCGAGCAATAGTCGAGGCCGGGGCAGGCGATGATGTCGGTGATCAGGTTGACGTTCGGCGTGGCGAGGCCGAGCTTGTCGAGCGCCTTCCACAATGCCGGAAGATCGCGCTTGGCGACATGCGGCAGCGCCAGGTTCTGTTCGTGCCCGACGCGGATCTCGCCGAAGGAATATGTATCGGCGAGGTCGGCGAGCGCATCCATCTGCTCGGCGGTGGCATCGCCCGGAGGCGCGCCGATCGGCTTCAGCGAGATCGTGACGATGGCGTAGCCCGGGTTTTTGTGGGCGGCGACAGAGTTCTTCCGCCACGCCTCGAAGCCGGGGTCGGCTGCGGCCTGCCGCAGTTCGTCCGGATTGTGGGGCAGCTTCTCGTAGGCCGGATAGGTGAAGCGCGAACGGATGTCCTCGATGACCTCGTCGTCGATCCGGAGCGAGGAGTTGCGGATATGCTCCCACTCCTCCTCGACCTCGCGCGAAAACTTCTCGATGCCGAGCTCGTGCACCAGGATCTTGATGCGCGCCTTGTAGATGTTGTCGCGGCGTCCGTACTGGTTGTAGACGCGCAGGATGGCCTCGATGTAGCTGAGGATGTCGCGGCCGTGGACGAAATGCTTGATGGTCTTGCCGATGAACGGCGTGCGGCCGAGGCCGCCGCCGACCAGCACCTCGAAGCCGGTCTCGCCCTTCTCGTCCTTGATGAGGCGCAGGCCGATGTCGTGGATCTTGATCGCGGCGCGGTCGTGATCGGAGGCCGTGATCGCGATCTTGAACTTGCGCGGCAGGAACGAGAATTCCGGATGCAGCGTGGTGTGCTGGCGGATCAGCTCCGACCAGATGCGGGGATCCTCGATCTCGCCCGGCGCGACGCCGGCCCACTGGTCCGAAGTGACGTTGCGCATGTTGTTGCCGGAGGTCTGCATCGCGTGGATGCCGACCTCGGCGAGATCGGCCAGCGCGTCGGGCAGGTCCGACAGCTTGATCCAGTTGAACTGGATGTTCTGGCGCGTGGTGAAATGGCCATAGCCGCGGTCGTATTTGCGGGCGACGTGGGCGAGCTGGCGCAACTGGTTCGAGGCCAGCGTTCCATAGGGGATCGCGACGCGGAACATGTAGGCATGCAGCTGCAGATAGACGCCGTTCTGCAGGCGAAGGATCTTGAACTCGTCTTCGGTGAGTTCACCCGACAGGCGGCGCTTCACCTGGTCGCGGAATTCGGAGACGCGCTCGTTGACCAGCGTGCGGTCGATTTCGTCGTAAGCGTACATGCAGGAATGCCTTGAAGAATGTCTTGAAGAACGCCTTGCCTCAGACCTGCGCCGGCAGGTCGATCGTGACGCCGGCGCGGCGGATCTGTTCCCGCAGATTGCCCGGGAGGATCTTGCCATCCTCGCCGACCTGCACCGGCGCGATATAGGGACCGATCGCGCCGAGATCGTCTGCGATCGCCTCCGCCAGCAACGCCTTGGCCTCGTCCGAGTTTCGCACGATGGCGGCATCGGCAAGGTCCGCCGACCAGCCCTTGGCCGCGGTCCGGTAGACGACGATGCCGTCCCAGGTGCGATTGGCGGTGACGATGGAGGGACCCGTGACTTTGATCTTCTGTTGCAGGGGAGAGGTCATTCGGCAGCTTCCAGGAGGTCGGTGATGATCTGTTGGGGAGTCTGGCGGCGGAGCGACCCGGCATGCCGGATCACCTCGCCGATGATGAGAATGGCGGGACCGCCGCTGATTTGCGCGACGAGTTCGGGCAGATCGTGCAGCGCGCCGATCGCGCTCTGCGCGTCCGGACGGGTGACGCGGGCGAACACGCCGACCGGCGTCTCCGGCGAACGTCCGGCGGCCAGAAGGCCGGCGCGTATGGCGGGCGCGGCGGTCATGCCCATATAGACCACGACGGTCATCTTGCTATCGGTCAGCGTCGACCAGTCCACGGCCTCGGCATCGTGCACCTTGTGCGCGGTGAGGAAGGTGATGCGGGTCGCCTCCTGGCGATAGGTCAGCGGCACTTCGAAATCGGCCGCACCGCCGATCCCCGCGGTAATGCCGGGGATGATGGTATAGGCGATGCCGGCCGCACGCAGCGCCTCGACTTCCTCGCCGCCACGCCCGAACACGAAAGGATCGCCGCCCTTCAGTCGTACCACGCGCTGACCCGCCCGCGCCGCTTCGATCATCCTGGCGTTGATGGCGTCCTGGCCGATGCCGGGATTGCCGACGCGGCGCCCGACCGCAACGCGCGCGGTGTCGCGGCGGATGCGGTCGAGAATTTCGGGAGAGACCAGTTCGTCATAGAGGACGATGTCGGCGTCCTGCAGCGCGCGCAGCGCCTTGATGGTAAGCAGGTCGGGATCGCCGGGGCCGGCACCGACCAGCGCGACCGAGCCTTCCGGCTTGTCGGCACGGGCGAACGCCGTGGGGTCGGCGATGGAATTCAGCGCTTCGGTGGCTTCGCTCCTGCGGCCGGCGAGCACGGCCATGCCGATCGAACCGTCGATCACGCGCTCCCAGAACCGGCGGCGCAGCGGAAACTCGGCGATGCGCTCGTTGATGGATTTGCGAAAGCCACCGATGAACTCGGCGAGTTCGCCGATCCGCGCAGGCAGCAAGGCCTCGATCTTCTCGCGCACGCGGCGCGCGACCACCGGCGAGGTGCCGCCGGTGCCGATGGCGACCACGACATCGCCGCGATCGACGATCGCCGGAAAAATGAAGCTGGAATGTTCGAGATCGTCCATGACGTTGACGGGCAGGCCCAGCGCCTTGGCGCGAACCGACATCGCCACGCCGACGTCCCCCGCGCCCGCACAGACGACGGCAATGACGCCGGAGAGTTCGGCGGTCAGCGGATCGCCCGCGGCGATCTCCACGCCAGCAGAGTCATCGGCGCGGAGGCCGAGCTCGTGATTGCCGTCGATCGGATGGACGCGCAGGCGCGCGCCCGCGGCGACAAGAACGCGCAGCTTGGCACGCAGAAGTTCGCCCGCGCCGATGAGGACCACCGGACCGGCTTTGAGATCGAGGAAGACCGGCAAGAACCGCATGCGATACCCGCTTCCCCCGCATCCGGGGTTGACTGGAATTATTTTCTATATATGTCTCATTTCGACCGCGCAAAGAGAAAATTCATTCTTCTCTTCGGCACTGCAACTATAGAATTTCCGCCTCCGAAAACAACGTGGCAGAGATGCAATTTCTCAGGACCGATTCCGCCGCAGACGGGCTGGGCTTCAAACCCGCCGTTCCCCAGCAAAATCCGGTGGAGCCGACGGCCCCCTCGATGGATCATCTCGACCAGCTCGAGGCCCAGAGCATCTACATCTTCCGCGAGGCGTTCGCCCGGCTGAAGAAGATCGCCCTGCTCTGGTCGCTGGGCAAGGATTCGAACGTCATGATCTGGCTGGCGCGCAAGGCGTTCTTCGGCCGCATGCCGTTCCCGGCCCTGCACGTCGATACCGGCAAGAAGTTTCCCGAGATGTATCAGTTCCGCGATCATTACGGGAAGGCGTGGGAGCTCGACCTGCGCGTCGAGCCCTGCCCGCCGATCGATGCCGTCGATCCGACGCTGCCGCCGGCGGCGAGATCCGCCGCGCGCAAGACCGAAGGCCTCAAGATGGCGCTGGCGAAATACGGCTTCGACGGCCTGATCGCCGGCATCCGCCGCGACGAGGAGGCGACGCGCGCCAAGGAGCGCGTGTTCTCGCCGCGCGGCCTCGAAGGCAATTGGGACGTGCGCGACCAGCCGCCGGAGTTCTGGGACCACTTCAACGCCTCGCCGCCGCAGGGCGCGCATCTGCGCATCCATCCGATCCTGCATTGGACCGAGTCCGACATCTGGGCCTACACCAGGCGCGAGAACATCCCGATCATCCCGCTCTATCTGTCGCAGAACGGCAAGCGCTACCGCTCGCTCGGCGACCAGGACATCACCTTTCCGGTCAATTCCACCGCATCGAGCATCGACGAGATCCTGATCGAGCTCGAACAGACCAAGGTGCCGGAGCGCGCCGGCCGCGCCCTCGATCACGAGACCGAGGACGCTTTCGAGCGACTGCGCGTCGCCGGCTATCTCTGAGGTGAGGACGCGGCCATGAACATGATCGTCACCGCGGCGTCACCCGCCACGCCGAACGGCACGACGCGACCCCAGGTGCGGATCGTCATTGTCGGTCATGTCGACCATGGCAAGTCCACCCTGGTCGGCCGCCTGCTCCACGAGACCGGCAGCCTGCCCGAGGGCAAGCTCGACATGCTCAAGGCCGTCAGCGCACGGCGCGGCATGCCGTTCGAATGGTCCTTCCTGCTCGATGCGCTACAGACCGAACGCGACCAGGGCATCACGATCGACACCACCCAGATCCGCTTCCGCACCAATTCGCGCGACATCGTGCTGATCGACGCGCCCGGCCACGCCGAATTCCTGCGCAACATGATCACCGGCGCATCCCAGGCCGACGGCGCGGTGCTGATCATCGACGCGCTCGAAGGCGTACGTGACCAGACCCGCCGTCACGGCTATCTGCTGCACCTGCTCGGCGTGAAGCAGGTCGCGGTCGTCGTCAACAAGATGGACCGCGTCGATTTCTCCGCCGAGCGCTTCAAGGCGATCAGCGACGAGATCTCGGCGCATCTTCAGGGCCTCGGCGTGACGCCGACGGCGGTGATCCCGATCTCCGCCCGCGACGGCGACGGCGTCGCCGAGCGCACCACGCGCATCGGCTGGTATGCCGGGCCGACGGTTGTCGAGGCGCTCGACGCGCTCGAGCCGGCGCGACCGCTGGAAGCGCTGCCGCTGCGGCTGCCGGTGCAGGCGATCTACAAGTTCGACGACCGCCGTATCGTGGCGGGCCGGATCGAGTCCGGCAGCCTCGTCGCCGGGGACGAAATCGTGATCATGCCGGCCGGCAAGATCGCGAAGATCAAGACGGTCGAGAGCTGGCCGGTGACGCCGGTGGCCGGGCGTCAGGGCGCGGGCCGCTCGGTCGGCATCACGCTCGACCGCGAATTGTTCATCGAGCGTGGCGACATCATCGCCCATGCCGACCATGCGCCGGCCGAGACGCGCCGCCTGCGCGCGCGCATCTTCTGGCTCCACGACAAGCCGCTCGCCAAGGGCGACCAGTTGCTGGTGCGTTGCGGACCGAGGGAGAGCCGCGCCACCGTGGTGGCAATCGAGAAGGCGGTCGACCCCGGCGAATTTTCGAGCGTCGAGAACAAGGCGATCGGCCGCAACCATGTCGGCGAAATCGACATCTCGTTGTCCAGCCCGATCGCAACCGATCCCTACACCGACAATCCGCGCACGGGGCGTCTCGTGATCGAGGTGTCCGGCCGTATCGCCGGCGGCGGCCTCGTCCTGTCCGTGGACGCCGGGCAGCGCGCCGTGCCCGTCGACGTCGTTCCGGTGGAGTCGGCCCTGCGGCCGGATGAGCGATCGGCGCGCTATCGCCATCACGGCGCCGTGGTCTGGTTCACCGGCCTGCCGGCCTCCGGCAAGTCGACGCTGGCCAAGGCGCTGGAGCGGCTTCTGTTCAGCGCCGGCGGCTCGCCGATCCTGCTCGACGGCGACACGCTGCGCGCCGGGCTCAACAGCGATCTCGGCTTCTCTCCGGCCGACCGCCGCGAGAACATCCGCCGCCTTGCCGAAGTCGCCACCCATCTCGCTCGCAACGGCCATATCGCGATCGTCGCCGCCGTCTCGCCGGCGCGCGAGGACCGCACCGCGGCCCGCCGGATCGCCGACACCGCCTTCCGCGAGATCCATGTCGCGACGCCCGCCGAGATCTGCGAGGAGCGCGATCCCAAGGGACACTACAAGAAGGCGAGAGCAGGCGCGCTGGCGTCCTTCACCGGCATCGGCAACGACTATGAGGCGCCGCTGGCCGCCGAACTCGTGATCGACACCTCCACCCGCACGGTGGCCGAAGCCGCCGGCGACATCGAGCGCATGCTGAAGGCAACCGGGGTGCTGTTCGACGAGGTCGTCGACCTCGCCGCGAATATTTGAGTCGCCGATCATCGCGCCATATCATCGGTCTCGTCCCGGCCCGGCGCGCGATCACGCACGGGGGCCGGCACGACGCCGGGGAGCGATCGCGCCCCTTGCCTCGACATCCGACGCCCACGTGCCGCCGTCGCCGGCCCCGCGCGCCCTGTCCTTGACATTTTGACAGACCCTTTGGGGCCTTCTCACGGCCCCGATTTTGAGGCTAATAAGACCCTGAAAGCCGCCCCTCGTGGGCGCATTTTGCTGCTGTCGGGTCAAAAGCAGCCAAAAACAGCCATTTCCAACAAGAAAGCCCATCATGAAACGCGTCGACGCCCACGGATTGAAGATTGCTCCCGTCCTGTTTGACTTCATCGCCAAGGAAGCCGCCCCGAAGACCGGGATCGCGCCCGACGCGTTCTGGGCCGGGGTTGCCGCCATCATCAGGGAACTGGGACCGAAGAACCGCGAACTGCTCGCAGTGCGCGATACGCTGCAGGCCAGGATCGACGACTGGCACCGGGCCAACAAGGGCAAGGCCTTCGACCTCGGCGCCTACACCGCCTTCCTGAAGGAGATCGGCTACCTCGTTCCGGAGCCGGCGACGCAGAAGGTCGAGACCGCCAATGTCGACGAGGAGATCGGCAAGATCTGCGGCCCGCAGCTGGTCGTTCCTCTCACCAATGCGCGCTATGCCCTCAACGCGGCGAATGCGCGCTGGGGCTCGCTCTATGACGCCTTCTACGGCACCGACGCGATTCCGCACGATCCCTCAGAGAGCGGCAAGGGCTACAACAAGGCGCGCGGCGACAAGGTGATCGCCAAGGCCAAGGCCTTCCTCGATGCGGCCGTGCCGCTGGCCACCGGCAGCCATACCGACGTCACCGCCTACAGCGTCGTCGCCGGCCAGCTCGCCGTGAAGCTGAAGAGCGGCAACGCCACCGCACTGAAGACCGCCGCCCAGTTCGCGGGCTTCGAGGGCGATGCCGCCGCGCCCACCGCCGTGCTGCTCGTCAACAACGGCCTGCACATCGAGGTGAAGATCGATCGCAGCAGCGCGATCGGCAAGGACGATCCGGCCGGCGTCGCCGACATGATCATGGAGGCCGCGGTCTCGACCATTCTCGACATGGAAGATTCGGTCGCCGCGGTCGATGCCGAGGACAAGGTGCTGGTCTATCGCAACACGCTCGGCCTGATGAACGGCACGCTGTCGGCCGATTTCGAGAAGGGCGGCAAGACGCTGACCCGCTCGCTCAATGCCGACCGCAGTTACAAGACCCCGGACGGCACGGGCGAGATCAAGCTGCACGGCCGCAGCCTGCTGCTGATGCGCAATTGCGGTCACCACATGTTCACCGATGCGGTGCTCGACGAGAGCGGCGCGGAGGTCCCGGAAGGCCTGCTCGATGCCGCGGTGTCGGGCCTGCTGGCGATCCACGACCTCAAGGGCCTCTCCAAGGTCAGGAACTCCCGCACCGGCTCCGCCTACATCGTCAAGCCGAAGATGCACGGCCCCGACGAGGTGTCGCTGACCTGCGAGATCTTCGACCGCGTCGAGAAGATGCTGGGCCTGCCCGAGAACACGCTGAAGGTCGGCATTATGGACGAGGAGCGCCGCACCACGGTCAACCTCAAGGCTTGCATCCAGCGCGCGTCGAAGCGCATCATGTTCATCAACACCGGCTTCCTCGACCGGACCGGCGACGAGATCCACACCTCGATGGAAGCGGGTCCGATGATCCGCAAGAACGAGATGAAGGCGCAGGCCTGGATCAAGGCCTATGAGGACTGGAACGTCGACATGGGGCTGATCGACGGGCTGCCCGGTCATGCCCAGATCGGCAAGGGCATGTGGGCCGCCCCGGACAAGATGGCGGACATGCTGACGCAGAAGCTCGCTCATCCGCAGGCCGGCGCCACCACGGCCTGGGTGCCGTCGCCGACCGCCGCGACCCTGCACGCCCTGCACTATCACCAGGTCAATGTCGTCGCGCGGCAGCAGGAGCTGGCCAAGGCCGGCCCGCGCGCCAAGCTCGAAGACATCCTGACCATTCCGGTGTCGAAGTCGAACTGGGCGCCCGATGACGTCAAGCAGGAGATCGACAACAACTGCCAGGGCATCCTCGGCTACGTCGTGCGCTGGATCGACCAGGGCGTCGGCTGCTCCAAGGTACCGGACATTCACGACGTCGGCCTGATGGAAGACCGCGCCACCCTGCGGATATCCAGCCAGCATCTTGCCAACTGGCTGCACCAGGGCGTGATCACCGAGGTGCAGGTGATGGAATCCCTGAAGCGCATGGCGGTCGTGGTCGACAAGCAGAACGCGGGCGACCCGATCTACAAGCCGATGGCGCCGTCCTTCGACGGCGTCGCCTTCAAGGCGGCCTGCGATCTCATCTTCAAGGGCCGCGAGCAGCCGAACGGCTACACCGAATACATCCTCACCGCGCGCCGTCGCGAGGCGAAGGCGGCGGGTTAAGCCCAAGCGGTTTCGAACGGCAAAAGCCCCGGCTCAGGCCGGGGCTTTCTTGTTTCAGTCGTCCGGATCGAGTGCAGCACCATCGGCGCCACCTCTCGCCCGCTAGAACACCGCGAGATATTTCAGCAGCGAGACGATGCCGATGATGATGACGACAACGCGCGCGATCTGCTTGGCGCGGCCATCCATCGGCAGCATGTTGATGAGATAGAGCACGAGAATGACGACGAGAAAGGTGACGAGTACACCGACCAGCATGGCAGAGCCCCCTTCAGGCAATTTGCTAATGGTGTCCCAACGCCCGGACCCCGAACCGGTTCCGGCCGCGCAACCCGTTACAACTTCTGATGAATAGCGAGGCCGACCCGGCTACGTAATTCTACGGCAGCGTCGCTGTCTAAGTTTTTACCCTTTTGCGGCCAAATGCGTCGGAGCGCCTGCCGGAGGCATGCGCTCCGGGTCGCGCATCCCTTTGTTGGACGTTCGTGGGGCTGACGCTCGGGTTCACGAACGTCACAAACGGTACCGGGGTGTCCGATGCTCAATCGCCTGACAGTCTCCACGCTGCTGAAAGCGGTGATCTTCTCGACCGCACTCGTCATCATCGTCGGGTTCTCACTGAGCGCATGGACCTCCTGGACCCGCTTGCAGCAGGCTGACCGCATCGTTTCGATCGCCGCTGCGTCAGCCGACGTGTTCAAGGCGATGGCGAACATCCGGGCCGACCGGTCGACCACCAACCGGCAGCTGACAAGCGACATCCAGGTCGATGCCGAGATCGAGAAATACATCCGCGGCATTCGCGACGAACTGATGCCGGCGCTCGCCCGCGCCGTGGACATCCTGCCCGCAATCGACATTCCGCAGCGGGATGCGATCGTCGCCGATCTGGCGCGGCTCAACAAGACGCTGCTGGCACAGCAGGCGGAATTCTGGACCGAGGTCGCCAAGCCCAGGGCCTCGCGCCGCATCGCGCTGGCCAAGGAATATCTCGAGACCGAAGATGCCCTGATGAGCATCCTCGAGAAGCTGTCGCCCGTGCTCGCGGCCAGCGTCAACCACCAGGACGCCACCATCGATCAGCTCCTGATGATCAAGCAGATGGCCTGGCTGCTGCGCCAGAACGCGGGCGAATCCTCCGTGATCGTCGGCAACGCGCTGACCACCGGCAAGATCTCCCCGGAGAGCCAGCTGGCCTTCACCAAATTCGTCGGCGCCACCGACGCCGCCTGGAGCGCGGTCGAGCTCGCCGCGACCGGCATGCAACTGCCGAAGGCGCTGTCGGCAGCGATGAGCGAAACCAAGTCCGTCTATTTCGATCCGCAATACACCTCGACCCGGGACGCCATCATCGCGACCATCGCCAAGGGCGAGAAGGCGTCGATGACCGCCAACCAGTGGAGCCCCTTCTCGGTCGGCCGCATGGCGAGCGCGATCAGGCTGGCCGACGCCGCGCTTGCCGCCGCCAAGGACCACGCTTCGGCCCAGCGCGCCGGCGCACTGCAATCGCTGACGCTCCAGCTGACGCTGCTGCTCGCCGCGGTCGGCCTGACCGGCGCCGCCATGCTGGCGGTCAGCCGCCGCGTGATCACGCCGCTGCACCGGATCCGCGACGCCATGCTCAAGGTCGCCGGCGGCGACCTGTCCGTCGACAGCGGCTATCTCGACCGCAAGGACGAGATCGGGGCGCTCGCCGGAGCGCTCGAAACCTTCAAGCAGCAGGCGATCGACAAGCTCAAGATCGAGGAGCAGGAGCGCGAGCGCAATGCCGGCGCGGCGGCGCGCCAGCGCGCGATCGAGACCTATGTCGGCGAGTTCGAGAGCGTGGTGCGCAAGTCGCTCGGCGAGTTGAGCGATGCGTCGGGCGAAATGCGCAAGACCTCGGGCGATCTCTCGGCGGTTTCGCGGCAGACCAATGACCGTGTCGAGGTCGCCGGCCGCGCCTCGCACGAAGCCTCCTCAAGCGTCGAGAGCGTGGCGGCTGCGGCCGAGGAGCTCTCCGCCTCGATCAACGACATCAGCCAGCAGGCCGCCCATGCTGCCGGCATCGCCAGCCGCGCGGTCAACCAGGCCCGCGAGACCGATGGCACCGTGCAGGGCTTGGCACAATCCGCAGGCCGCATCGGCGAAGTGGTCGGCCTGATCAACACCATCGCGGCGCAGACCAATCTGCTCGCACTGAACGCGACGATCGAGGCCGCACGCGCCGGCGAGGCCGGCCGCGGCTTCGCCGTGGTCGCTTCCGAAGTGAAGTCGCTCGCCAGCCAGACCGCCAAGGCAACCGAGGAGATCTCCGAGCAGATCGCCGACATCCAGAAGGTGGCCGGCGATGCCATCAACGCCATCCAGGCGATCGGCGGCATCATCGGCGAGGTCAACGAAGTGGCCACCGCGATCGCCGCCGCCGTGCAGGAGCAGGGCGCGGCGACGCAGGAGATCACCCGCAGCACGCAATACGCCGCGCAGGGCACCAAGAACGTCTCGGACAACATCACAGGCGTGAAGACGGATGCCGATGCGGCCGCGGGTGCAGCCGAGCACGTCCGCCAGGCCTCGGAATTGCTGGAAACGCAGAGCCGCCAGCTTGGCGATCAGGTCAGCGCGTTCCTCGGCAAGATTCGTGCGGCGTAAGACAAAACTGTCGTCCGGGCGCAGGCCGGGACGACAGTTCTGATCGCGCTCGGGTGCTGCCCGCGCTTATTCCTTGGCCACCACAGGCACCTGTCGGAATCTCGCGCGGACCGAGTCCGGCAGCGGCGAGAAGTTCATCGCCATGCCGCGGCGATCGTTGGCGTTGCGGCTGGCGACCACCAGCCCGTCGGCGCTCGCAACGATATCGCCCTTGCGCAAGGTCGGATCGTTTTCCACCTTGACCTGCGCGAGGCCGACCGGATCCTTGCCGTTGCAGGTACAGCCCGCAACCATTTCGTTGCGATAGCGGAAGGCATTGGGCAGGTCCGAATAGGACTTGCCGCTCTCCGTGGTGGCATCGTCGATCTCGCTGCCGTACACCAGCGACGTCTCCGAAGCCGGGCAGAAGCTCTTGCAGGACTGCGCCTTGCTTTCGGCGTCGGTGCCCTGTGCGGGGAAGTAGCGCCCATCGCAGCCGCGCACGCAGTAGGCGGTGCCGCCGCCGTAACTTATCCGCGCACGCGGCTCGTAACGGGGCACATCATCGCGCGGGAACGGAACCCGGATCTCCGGCGGCGGCCGCATCCGGAAGCCGCCGAACAGCTCCGAGAAGAAGTCCTGCGCATGCGCCGAAGGTGCCACCGAGACGCTCAACACCGCCAGCGCGATCGTTGCGGCTGCCCCGCCAACCAGCTTTCGCATCGTCTTGGTCATCCGACTCCGCTCCACGATCAATTGACTGCAGAGGTTGACAAGTTGAGCGCCTGGCGTCCGGAAGGCATGGTGGTCACCACGGACCGCTTCCGCGCTGTTTCCCCGTCGCCACCGCGCGCCATCAGCGGCGCGTTCTTCGGCAACACGACGACCCTGGTTCCGACATTGACGCGATTGAACAGGTCGGCCACGTCCTCATTGGTGAGGCGGATGCAGCCCGAAGAGACGAACTTGCCGATGGTGCTGGGATCGTTGGTGCCGTGGATGCGATAGACGCTGGAGCCCAGATACATCGCTCGGGCGCCGAGCGGATTGCCCGGGCCGCCGGCGACGAACCGCGGCAGATAAGGCTGGCGCGCGATCATCTCGGCCGGCGGATGCCAATCCGGCCATTCGGCCTTGCGCGTCACGGTCTGGACGCCGGACCAGGTAAAGCCCTCGCGGCCGACACCGACGCCGTAGCGGATCGCGCGGCCATTGCCGAGCACGTAATAGAGATAGGTGTTGGCGGTATCGATCACGATCGTGCCGGCCGGCTCATTGCGATCGAAACTGACGATCTGCTTTCGGAGCCGGTCCGGCAGCTGGGAATCCTCATCGGCGGCCTGCGGCTCGTCGGCCGCAACGCCCTGATCGGCATAGGATGGCTGCATCGGCGCGTATCCGAGCGTCTGGGCCTGCGCGGCGAACGGCACCGCCAGCAAGGTCGCGGCGACGGCGACGGCAGCAGCGCGCTGTGAGAAGCTGCGACGAACTTCGAAAATCCTGGTCATGAGCTGCCCCGGGTTGCGTGCATCCATGGGATGCGCTGTCGAACCAACGCGGGCCGGGTGATTCAGGTTCCGGCTGACGCCACTGCTTCCGTGTCACAGTCAAGAGAGCGACGGTTCACGAAATCGCGATGGAACCGATCGGGGTGGCCCGCGTTGGTGCTCGTCATCAGTGGACGCGCGGACAGTCGTGCGGGAGTGAGAGATCGTGCGCGTCCTTCCCAGTGAGCGTTTGATCCCCGGCACCGGCGAGGGCACGCCGCTTGCGGAGAGCCACACCGAGGCGCCGCCGATCATTCGCCGGACGGAGTTCGTCGCGTTTGCGCTGGCCGGGCTGCTGCTGATCGCCGTGGTGGCGGTTCTGTATGTGGCCAGGGGATTTTTCCTGCCGGTCGTGATGGCCATGGTTGCCGGCACCATGCTGTCGCCCGCTGCGAGCTTCCTGGAGCGTCGCGGGGTGCCGCGCGCCTTCGGCGCGGTGCTGATCGTGGTCGCCGTGACGGCCGTGGTCGCCTTCGTGTTCGCCCTGATCGCCGCCCCCGTGATCGAGTGGAGCTCACGCCTGCCGGAGCTCGGTGCGAAGCTCAAGGACAAGCTTCACGTGTTCGACCGTCCACTGACGCTGTGGAAGGAGCTGCAGGGCATGGTCGGCGGCTCCGAGGGGCTGCCCAGCCTGCAGCTTCCGAAAATCGAATGGGTGCAACCGACACTGGAATTCCTGTCGCCCACCTTCGCCGAATTCCTGCTGTTCTTCGTCACGCTGATCCTGTTCATTGCGAGCTGGCGCGACCTGCGGCGGACGCTGATCATGACGTTCGGCGACCGCGAGGCACGTCTGCGCACGCTGCGCATCATCAACGAGATCGAGGTCCATCTCGGCAACTACCTCCTCACCGTCACATTCATCAATGTCGGCGTCGGCATTGCCGCGGGGGTCGTCTGTGCGGTCACGGGGATGCCGAACCCGGCCGGGCTCGGTGCGCTGGCGGCGACACTCAACTACATCCCGATCATCGGCCCGGTGGCGATGTTCGTGATCCTTGTGGTGGTCGGCCTCGTCGCCTTCCCCACCATTGGCGGCGGCCTGATGGCGGCGCTCGCCTTCGGCGGCATCACGTTCCTGGAAGGACATTTCGTCACGCCGACGATCATCGGCCGCAGGCTGGCCCTGAACGCGCTCGCCGTGTTCATCGCCCTCGCCTTCTGGACGTGGCTGTGGGGGCCGATGGGGGCATTCCTGTCGTCGCCGCTGCTGATCGTCGGGCTGATCCTGAAGGAGCACCTGCTCCCCGAGACCACGCCACAGCTGCCGCAGGGATGAGGCGGTTTCGCCGAGGGAACTTCCCGGGCAGCGAAGCGTTTCACGCTATCTCAGCCACCCTGCTTTGGAGCTCCGATGTCAGCGACCAAGACCGGCACGAAGGACTGGACCGACAAAGCCACCAGCGAACGCCTCGAGAAGGATGTAGCAGCCGTGAAGAACGATATCGCCGCCCTCACCGACCAGATCACCGATGCCCTCAACACCTTCGCCAACTCCGCGAGCAAGCAGGCGCGCAGCGGCTACAAGCAGGCGCGCGAGAACATGGATTCGCGGTTCGATGACATCGCCGACCGCGGCAGCGCCATGATGGGCGCCGCGCAGGATGCCTATGGCTCGATCGAGGAGACGCTGGAGGACGCGATCACCTCGCGGCCGCTGGCGACCGTCGGCCTCGCGCTCGGCATCGGCTTTCTGATCGGCGCCGCCTGGCGCCGCTGAGGCTCTTGCGGCGGCGCTGCGGCGCCGCCCTCGGCTTGTGGGGATTTTGAGGAACGAGTCCATGTTTCAACGCATCATCGACGGCGTCAGCGCATCGGCCGGCACCACGGTCCGGCTGACTTCGCTCGCCGCGGGCGCCGCTCTGGCGCTCTTCGTGACCACCGGATTCCTGTGCGCAGCGGCGTTCATCTCGGTGCTGCAGACGTATGGGCCGGTACAGGCCTGCCTTGCCGGCGCAGCCATCTTCTTCCTGCTGACGCTCACGGCTGCCGGCACCTATTGGGGCTACAAGCGCCAGATGCGCATCCGCGCCCGGATCGCCGCGGAGCGCGCGGCCAGTGCCGCGAGGTCGGCGAGCCAGAGCATGCTTGCCGATCCCATGCTGCTTGCGACCGGACTGCAGATCGTTCGCGCCATCGGCATCAAGCGCCTGCTGCCGATCCTCGCCATTGGCGGCGTCGCGCTCGGCGTCATGGCCAGCCGCATGGGCAGCGAAGAGACCTCGGCCGAACCGGCCGAATGAGGCCACCCGGCCGGGACCGGGCATCAATCACGCAAAAGCTACTCGGTTGGGCAGGTGGTTGCCGCTAAAAGCGTCGCCCCTGATTCCGAAAGCCGCTGTCCGTGATGAAGCCGTCCGTCAAGGCGAACCTCGCCGCATTCCAGCTCGACCCGCGCCTGTACCTGACGCTCGGCATCGCCAACTGGTCGGTGTTCGTCGACCACATCCCCAACAATGTCGTCAACCTGCTGACGCTGCGCAATTTCGGCTTCAGCGGCGCGGCCGATCTGTTCGTGTTCGTGGTCGGCTATGGCGTCGCCATCATCCACGGAAGGATGGCGTTCGAGCGCGGCTATCTGGTGGCGGCGACGCGCATCTTCCGGCGGGTGTGGCGGCTCTACGCCGCCTATGTCGTGCTGTTCGTGATCTACATCGACACCATCGCCTATGTCGCCTCGCAGTCGATGGCGCCGGAGATCATCCACGAATACAACATCTCCGGCATCCTCGAACATCCGCTGCGCATCCTGGTCCGCGGGCTCGTGCTGCAGGAAGAGCCGCTGAACCTCGACCTCTTGCAATTGATGATCCCGCTGATGGCGTTCTTCCCCGTGGTGCTGTGGGGCCTGCTGCGGCGACCGAACGTGACGCTGGCGGCCTCCGTCGCGCTGTACGTCGCGGCGCGCTGGTTCGGCTGGAATTTCCGCGTCTATCCCGACACGGAATGGAGCTTCAATCCGTTCTGCTGGCAGATGCTGATGGTGCTGGGCGGCTGGTTCGCCGTGACCGGCCATTCGGGGCGCGCGCTGCACCGCTTCGCCTGGCTGCGGGCGCTGGCGGGTGCCTATCTCGTCTTTGCGATGGCCGTCACCTTGATGCGCCATGTGCCGACGCTGGCGGCCTCTCTGCCCGACATGCTCCGCGACGGCGTCGCGCAGGGCGACAAGGAGAATCTCGCGCCGCATCGGGTGCTTCACTTCCTCGCCCTCGCCTTCCTCGCGACCTATCTGATCCCGGCCGATCATCCGGGCCTGAAATGGCGCCCGCTGCACGCGGTCATCATCTGCGGCGAGGAATGGCTGGCGGTGTTCTGCGTCGGCGTCTTCCTGTCCTTCGCCGGCCATCTGATCCTGATCACGGGGCCGAACCTGACGATGATGCAGGTCGCGGTGAGTCTGGCCGGCTTCGCGGCGATGACGGCGGTCGCCTCCTACATCACCTGGTCGAAGCGGCAGGACCTGCCGGCGGCGCTGCGGCAGCAGGCGTAAGCCTCCCGCCAAAACGAGAACTGAAAAAACAACCCCATGCAAAGTAACCGGCCCAGTGGAATCAGGGACTTGAGCGGCGCTGCGGAAAAGTTGACCCGTCGGGCAAAACACTGGCAGGATGGCAGGGTCGGCGTGTGCGCATCTGGCCGGGCGCCCGATCCCGCCTGAAGGCCGGATACCCCCCTCACCTCCCCTCATTTCCGCGACAGCCTCATGAAGACAATCGGATTCCTGTCCTTCGGACACTGGACGCCCTCGCCGCAATCGCAGACCCGTTCGGCCGCGGACACGCTGCTGCAGTCGATCGAGCTCGCGGTCGCCGCCGAACAGCTCGGCGCGGACGGCGCCTATTTCCGCGTGCATCATTTCGCGCGCCAGCTCGCCTCGCCCTTTCCCCTGCTCGCGGCGGTCGGCGCGAAGACCAGCCGGATCGAGATCGGCACCGGCGTGATCGACATGCGCTACGAGAACCCGCTCTACATGTTGGAGGATGCCGGCAGCGCCGATCTCATCGCCGGCGGACGGCTCCAGCTCGGCATCAGCCGCGGCTCGCCCGAGCAGGTGATCGACGGCTGGCGCTATTTCGGCTACCGGCCGGCCGACGGCCAGAGCGATGCCGACATGGGCCGGCGCCATGCCGAGGTCTTCCTCGACCTCTTGCGCGGCGAAGGGTTTGCCGAGCCCAATCCGCGGCCGATGTTTCCCAATCCGCCGGGCCTGCTTCGCCTCGAGCCGCATGCGCAAGGCCTGCGCGAGCGCATCTGGTGGGGCGCCGGCTCGAACGCCACCGCGGTCTGGGCGGCGCAACGCGGCATGAATCTGCAGAGCTCGACGCTCAAGAACGACGAGACGGGCGAGCCCTTCCACGTGCAGCAGGCGGCCCAGATCCGCGCCTATCGCGCCGCGTGGACGGAGGCCGGCCACGGCCGCACGCCGCGCGTCTCGGTCAGCCGCAGCATCTTCGCACTGGTCGACGATCGCGACCGCGCCTATTTCGGCCGCGGCGGCGAGGGCGAAGACCAGATCGGCTTCATCGATCCGCGCACCCGCGCCATCTTCGGCCGCTCCTACGCGGCCGAACCGGACGCGCTGATCGAACAGCTCCGGCAGGACGAGGCGATCGCGGAAGCGGACACGCTGCTGCTCACGATCCCGAACCAGCTCGGCGTCGACTATTGCGCGCACGCGATCGAGGCGATCCTGACGCATGT
>CAYREH010000048.1:0-46519 GCA_964423245.1 uncultured Bradyrhizobium sp. | reverse complement strand
GGCGCGACGGAGAAACGGTGAGGAAGCATGGGCGTCATATAGACGCTCAAGCGGCGGTCGGGAATAGCCGACTCTGCCTTGCGGGCAGCACCGATCCGGGGCGCCGGCCGGCTTGGCACGTGCGGCGGCAGCCCAGAGCGAGGCTCTCGCTGCAGCGCTAGTCCGGAAGCCGGGTGAGGCGCGGCCGCCAGATGCCAAGCACGACGTTAACCGTGGTGACTGCAAGCAGCACCCAGATCACATTGCGGACGCTGCCGAAGGATGGGGCGAGCGTAGCTGGATTGAGGTCGCCGGCCAGCGCCCGTGCCGCGAGTTCAGCCTCCTCCTGCAACGGCCCAACGATTGAGGTGAACCCGCCCTCAAAAACCAGGACGCCCGTCGCAAGCTTGGCCCAGGCCCAGCCGGCATTGTGAAACGCCCGGTTCAGCGCAATCGCGAGCAGGCCGGCGACCAGCGTCAGGCCGAGCGAGGGAAAGAACACCCAGGTGACCACCCCGCTCATCGCTGCCGTCATCAGGGCATAGTCGGACAGCGATTTCGGCGCGGGAACGAAGCCGAGGAGCACCACGAGGCAGGCCATCGCGCCCATCAGGCCGATCGCCCCCATCGTATGCAGGAACTTCATCAGGCGTCGCATGACATCCGGAGGTCGTGCAGGGGACTTGAAGTCAAGGGGACATCAACGCCGAGAGCTTGGCGGCGGGAGCGTTTTCCCGCCGGCCACCGGTTCGAAGTCCAGATACATCGCGACCCGACTCAGGCGGCTTGAGCCAGCCCGACCTCGGCCCAGATCTCGGACAGCGCCGACACCAGCGCCTCGATGTCGGCATCCGAGTGCAATGGCGAAGGCGTGATCCGCAACCGCTCAGTTCCGCGCGCGACGGTCGGATAATTGATCGGCTGCACATAGATTCCGTAGCGATCCAGCAACACGTCGCTGATCTGCTTGCACAGGACAGGATCACGCACCATCACGGGCACGATGTGGCTGGGATTCTCGAGATGGCTGACGCCGGCCTCGTCGAGCCGCCGCCGCAGCAGGGCGACGCGATCCTGGTGCCGCGCCCGCTCCTCGCCGCTCGACTTGAGATGGCGGATACTGGTCAGCGCCCCGGCAGCGACCGCCGGAGGCAGCGCGCTGGAGAAGATGAAGCCCGAAGCGAAGCTGCGCACGAAATCGCAGACGGTCTGCGAGCCCGTGATGTAGCCGCCGATCACGCCGAACGACTTTGCCAGCGTTCCCTCGATCACGGTCAGGCGGTCGCTGAGGCCCTCGCGATCCGAGATGCCGCCGCCGCGCGGCCCGTAGAGCCCGACGGCGTGGACTTCGTCCAGATAGGTCATCGCATGATGCTCGTCGGCGACGTCGCAGATATCGGCGATCGGCGCGATGTCGCCGTCCATCGAATAGACCGATTCGAACGCGACCAGCTTGGGCGCGTGCGGCTCGAGATCGGCCAGCTTGCGCCTGAGATCGTCGACGTCATTGTGGCGGAAGATGCGGGTTTCGCAGCGGCTGTGCTTCATGCCCTCGATCATCGAGGCATGATTGAGTTCATCCGACAGGATCACACAGCCCGGCATGCGTGAGGCCAGCGTGCTCAGCGAGGTCCAGTTCGATACATAGCCGGAGTTGAACAACAGCGCGGCCTGCTTGCCGTGAAGGTCGGCCAGTTCTTCCTCCAGCAGGACGTGATAGTGATTGGTGCCTGCGATGTTCCGCGTTCCGCCCGCGCCGGCGCCGCAGCGATCGAGCGCCTCATGCATGGCGGCGAGGACCTTCGGATGCTGGCCCATACCGAGATAATCGTTCGAGCACCACACGGTGACCTCGCGCGGGCCGGTCGGGGTGTGATGCGTTGCCTTCGGAAAAGAGCCCGCCGTGCGTTCGAGATCGGCGAAGACGCGGTACCGCCCTTCCCTGCGAAGACCATCCAGTTGCCGACGAAAATAGTCTTCGTAGTTCATGGTACTCTCCCATCTGAAATTCGGTTGTCCACGATTGCACCCGCGAGCTTGGCCGCACTGGCCGCCTTGCTCTCGCGATAAGCCTGACGAAATTGATCCTCGAGCCGCTGCCGCGCCAGCGAGCCGGCGCTTTTGACGGGAAGCGGCCTGTCGATCGAGACGCCTCCAGGAATGACTGCGAGGACCGGCTTTGTAGGCAGTTCGGGCACGACCGACACGACCGGCGCCGGCTGCGAGCCCGCGGCCCAGCGCCAGAGATCGACGACAGGGACCGGCAGAACCATGAACCAGTGCTCGAGCGCGCCGAGGGCCACCAGCGCGGCAAGCAGCGAACAGGTCAATGCATCGAATTCGGAGACGTCGCCAAGCGCAGCCATCGCGAGGCCGGCTGCGGCAGCGGTCGCTGATGTCACGGAGAATGGGAACAGCGCATTCATCGGCTTGCGCGCGAAATAGCTGCGCATGAAGGCGACACGCTCCGGCATCAGTTCATCGTTCAGGGTGCGCACCCCGAGGAACAGATTGATCTTGGCGCTCTGACGCAGCACGAGCAGTGCGGCAAAGGTCCACCAGCCGAGTTGATTGGGCGCACCGGTCGTGACCGCGAAGACGAGGCCGGCGGTGCCGATCAGCGCCAGTTCGTGATAGGCAATCGCCTGCAATGCGAACCAGACCCGATCGGCACTCGCGCATCCGCGCGGACAGGGCTCCGGCCGGGGGCCGGTGATCCAGCCGGCTAGGAGCGAGATTTCCACCGCGCCCCACAGCAGGATGGCGCAGGTGAAGACGCAATAGGCGCCGGCCGCGGTCGGCACCTGGCTGCTGGCCGCAACTCCCAGAAGCGCGGCCCCGTAGAGCGCGGCCGCCGCCAGCTTGAGCTGCCAGTCGTGGCGCGAGGACACGCCGACGAGGAACAGCACCGAGCCGGTGGAGAACCACCACACGAACAGAACGTAGGCGATCGCGATCGAGAGTGCGCCCATAACCGGGCTCCCATTACCAAGCGGGTTGAAGCCTGATCTCCTGCGGCAGCTCGTTCGTCTTCGCCGGCAACAGGTACAACCGTGCGAAGGCTGCAGCGGCCGCGAACGGCAGCACCGCCCGCTTCAACCGTCCCGACAGGCCGCCCTGCGCCTTGGCATCGGCAATCGCCTCCGCCACGCTGCGCAGCCGCTCCAGCCCGGCGAGGAAGCGCGGATTGTCGATGTCGAGCACGACCGGGAAGACCTGGCGCGAAATGTCGGTCGTGATCCGGAACACGCGCATGTCGTAATCGGTCGGCGTCATGCCGAGCGCCTTGTGGAAGGCGGGCCGCATGTGGTCGCGCACATACATGGTCGCGAATACCGCCAGCAGGAAGAACTTGATCCACAGCTTGTTGTGGCCGCGCAACAGCTTGGGATCGGCGCGCATCAGCAGAGCAAACGCCTCGCCGTGCCGGAACTCGTCGTTGCACCAGCGCTCGAACCAGCGGAAGATCGGGTGGAACTGGCGCTCGGGATTGCGCTCCATCTGCCGGAAGATGGTGATGTAGCGCGCATAGCCGATCTTCTCTGACAGATAGGTCGCGTAGAAGATGAATTTCGGCCTGAAATAGGTGTACTTCTTGACCTTGGTCAGGAAGCTGAGATCGACACCGATGCCGTGATCCTTCAGGATCTCGTTGATGAAGCCGGCATGGCGCGCTTCGTCCCGGCTCATGAAAGCGAACAATTCGCGAATGTCGGGATTGCTGATGCGCTTCTTGATCTCGGCATAGAGCACGCACCCCGAAAACTCCGCGGTGAGCGAGCTTACCAGGAAATCCTTGAACTCCTTGCGCAGATCATCCGGCAGCGCATCGAGCCCCTTCTCGAACTCGTCGGTCTTGACGAAGTGCTTGCGGTTGTGGTCCGCCCGCAGGTCGGCCATGACGGCGTTCCACTCCGACCGGACCAGATCGACGTTGAGGCGATCCATCGCGGCGTAGTCGGTGGTGTAGAAGCGCGGGCTGAGGATGGTGTCCTCGCGGGCCATGTCGGTGCTGGAGGAGGATGCGGGTGTGCCGCCTTCGATCGTGATCATGATGCTCTCCCGTCCGAGAAGCTGACTTCATAGAGTTCGGTAAGTTCGAGATAGCCGGCAGCGTGGGCCATCAATCGCTTGAGCGACCCTGCCCGCACCACCGTCGCCGTCCGTCGCACATTGATCCGGTCGCCGAATGCGACATTGATCGGCGCGCCGTGGATCTCCACCTCATCGCCCGGATGAATTTCCACGTCGCCGTCGAGGCTGACATGGGCGTGAAGGCTCTCGGCGGTTTGCTCGATCTCGATCGTGCAACCGACGTCGAAGCGACGTGGCTGCGAACTGCTGAAGAAATTCATGGGGTCTTCCCTCGCATGGCAAGAACGTGCTCGAAGGCCTGCCGGTTCGCGGCGCCGAACGCCGCAAGATCGACGCGCCGTCCGGTCGCAGGATCATCGATGGTCGCCTGTCCGCTCGACCAGCGGGCGATGACGAAGGCGGGTCCGGTTCCAACGCCGTGACGCTGGCGATCGAAAGCAAAGCTGCGCAGCACCGTTCGCACGAAGCCGTCGGTGCCCGCCGGCACCACGCCGAGCAGGGCACCGCTCTCGGGTGCGATCACGGCGATGCCGCCGTCGGCCCGATCCTCGAAGCGGAAGGACGCGGTGTCGAGCAAGGACGCATAGTGTGCGTGGACGGTCCCGGTGCCGGTCACGCGTCCGACGCCGGCGACCACCAGCGAGAATACGATCAACGCCATTGCCCCGAGCAGCGCGCCTCGCGGGACCATCTTGTCGACAGCAACGTCGCTCATGCTCACCTCCTAGGCCGCGGTCGCGACAGAAACGGACAACCCGGCCGGCCGTAGCGCGGGCATCGCGTTCACGACGGGCTCCGGCGCTTGCGGCACCGCCTTCAGGGCACTCGCAAGCAGCGAGGCCACCCTCTCGGCCTCGGGCACACAGCGGAGCATGGGCTCCACCTGCGTGACTCGCCAGGGACGCACGTGTGGCCAGAGCAGCAGGAACGCCAGCCGCCGCTCGCTGGTGACGGCGAGCGGCAGTTCGCCGGTGCCGTCACCATATTTCTTGACCGCGGCCTGGGCGATCTGGGTGAAGGGAATGTTGAGGGTCATCGGCAGCACCGCGCCGAATTGCAGCAGCACGCGGCGGTTGGTGAAGCTGTATCGGGTGGTGCGGCTGTAGAGCAAGGCGAGCCCCGCGAGCAAGGCAAGCACGAGCACCAGCGGGATCCACAGCCGCGATGCGATTGCGAGGGTTTCCGTCCAGGGCTGATGCGCGAGAGCCCCATAGCCGAGCCGGCCGATGAACAGCAGTGCGAAATAGCCGATCACCAGCCGCAGGTGGAAGACGCGGATCAAAAGCGCCCTTGCGCTCGGCCTGCCCTGCCAGACCAGGCTCTCGCCCTCGGGCAGGTGCAGGTCTTCGAACTGGCGAAGCCGGGTGCTCACAGCAGCGGCTCCTGGCGGGCGGGCGTCGCGTAGAGATTGCCACCGCCGAAATAGCCGACGATGCGATCTTCTTCCCGCTTGGTGACCTGGTCGGGATTGGCGAGGACGGGCGCATCCGCGAACTGGCGGCCGAGGATCGACTGCACGAGAACACGTCCCTTCTTCCACTGAATTTCGATGCGCGCCATGGTCATCGGCAACAGCACGTACCGTCCCGAAACACCGGCAGCCTCGACTTCGAGGTAGCGGATCAGCATCTCGGCGCGATCCACCCAGACGTCGCGAACGACGCCGCCGACCTCACCGTCGACACCGATCACGGGCATGCCCCGCGGATCGGGATCGCGCTCCTCGATGGTGATGGAGGTTGCGACCCGGAGCGGAACGATAGCCGGAATATCGTCCATCGTCAGTTCGGGAACGTCTTCGCGATCGGCATAGGACGCTGGCCCGACGCCGTCGAGCATGGGATTCCCGGTCGGCACGTAGGGCGAGCCCGGCCACGGGGCGATCGGCGTCACCGGTGCGTCGCGGCGGTCATTGCTCCACCTCGGCAATGTGGCGGGTTCCCCGTGCCGGACCAGATAGGTCTTGAAGCCGGGGAAGGACGGGAAGCCGGCGCCCCGGCCGCGATTGCCATCCTCGAAGATCAGCGGATAGCCCTCGCGCTTGTCTTCGCGGCGCAGATAGAAAATCAGGCCGGCGAAGAAAATCCAGAATGCGTACAGCGTGACCTGTGCCACATCGATGTAACCAGTGAGATCCGTATGCATGACCGCCTCCCGAGCGAGCTAACCTGGAAATTCCGCGATACCGAACCGTGGTGCCTGGTGCGTGGACGGATGCCGCCAGCGCACCAGCGGCCCGATCACCGCGAGCGTTGCGAACAACAGGGCAATTTCGATGTGATAGACGATGCTGTAGCCGGTCGCCGGTCCATTGAGCGCGACGCCGAGATGACCGTTCACGGCCAGTGACGACATGAGATCGCGGATGGCCCCGCCACCGGCGATCGCCGTGCCGGCCGCCGTCGCCTGCACGGCGCCCCAGGTTCCGAGTGCAAGACCGGCCTCGCCGTCGCGCGCCAGCGCCATCGCCGCGATGAGCGTGCCGACCGCGAAGAGGCCGCCGCCAAACCCGATCAGGGTGGTGCCGACGCGAAACAGCATCGGCGACATCAGCGGTGCCGAGAAGATCACGGCGGAGAAAGCGATCAGACCGACAAGCGCTCCAAGCGCGGCCACCCGGTAGGGGTCCGATCCCGTACCGAGCCGCCGCGCCGAGATGGCGAACCCGGACAGCGTGCCGGCGGCGAACAGCGCGGTCAGCGCCGTGGTTTGCCCTACGGTCAGATGCAGGATCTCCGCACCATAGGGCTCGAGCAGGATATCCTGCATCGTGAAGCCCGCCGTGCCGAGACCGACCGCGACCAGCACGCGCAGCGAACCGCCGGCCTCCTGGAACTTGCGCCAGGAGTCGCGGAACACCGGACGCTCGCGGTTCAGCGCCGTTCGTGCCGGATCTCGCGCCTCCTGCTTCCACAGCGCCACGATGTTGAGAATCATCTCCGTCAGCGCCGCGCCCTGCACGACCTGGATCAGGCGCATCTCGCTGAAATCGGCCAGCAGCGCGCCGAACAGCAGCGCGCTCGCCATCATGCCGAACATCAGCATGACATAGAGGAAGGCGACCACGCGCGGGCGGGACTGCTCCGGCGCAATGTCGGTCGCCAGCGACAGCCCGGCGGTCTGCGTGGTGTGGAGACCCGCTCCGACCAGAAGGAACGCCATCGCGGCGCCGATCCGCCCGGCGATGATCTGTCCGGGCTCGTCGCCCGAGAGCACCAGCAGCGCGAACGGCATGATGGCTAGGCCGCCGAACTGCAGCAGCGTTCCCATCCAGATGTAGGGGACACGCCGCCAGCCAAGCACCGAACGATGATTGTCGGAGCGAAAGCCGATCAGCACACGCAGCGGCGCGAACACCAGCGGCAGCGCAACCATCGCGGCCACCAGCCAGCTTGGCACCCCGAGCTCGACAATCATCACGCGGTTCAGCGTGCCGTTGAGAAGAACGACCGAAATACCGACCGAGACCTGGAACATCGAGAGCCGCAGCAGGCGCGACAGCGGAAGCTCCGTGCTCGCGGCATCTGCGAATGGCAGATAGCGCGACCCCAGCCGCATCCAAGCCTGCGCAAGCGATGGCGCCCGAATGGTCATCGACGCAGTAACTCCAATGCGTGGGACTTGTAGAAGCCACTGGCAACCCGCTTGTCGCGGCCGAACGACCAATCTTCGAGATCAGGATGATCGGCGATCAGGCGCTTGAGATGCTGTTCGGTCACCGGCTCGATCGCAGGAGCCCGGTTTTCGCGCGGAAACGCCCGGCCGACGGCATGCATCAAGGTCAGCGCCGGGGTCCTCGGCGCGAAGGTGACGAGCAGCGCAGTCAGCGTCCGGGCCGACAGGCTGGCGAACATTCGCACCACGTCGGCGGGCTGATAGTGAATGACGGAATCCATCGCCACGACAAAATCGAACTTGCCGAGCTTGGGATCGAGCATGTCTCCGGCGACGAATTTGATCGCGCGCGGGCTGATGTCGGGCGGTAGCCTTCCGGCCGCGATCTGGATCAGGGTCGGCGAGATGTCGACAGCGACGACCTCCGCGCCGCGGCGGGCAACCTCGATCGACAGCGCACCGGTGCCGCAGCCGGCGTCGAGCAGCCGGGCGCCGCGCAGATCCTCCGGCAGCCAGGACAGCAGCGTCTGCCGCATCTCGTCGCGGCCGGCGCGCACCGTCGCACGGATCCGACCTACCGGGGCATCGGAGGTCAGCCGCGTCCAGGCCGCGGCGGCCGTGCGGTCGAAATAGGTCTCAAGCTCGCTTCGCCGTTCGAGATATTGTGCCGTCGTCATCAGTCGAACCCCAGCAAATCGAAGATGTCACGATCCTTCAGCGGAATGGCATTCATCGGCTCCACGCCTGCCAGCAGCGAGGCGGCGAGACGCAGATATTCCTTCTGCACGGCATCGACCTCGGGCGAGGACTCCATTTCGAACAGGGTGGACTTTTTGAGCCTGCTCCTGCGGATGACGTCGAGATCCGGGAAGTGCGCGACCGTCTTCATGCCGGCGCGTTCGTTGAATTTGTCGACCTGGTCGGTCGCCGCGCTGCGGTTGACGATGACGCCGCCGAGCCTGACCGGATAGTTCCTGGACTTGGCCTGGATCGCGGCGACGATCCGGTTCATGGCGAAGATCGAGTCGAAGTCGTTGGCTGCCACGATCAGTGCGCGATCGGCATGCTGCAAGGGCGAAGCGAAGCCGCCGCAGACGACGTCGCCCAGGACGTCGAAGATGACGATGTCGGTGTCGTCGAGCAGATGATGCTCTTTCAGCAGCTTCACGGTCTGGCCGACCACGTAGCCGCCGCAGCCGGTACCGGCCGGCGGCCCGCCCGCCTCGACGCACATCACGCCGTTATAGCCCTGGTAGACGAAATCCTCGGTGCGCAGCTCCTCGCTGTGGAAATTCACCTGCTCGAGCACGTCGATGACGGTCGGCACCAGCCGCTTGGTGAGGGTGAAGGTGGAATCGTGCTTGGGATCGCAACCGATCTGGAGCACGCGCTTGCCGAGCTTGGAAAAGGCCACCGACAGATTCGACGAGGTCGTGCTCTTGCCGATGCCGCCCTTGCCGTACACCGAGAACACCTTGGCCGTGCCGATGGCGAGATTGGGGTCCATCTGGACCTGCACGCTGCCTGCGCCATCCGGTCTGCGGATCGCGGCGGCAACGTCGTTCTGGCGGACCGGTATGTTCATGCGGCAACTCCCACGCCTTCAAGGCGATCTTCGAACTGCTCGCCGGCCTTGCGCAGGACGTCGAGCATGGCTGGATCCGGCGACCAGTAATTGCGCTCGTGCGCCTCGATGAGCCGGTTGGCGATCTTGGCAGAGGCGGCCGGGTTCAAGGTGGCGAGGCGTTCGCGCATGGCTTCGTCGAGCACATAGGTCGACGTGATCTGCTGATAGACCCAGGGCGCGACCTGGCCCGTGGTGGCGGACCAGCCGACGGTGTTGGTGACGTGAGCTTCGATCTGGCGGACGCCTTCATAGCCATGCGCCAGCAGGCCCTCGTACCATTTCGGATTGAGCGTGCGGGTCCGTGTCTCCAGCGCCACCTGTTCCGAAAGCGTGCGGACGGTTCCCTCGCCCCTCGTCTGGTCGCCGATATAGACGGGGGCCGCCTCGCCACGCGCGCGCTTGACCGCGCGGCTGATGCCGCCGAGCGTATCGAAATAATGATCGACCGTCGTGACGCCGAGCTCGACGGAATCGATGTTCTGATAGGCGGCATCGACGCCCGCGAGGACGTGACCGAGCAAGGCGTCGTGACGGGCCGGCCGGCCGTCGATGCCATAGGCAAACCCCTTGCGGCGGGTATAGACCTCGGCGAGCTCCTGCTCGTCCGTCCAGGCGCCGCAATCGATCAGGTGATTGACGTTGGCCCCGTAGGCGCCCTCGGCATTGCCGAACACCCGCAGCGACGCCTGCTTGAGGTCGCCGCCGTGCTTGGCCTGGTAGTCCAGCGCATGCTTGCGAACGAAGTTCCGGGTTACCGGCTCGTCGGCGCTGGCAGCGAGCCAGGCCGCCTCGGCCAGCAGACGGGTTTGCAGCGGCATCAGGTCGCGGAAGATGCCCGAGAGCGTCATGACGACGTCGATGCGGGGTCGGCCGAGGCGCTCGAGCGGGATCAGCTGCGCACCGGCCAGCCGGCCGTAGCTGTCGTGGCGCGGCTCGGCACCAAGCAGCCACAGGGCCTGCGCGATCGGGGCGCCCTCGGTCTTCAGATTGTCGGTCCCCCAGAGCACCAGCGCAACCGTCTCGGGAAGCGCGTCGGTCTCGGCCGCGTGACGCGCCAGCAGCCGGTCCGCCTGCCGGGCACCGTCCTGGACGGCGAAGGCGCTCGGGATCCGGAACGGATCGAAGCCATGCAGATTGCGCCCGGTCGGCAGCACCTCGACATTGCGCAAGAGATCGCCGCCCGGTACCGGCCTGATATAGCCGGCGTCCAGGGCATGAATCAGCGCCGGCGTCTCGTGATCCGTCGCGAGCAGCGCATCGAGCGTCTCGCGCTGTGCAGCTTCGGTGATGCCGGCGGCATCGAGCAATTCGGCACGCTCCGGCGCAGTCGGCGGCGCGCCAACCACGTGCAGCCCATGCGGGATAAGGGAGTATTCGAGCTCGCGCACGCTGTCATTGAGCGCGGCAACGCGCGTCGCCGCATCGCCGCCCCACGCCGGCTCAGCTGCGGCGAGATCGACCGCTGCGGCCTGAGCCTGGATCAGCGTCAGCGCCTGCGCCCGTTCGACGTCGCTCGTGGTCGGCGGCATCGCCCGCCAGGTGTCGAGCGAGGCCTTCAGATCGGCCAGCCCCTTGTAGAGCCCGGCCTTGGCAATCGGCGGCGTCAGATAGCTGATCAGCGTCGCCGCCGCGCGACGCTTGGCGAGGGCGCCCTCCGACGGATTGTTCGAGGCGTAGAGATAGAAATTGGGGAGATCGCCGATCAGACGGTCGGGCCAGCACTCTCCGGACAGGCCAACCTGCTTGCCGGGCATGAATTCCAGCGCGCCATGGGTGCCGAAATGCAGGACGGCATCGGCGCCGAAATCCTCGCGGATCCAGCGATAGAACGCCGCGAACGCATGGGTTGGTGCAAATCCACGCTCGAACAGCAACCGCATCGGGTCGCCTTCGTACCCGAAGGCCGGCTGCAGGCCGACGAACAGGTTTCCGAATTGCTCGCCGAGCACCAGCAGATGACCACCATCGGTCTGGTGGCGCCCCGGCGCCGCGCCCCATTGCTTCTCGATCTCGGCCAGCCAGCGCTCGCGCCGAACGTAGGTGTCGACAGGCATGCGAGCCGCCACATTGGCATCGGTCCCAAACCGTTGCGCATTGCCCTTGAGAACGCGGGCGCGGAGTTCGTCGACCGTCGCCGGCACGTCGACCGCATAGCCGGCTTCCTTGAGAGACTTCATCGTGTTGTGCAGCGACTCGAACACGGAGAGATAGGCGGCCGTGCCGGCGCTGCCGCCGTTCGGCGGGAAGTTGAACAGCACAGTGGCAATCTTGCGGTCCGCCCGCGCGCGCCGGCGCAGCCCAACCAGCTTGGCAACGCGAGCGGCCAGCATGGCGGCCCGCTCTGGCAGCACCGCCATGTCACGACCGGCATCCACCGCCGCGGAACGGCCGCCGAACGTCATCGGCGCGATCGCACCATCGAGTTCGGGGATCGCCACCATCATGGTGGCCTCGACCGGCGTCAGGCCGCGCGTGTCCTCATTCCATTGCTCCACGGTCTGGAATTCGAGCGGATGCGCGGCGATGTACGGTACATCGAGCCCGACGAGCGCAACCTCGGCGGCGTGCACATCATTGTAGGCGGGACCTCCGACCAGCGAGAAACCAGTCAGGGAGACGACGGCATCCACAGTGGCAACGCCGTCCTTCATGAAGTATTCGTCGATAGCCGGCCGTGAATCGAGCCCGCTGGCAAAGGCAGGAACCACGTCGAGGCCCTTCTGCTCCATCGCATCGAGCACCCCATCATAATGGGCCGTGTTGCCGGCCAGGAGGTAAGAGCGCATCAACAGCACGCCGACGCGGCCAGCGGCCTTGGGCCGGATGGGCAGCGCCTCGCGCTTCAGCACGATCCTTTTGGCCAGCCGAGGGTGGTAGAGGCCGAGCTCGGGATAGGCGATGGGGTCGGTGACCTTGATGCTGCCACGCAACGCGCTGCGCTCGCCGTCGGCGTAACGGCCGATCAGGAAGCGGACCAGGTTCGCGAAATTCTGCTCCGAGCCTGCGAGCCAGTATTGCAGGGTTAGGAAATAGGCGCGCAGGTCCTGCGCCGTGCCGGGAATGAAGCGGAGCAGCCGCGGCATCTGCCGAAGCATCTTCATCTGACCGGAACCGCTGGAGCCGCCCGTTCGGCTGCCGCGCAGCTTCTTGAGCAGCGACATGATGCCGCCGCTGGAACCCGACATCCTCAATTTGCCAAGGCGCGTCAGCCGGACCACCTCGCCCGCCGACAGGCAGCCGACCATGGCGTCGCATTGCTCGCGCCGCGCGGTGAGCGCGGGCAGAACCGCCTGGATGTGCTCGTCCAGGAACAGCATGGTCGCCACGATGATGTCGCCGCGCGCAATGTCCTCGCGGCAATGCTCGAGTGCGGTAGGATTGCAGCTCCACTCGTCGGCGGCATGGATGGACAGGTCGAGCCCCGGCAGCTCCGCGCACAGGGTGGCGCGTGCGCGCGCGGCTGCGGACGCCAGATGGCTGTCCATCGTCACGATGACGACCCGGATGGGTGTTTTGTCAGCGGCCGAAATGCGCTTTGGCATCGTACAGCGTCTCGAGTGTGATGAGGGCCAGGTTTCGCTCCTGCGCGAAACGTTCGGTATTGCGGCGCGCCTTACCGCGGACGAAGAACGGAATCTTGTGAAGCTCCTGCTCGGCCTCGCGCGACCATGAGGCAGCACCGACGCTCGCAGGCAGTTCGATCGGCTGGTGGGTCGGCGCGGCCTTCGTAGCCGCCGGCAGTTCGTGCCCCAGATGCGAGGGAACGCTGTCGTTGAACTCGCGATCCTCCCGGAACATGCCGAGCAGATGTTCCTCGAGCCCCATCATCAGCGGGTGGACCCAGGTGTCGAAAAGAACATTTGCTCCTTCGAAACCCATCTGCGGCGAGTAGCGTGCCGGAAAGTCCTGGACATGGGTCGGCGCGGAGATCACCGCACAGGGAATGCCGAGCCGCTTGGCAATGTGACGTTCCATCTGCGTGCCGAGCACGAGTTCGGGCTGAAGTTCGCTGACGCGGGCCTCGACCTCCAGATAGTCGTCGGTGATCAGCGCCTCGACGCCATAGAGCGCGGCCGCCTCGCGCACCTCGCGGGCAAATTCGCGGCTGTAGCTGCCGAGACCGACCACCTTGAAGCCAAGTTCGGTCGCCGCGACTCGCGCAGCAGCTATGGCATGGGTGGCATCACCGAACACGAAGACGCGCTTGTCGGTGAGATAAGTGGAATCGACCGAGCGTGCGTACCACTGAGACCGCGCCTCGGCCTTCGCCAGCATGTCGGCCGGATCGACCCCCGCCAGCTTCGCGACCTCGGCAACGAATTGCCTGGTCGCGGCGACCCCGATCGGGACGGTGCGGGTGAAAGGTTGACCAAAGCTGCGCTCGAGCCATTGCGCAGCTGTCGTGGCGATCTCGGGATAGAGCACGACGTTGAAGTCGGCGTCGGGAAGCCGCGCGAGATCGGCGGGGGTCGCGTTCCAGGGCGCCACGACGTTGATGTCGACACCCATATCCGTGATCAGCCGGCTGACCTCCGCAAGATCATCGCGGTGGCGAAACCCGAGGGCAGTCGCTCCGAGCAGATTGCAGACCGGGCGCGCGCCGGGGGGCTTCGCCGATACGGGCGCCGCCTTCGCGCGGGGCCTCGCGAGCGCACGGACGAGACGGTAGAACGTCTCGGAGGCGCCCCAGTTCTCCTTGCGCTGATAAGACGGCAAGTCGAGCGGTACGACCGGAATGGGGAGCTGCAACGCCTGCGCCAGCCCGCCCGGATCGTCCTGGATCAGCTCCGCCGTGCAGGAGGCGCCGACCAGCATGGCTTGGGGCGTGAACCGCACATAGGCCTCGCGGATCGCCGATTGCAGCAATTCGGCGGTATCGCCGCCGAGATCGCGGGCCTGGAATGTGGTGTATGTCACGGGCGGACGCCGGTCGCGGCGCTCGATCATCGTGAACAGAAGATCGGCATAGGTGTCGCCCTGCGGGGCGTGAAGAACATAATGCAGGTCGCGCATCGCGGTTGCGATTCGCATCGCGCCGACATGCGGAGGGCCTTCATATGTCCACACCGTGAGCTGCATCTAGGCCACCAGCTTCGTTCGGCGCACCAAGGGACGCGCAAGCAATTCGGCGAGATCACCGGCCTGCTCGTATCCCTGGATGGGCGTGAAGATCAGTTCGATCGACCATTTGGTCGTGAGACCCTCGGCCTCGAGCGGATTGGCAAGACCGAGGCCGCAGACCACGAGATCCGGACGCGCCTGGCGGCACCGATCGAGCTGCCGCTCGACATCCTGGCCCTCGCTCAGCAGCACACCCGGCGGCAGGAGCGCGAGCTCCCCGGCAAGGTGGTCACGATGCAGATAGGGCGTTCCGACCTCGACGAGGCTCATGCCGAGTTCGCGGCTGAGGAAGCGCGCCAGCGGCACCTCGATCTGCGAATCCGGGAAAAGGAAGATGCGCTTGTCGGCGAGCTGGGCCCTGTAGCGCGTAACCGCCCGCTCCGCCCGCTCGCGCAGCGGCTTCGTCACCGCATCAAACCGCGCGGGATCGACCCCAAACCGGTCCGCCGCCGCCCGAAGCCACAACGTCGTGCCCTCCCCGCCCAGCGGAAAAGGCGCGGGAATATGCCGGCATCCACGCTCCTCGAGCGCCCGTGCGGTGTCGTTGAGGAAGGGTTGAGCAAGCAGGAAAGACGTGTTTGCCCCGATCGCCGGGAGGTCGGCCGATTGCCGCGGCGGCAGAAAGGCGACGTCCGCGAGTCCAAGCGCTGCGAACAAGCGACGGAACTGGTCCTCCACGACATCGGCAAGCGCACCGACGACGAGAAGAGACGGCCCAGCGCCGGTCTGAGCCGAAGGCAATACGGGAACGAGCGAGCCGAGGCAGGCATCCTCGCCCTGCGTGAAGGTCGTTTCGATGCCACTTCCCGAATAGTTGAGAACCCGAACCGACGGCGCGAACTTTTGCGACAGGCGTAGAGCGGCGCGCGACAGGTCCAGCTTGATCACTTCTGATGGACAGGAGCCGACAAGGAACAGGAGCTTGATGTCGGGACGCCGCGCCAGCAGTGCATCAACCACACGGTCCAATTCGTCATTGGCATCGACGAGGCCTGCGAGGTCGCGCTCTTCCAGGATCGCAGTTGCGAAACGCGGCTCGGCGAAGATCATCACGCCGGCAGCCGACTGGATCAGATGGGCGCAGGTACGCGACCCCACGACGAGGAAGAACGCATCCTGGATCTTGCGATGCAGCCAGACGATTCCGGTCAGGCCGCAGAACACCTCACGCTGGCCGCGCTCACGCAGGACGCCGTCGGACGAACAGGGCTTCACTTGCAGGTTCATTCGGCCCCCTCGACGGCGAACTGGCCCGAAACGCGCGAGGCCTGATCCTGCAGACGCGCGGCACGAAGCTTGAGAACGAACTGGGTCGCGTTGATCGCGTAGGAGGCATAGGCCGCCAGCACCAGCATCATCTGCTGCTGCGGACTGCCGACGTCCCACACGATCGCGACGAGATAGGCGGAGTGTAGCGCCAGCACGAGCATGCTGAAGACGTCTTCCCAGAAGAAGGCGCGCGCAAACAGATAGCGACCGAACACGACGCGCTCCCAGATCGCGCCGGTGATCATGATCGCGTAGAGCAATAGCGTCTTGATCACCACCGATGTGGTCGCGGCGACAAGGCCCTCGCCCGTTGCGAGATAGCGCAGAACCAGCGCGAGACTGACGGCGAAAGCGAGAAACTGAACGGGAGCCAGAATGCCCTGGACGAGAGTCCACGGCGTCTCATCGCGGCGGCGCTTTTCCTCGGGCGAATAGAGCGGCCGAACGGGCGGCTTCACCTGGTGCACCGAGCTTCCACAGAGATTCTCGATCTGACTCCAGAGCGCCGGATCGGTCGGAAACGTGAACTGTGCATCACAGCAAGTGTAAAGATAGTTTGACAATCCAAGGGAGCGGTGATGCGATGAGGTCGGAACGCGGGGCACCAGCACAACATCATGGCCGTTAGCATCACATTCAGAACGAATGGCCGTAGGCTGGTGCATCGCTTGACCCCGGAAGTGCGAGCCCGATGACGAAGAAGCTAAACCTCAATAAAATGAGTGTCAACAAAAACTGACGTCAATAACACTTGACGATCCGGCGGGCTTTCGTTCAAATGCTCAGGGAGGCATTAGATGACCGAGCTCAATGAAACTGCTCCTCCTCCGGCCGGATTCGGCGTTCGACATGGTCGAACGGGCGCCGAGGCTGGACGTCTGCGAAAACCACCACCTTTGGTTGTCCGCGGCGCGACCTTTTCACAGCTGACACAGACGGTTGAAGCTGAGATCATCCCGCGCCTGGTGATGGCGCATGCTCATGCTGCACCGCAGTTCGAAACGCCTGCGATCCTGAGCGGCGAGATCGATGTCGCGCGATTTGCCGAGATGATGCTGCGCGGCAACGGCGACGAAGCCGCCGAACAGATCCAGGTCTACCGCGATCACGGCACGCCACTCGAAACGGTCTATCTCAACCTTCTTGTCCCGGCGGCGCGTCACCTGCGTCATCTCTGGATGAACGACGAATGCGACTTCGCCAACGCCACGCTGGCGTTGTGGCGCCTGCAGCAGCTCGTACGGGACTTCAGCCCTGCCTTTTGCGCGGAGACGACGATCAAATCCGTCGGCCTCCGGGCCCTTCTCACGCCGGGACCCGGGGAGAAGCACGATATCGGGCACATGATGTTCGGCCTCGTTCTCGCCGGCGAGTTCTTCCGCCGCGATGGATGGGACACCTGGATCGAACCCGATCCGGCGAGCACCGCCTTCATCGACACGATCCGTACCCAATGGTTCGACGTGATCGAATTTTTTGCCAGCGGCGATAAGAAACTGGACGATCTCGCCGCCAATATTCGCACCGTTCGGCGCGAATCGTCTAACCGCAACATTGGAGTCATGGTTTGCGGTCCGGCATTCACCGAACGGCCTGAACTCGTCCTGCTGGTCGGAGGCGATGCTCTCGTCTCCGATTTCAATCAGGAAACCCTGCAAGCTCAAAGTGTCGTCAATCTGCTTGCCGACCGACGATAGCAGGATTTCGTGAATAACTGCGCCGGGACGAAACTCGCCACGGGAAGGCTCCTGTTCTGGGAGGGTGATTTCGTTCGTGAAGGCATTCAGGGATCCAAAGGAGTCGCTCGGCGATCTCGAGGCGAATGTGGCGGCGACGGTGGTCGCCGCCGCATCGGACATTGCGCTCGTCATCGATGCTGACGGGACGATCCGCGATTGCGCTTTCCAGCGGGCCGACCTGCCGCTGGAATTGAAGAACACCGATCAATGGATCGGGCGGCTCTGGCAGGCGACGGCGCTCGAGGAAGGCCAGATCAAGATCGAACAACTTCTCCAGGAAGCGGCGACGCGAAAGGTCTCGCGATGGCGCGAGATCCGTTATCCGGCGGTACGCGGGCCGGACATTCCGATCCTCTACTCGGTGGTTGCCCTCCCCGATCAGCAGCGCTTCATCGCCATTGGCCGCGACGTGCGGGCCGCCGCTGCACTGCAGCAGAAGCTGATCGATGCCCAGATTGCAATCGAGCGCGACTATTCGCGGATGCGCAACGTCGAGTCGCGCTATCGGGTCCTGTTCGAAATGTCCTCGGAGCCGGTGTTGATCGTGGATGCCGCGACCCACCGCGTCGTGGAAGCCAATCCATCGGCGTCCGTCCTGCTCGGGCATACCCCGACCCAGATCATCGGAAAGCTGTTTCCGGACGCACTCCTGATCGACGATACAACCGCTCTCCAGGCCATCTCCTTCGCGATCCGAACGCAGGGCCGCATCTCGAACCTGAAGCTTCGGCTCGACAGTGGCAAGGATTTCATCCTGGACGGCGCCTTCTTCCGGCAGGACGCCGCCTCCTTCTTCCTCTTGCGCTTCGCGCCGCTGGCCAAGGCGCCGGCCCTGACAGCAGACAATTCCGACCTGACGACGCGTATGCTCGAATTCGTGGAGCAGGCACCGGACGGCTTCGTCCTGACCGACCGCGACGGGCGCCTGCTGCGGGCCAATGCGGCTTTCCTGCAGCTGGCGCAAGTCGAAAGCGAGCAGCGCGCCTGCGGCGAGAGCATCGATCGCTGGATCGGCAAATCCAGCGTCGATCTCGGCATCCTGCTCTCCAACCTGCATCAGCACAAATCACTGAAATTGTTCGCGAGCACGGTCCGCGGTGAACACGGTCTGCCGGTCGATGTGGAGATCTCGGCCGTTGCCGTGGGCGGCAACACCGATCCCTGCCTCGGCTTCGTCATCCGCAACGTCGCCCGGCGCATCGGCACGGAGATTCATCCGGAGATTCCCCGATCACGAGAGCAGTTGGCCGAACTGATCGGGCGCGTCCCCCTGAAAGAGCTCGTGCGCGAAACGACCGATGTCATCGAGCGCCTGTGCATCGAGGCCGCGCTGAAACTGACCGGAGACAACCGGGCCACGGCCGCCGAATTGCTCGGGCTCAGCCGCCAGAGCCTCTATGTCAAGCTGCGGCGCTTCGGGCTCGCCGACGCCAGCGAAGATGACGAACACAGGATTGGGCAACACGAATGATCGAATCCGCGTCGGCTTCTCCCCTCGCCCGGCCATCGCCGCTCGCCGTGCTCGAGCTCTTGAAGCCGATCACCTGGTTTCCCCCGATGTGGGCCTTCGGATGCGGGGTGGTCTCCTCGGGCCAGCCCGTGCAGGATCGCTGGACCACGGTCATTGCCGGCGTCGTCCTCGCAGGGCCGCTGGTCTGTGCGACGAGCCAGGCGGTAAACGACTGGTTCGACCGTCATGTCGACGCCATCAACGAGCCGGACCGGCCGATCCCGTCGGGACGGATCCCGGGCCGCTGGGGACTGTTCATCGCGCTGATCTGGACAGCGCTGTCGCTCGAGGTCGCCTCCCAGCTCGGCGTCTGGGGATTTGGCGCATCCGTGTTCGGCCTGCTGCTGGCCTGGGCCTATAGCGCGCCTCCGTTCCGGCTCAAGCAGAACGGCTGGTGGGGCAATGCCGCTGTTGGACTCTGTTACGAAGGCCTGCCCTGGTTCACCGCCGCGGCGATCATGACCGCCGGCGCGCCCGATTGGCGGATCGTGCTCATCGCGCTGCTCTACAGCGCCGGTGCGCACGGCATCATGACCCTCAACGACTTCAAATCCATCGACGGTGACCGCAAGATGGGCCTTGCCTCCCTGCCCGTACAACTCGGACCGTACCGGGCGGCGCGCCTTGCCTGTATCACCATGGCGGTGCCGCAGACGATCGTGATCGCGCTGCTGCTGACGTGGCAGCGACCGATTCACGCGATCGCCGTGCTCGCCATGCTGGCCGTCCAGATCCTGCTGATGCGACGGCTGCTGCAGGATCCACGCAAGCTCGCCCCCTGGTACAACGGCACGGGCATCAGCCTTTACGTGCTGGGGATGCTGGTTACGGCATTTGCACTGGGAGGCATGACTTCATGACCGTGAACGCACAGGACGGGGGCTCGTCAGCAGCCGATCATACCTTGTACGACGTTGCCGTGGTTGGTGGCGGACCATCCGGAGCCACCGCGGCCAACGATCTCGCGCAGCGCGGCTATCGCGTCCTGCTGCTCGATCGCGCCGGCAGGATCAAACCCTGCGGCGGCGCGATTCCGCCGCGGCTGATCGCCGAGTTCGAAATCCCGGACTCGCTGCTGGTCGCCCGGATCGCCTCGGCGCGCATGGTATCGCCGACCGACAAGCAGGTCGACATGCCGATCGATGGGGGCTTCGTCGGCATGGTCGACCGCGACGTTTTCGACGAATGGCTGCGCGCGCGTGCCGCACGATCCGGCGCGGAACGCCGGACCGGCACGTTCCGCCAATTCCGCCGCGGCACCGACGGAATTGCCGTGCTGGACTGCGAGTGGCGTGATGACCAAGGCGAAACCCACACCACGTCCTTCCGCGCGCGCAGCGTGATCGGCGCCGACGGCGCGGTCTCGACGGTCGCGCGCCAATGCATTCCCGGTGCGGACCAAATTCGATACGTTTTCGCCTATCACGAGATCGTCCGTTCGCCCGAGCAAGGGGCCGGATCGTTCGACGGCTCACGATGCGACGTGATCTATCGTGGCAAGCTGTCGCCCGACTTTTACAGCTGGATCTTCCCCCATGGCGCGACCACGAGCATCGGTACGGGCAGCGCCTGCAAGGGCTTCTCGCTACGCGGCTCGGTCGGCGAACTCCGCGACACGCTTGGCCTCGGCGAGGCCGTCACGGTACGCCGCGAGGGCGCGCCGATTCCGCTCGCCCCGCTCAAGTGCTGGGACAACGGCCGCGATGTCGTCCTCGTGGGTGATGCCGCCGGCGTGGTCGCACCGGCCTCGGGCGAAGGCATTTATTATGCGATGGCGAGCGGTCGCTTCGTCGCGGACGCCGTCGATCAGTTCCTGCGTACCGGCCATGCCCGTGCACTCTCCCAGGCGCGCAAGCGGTTCATGCGCCTGCATGGTGGCGTGTTCTGGATTCTCGGGCTGATGCAGCGCTACTGGTACACGAACGACGATCGCCGCGAGCGTTTCGTTGCCATCTGCCGCGACCGCGACGTGCAGCAACTGACCTGGGACGCCTATATGAACAAGGCGCTGGTCAAGGCTCGCCCATTGTCGCACGTGCGGATTTTCTTCAAGAACATCGCCCACCTGACCGGGCTCGCCCGGGCGACATGAGGTAGCGGTCACCTCATGATCGAGTTCCTCTCGGGCGTCCACGTGGTCGACCTGATCCTCGCGATCGTCGCCGCCGAGTTCGTTGGCATAACCGCCTATTGGAAGGCGAAGCGTCGCGGCATCGCACCGGCGCAGTTGCTACCCAACCTCCTGGCGGGCGCGCTGTTGCTCGTCGCGCTCCGGCTCGCACTCTCCGGCCACGCCTGGCCCTGGACTCTGGCGTGCCTGGCGCTGTCAGGCGTCGCCAACGCTGCCGATCTCAGGCAGCGCTGGCGCTGAGGTCGCTCACTTCTTGTCGGGCGAGAAGGTCTTGATGTAGGCGATGACGTCCTTGCGCTGCTGCTCGCCTGCAAGCTTGAAAGCCATCTTGGTGGATCCGGTTGCCTGATCCGCCTTGCCCTTCTCGGTGAGGTATTTCTTCAGGAAGGCGTTCGGATCCGGCAGATATTCGAAGATCAGATCCTCGCTCCAGACCAGCCCGGCATCGCCGGCATGCTTGTTCAGATCGGAATAAGCGAATCCGGGCGCGGTGCCCGATTGGCGGCCGATGACGCCGGTGAGAACCGGACCCACCAGGTTCTTCGCATCGGGACCTATCCGATGGCAGGTCATGCACTGCTTGAAGACCTGCTCGCCTTTGGCGGGATCACCGCCAGCCCCTTCGCCGGCCGCATAGCCGGCTGAACTTGCCGCAAGGACGGCGGAGACCAGGGTACCCATAGTCACAAGGATTTTCTTCACGGCCACGTTTTCGCTCCCGAGTCACTTGAATTGCACAATGTTATGATTACCTAACGATCGCAACTGTCAATCAACCTTGTCGTTACAACGCCAAGCCTGCGCGATCTGTTCCCCGCTACCGCTAAGACCTCTTTTGCAGGGCTTCTTCGGAGCAAATTTTGCACTGCCGTACATTTATCTTGACACTGTGGAACAGCCGTGGACAAAGGTCACATCGACTGAATTCTCAACGAGTTAACGTAGGTTAGCTGACACCTCGGTCAAATATGCTCGTTCGATTTCGTCTTTCTTGGATTCTGAACGACAACCCGGATTAGAAGCCAATGTCGGAGTTCCACGCTCCCCAGCCCGACGTGACATTGCTTCTCGACATGGACGGCGTCATCCGCGAGGCCACGCTGTCTTCGTCCATGTCCAAGGAGAACATCGACAGCTGGCTCGGCCAGCCCTGGTCCAGCGTGGTCGGCGGCGCCGGCGAGAAGATCCAGCGCATGATGCAGGACACGCGGCGGACCGGCATCTCCGCGTTCCGGCAGATCAACCAGGTCTTTCCGAGCGGCCTCGAAGTGCCGATGGAATTCACCACGGTACTGCTCGGCGGCCGCGCCGGCATGCTGGCGATCGGCAAGAACCTGCAGGCCGTAGCCGAACTCCAGGCCCGCCTCATCTCCGCGCAGCAAACCATCGAACGCGATTACTGGAAGCTCCGCGAAGTCGAGACTCGCTATCGTCTCGTGATCGAGGATTCCAACGACGCCGTTCTGCTGGCCAAGGTGCCCGACTTGCGCATCGTCGAGGCCAACCGGACCGCGGCGACCGCTTTGGTTGGGTCCGCGAGACGCAAGGAAGGTCTCGTCGGCCGCGACTTCCTGCAGGAAATCGCCGCGAGAGACCACGAAAGCGTCGAAATGATGCTGCGGCGAGTTCGCGACCAGGGCAAGGCTCCTGGCATCGTTGTCCATGTCGGCGAGGCCGCGACGCCCTGGACCTTGCGCGGCTCGCTGATGACGCACGAATCGATTCCCGTCTTCCTGCTGCAGATGTCGCCGATCGGCCGGCCGGCCGGGAACGCCGCGCCTGAGCAGGATGACACGGGTGCGCTGCTCGACCGTATTCCGGACGCCATCGCCATCATCGACGAACATGGCGCCATCAAGAAGGCGAACCGCTCCTTCGCCGATCTGGTCGAACTTGGTGCGACGGATGCGGCGATCGGCGAGAATCTCGGCCGCTGGCTGTCACGGCCGGGGGCCGATCTTGGTGTACTGGTCTCGAACGTCCAGCGTCATGGTCTGGTGCGGCTGCTCGCCACGACGATGCAGGGCGAACTCGGGACGGAGACCGACGTCGAGATTTCCGCATCGGGCTACCAAAAAGGGAACGACAGGCGCATCGTCCTGGTGATGCGGAACGTGGAGCGCCGGCTGTCGTCAAGCCCGGAGAGCGACAGCCTGCGCAACGCCCTCGCGTCGATGACCGAAACGGTCGGCAAGACGCCCCTGCGCAAGCTGGTCAAGAGCACCGTCGAGGTCGTCGAACAGTATTACGTTCGTGCTGCACTGCAGCTTGCCGACGGAAACCGGACGACTGCGGCAGAAATTCTTGGCTTGAGCCGACAAAGCCTTTACGCCAAACTGGATCGGTATAATCTTAACGACAAAGACTTCGATAGCGAGGAAACCTAACGGGGGAGCAGTGACCTCGATCCCTCTCGTAACGCCGGCTTTCGGGCAGGCCACGCTCGCGAATTGCGAGCGAGAGCAAATTCATCTGGCTGGCTCGATCCAGCCCCATGGCGTGCTTCTGGTGGTGCAGGAGCCCGAGAACGTTATCGTTCAGGCCAGCGCCAACGCCGCAGAATTTCTCCGCATCGATCCCATCATCGGCCGGCCGCTGTCCGAACTGGACGGCAATCTGCTGCTGAAAATCCTGCCGCATCTCGGCGGACCGCTGCATTCCAAGCCGATTACCGTCCGTTGCAGCCTCGGAAGTCCGCAGCGACGCTTCGATTGCACGATCCACCGCCCGACCAATGGCGGCCTCGTCATCGAGCTCGAGCCATTGGCGCAAGCCGGCAACCCGACGCCGGCGCTTGACCACGCGTTCCATCGCATCACCTCGTCCTCCTCACTGCGCGGGCTGTGCGACGAGACGGCGACCATCTTCAAGGAGATCGCCGGTTACGACCGCGTCATGGTCTACCGGTTCGACGACGAGGGCCACGGCGAGATCTTCTCCGAACGCCGCCGGCCAGACCTGGAAGCTTTTCTCGGCAACCGCTATCCCGCCTCCGACATCCCGCAGATCGCGCGCAGGCTATATGAGCGAAATCGCGTGCGCCTGCTGGTCGATGTGAATTACGAGCCGGTCCCGCTGCAGCCGCGACTGTCCCCGCTGAACGGCCGCGACCTCGACATGTCGCTGAGCTGCCTGCGCAGCATGTCGCCGATCCACCAGAAATACCTGCAGAACATGGGTGTCGGCGCCACGCTGGTCTGCTCGCTGATGGTCTGCAACAGGCTGTGGGGACTGGTCGCCTGTCATCATTACGAGCCGCGCTTCATTCCCTTTCATCTCCGTGCCGTTTGCGAGGCGCTCGCAGAAGCCTGTGCGATCCGGATCGCAGCGCTGGAAAGCTTCGCGCAGAGCCAGTCCGAACTCGTGGTCCGGCGGCTGGAGCAGCGCCTGATCGAGGCGGTCTCGCGCGACGGCGACTGGCAGACCGCGCTGTTCGACGGCGCCCAGTCGCTACTTCAACCGCTCGGCGCATCCGGCGCAGCGCTCCTGTTCGAAGGGCAAGTCACCACCACGGGCGAAGTGCCCGGCACGCAGCGCATCCGCGACATCGGCGCCTGGCTCGACGGCAAGCGCAAGGAGCGATCTGGAGTTCCGCACGAAAACATCGTGACCGCGTCGCTGACGATCGACGAGCCTGCGTTCATGGACATTCGCGAGGTCGCCAGCGGCCTGGTTGCGGCCCCGCTCTCGGCGAGCCCAAGCGAATATCTGATCTGGTTCCGGCCCGAGCGCATCACCACGGTCACTTGGGGCGGCGATCCGCTCAAGGCCGTCATCATCGGCGATGACCCCTCCGACCTTTCGCCGCGGCGATCCTTCGCGCAATGGCACCAGCTCGTCGAGGGCAAGTCGGACGCATGGTCTCCGGCCGAGCTGTCCTCGGCCCGCATGATCGGCGAAACCGTCGCCGACGTCGCCCTGCAATTCCGCTCGGTGCGGATGGTGATCGCGCAGGACCAACTGGAGACGATCAGCCGGCAGGTGATGCGCTCCGAACAACCGGTCGTGATCGCCGATGTCGACGGACGCATCCTGCTGCTCAACGAAGCGTTCGAGCAGCAGCTACGCAGCTCGCATCCGCATCTTCCGCATCTTCGCGACCTCGGCGCCTATTTCTCGTCGGCGGCAGACTTCCGTGCCAATCTGGATGAGCTTCTCCGGAACAAAAGGAGCTGGCGCGGCGAGTTGCAGATCGAAGGCAAGGGTGCAGTGCCGCGTTCGCTGATGGTCCGTGCCGATCCGGTCGTCGGACCGCACGAGCGCGTACTGGGCTTCGTGCTGATCTTCTCGGATCTCAGCGACCGCAAGGCTGCCGAATCGGCGCGCACCCGCTTCCAGGAAGACATTTCCGGGGGACGCCGCCCCAGCCTGCGCCTGGATTCGGGCGCCAGCCTCCTCTACCAGGAACTCGCGGCGTCGGCGGTCGAGAACGCGCAACTGGCGGCACTCGAAGTCACGCACGGAGCCGAGGTCAGCCGGATGCCGGAAATGCTCGACAGCATTCGCAGTTCGACGAGCCGAACGCTCGACATCCTCGAGCATCTGGTCTGGCACACATCGCATTCGGAGAATTAGCGCACAATCCGCCAGCGCGCGCGGCATTTGTCAGACGATCATCTGAAACTCGTCTCGCGCGTCAGCGGCGGGCGATTTCGGCTTGGAGCGCGACGGAGAGCGCGATGTTGAGCCGGAAGGCGAGCGCTCCCTCCTCAACGATCGCATCGAAATCGTCGATATCGTCGCCCGCGCGGTCGATCGCGGAGCGATAGCCCGCCTTGAACCCGGCGAGGTCGGGAATGGCCGGAAACTCGTAGAATGTCAGCGCCTCCGGTGCGAGATCGAGCGAGCGCGCCAGCAGTTTCTTCAGGATCTGGCCGCCGCTGAGATCACCGAGATAGCGCGCATAGGCATGCGCGATCAGCCGCCCGCCATGGCCCTCCGACGCCTCGCGGATCGCGGCGACATAGCTTGCCGTCTCCGGGACGAGAGGGACAGCGGCCACATCGACCGAGAGGTGACGAAGGTCACTCGTGATCGCTCCGGCGCGGGCAAGCTCAGGGCGGCCGATCGGCCCAATCAGCGGCGAACCGGACACCTTTGCCAGTTCCTCCTCCAGCGTATGGTAGACTGGAAGCAGGTTGCGCAGCAGCAGGATGTAGGCGTCACGCGTTGCGCGACCGTGCAGGATATCGGCGATGATCCCGCTGCGTTCGGCCTGCGTATGCAGTTCGCCGGTGCGCTCTCTCAGAGCCCCCAGCAGGCTGGCCGGACGCAGTTTTCGTCCGGCCTCATCCGTGCGTTCGAGCATACGACCTCACCGACTATGGTCTATCGCGGCATTGCCAGACCGTGCTTCACACCCCAGTCGAACCAGTTATCGACCACGGTGCCCGACAGTAGGATACCGATGCCGCCGGTCAAGGGGCAAAGCACCGCGAACCACCAGGCCCAGCGATGGATGGACTCGGCTGTCGCGTTGAACCCCATCGTCCACCGCCAGAACAGGGCGCCGCGCTCGAAGGCAGTGCCGCGATCCACGATCTGCTCGATCTCACGCTCGCCGCCGTAGCGGCTGATCGCGAGCACGGTCGCACCATGCATCGCGAACAGCAGGGCCGAACCGTAGAGAAACGCGATCGAGAGCATGTGGAAGGGATTGTAGAACAGATTACCGTGCGTGATCGAGAAGTTGTTGGTCCAGTCGAGATGCGGGAAGATGCCGAACGGCACCGCCTCGCTCCAGCTTCCCATGAACAGCGGACGAATGAAGCCGAGCACGAGATAGAGCCAGATCGCCGAGGCGAATGCCCAGGCGACGTGGGTCCCCATCCCGAGCGCACGCGCGCGACGATAAGTGCGCGCCCACCACAACAGGATCGACGTGGTGAGGAAGAAGCCGGCCATCAGCCACCAGCCGCCTTCCTGGAGCGGCGGGAATATCTGCAAGCCGTATTCCGGCGCCGGCGGCTGCAGGGCCAGCCAGGGAAACTGCCGGATGAATTCGAGCGGGCTCCAGTTCACCGATGCCAGCATGTTGAGACCGATGATCTCGATCGCAACGAAGCCGCACATCAGCGATGCGAGGCCGAGAAATCCGAGATAGACCGGACCGACCTGCGCGTCCCCGAGCTTGCCTAGCCAGTAGTTGAATCCGCCGTCCCCGATGCGCACCCAGGTGCCGGGCTGCAAGGGAATGCCGGGATAGATCGCACTGCGGACCTGAACTTGCGTGAAGATGTTCTGATATTCGGCCATGTTGACCTCCCGTATTCCGTATTGCTCAATGTGGCGACCAAATTGGGACCTGGCGCCACCACTCCCACCAGTCGGACCACAGCGCGCCTTCCGGCTGCAGCCAGGCCGGGCCGCTGATCACGATGCAGACGGCACTGAAGAACACTGCGGACAGCGCCAGGAATAGACCGAGCCGGTGGATGCCGAGCGTGCCGATCGAATAGCCGATCAGGTCGCGGAACATCGTGTTTTCATGCTCGGGCGTCTTGACCACCTCGTTGCGGCCGGGATTGGTCGACGACAGGATCAGTCCGCCATGCAAGGCAAGCGCAAGACACGTCGTGAAGAAGAACGTGATCGCGATCATGTGGGCGGGATTGTAGTGGAAATTGCCGTACTGATAGCCGGTGTTCGACACCCAATCGAGATGGGTGATGATGCCGTAGGGGAACGCGTAGCTCCACGATCCCATCAGCACGGGCCGGATCACCTCGAGGGTGAAATAGGCGAAGATGGCGAAGCCGAACGCGAACGGCACGTGGTAGCCGATCGCCAGCTTTCGGCAGATCTCAACCTCGCGCAGCGCCCACGAGACGAACGCTCCCATCGCGCAAACGGTGATCAACTGCCAGAAGCCGCCTTCGGTCAGCGGCGCGAAGGACAATCCGTATTTGGCGTCAGGCGGGTTGATGCTGATCTGCCAGATATTCCATGTCGGTCCGAGCGCAGCCGCGTAGAGAATGAGCGCCACGCCGACGAACGTGAAGAAGATCGTCGTCACGCCGAAAAAGCCGACGTAGAACGGCCCGAGCCAGAAATCGAACAAGTCCCCGCCGATCAGCGTCCCGCCGCGGACGCGGTATTTGCGTTCAAAGCTGAGCAAAGCCATCGGTCATTCCTCCGGTGCTGACGAGCAGCCTTTTGTCATCGAAAGTTGGGAGTCGGGCGAACCAGGTCTGTCGTCTGGATTCGCCCGAGCCCCTGTCTTCAAGTCGAGCCTTAGCCGAGCTTCAGCGGGGTCGCCGGTTCGGAAATCGACGACGTCTTTGCCGGACGCGGTCCTTCCAGCCAGTTGAACCGGTTCGTGCTGAGCAGGATGAAATGAATCACCAGCGCCAGCGCGAACAGGAACGTAAACAGGGCAACCAACGTCCTGCGCGGATCGAACAACAACCAAATGCGCCACATAGCTTTCTCCTTCGTCAGGTCAGATAGGAGCTAACGATGCCGGCATAGTGGATTGCTCCATCCATCGCCGCTTTATACCCACCGGGGCCCGGCAGCCAGGGACGCCACATCCATGCGAGGATGTGCGCCACCACCGCGATCGCGGTGAAGAGCACAAAACTCGTCATGAATATGCTGTGGAATTCCTTGGCCTCCGATTCGGTAAGCCCCGACAGAGAGCCTCCCTTGCTTGGTACGTCCACCATGTGTGGTACCTCCTGTGTTGGCCTTTCGGCCGAATGCCGCTCGAAACTCGAGCGGCGTCGAAATGCCATCCCGTTTCCGGCATGGCCACCCGTGCGGCGAACCGCACGAATTCCTCGTTCAAATCCCCATCAGAGACGTCGCGGCACAGTTGGCCGCGCGCGTGCTGGTCTCACCGACGATCGATGCCGGCTGGGTCAGCGCGCCCCGCCTCTTCCCACGGATGTGCCGCAGCGCGACCGGAATGAGATAGAGCGCGAAGCAGATCGAATAGACGAGCAGATATTCGAAGCTCGCCTTGGCACCGGGGTCAGTGTTGCGATGAATGCCTTCATAGAGCGACATCGACGTCTCCTTCCCGTTTGAAACTGGCTTGTCCCGTCATGCGGCCTGTCCTTCGTGCGACAGGGCCGCCAGGATGTCCGCGGTGACACGCTCCTGCCCTGCCTGGCGCGCGTCGCGTTCGGCGGCATCGCGCAGACGCTTGGCTGCAGAAATCCTGACGAGCACCGGCTGGCTGTCGACCATGCGGTCCAGCGCCTGCTTGGCGTCGTCGTCCCAGGCGAGTTCGCGATGGGCGCGTGCGGGCGTCGCCTCGACCTTGTCGAGCGTCGTCGCGAGCGGCAGGATATTGAACAGCGCATCGAACAGCGCGTTGCAGACCTCCTGCACGAGATAGGTGGCACCCGAGTAGCCCATGAACGGCGTCCCCGTGTGGCGCCGGATCACCGTGCCCGGGAACGACGCCGGAATGTAGATCGCGCGTCCTCCGGCTTCCGCCGCATACATGCGCTCGTTGTAGCTGCCGAACAGAACCAGCGGCGGCCGTTCGTGGATCGCCTTGCGGATCGCCTCATTGTCGGTCTTGGTGCCGGCCGTACGCGAGATCGCAAAGTGGCAGGGCAGACCAAGCTCGGTCTCCAGGAAATTCCTCATGCCACGGGCGTAGGTATCGCTGGCGACGATGCCAAAGCTGGCTGTGCCGAAGAAATCCTGCGTCACTGAACGCCACAAATCCCACAGCGGCTTGATCGTGGTATGCTTCTCGCGTGCGATGAACGGCTCGGGATCGAGCCCGAGGATCTCGCCGAGAGAGCGCAGGAAGGCGGTGGTCGAATGCAGGCCGATCGGCGCCTGCAGATAGGGACGTTCGAGCGTTTCGCACAGCATCCGCCCGAACTCGCGATACATGCAGACATTGGCGTCGGCATTGACCAGCTTCGGGACGTCGGCAAGGTGACTGCCCAGCGGAAACACCATGTTGATTTCGGCACCGATGCCTTCGGCCAGGCGCCTGATTTCGGCCAGATCGGACGGCATGTTGAAGGTGCCGTAGATCGGTCCGATGATGTTGACCCTCGGCTTCTCACCCGCCGGTCGCTTGCGTTCGGGGATCTTGCGCAGGCCATATTCGTTCCAGAGCCAGGACAGCGCACGATCGGCGCTCTGCCACTGGTCCTCGTCGATGGTCCGCGGCAGGAAGCGCTTGATGTTACTGCCCTCGGGCGTGACGCCGCCGCCGATCATCTCTGCAATCGAGCCGGTGACAACCACGGCCGGCAGATCCGGATCGAGCGCCGCGCGCGCGCGCTTCATCGCGTGCTCGGTGCCCTTCTGCCCCAGTTCTTCCTCGGCCAAGCCAGTGACGACGACAGGCAGCTCATGCGGCGGCAGGCCGTCCGTGTAATGCAGCACCGAGGTCACCGGCAGGTTCTCGCAGCCGACGGGGCCGTCGATGATGACCTGCAAGCCCTTGATGGCCGTGAAGGCGTAGACCGAGCCCCAATAGCCACCGGCGCGATCGTGGTCGAGGACCAGCATCACACCATCTCCTCGGATTTGCGCTTCTTCGCCTGCGCCGCCGCGGCCTTGCGGAACTTCTCCCGGAATTCCGGCCGCAGCACCGGCGTATCCTGCCAGACGCCGGCTGTATCGCCCTCGCCCACACCCTCGAAAAAATTACGCATGGTATCGAAGCGCGCCTTGCCGGCGATCGCCGCATTGACGACCTGCGCCAGCGAACCTGCGCCGGCGACCCCGAACAGCGGCCGCGCCGAGATCAGATTGGTGAAATAGAGCGACGGGATTGCCTTCGCCTTGGCCTTCTGAACGACCGGTGTGGTGCCGATGGCGAGATCCGGCGCAAACTCCTCCATCGCCGCGAGATCCTGCTCCAGCGAAGCCCGGTATTGAACCCGTACGCCCCGGGATTCCAGCCAGTCGCGGTCCGCATCCGACCATGGCGTGCGCGGACAGGCGGTGCCGACATAGCGCAAATCCGCGCCACTCTCGACCAGGAGCCGGCCGACAAGCAATTCGGAGCCCTCGTAACCCGACAGCGTCACCCGGCCTTTGATTGGCGAGGCCGACAGGGCGCCGCGGATCGCGGGCAGCGCGGCATTCTTGGCGGCATCAATCGTACGCCGTGCGACGCCGCAGGCCATGCCGATCGCATCGAGCCAGTCGGCGGTGCCGTCGCATCCGACGGGTGCGGAGCCGACAATCGAACGGCCGGCCGCTTCGAACTCGCGGATCGAGGCCTTGTAGAACGGGTGGATCGCCGCGACCGTCGCGCAATCCAGAGCGCCGTAGAGTTCGCGCCATTCGCGTGTCGGCACGGCGGGCCCTGCCGCCAATCCGAGCGGCGCCAGCAGCATGCCGATGCCGACGGGATCGGCGGGGAACATCTCGCCGAGCAGCGTGACGGTCGGCTTGTCGCTCCGTGGAGCCCGCGGCGCCTGGACAGGCCCCTGTTCGGCTTCGCGACGCGCGTAGTTGAGCATGGCCGCGGCCAGCACGTCCTTGGCCTCCGCATGCGTCGGCACCCCGAAGCCGGGAACGTCGATGCCGATGACACGCACGCCGTTGATCTCCTTCGGCAGAATCTGCAGCGGCACCCCCGAGGCGGTCGGGACACAGAGATTGATGACCACGACGGAATCGTAATGCGAGGGATCGGCCAGCTTGAAGACGGCCTCGCGGATGTCTTCGAACAGCTTTCCTGTAACCAGCGTCTCCGAATTGAATGGGACGTAACCGACGCTGCGGCGGGCGCCGTAGAAATGAGAAGTGAATGTCAGCCCATAGACGCAGCAGGCCGATCCGGACAGCACCGTCGCAGTGCGGCGCATGCGCAGTCCGACGCGCAGCGAGCCAAAGGCCGGGCACATGCTCTGCGGCTGATCGTGCGGCCCCAGCGGATAGTCGGCCGCATAGCGCGACAGCGTCTCGCTCTTGCCAGCCGCTGCGGCCGCCTTCCTCAACTCGTCCTTGCCGGCATGACATCCGATCCCGTCGCCGGTCGCGGTCGGGATCGCCTCGATGCCAATTAAATCGCTCATTGCGTCAATCCGCCTAGACGTTGTCGTAGATCACTTCCAGGGACGGCTTCACCACCGCCTGCGGACCGCACATGTCTTCCAGCGTGGCCTGCTCGAGCACGACGTCGCGACCGACATCGGAGCTCTTGAACAGCGCCAGCAATCCGTCATGACTCAGCGGGTGCGGATGCTGCGGAGGTGCCGAAGCGACATTGGTTGAAAGAGTCTCGAACAGCGAGGCCCACGGCGTGCCGGGCCGACCGATGATCTGATAGCTGGCGCTCTTGCGGCGGATATCGTCATCGGCCGGGATCGACGACAGCACCGGAATCCCGACCGCGTCGGCGAAGGCCTGGGCTTCGCCGGTCCCATCGTCCTTGTTGATGACGATGCCGGCGACGCCGACATTGCCGCCGAGCTTGCGGAAATATTCGACGGCCGAGCAGACATTGTTTGCGACGTAAAGGGATTGCAGGTCGTTGGACCCGACGATGATGACCTTCTGGCACATGTCCCGCGCGATCGGCAGGCCGAAGCCGCCGCAGACGACGTCGCCAAGGAAGTCGAGGAGAACGTAGTCGAATCCCCAGTCATGGAAGCCGAGCTTCTCGATGAGCTCGAAGCCGTGAATGATGCCGCGACCGCCACAGCCGCGACCAACCTCAGGTCCACCAAGTTCCATCGCGAAGACGCCGTCTCTCTTGAAGCAGACGTCACCGATCTTGACGTCCTCTCCGGCGAGCTTCTTCCTGGAGGACGTCTCCAGGATCGTCGGGCAGGCGCGCCCGCCGAACAGCAGGGACGTGGTGTCGCTCTTCGGATCGCAGCCGATCAGCAGAACCTTCTTGCCCTGCTGCGCCATCATGTAGGACAGGTTGGCGAGCGTGAAGCTCTTGCCGATGCCACCCTTGCCGTAGATCGCGATAATCTGCGTCGTCTTGGTCGGCAGCGCCGTGACAGGCGCATCCGGCTCGATCGCCGCCTCCGCGCGCAGATGGTCCGTCATTGATCCCAGCTTCGGATGGACATTCATGCGCACACTCTCCAGTCCAGAATCATCTTCAGGCAAGCCGGGTCATCGAAGGCGACGCGATAGGCGCCGGGCGCCGACATTGCTGAATTGCGATGCGTGATCAGGCCGTCGAGTGACAGACGGCCGGCATCTACGAGATCGCGCACGGCCACCAGATCGTCATGGCGCCATTCGGCGGCAACTCGAATGCGCGCTTCGCGCATGAACGCCGGCGGAAACACGAAGCTGAGCGGGGCACTATAGAAGCCCGCAAGGATGATCTCGCCACCGGGCGCCAGATGCGCGATCAGGGTATCGAGCAGCGCGGAATCGCCACTGACGTCGCAGATCACGCGATAGTCGCGGCGCGTATCGGATTTCGGATCGACGACCGTGTAGCCGGCCGCTCCCTTGGCGCGGTCGGGATTGCTCTCCCAGACCACCGGCGGCGCGCCGCCGAGCGCGACCGTCAACCGCGCAAGCAACCGTCCGAGCACGCCGTGGCCGACAATGCATTCAGGCAACGCCGCGCCGCACGGATGCAAGGCGTGATAGGCCGTCGCGGCGAGCGCAAGCAGCGCGCCTTCGTCGCCGAGTTGCTCATCAAATGCGACGACGCGCTTGGCTGGCACGACGAGGTGAGAGGCCGCCGCACCGAACAGGCTGCGGATTTCGCCGAAGCAGCCGGACGCTCCCGGCACGAAGACGCGCTCACCCTTGCGAAAACCGGAATCCGCATCGCAGGCGCTGACGCGACCGACTGCCTCGTAGCCAGGCACCAGCGGATAACCCATTCCCGGAAACGAGGGCATCCGCCCCTCGAACAGCAACCGTTCAGTGCCGGTGCTGATGGCGGTCCATTCAATGTCGACAGCGAGATGGCCGTCCGCGCGGTCGGCTAAAGCGAGCCGCTGCAACGAGAGCTGCCTCGGCTGGTCGAGCACTACGGCTAACGCGTCCATTGGCCCATTCCCCGGGAGGGCTGACTTACGAGTGTCAGGTTATCCTGACTATTGTTTGTGTCAACATAAATTAACAGTCATGCCTGTCAGGGTCGCGCGACGATGACATCCGCGATCATCGGGATGCGGGTCGGGCGTCGCTTGACGTCGGTAAAGCCCGCTTTCTTCAGCAGATTCTGCAAGGCAGCAAAGCTGCGTGGACGACCGCTGCCCATCGCATGCAGGTAGAGCGCGAAATAGGCAGCGACGCCGTCCCCGGCCGATTGCTGAGCCATCGGCTCGCCGATCACGAGCACGCCATCGTCCGGCAGGGCTTCACGCACGCGACGCAGGAGAATCAGGACCGCATCGTCGTCGTGATCATGCACCACACGTATGAGGGAGATGACGTCGGCGCCCTGCGGCACGGGATCCGTGAGGAAGCTCCCCTCGTGAACCGTGACGCGACGGCTCAGTCCTTCGGCCGCGAATCGCTCGCGCGCGATCCCAGCCACCGCCGGGAGGTCGAACAGCTTCAGCTGGAGCCCTGTCGCGAGTTGCCCCGCCGCAACGAGAAAGCTGCCGTCGCCGCCGCCAACGTCAAGCAGGCAACGGTGCCGCGCGAAAGGATAGGCGGCGAGCACCATCTCGGTCACCATCGGCTGCGAGGCCGACATCAGTGCCGTATACGGCGCTACCATCTCACGGGTGAGCGCCGTCGGTCCTCGCTCGCTCGCATAGGGCCAGTAGCGCGACAGCTTGCGGTCGCCCGCCTCACCGCGCAGCAATGCGACGGGATCGGCAAGATCGGCATAGAGGGCAGCATGATGCTCGACCATGGCGGTAATGCCGGGATTGCCGAGCATCGCAGCGCCGAGCGGACCGAGGCCGTAGCGCTGTTCCCCGCGCTTCTCGAGGAGGTTCAGCGCGACCGCGGCGTCTAGCAAGGCCTGCATGGCATCAATCGGCACTGACGCGCACGAGGCGAGCCGCGACATCGGCAGCGGTCCGGCCTGGAGCTGCTGAAACAGCCGCAGCCGGACGCAAGCGAGCAGGACCTGGGAGTACACGAAGCCGGCGCAGAGATCGAACAGGGCGGCGGCGCGGCGGCGCGCAATTGGCCTGGTGATCGGAAAAGCCGCGGCAAATCGCTGGAAGCGGCGGCTGGACAGCAAGGTATCTCGCAGGCTGCGCCAGCGGTCACCAAGACTCAGGTGCACTTCCAAGCCATCGGTGACGGCCATGACCGGTCCCGCAAACGGTTACGCTGCAGATTGCGCCAGACGCTTGGGCACCAGACGCTTGGCTTCCTGTTCCATCAGTGCCCGCAGCTCATGGGCATTGGCACAGGCCGGCATTGCGCGAATGCCTTCGGCAACGAGTTCATGCAAATGCGAGATCGCGCCGCTGAGCCCGTAACGGATCACCGCGCTGGGACGGCCGAGCGAGGCGTCCTTGCCGACCGGCTTGCCGGTCTCCTGCTCGTCGCTCGCCGCGTCGGCGATGTCGTCTGCGACCTGATAGGCCTCGCCGATCTTTTCGCCGATTGCGCGCCAGGCCTCCACGTTGTCCTCGCCCGCCGCGGCTGCGCCGCAGATGGTTGCCGCGGCGAACAACGCGCCGGTCTTGGAGCGGTGATAATGCGACAGATCAATCTTGTCCTCGCATTCCCAGGCCTGACCCGCGACGATACCGTGAGGCACGCCGACGGCCGATCCGACCGTCGTGATCAGCTTGATGAGGCGGCGCGAGGAACAGGGTGCGCGCGCCATGGACTGGAACGCCAGTACGATCAGCGCGTCACCGGCGAGCACGGCCAGCGGTTCGCCGAACGCTGCATGGACCGAAGGGCGTCCGCGTCGCATCGCGGCGTTGTCGAAACACGGCAGATCATCATGCACCAGCGAGGCGCAGTGGAGCAGCTCGATCGCGGCACCTGCCGCATCCGTTGCTGCCGGCTCATCGTCACCGCAGGCGCTTGCGACGGCGTGACAGAGCCTCGGTCGCACGCGCGCCCCGCGCGGGAACACCGCCGCGCGCATCGCCGCCGCCAGCCTGGGTGGACATCCGAGTTCTTCGGCCGATCCGAGAGCTTGGCTTAGGGCTCGCTCAATCCGGTTCGTCACGTCCATGCCGGCCTCCCCTTGAGAGACTGTCATCATTGATTGACAGTTGACACGTAAATCAAAATAGACAGTTATTGGCGGACTGCAAGCGGATTATTGCGAGACAGGCCCATGAGCCATCGCCGCGTGGTCGTAATCGGCGCCGGAATCGCGGGTTTGAGCGCGGCGCTGGCGCTCGCGGCACGCGGTCTCGAGGTTACAGTCGTCGAGCGTTCCCTCCGCCCTGGCGGGAAGATGCGCGACGTGACTCTGGCGGGACGGGCGATCGATTCCGGTCCGACTGTTTTCACCATGCGCTGGGTCTTCGAGGAACTGTTCGACCTGCTCGGCGAAAACCTCGCCGATCATGTCAAGCTTCTTCCGCTCGGCGTGCTTGCACGCCATGCCTGGCAAGATGGCAGCCAGCTCGATCTCTTTGCCGACGCGCAGCGCTCGACGGACGCCATCGGCCATTTCGCGGGCCGCGCCGCTGCCGACGGGTTCAAGGCATTCAGCGCGGATGCAAAGCGCATCTTCGATGTCCTCAAGGGCCCGTTCATCTGCGCGCCGGCGCCAAGCATGGCAGCCTTGATGCGCAGCACACGCTTTCGCGACCTCACGGCAATTCGTCCCTTCCAGACCATGTGGAAGGCGCTCGGTGGATATTTCAGCGATCCCCGCCTGCAGCAATTGTTCGGACGCTACGCCACCTATTGCGGCTCCTCGCCGTTCGATGCGCCGGCCACACTGATGCTGGTTGCGCATGTCGAGAGCGCCGGGGTTTGGCTGGTCGATGGCGGCATGCAGAAACTCGCGACCGCCATGGCTGGTCTTGCCGGCAGACGCGGCGTGCGATTTCACTATGGCAACGGCGTTTCGGACGTCATCGTTGCGGGAGGCCGCGTCACGGCCGTTCGCCTCGCCAATGACGAGCGGATCGAGGCCGATGCCGTGGTCGCGACAGTCGACGTGGCCGCGCTGGCGGGCGGACTGCTCGGATCCGACGCGGCGCGCAACAGCACGGGCGTTCCCGACAAGGCGCGCTCGCTGTCTGCGATGACATGGAGCTGCGTGGCTACCGCGCACGGCTTTCCCCTGCTGCGCCACTCCGTGTTCTTCTCGCGCGACTATCGCGCCGAGTTCGACGACATCTTTGCCCGCTCGCGCCTGCCGCAGGAGCCGACCGTCTACATTTGCGCGCAGGATCGCGACGACGGCGAGCCCGGGACCACCGGACCGGAGCGCCTCTTCGCCCTCGTCAATGCACCGGCGATTGGCGACCGGCACGGCTTTGCGCCGGCCGAGATCAACGAACACGCAAGACGAACCTTTGGAGTGCTGGAGCGATGCGGACTGACCCTCGAGACCGTTCCGGAGCTGACGCAGGTCACGACGCCGGCCGATTTTCACCGCTTGTTTCCGGGCACGGGCGGCGCGCTATACGGCCGGAGCTCCCACGGCTGGATGGCGTCGTTTCAGCGGCCGGGAGCACGGACAAAGCTGCCGGGCCTCTATCTGGCGGGCGGCAGCGTGCATCCGGGCCCGGGCGTTCCGATGGCGGCCTTGTCGGGACGGATGGCGGCGGCGAGCCTGATCGAGGACCTCGATTCGACCGCCCGGTCCCGGACAATGGCTATGCCTGGTGGTACGTCGACGCACTAAGCGACGACGGCAAGCGCGGCATCACGCTGATTGCTTTCGTCGGCAGCGTGTTCTCTCCCTATTACGCGCTCGCACGCCGGCGCGGCCGGGGCGATCCGCTCAATCATTGCGCATTGAACGTTGCTGTCTATGGCAACGGCACGAAACATTGGGCCATGACCGAACGCCGCCGCGGCGCGATCGCGCGGACCTCGACCGAATTCGTCATTGGCCCAAGCAGCGTCGCGTGGAACGGCGAAGCGCTGACATTCAGGATCAACGAGATCACCAATCCCTTCCCGTCACGCCTCCAGGGCATCGTCAGGGTCTATCCGTCCGCATTGACCCGGGAGAGCTTTGCGCTCGATCCGGCCGGACGCCATCGCTGGCGGCCGATCGCACCATGCTCGCGAGTGCAGGTCGATCTGCGGCAGCCGGCCATGCGATGGCTGGGCGACGGCTATTTCGACATCAACCATGGTGATGGGCCACTGGAGCAGGATTTTTCGGGCTGGCAATGGTCGCGGGCCGCCACGCGAAGCGGGACAGTCGTGGCGTACGACGCTTCGACATGTGGCAGGGACGAGACGAGCCTGTCGTTGCGCTTCGATCGGACGGGTGCAGTCGAGCATGTCGATCCCCTGCCCCTTACAAGGCTGTCGTCGACCGGGTGGCGTATCGGGCGGACGGCGCGGAGCGATGCCGGAGCGCCCGTGTCGGTGACGCGCACGCTTGAAGACGCCCCGTTCTATGCGCGCTCGCAGCTGTCGGCGCAATTGTATGGCGAGCCCGCCGACGTCATGCACGAGAGCCTCTCGCTCGACCGGTTCAGGATGCCGGTCGTCCAGGCCATGCTGCCGTTCCGGATGCCGCGCTGGTAGGGTGCATTGATCAGCGCTGCTGTTCGTCCTTCTCCGCAGCCTCGCGCTCGGCGCGCTTGCGATCGAGCCGGCGGCCCTGCCATTCAAGCACGATCAGGCTGAGGGCAAACATCGCGACCAGGCAGAATTCGAGAATTCCGCCCATCTCGCTCATGTCGTGTTGCCACCTCGCAGCAGCTGATCGCGACGCTCCAGCCGTTCGAACAGTTCGAGCACCCAGACCGCCTGCTCGACCGCACTCTTGCCGCGGCGTCTGACAGCTGTGGCCGGTGCACCCGCGGCTTCGACGGCATCGATGAGGAAGGCAGCGGCCGGCTCGGCAGCGCCTTTGCAAGGCTCATATTTCATGACCGACCGAACGAAGGCATCGGACAGCAGGCGGAGCTTGCGGGATGCGGGGACGACGGCACGTTGCGACACGGAATCGAGGCCGCGCCGCTCGACCTCGCGGCCGATCTCCGCGTAGATCAGCCGCGCTGCATGGATTCCCGGACGGCACGAGGCCGGCAGCGCGGCAATGCCGGGGATAGATCGCTCATAGAACACATCGGCGACCGCAAGCAGTCGATGGACCACGGCGCTGATCCGCACATCATGGCGCGGGTTGCGCAGCCAGGCCTGCGGATCGACGCCGGCTTCGCGCAGCCAGCGCATCGGCAGATAGAGCCGTCCGGCGCGGGCGTCCTCGCCGACGTCGCGGGCGATGTTGGTCAGTTGCATCGCAATTCCGAGATCGCAGGCGCGCGCCACCACGGCCGGATCACGCCGCTGCATCAGCAGCGACATCATCGCGCCAACTGCACCGGCGACACGCACCGCGTAGTCGAGGAGATCCTCAAGCGTCTCGTAGCGCCGCCCCTCGGCGTCCCATGCCAGCCCGTCCAGCAGAGCTGCAGGCAATTCTCGTGGAATGGCAAAGCGCGTCACCACATGCGCAAAGGCCCGGTCTGCGGGGAGCGCGACCGGCTGTCCGGCATAGGCCAGCGCGAGCCGCTCCTGAAGCCGCTCAACCGCATCGAACCGACCGCCCTCCCGGTCGACGGCGTCGTCGGCGAGACGGCAGAACGCATAGAGCGCGATGGCGGGATCGCTGACGGCACGCGGCAATACCAGGGACGCCGCGAAGAACGTACGGGAGCCGCCGCGGAGCAGCTCCCTGCACGCGGCAATGTCGGCGATGTCGGTCACGCGATCCTCTCCAGGGAGTGAGCGTCCGGAACGATGTCGTCGAGCACGCGGGCCGACGACAGAACGCCGGGCAGACCTGCACCGGGATGGGTGCCGGCGCCGACGAGGTACAAGCGTTCGACTTCCTCGCTGCGATTGTGCGGACGGAACCAGGCGCTCTGGGTCAGGACAGGCTCGAGCCCGAAGGCCGCCCCCCGGACCGACAAAAGGCGATCCCTGAAATCCTGCGGCGTCAGCAGCCGCGACGTCACGATCTCGCGGCCGAGATTCGGCAGCACCGTTTCGCTCAGCTTGCGTTCGATCCTCTGCCGATAGGGCTCGGCCTCTCGCGTCCAATCGATGCCGCTGTCGAGATGCGGCACCGGCGACAGGACGTAGAAGGCATCGCATCCGTCCGGCGCCAGCGAGGGGTCAGTTGCGGTCGGCCGATGCAGATAGAGGCTGAAATCATCCGCAAGGATCTTGCGCTCGAAGATGTCGTCGAGCAGGCCGCGATAGCGCGGACCGAGCAGAATGGTGTGATGCGCGACATCGTCGTAGCGCTTGCGTGTTCCGAAGTACCAGACGAACAGGCTCATCGAATAACGCGCGCGGTCGATGCGGCGATCGGTCCAGCGCTTGCGCGTGATCCCCGGCAGCAGCTTGCCATAGGTCCAGGCCGGGTCGGCATTCGACACGACGATATCGGCCGGCAGCATTTCGCCCGAGGCGAGCCGCACGCCGGCCGCAACGCCCTGCCGCGTCAGGATTTCGCTGACCTCGGCGTGGCACCGCAGCGATCCGCCCTGCCCTTCGATCAGGCTGACGAGCCCGTCGACGAGCTTGCCGGTGCCGCCGAGCGCGAAATGCACGCCCCAGCGGCGCTCGAGGAATGCGATCAGGCAGTAGATCGAGGTGGTCTTGAACGGATTGCCGCCGATCAGCAGGGGATGGAAGCTCAGCACGACGCGCAGCCGCTCGTCGCGGATATAGGAGGCGACGAAGTCGTAGACCGACTGATAGCTCTTCAGCCGCACCATGGCCGGCGCAATGCGCGCCATCTGCGTCCACGACTCGAACGACACATCGCCGAGTTCCTCGAAGCCGACCTTGAAGATCGCCTCGCTGGCCTTCATGAATCGCTCATAGCCCGCGACATCGCCCGGTGCGAAGCGCGCGATCTGCGCCCGCATGGCATCGGCATCGCCGAGGCAATCGAACTCGGCGCCGTCGTCGAAGCGGATGCGGTAGAAGGGCGAGACCGGTTGCAGCGTCACATCGTCGGCGAGCCGGCGGCCGCAGAGGCGCCACAACTCCTCGAACAGGAACGGCGCAGTGACGATGGTCGGCCCGGCATCGAAGGTGAAGCCGTCCTGACGATGCACATAGGCGCGGCCGCCCGGCGCATCGAGCTTCTCGAGCACCGTGACCCGATAGCCCCTGGCGCCAAGGCGCACCGCCGCCGCCAGACCGCCGAACCCGCTGCCGATGACGACAGCATGCGGACGATCTTCGGGGCGGGACGACCGCGCGGATGTCAGGGGCGACGGATCGAGCATGGCCGAAAACGTAAAGCAAGATTGACGTTCTGGCCAGCCATATTCGTCAATCTAAATTGACATATTTCGTTGCGACGCAAACAGGCCGTCCGCCTGGGCGGCATCGACGATGAGACGACCGATCATCTCGGGCGCTTCCTCGTGCGCGAGATGACCATAGCCGGCGACGAGTTCGAGCTTCGCCTGCGGTAGCATCTCGCGCACCTGTCGCGCCACGTACGGCGGGATCGCGCGATCGTTCGACGCGGCCACCAGCAGCAGCGCACAGTGAAGTCTCGGCAGGTCGCGCACCAGCGAGCGCAGATCCCAGTTCGCCATCATCTGGAGCGCTGCGCCGACGTGACCGGAGTTCGACACCAGCTTGCCGTAGAAGCGCTCGCCCTCCGCATCGAGCGTGGACCCGGTGCCCGCGATCAGGCGATGAACGGCGGCGGGATCGCCGCCACGCCAGGCAAAGATCTGCGGCACGAAGGGGTTGAAGGTCAGCGCCTTGGCCAGCGGCGAGAAGATCAGCGCGGCGAGGCCGCCAAAGGGCAGAAATGCGCCGTTCAGACTGACGATCAGCTTCGGATCGATCGCACGGTCGAGCGCCATGCGCGTCAGGATCGCGGCACCCGCGGAATGTCCGATCGCGATATCGGGCCTGGCATCCAGCGCCCGGCAGAGCGCAGCGAGATCGCTGGACATGCTGACCAGCGACAAGCGATGCGACGGCGGCGTGTCGGTGAAGCCGTGCCCGGGCAGATCCGGCGCGATCACGGTGAAGCTTTTCGCCAGGATCGGCATCAGCTTGCGCCAGGAATGCGTCGCGGCCCCGGTTCCGTGTGCGAGCAGGGCGACGGGCCCCTCGCCCATCACCTGCACATGCCAGCGATAGCCGGCCGCCGCGACGAAGCGGCTGGCCTGCCGATTGGGCCAGTCCGCGCCTTCGGCACGCCAGGACAGTTTTCCCATCGGCCGATTCCAGATCGTTCTATCCCGCCGCCGTCCGCGACTGATCCGGCGCAAGCCGATTGAGAAAGTTGTCGTAGCTTGCGATGAAAGGACCGGGCAGTTCGAAATGCGGCATGGCGCCGGTCTGAAACACCTCGATGCTCCAGTTCGGCAGCTTCTCCACCACGCGCTTCTGGTCATAGTCGACGAAATCGCCGCGAACGCCGTGCGTCATCCAGACCGGCATCGACAGGCTGCGATAGAGGTCGAGCGCATCGGTGCTGAACAGATAGCCCGAGACGAAGCAATAAGGCGCGTTCTCCGCGCCGGGCTGGTGCGTGGTGACATAGTCGTATTCCAGCAGGCCTTCGTCGATGTCCTTCGAGCCCCAGGTCTTCTGGAGGAAGAAGCGGATGCTGGCGCGCGAGGTCAGTCCCGAGAACAGCCCGTGCTTCCACAGCGGGACCGTCAAGATGCCGCGCAGCCAGGGCATCGCGCGCGTGCTGCCGCGGCCGGCCTTCTGCGCGGCGCGGGCCGAGCGCTTGTCGAACCCGGTCGGACTGATGAGCGCGACGCTGCGAAACGCGTTCGGCGTCTCGGTCGCCGCCCGCGCGGCGAATTCGCAGCCGAGCGAGAGCGCGACGAGATCGATGGGCTGCCCGCCATGCGCCGACTGGACCTCGCGCACCGCAGCATGGATCGCATCCGTCATCAGCCGCGGCGTGTAGATCTTGTCGCTGCGGTCGGAGAGGCCGAAGCCGGGCAGATCGAGCGCGTAGACGGCGCGGCGGCCGGCATAATGGTCGAACAGCGGCTTCATCTCATAGGCCGTGGCCGCCGCATTCACGCTGTGGACCAGCAGCAAGGGCGGCGACGCTTGCGACGAAGCGGCGGCGAAATCGCCATACATCATGAGGCGGCCGGCGCGACCGTCGACCAGTTCGCGGCGGGGTGCGGCCAACGGCGCAGGCATGGCTGGCTGGCCGCCCCCTGAACCGGATTGAGAAGACAGGGATTGCAACATGGATGAAGCCTTTTCTCGCTCACGGCCACGCCCTTTCGGCGGCCGCAGCGCTGGATCTCGTTGAACCCTTGGAAACGCGGACCGGCGCAGGTTCGTTCCGAACGCGGGCGCGGGTCCGAGCGTCGCAGCTGTTGTCATACGCGCCCGAACCGACAGAGTCATGACCGCCCCGGCATGTTCGATTGCACCGCGCGGGACAATCGCGAGGCATCCGCAAAGGGCAGCGCGACATAGCGCGCGTGCATCTCGGATGCGATGCTCTGGGCCTGGGCCTGCGGCCGCGGCGAGGTGTCGATGAGAACGGCGGGAATGGCGGCGGCCCGCAGCTGGCGCGCGGCGTCGTGCGCCTCCGCTTCCGCGGCGGCGCGGCCGGGATTGCCGTCGCGGCAGACATTGGCCCGGCCATCGGTCATCAGCACGATGGTCGGCGAATGCCCTTTGCTGCGAACCGCGAGCGCCAACGTCGTTGCAGCCAGGATCGCGGCCGACAACGGCGTGCCCCCGCCGCCGGGAAGTGCGGCCAGACTTCGCTTGGCGCGCGCCAGCGACCGCGTTGGCGGCAGCAGCAAATCGGCCGAGCGGCCGCGAAAAGCGATCAGCGCGACCTCGTCGCGGCGCACATAGCAATCCGCCAGCAGCAGCTCGACCGCGCCCTTCACTTCCGCCAGCCGCTGAAGGGCCGAGGAGCCAGAGGCATCGACCACAAAGATGGTGGAGGTGGCGCTGCGCTGCTTGAACTTCGTGATGCGGATGTCGTCCTTGTGGATCAGCAAATGCCGGTCATCGGCGCGCCAGGACGCATGAGAGCGGCGGCGAAGCGGCTGCCAGGGCGCCGCGGCGCGCAACGTTTCCAACACGTTCAGGCGCACGCCGCCGCCGAGCTGGCCGCGGCGCACGCCAATCGGGCGACCGCGCTGCGCGCTCATCCGCGCCACACCCTCCTTGCCCGAGGTCTTGCTGGTCGATCGATGGATTTCGGCCTTGGCGCGCAGCAGCTTCAACAGGTCCGGCGGGATCGCAGCCTGTGCCGCATCGAGCACGAGATCGTCGAGCGGCATCTCGTCCTCGCGCCGTTCCTCCGGATCGGTGCGCTCCTGATCGGGCGGCGGCTCCGGCGGCTGCTCGGCCGGGGCCGGCAACACCGTGGCGCGTGGCGCCAGCACCAGACGCGCAGCGCCTTCGGCATGCGCAGGCAGGACCGTGTCGGATCTGTCCAGCGCCGCCAGCACGCGCGCGACCCGCACCGCCAGCAGCGGCGCGCGCAGAGAGGCAATCCCGAGCGCGACGGCTGCATGGCATAGCGCTTCGGCAACCTCATCGGCCATCACGACCTGCGGGAGCCTTGTCCTGGCCTCGGCGACATCGGCCGAATCGAACCCGAATGCGCCGACATCGGCCGTCGACAAGGGTTGGAGGTCGATGTGGCACGCGAGGCGATCGCACAAGGCGGCGGGCGCGGCCTCGTCAGCCAGTCCTTCGTCGAGCGCGATGACGCCGAACGACAAGGGAATCCGGCGCGACACCCCGTCACGCTCGACCACGAGTTCGTGGCAGTCCATGACGGCATTGAGATGCGCGACGGTCGATGACGTCAGACGCTCGGCCATCACGGCCAGCAGAATGCCGCCGTCGACCTCGGCCAGCAATCCGCGTTCGACCACGGGGTGTCCCGATTGCAATGTCGCGGCGAGATCGAGCCCGCCGAGCAGGCGGTCGTCGGAGACCGACGGAGGAAGCTTGCGGACCGGCACCGAAGTCGGCAGGCATTCCCGCAAGGCTGAAAGCCAGCTATCCCGCACCGGGCCCGCGCCGCTGCGAAGGCGAATGCCGCCGGTGCCGGCGGGATCGACTGCAAACACCACGGCGGCGGTTGCTGCATCCGCCCACATGGTGAGGCCGGCACTCATGCGGCCAGGCACTCGGCCAGCGCGCGCTCGACCCGCGCGGCAGATCCGGATTCGTCGAGCGGATCGCGGCGCAGCCGGTGCCGCAGCGCCGACGGCGCGATGCGCTTGAGATGACTTTCGGCGACCGCCTTGGCGCCTTCGATGGCTGCGACGGCGCGCGCCGCGCGCATCAAGGTCAGCTCTCCACGCAGGCCGTCGGTGCCGAGCGTCATGCAGAGCTTCGCGGCCGTCGTGAGAATCTCGTCGGACACCGCGACCCCGTCGACCCGCTTGCGGGCCGCAACGATGGTCTTGCGCGCCTTCGCCTCGTCATCCGCCCATCTGGCGACGAAGGCGGCCGGATCGTTCTCGAAGGCATCGCGCCGCTTGACCACCTCGATCCGGGTCGGCAGATCGCCCGGCGTCTTGACGTCGACCGAGAGGCCGAAGCGGTCCAGCAGTTGCGGACGCAACTCGCCTTCTTCGGGATTGCCGGTCCCCACCAGCACGATCCGCGCCGGATGGCGGACGCTGAGACCGTCGCGTTCGACGACGTTCTCGCCCGAGGCGGCGACGTCGAGCAGGAGATCGACGAGATGGTCTTCCAGCAGATTGACCTCGTCGATGTAGAGGAAGCCGCGGTTGGCGCGCGCCAAGAGTCCGGGCTCGAAGGTCTTTTCGCCATGCGCGAGCGCGCGCTCCAGATCGAGCGCGCCGACGACGCGATCCTCGGTCGCCCCGAGCGGCAGGTCGATGACGGGCACCGGGACCTGATGCGATTTCGGCTTGTGCTTGCCGCCCTGCGCGCGGCATGATTCGCACTGCGCCGCAGGATCGTCCGGATCGCATTGATAGCGGCAGCCGACCACGGCGCGCATCGGCGGCAGCAGCGCCGCGAGCGCGCGCACCGCCGTCGACTTGCCGGCGCCGCGATCGCCGAACGCAAGAACGCCGCCGACCCTGGGATCGACGGCTGCAATCATCAGGGCGAGTTTCATTTCGTCCTGACCGACGATCGCCGAAAAAGGAAAGGCTGTCGCCATGCGGCTAGAGGCTCCAATTCGGGCCATGCGTCAACTTAAGTTGACGTTATGCAGAGTTTACGTCGCGGTCAACCTGGGATCGCGCCACGATGGCGAATTCTTCGCGGGGATGGCGGATGGGGTTATGGCATTTGGTTTGTTGGGGAATTCAGCCCAGCTGCTGGCGGCGCCGTGACGCCGGGGGTGCTGCGTTGCGTCCGGGGGCGCGAGAGGGCTGATGTGGCGCACCGATGGATCCTCCTCGTCATTGCGAGCG
>CAYREH010000047.1:0-48385 GCA_964423245.1 uncultured Bradyrhizobium sp. | reverse complement strand
CCGCGAGAACAAGGCGCAGGAAATCTACATCGTGATGTCCGGCGAGATGATGGCGATGTACGCCGCCAACAACATCTCCAAGGGCATTCTGAAATACGCCAATTCCGGCGGCGTGCGCCTCGGCGGCCTGGTCTGCAACGAGCGTCAGACCGACAAGGAGCTGGAACTGGCTGAAGCCATGGCCAAGAAGCTCGGCACCCAGCTGATCTACTTCGTGCCGCGCGACAACATCGTGCAGCACGCCGAGCTGCGCCGCATGACCGTGCTGGAATATGCGCCGGAGTCCCAGCAGGCCGAGCACTATCGCAAGCTCGCGAACAAGATCCACAACAATGCGGGCAAGGGCATCATCCCCACCCCGATCACGATGGACGAGCTCGAGGACATGCTGATGGAGCATGGCATCATGAAGCCGGTCGACGAGACCGTGGTCGGCAAGACCGCGGCCGAACTCGCCGCGATGTCGGCCTGACCGATCCCGCCGGCCTCCCCGACAGGGAGGCCGGCACTTTGCCCGACTCAACCGGCGGAGCCTCCCGTGATTGCAGCGCAGGCGAGCACGATCGACGCAGCATCTTGCCCATCCGTGGCCCGGGCCGGCGAAGCGGCACATGCCGGTGTGGAATTCTATCGCCTGCTGACCGGCCGCCATCCGGCCGAGGCCGACATTGCCGATGATGACGCGTTCGACCGCCACGTGCTGGCCTCGATCCTGGCGGCGGCCGCGATGGATGGTGGTCCGCTCGCCGAGCGCGCCGGGCTCGACGCGCAGGAATTGAACCGGCTTCTTGCCCGTCAGTTTCCGCTGGCTGAGCTTCGCGCGTTCACCTGGATGTGCGCTCCGGTCGGTTCTGGCGACGACGAGACCATGATGGTTCGCGATCTCCTGCTTGCACAGCGTTCGACCGAGGGCGACGTCGGCCGCTGGCTGGCCTCGATGGTGGCGCGGCGCGCGATGGAGCCGAACCATCTGTGGGAGGATCTCGGCCTGCGCGCGCGTCCCGAACTGTCGCGCCTGCTGACCCGCCATTTCGGACCCCTGGCCGTGCGGAACACCCGCAACATGCGCTGGAAGCGCTTCTTCTATCGCATGCTCTGCGAGGACGACGGCTTCGTGATGTGCACGACTCCGGTCTGCACCCAATGCAATGATTTCGATCTCTGCTTCGGCGAGGAGAGCGGCGAGAGCCGCATGGCCGAACGCCGCCGCGAGTTCCTGCGCGGCGAGGGGACATCCCCCGGCAATGGTCGCTGGGCCTGAGGGCGATCGTGATGGACGCGCTCGTCGAACCATCTGTCTTCGAGACGCCGGAGGAGCCCGGAGCGGTCTGCGACAGCCCTGGCGCCGTCGCCATGGTGCGCCGGCTGCGTGAGGCCGGGCTGCGTCCGACACGACAGCGTGTCGTCCTCAGCGAATTGCTGTTCGCTCGCGGCGACCGCCATGTCACCGCCGAGTTGCTCTATGGCGAGGCCGCCGAGGCCGGTCTCCAGCTGTCGCTGGCGACCGTCTACAACACGCTGAACCAGTTCACCCAGGCCGGACTGCTGCGCCGGATCGGTCCCGACGGCACGCGCTCCTTCTTCGACACCAACACCACGGTGCATCCGCATTTCTATCTCGATGGCGAGGACATCCTGATCGACGTGCCGGAGACGCTGGTGCTCGCGCAGATGCCCGAGGCCTTGCCCGGCCACGAGATCGCCCGGCTCGACATCATCATCCGCATCCGGCGCAAGCCGCAGAGCTGATGCGTCGCTTGTCCGACGCTGTCGCGTTTGCGACAAAGCCGGGCTCTCTTGAAAAATCGATGTTTCGCAACGTGTTAGCAAACGCGTGCGCGATGGCACGCGGGTTGCTGAAGGATGTCATGGAAGCATTGATTGGAGCCCGCTGATGGCTGTCCCCCGCGCAACGTTCCTCACGGACGAGGTCAGGTCCAGACCCGTCGTTCTCAACGACACGACGCTGCGGGACGGCGAACAGGCGCCGGGCGTCGCCTTCTCGACGCAGGAAAAGGTGGCGATCGCGCGCGCGCTGGCCCGGGCCGGCGTCACCGAGATCGAGGCGGGCACGCCCGCCATGGGCCAGGACGAGATCGGCGCGATCCGCGCCATCGTCGAGGCCGGCCTGCCCGTGACCGCGATCGGCTGGTGCCGGATGCGGATCGCCGATGTCGATGCGGCGATCGCGAGCGGCGTCTCCATGGTGAATGTCTCGACCCCGGCGTCGGACGTGCAGATCGCGGCCAAGCTCAGCGGCGACCGCATGGCGGCGCTGGAGCAGGTGAAGCGGGTGGTCGGCTATGCGCGGGAGCGGGGACTGGACGTCGCGGTCGGCGGCGAGGATTCCTCGCGTGCCGATGTCGAGTTCCTGATCGAGCTGATCGCGACGGCCAAAGCTGCGGGCGCACGGCGCTTCCGCATTGCCGATACGCTGAGCGTGCTGGATCCCGACGCGGCCTTTGCCCTGATCGCCGCGCTCCGCGCCACCACCGATCTCGAGCTCGAATTCCATGGGCACGACGATCTCGGGCTGGCCACCGCGAATACCCTTTCTGCGATCAAGGCCGGCGCGACCCATGCCTCGGTCACCGTGATCGGCCTCGGCGAGCGCGCCGGCAATGCGCCGCTGGAGGAGGTCGCCGTCGCGCTCAAGCAGCTCTACGGCCGCGACACCGGGATCGTGCTGTCGGAACTGGAGAACGTCGCGTCCGTGGTGGCCGCGGCGGCGGCCCGCGCCATCCCGCTCAACAAGGCGATCGTCGGCGAACATGTCTTCACCCATGAATCGGGCATTCACGTCGACGGCCTGCTCAAGGACCAGCGCACCTATCAGGCGCTTGATCCGAATCTGCTCGGCCGCTCCAACCGCATCGTCATCGGCAAGCATTCGGGGCTCGCCGCGATCTCCGCGCGCCTCGCCGAAATGCAGCTCCCGGTCAACGCCGAGGAGGCAAGATCGGTCCTCGCCCGCGTGCGCCAGCATGCCGTCACCCACAAGGGGGCGGTCGCGCAGGAGACGCTGCGCGCGATCTGGCGCGAGGTGCGCGAGCGCTCGCTTCTCAACTGTGCATGAGGGTGCCATGGCCTGTGTCGTCGATATTCCGATTGCCGAGCCCACCGTGTCCGGCCCGGCCAAGCCGTCGCTGCTGAAGCTCATCCGCGAGGACATCGGCTGCGTGCGCCAGCGCGATCCCGCGGCGCGCAGCCAGGTCGAAACGCTGCTGACCTATCCGGGCATCCACGCCCTGATCTGGCATCGCATGGCCAACCGTCTCTGGACTGCGGGCTGGCGCTTCCCGGCGCGCCTGCTGTCCTGGTTCGGACGCTTCGTCAGCAATGTCGACATCCACCCCGGCGCCCGCATCGGTCACCGCTTCTTCATCGACCACGGCGCCTGCGTCGTGATCGGCGAGACCGCGGAGATCGGCGACGACGTCACGCTCTATCATGGCGTCACCCTCGGCGGCACCTCCTGGTATCCGGGCAAGCGTCATCCGACGCTCGAGGACGGTGTCGTGGTCGGTGCAGGTGCGAAGATCCTCGGACCCATCACGGTCGGGGCCGGCGCACGCGTCGGCGCCAATTCGGTCGTCATCGAGAGCACGCCGCCCGCGGTCACCGTGGTCGGCATTCCCGCGCGCGTGGTCCGCCCGCAACTCAGCCATCGCCGTGTCGTCGGCCGCATCGACCTCGACCATCATCTGATGCCCGACCCGGTCGGGGATGCCATCGAGGTGCTGCTCGACCGCGTCGAGTTTCTCGAAGCACGTCTGACCCACATGCAGAAGCGCCTGCGCGCCGCCGGCGTTGCCGCGCCGACATCCACCTGTTGCGAGTCATCGCAGGAGAACGACAATGGCTGAGGGAATTCTGGCACAACTGAACAAGGCGTCCGCGGCGGAGGAGTTCTTCACGCTGCTCGGGGTCGATTACGACCCCAGGATCGTCAACGTGGCGCGCCTGCACATCCTGCGGCGCATGGGCCAGTATCTCGCCGGAGAGGATTTCGCCGGCGCGGCGGATGCGGTGGTCGCCGAGCGCTGCAAGTCCGTGCTGGAGCGCGCCTATGCGGACTTCGTCGCCTCCTCGCCGATCGACCAGCGCGTCTTCAAGGTCTTGAAGGATGCCGTGGCGCCGCAGCCGAAGCCGGGGCCGACGCTGGTGCAGATCGGAACACTGAAGTGACGGCGTCCTGTCGCGTTTGCGACGTCTGTCGCAAGCGCGATGTCGGCTCCGATGCATGAAGTGACTGCGGCAAACCGTTCGATCTCGTAAGTGGCTGGCGTCGCGTTTGATTTTCGAGAGCGTCGCAACTGGTACGACACTTGCTGTTGCTTCGTCATATGGGTTCGTTGGTCTCGAGAGGATTTGGAGGGTCGCATGCACATCGTCGTCTGCATCAAGCAGGTTCCCGACTCCGCGCAGATCCGCGTGCATCCGGTGACCAACACCATCATGCGCCAGGGCGTGCCGACCATCATCAATCCCTACGATCTGTTCGCGCTGGAAGCCGCACTCGAGCTGCGCGACAAGTTCGGCGGCGAGGTCACGGTGCTGACGATGGGGCCGCCCTCGGCGGAGGATTCGCTGCGCAAGGCACTGACCTTCGGCGCCGACCGCGCCGTTCTGCTGACCGATCGCTTCTTCGCCGGCGCCGACACGCTGGCCACCACCTATGCGCTCGCCACCGCGATCCGCAAGATCTCGACCGAATTCGGCGCGCCCGATCTCGTCTTCACCGGCAAGCAGACGATCGACGGCGACACCGCCCAGGTTGGCCCGGGCATCGCCAAGCGGCTCGGCCTGCTGCAGCTCACTTATGTCGCCAGGATCAGCGCGCTCGACCTCGAGGCCCGCACCATCGACGCCGAGCGTCGCTCCGAGGGCGGCGTGCAGCTGCTGCGCACGCGATTGCCGTGCCTCGTCACCATGCTGGAGGCGACCAACCAGATCCGCCGCGGCGCGATGGCCGATGCGTTGCGCGCCGCGCGGGCGCCGATCGTCAAATGGAGCGCGCAGGATGCCGGGGTCGAGGACATCTCCAAATGCGGCCTGCGCGGCTCGCCCACCATCGTCAAGCGGGTGTTCGCGCCGGCCGCACGCAGCGAGAAGGCCGTGCTGATCGAGGCCGTCGAGCAGCCCGCGGAGGCGCTGATCGACGCCATCTTCAAGCGCCAGCCGGCGCTGGAAGCCGAGCTCGCAACGCTGGCGCGCGGCTATTGAGGGCAGGGAGCACCATCATGACCACCGCACCGAAACCCGCCACATCCGCCGCCGGCCGCGCCGCGACCAAGAAGGAACTGCCGGAGCACTTCAAGGCCTACAAACACGTCTGGGTGTTCATCGAGCAGGAGCGCGGCCAGGTGCATCCGGTGTCCTGGGAGCTGATGGGGGCCGGGCGCAAGCTCGCCGACAAGCTCAAGATCGATCTCGCCGCCGTGGTGATCGGGCCCGCAGGCGAGGCCACGCAGGTCGCGGCCGCCGAGTCGTTCTCCTACGGCGCCGACCTCGTCTACATGGTGGCCGACGATCTGCTCGCCGACTATCGCAACGAATCTTACACCAAGGCGCTGACCGACGTCGTCAACACCTACCAGCCGGAAATCCTGCTGCTCGGCGCCACCACGCTCGGCCGCGATCTCGCGGGCTCGGTGGCGACCACGCTGCTGACCGGCCTCACCGCGGATTGTACCGAGCTCGACGTCGATGCCGACGGCTCGCTCGCCGCCACGCGTCCGACCTTCGGCGGATCGCTGCTGTGCACGATCTACACGTTGAACTACCGGCCGCAGATGGCCACGGTTCGCCCGCGCGTGATGCCGATGCCGGAGCGTGTCGCGCGGCCGGTCGGACGCATCGTCAGCCACCCGCTCGGCCTGGTCGAGGACGACATCGTGACCAAGGTGCTGTCGTTCCTGCCCGACCGCGATTCCGCCAAGTCCAATCTCGCCTATGCCGACGTCGTCGTCGCCGGCGGGCTCGGCCTCGGTTCGCCGGAGAATTTCCAGCTGGTGCGCCAGCTCGCCACCGTGATCGGCGCCGAATATGGCTGCTCGCGGCCGCTGGTTCAGAAGGGCTGGGTGACGTCCGATCGCCAGATCGGCCAGACCGGCAAGACGATCCGGCCCAAGCTCTACATCGCCGCGGGCATCTCGGGCGCGATCCAGCATCGCGTCGGCGTCGAGGGGGCCGACCTCATCGTCGCCATCAACACCGATCGCAACGCGCCGATCTTCGAGTTCGCCCATATGGGCATTGTTGCCGACGCCATTCGCCTGCTTCCGGCCCTGACCGCCGCGTTCCGCGCGCGGCTGTCGCCGCATTCCCGCGACCGGATCGCGAGCTAGGAGAGGGAGACGCACCATGATCGAGGAAAAATTCGACGCCATCGTGGTCGGGGCCGGCATGGCCGGAAACGCGGCTGCGCTCACGCTCGCGCAGCGCGGCCTGAAGGTGCTCCAGCTCGAGCGCGGCGAGTATTCCGGCTCCAAGAACGTCCAGGGCGCGATCCTGTACGCAGACATGCTGGAGAAGCTGATCCCCGACTTCCGCGAGGATGCGCCGCTGGAACGGCATCTGGTCGAGCAGCGCTTCTGGATGATGGACGACCGCTCCCATACCGGCCTGCATTATCGCTCCGACGATTTCAACGAGGAGAAGCCGAACCGCTACACCATCATCCGCGCCCAGTTCGACAAATGGTTCTCGCAGAAGGTGCGGGAGGCCGGCGCGACCGTGCTGTGCGAGACGACCGTGACCGAACTCGCCCAGGATGCCTATGGCAAGGTGATCGGCGTCAAGACTGATCGTGCCGACGGCGAGATCCACGCCGACGTCGTCGTGCTGGCGGAAGGCGTCAACGGCCTGCTCGGCACGCGCGCGGGCCTGCGCGAGCGTCCGAGCGCCGACAAGGTCGCGCTCGCCGTCAAGGAGATGCACTTCCTGCCGCGCGAGACCATCGAGGCGCGCTTCAATCTGAGGGGCGACGAGGGCGTGGTGATCGAGGCCGCCGGCACCATTTCGCGTGGCATGACCGGCATGGGCTTCGTCTACGCCAACAAGGAGTGCATCTCGCTCGGCATCGGCTGTCTCGTCGCCGACTTCCAGCGCACCGGCGAGACGCCCTACGGCCTGCTCGACCGCTTCAAGCGGCATCCGTCGGTCGCGCCGCTGATCGAGGGGTCCGAGGTGAAGGAATATGCCGCCCACCTCATCCCCGAGGGCGGCTTCAAGTCTATTCCCCAGCTCTATGGTGACGGCTGGGTCGTCGTCGGCGATGCCGCCCAGCTCAACAACGCCATCCACCGCGAAGGCTCCAACCTTGCGATGACCTCGGGCCGCATCGCCGCGGAGGCGATCTTCCAGGTCAAGTCCCGCAAGGACCCGATGACTGCGGAGAACCTGTCGCTCTACAAGACCATGCTGGACGGCTCCTTCGTCATCAAGGATCTGAAGAAGTACAAGGACATGCCGGCGCTGATGCACACCCAGTCGCAGAACTTCTTCCTGACCTATCCCGAGCTGGTGTCGAAGGCGATGCAAAACTTCCTGCGGGTCGACGGCACGCCCAAGGTGGAGAAGGAGAAAACCACCTTCAAATCATTCGTCAAGGCGCGGTCGTGGAGCGGCCTGTTCGGCGACGCATTCCGTCTCGCCCGTGCCTGGCGATAACGAGGACACGCAACACCAACCCCTGGAGACCCCGGCCATGTCGATCGAGCCATCCGTCCGCGTCGAGGACAAGCTGTTCTACAATCGCTACCTGGTCGATGCCGGCCGGGCCCATATCAAGGTGCGGCCGCACAGCAAGCCGTCGCCGGAGCTCCTCACCATGCTGAAAGCCTGTCCGGCCCGCTGTTACGAGCTCAACGACAAGGGCCAGGTCGAGATCACCGTCGATGGCTGCATCGAGTGCGGCACCTGCCGGGTGATCTGCGAGGGCAGCGGCGACATCGAGTGGAGCTATCCGCGCGGCGGCTACGGCGTTCTCTTCAAGTTCGGTTGACCCATGAAACTCAGCGCACGCAACATTCTGCCGGGCAAGGTCATCGCCGTCACCAAGGGGACGACGACGGCCCATGTGAAGATCGAGCTCGCCCCGGGACTGGTGGTCTTCTCCGCGATCACCAACGAGGCCGTGGACGACCTCGCCTTGAAGGTCGGAGACAGCGTCTCCGCCGTGATCAAGTCGTCAGACGTGATGATCGGCAAGTAGGGGCGCAGCGGCCTCGTCGGCGCCGCGCGCCGCTCGCGCGCGCCTGGTGCGCGCGGACAGGTCCTGCCACCAGCCCTCGACCACGCCGCGCTCGCACAGCAGGCTGGTGCCGATCCCGCCCGTGAACGCGTTCCAGGCGGCGAGGCACTTGTCCGGCACAGCCGTCAGCACGGGAATACCGGCAGCGATGGCGTCGGCCAGTTCGTCGCGCAGCCCGTCGCCGGCGGCCTCCTGCTTGGAGAACTTGTTGACGACCACGAGATCGACATCGGCTGCGATCGCGCGGGTCACGGCGACCGCGGCCTCGGCGAGCCCGGCGGAGTCGAGCTTGCAGGCCATCGCGCCGCTGCCGAGCGGCTGGCAGATCGAGATCTCGCGACCCGTCATCAGGTCGATCGCCTGCATGCCGATCTGGCAGCCGGCGCCGTCCTTGAGGTTGCGCTGGACCACCCCGCCGATCCGCTCGCCGGCGCGGACCAGGTCCTGCGCGAAGCCTGCCAGCAGGCTGTCGACGTCGTCCTTCGGACCGTAAAGGATCGCGGCAACGCGGTTCGGGTCGATATCGTTGAAATCGATCGGCATGAATCTCACCCTCATTGGTCTTCCTACGCCCTTCCGCGGCAGCCGGCAATCAGCGGTGTTCGCTGCGCCGGGCGGAATGACCTCAGCAATCGCCATGCCGCGGCGCGTGGTGCGAGCCTTGCAAAGACATGGGGCGAAACAGCCTCGTTCCCGGCGCCGTCAGCGCGCCGGAGGACGCACTTGTCTGCTTTGCGACAAAACCTGTCGCCAAGCGGACAGCAATGCACGGAGTTGCTCATGGCCACGGTCGCATCGCGCGCGGAGCTCGAACGCCTGCTCGAGGACGACGTGCCCTACGGCGATCTCACCACCGAGACGCTGGCGATCGGTACGGCGGCCGGGGTCATGGCGTTCTCGGCACGCTCGCCCATGGTGCTGGCGCTTGTGGAAGACGCCGCCGCCATCATCGAACTCGCCGGCTGTCGGGTCGAGATGGTCGCGTCGTCGGGCACGAGGCTCGCGCCAGGCGCGCCGATCCTGACCGCTTCCGGTCCCGCCGCCGGACTGCTGCGCGGCTGGAAGGTCGCGCAGACCCTGATCGAGATCTGGTCGGGCGTCGCCAGCGAGACGCGCGCCATCGTCGATGCCGCGCGCGCGGTCGCGCCGCGCATCGCGGTGGCCTGCACGCGCAAGAACGTTCCTGGCACCAAGCGTTTCGCCGTGGCGTCCGTCAGGGCCGGCGGCGGCGCCATGCATCGGCTCGGTCTGTCGGAGACGGTGCTCGTGTTTCCCGAACATCGCGCCTTCCTGGACGAGATGCCATTGTTCGAGGTGGTCGAACGCCTGCGAAAGGGGGCGCCCGAGAAGAAGCTGGTTGTGGAGGTCACCGGCATCGATGCCGCGGTCGCGGCCGCCGTCGCCGGCTTCGACGTGATCCAGGCCGAGAAATTCACGCCGGCCGACATGACGGCGCTGGTCAGGCGCATCAATGCGATGGCCTATGGCTCCGCACGCCCGCTCGTGGCGGCGGCCGGCGGCATCAACGCGGCAAATGCCGCCGACTATGCGGCCACCGGCGCCGACATCCTGGTCACGTCCTCGCCCTATCTCGCAAGGCCCAGGGACGTGCAGGTGCGGATTGCCGCCGATCGCCAGCTGCTCGACCAGGAATCGCATTTTGGCCGGGCGGAGGCCGCAGCGCGGCGCGCTTGACCGAGGCAAGAACTCATTTCCTTTGTTGCCAAAGCCGTGCGAGATGCTGATCCGGGACCGCCAATCAGCGATCGAGGAATGTATCACGTGCAGTCCCATAAGCGCGGCGGGCCTAGCCGTCTCAGACAGGCTCAAGGATGAGCGGCCCCTGCCTGTGTCGCCCCCGTCAACCCCTCCTGCCAAAAATATTCCACTTTACCGAAATTCGGAAATGTCGTATGTGTCGTGCATCCCGGCTCATCCTTGAGGGGCGATCGTACGTCGTCACGACTTGCGAGCCGGGGTTGCGGTGGACGCGGCAGCGTCGGCACGGGCAGGCGGGCAGGGTGGGGTAGTCCCTCATGAGCCCAGGCCGTCGTGGGGACGAACGGCGCTGTCAGGGTTCGTTGCGTCATCATGCCTGCGGCAAGGTGCACAAGGCCGTCGGCCCCTGGGACGCATCAGCGAATCCGCGCGTACGGCAAAATCGTGTGGTCCCGACGCCCGAGATACTGTGCGTCAAGCCTTCGCGACGATGTGGCGGCCAACCGGCGGCGCATCGATCCAGGTCGCTGGGGTGACGGGGGCAATAGTGCAACGCTCCCCGAGGAGAGCACGACATAAGCCGTCAACCCATCGCGCAGGGAAGGCCGGGTGTTCGGCCACACCTGTATGCTGCTGTGCGGTTCTTCCTGCGTGTGCATTTCGCGCAGCGGACCGCGGGTGCCGGCCGGCACCCGGCCTTCCCTGTGCCCTCTCGGACAAGAGGGCGGAACGACGATGCAAAGCTCGGGCTCATCCAGCCGCGAGAGCGCGGCGCCCTGTCCGCGTGACGGCGTGGCACGGCTGCGGCTCCGTCGGGGCAGCGCGCGCCGGCCCCAGGTCCCGCGCCCATCGGGGCGCGTCCGTGTACGGTCCCGCTGCCAGGGCCAGCATCCCTCGATCTCGAGCGCCAGCGTCCAGCTCAGAAAGGTCCGGACCATGAGGACAGCTCACGCCCATACCGTTGTATGGATATCGCGCGCTGGTCGCCGCGTCGTATGTCGCCTTCAAGCTCACCGGATGCCGGCAATGCATCCCTTAGCGCGAAGGGACGTCCCATGAAGGCGGCAGTGCTCAACAGCTTCTCCGGCAAGTTCGACATCGAGGACATCGAGATCGGACGTCCTCTGCATCGGGAGGTTCTGGTTGAGGTCAAGGCCTGCGGGCTTTGCCACTCGGACCTGCATCTTGCCGAGGCGAATTTCGGCACGCCGCTGCCGGCCGTGCTCGGCCACGAGGTGGCGGGCATCGTGCGACAGGTCGGCCCCGAGGTTCGCGACGTCGCGGTCGGTGATCACGTGGTCGGCTCGCTGATCCAGAGTTGCGGCCATTGATCTCAAGCCTGATGGTCCCTGACTTTGCATGGGGTTGTTTTTTCGCTTCTCTGTCCCGGATCAGTTCGGCCGGGCCTCGTGCGAGCACTCGTCGAGCACGCGCCGAACGGAGCGGGTGCACTGGCCGCAGCGCACGGTGCAGCCGAGGCAGTCATAGACCTGCGCAGTCGAGGACGGCCGCGCGGCGGTCGATGCGACGATCTTGCGGACGTCGCGATCACTGATGACGTTGCAGGAGCAGATGATCATGACGGGTGGCCACGGGTTTGCAGGGCTCTGGACGCTGGCGGGAGTTGCTGTTTGTCATTGGTGGACCGGCGGCGCCGCCTCTGGTCGGGCGTGCTGGAGTTCGACCGCGCGTTGCACGGCGCGTGCGATCGCGCGGCCGCGCTCGTCGGTGCCGGTCCATTGCGCATGCCGACCGCGCGGATCGATCTCGAACAACTTGACGCCGGCCGGCACCTCGCTGCCGTCTCGCGCGATCCCGCGCAGGATGCCGTCGCGCGGGGCCAGCACCGGATTGCCGGAGAGGTGGCCGAGCACGAGACCCCGATAGACCCGCGTGCCGATCTCGACCGGCGTGCGCCAGCGCCCGGCCAGCGTCGAATAGACGAAGCGCTCGGCGCCGACATGGCCGAGCGAGCTTGCGACGCCATCGGCGGTATCGGTCCAGCTGCGGCCGCTCACCAGTCCGATCCTGCCCGGGCGCGTTTCCACCGCGACGTCGCAGTTCGAACTCGATGAGAAGCCGGGGCCGAGACCGATGGTGAGCCGGCCGAGCTGCCGAAGGTCCGGCGTGATGCGTCGCTTTTGCAGCCTTGCGTCGATCAGCAGGTCGATCGGCCGGACCGGCAGCAGGTCGAGCAGGCCGAGCCACGTCACCAGCACCTGCGGCGACTCGCGCTGGGCCTGGTAGACCTGCATCCCGTCGTCGACGCGCCGGGCGACGATGTCCTCGACCTGCGCGGTGTCGGCGAACAGCGCGTCGTGGAACGCCATCTTGCGCCGGATCACCGGCGGATCCGGGTCGTGCGACAGCACCACGCAATAGCCGCTGCGCACCAGCGGCAATGCGATCGCCGAGGCGATCTCGCTGGTGCCGAGGATCACGGCGAACCGTGGCTGGTCGTTCGGTGTGTGCATTCGGAAAAGCCGTGTTAGCGCTGATCGGACCCGCGAACGGAATGAGCAAGAGCCGGGCCATTTGGAACGGTTGAAAACCGGGGCTCAACATCAGGACATCGTTCACGAACGACGGATGCGGCTGCGCCCGGGCCGCGCGTTCGAAAGCCAACGCAACCCTGTTGCAAACCCTCCATCATGTCGCGAAGCGGACATTGCGGGAGGAAAATCGCAGCAATCCGGCGCTGCGGCGTGGCCCGCTTCCTGCAAAGTCGTCGCTGGAATGAAGGACCGGCGTCCGCAATGGACGCGGTGAGGAGTTCGCGTGGCGCTTGACCTGAAGGACCGCGAGACTGCGTCGGATGCGACATCCATGTCCGATGTCGCACGTTGTCCGTTTCACGGCGACCCGGCACAGGCCCATCACGGCGAGCGCAAGACTCTCGTCCTCACCGGCGCGTCCCGCGGGATCGGGCATGCGACCGGCAAGCTTTTCTCCGAAGCCGGATGGCGGATCATCACCTGCTCGCGCCAGCCGTTCGACGGCGAACGGTGTCCCTGGGATTCGGGGACCGACAATCACGTGCAGGTCGAGCTCGGCGACCATCATGCGCTGCCGCGGGCGATCGCCGAGATCAGGGAGCGGTTGGCGGGGGCGCCGTTGCACGCTTTGATCAACAATGCCGGCATCTCGCCGAAGGCGACCGACGGCAGCCGGCTGAACTCGCTGACGACGCCGGTCGAAACCTGGATGAGCGTGTTTCACGTCAACCTGCTGGCGCCGATCCTGTTCGCGCGGGGACTGGTCGAGGAGTTGCAGCGCGCCTCGGGTTCGATCGTCAACGTCACCTCGATCGTCGGCTCACGCGTCCATCCCTTCGCAGGTACCGCCTATGCGACGTCCAAGGCCGCGCTCGCCTGTCTGACCCGCGAGATGGCGCACGACTATGCGCCGCTCGGAATTCGCGTGAACGCGATTGCGCCCGGCGAGATCAAGACCGACATCCTGTCGCCCGAGACCGAGGCGCAGCTGGCGCCGATCATCCCCCTGCATCGGGTCGGTACGCCCGACGAGGTGGCCAAGGTGATCTTCTTCCTGTGCTCCGATGCAGCGAGCTACGTGACAGGTGCGGAAGTACCGATCAATGGAGGGCAGCACGTGTGACCGTGGTCTGCGGATGCAGCGCTGCAAGCGCATCACGTCACTGTGCCCAAGCGGCGCTGAGTCCCCGTCTGCCAATCAATCGTGCTGCGTGACCGAGAAAATTTTTCTTCCGCCGACAATTCGAGCAGCCCCGACGCAATCTTTTTGCAGCGTTGCCGACAACTTGTGCGCGACTCCCGACACGACATGAATGACAATATGCCAGACCGATATGGACCACGCCGGGATGATGTAACGGGCAACGGAGATTCCGTCATGCTTAATGCTGCTCCCTTGGTCGAACGGCAAAAGGCCGATAGCACGGCACCGATCGTGCCCGTGAGCGAGATCGCGCTCACCGGCATTTTCGAGATCTCGAAGATCCTGACCGCGCCGACCCGGCTCGAGACCATTCTCGCCAACGTCGTCAACCTGCTGCAGTCCTTTCTCCAGATGCGCCACGGCGTCGTCGTGTTGCTCGCCGACGACGGGATTCCCGATCTCGCCGTCGGCGCCGGCTGGAGCGAAGGCAGCGACGAGCGCTATCGCGGGCGCCTGCCACAAAAGGCGGTGGACCAGATCGTCGCGACGGCCATGCCGCTTGTCGCGGAGAGTATCGCCACCCATCCGGCCTTCAGCGCTGCCGATATCGAACTGCTCGGCGCCTCCGAGACGACGCGGGTGTCGTTCATTGGCGTACCGATCCGCATCGACGCCAAGGTGGTCGGCACCCTGACGATCGACCGGCTCTGGGACGAGCGTCCGATGTACCGCTTCGATTCTGACGTGCGTCTCCTCACCATGATCGCCAATCTGGTCGGGCAGACGGTCAAGCTGCACCGCATCGTCGCCCAGGACCGCGAGCGGCTGATGAACGAGAGTTATCGGCTTCAGAAGGAGTTGTCCGAGCTGAAGCCGGCGCGCGAGCGCCGCCGGGTCCATGTCGACGGCATCATCGGCGACAGTCCGGCGCTGCGGGGACTTCTCGAGAAGATCGCGGTCGTCGCCAAGTCGAACTCGACCGTGTTGCTGCGCGGGGAGTCCGGAACCGGCAAGGAACTGATCGCCAAGGCCATCCACGAATTGTCGCCGCGGGCCAAGCGGCCGTTCATCAAGATCAACTGCGCGGCGCTACCGGAGTCCGTGCTCGAATCCGAGCTGTTCGGCCATGAGAAGGGCGCCTTCACCGGGGCGCTCAACTCCCGCAAGGGGCGGTTCGAACTCGCGGACAAGGGGACGCTGTTCCTGGACGAAATCGGCGAGATTTCCGCATCGTTCCAGGCCAAGCTGCTGCGCGTGCTTCAGGAGCAGGAGTTCGAGCGCGTCGGCGGCAACCAGACCATCAAGGTCGACGTTCGTGTCATCGCCGCGACCAACCGCAACCTCGAGGAGGCGGTCGCCCGCAACGAGTTCCGCGCGGACCTTTATTATCGCATCAGCGTAGTTCCGATGCTGCTGCCGCCGCTGCGCGAGCGGCGCACCGACATCCCGCTGCTCGCCAACGAGTTTCTCAAGAACTTCAACAGCGAGAACGGCCGTACGCTGCGCTTCGATTCGCACGCGGTCGAGGTTCTCATGAGCTGCGGCTTCCCGGGCAATGTCCGCGAACTCGAGAACTGCGTGCAACGGACCGCGACGCTGGCGCCCGGGCCGGAAATCGTGAAGAACGACTTCGCCTGCTGTCACAGCCAGTGCCTCTCGGCGATGTTGTGGAACGGCGGAACGGACAGCACTTCGCAGCGGTCGCTGCCGATCATGCCGCTGACGTCTTCGGCGCCGGTCGCGCAACGCGAGGCCGCGATCTCCAGGTCATCGCCGGTCGGCGATCGCCCGGCTGCGGATATTGGCGGCAACGTCGCCGCCATCGCCGGTGGCGGCTCCGAGCGTGATCGCGTCATCGCCGCGATGGAACGCTCCGGCTGGGTGCAGGCCAAGGCTGCGCGCCTGCTCGGGCTGACGCCGCGTCAGATCGGTTACGCGCTCAAGAAGCACGGCATCGAGGTCAAGCGGCTCTGACCAGTCTGTCGCAGATGCGACAGACTGTCGGGGCCACGACAACGCTTCAACGCGAATTCTCCTTGAGTTTCTGACTGTTCACGCTTGGCACGACGCTTGAAAGGGAGATGTCAGACGGCATCTCTCGCTCAAGGAGTCGAACACATGGCCTACAAGATCGTCGCCTCGCAATGCACGGTTTGCGGCGCGTGCGAGTTCGAGTGTCCGAACGCCGCGATCAGCCTCAAGCGCGACATGTACGTGATCGATCCGAAAAGGTGCACGGAGTGCGAAGGGCATTTCGACACGGCGCAATGCGCGGTCGTCTGTCCGGTCCCCGACACCTGCATCCCCGCCTGAGACGCAGGCCGATGATGCGGTCGAGGCGGACAAATTGGCTTGGACAAGTTGCGGGTGAACTCGGCCGATGCGCCGCGCAGTTCGGCAGATGGCTGGCCAGTCCCGACTTGCATCTCACTTTGGTCATTGCGCGTGCGGCAGGCCAGGCGCGGAGGCACCGGTCGGCCGGTCTCGCCGGACAATTGTTCTCGCGGACGGAGCGATAGATGGCGGCAATACAGGAAACCATCGAGCGGGTTCGCGGCATCGACGTCGACCAGTATCGTTATGGGTTCGAGACCCTGATCGAGTCCGACAAGGCCCCAAAGGGTCTGTCGGAAGACACCGTCAAGTTCATCTCGCAGAAGAAGAACGAGCCCGCCTGGATGCTCGAATGGCGGCTGGAGGCCTATCGGCGCTGGCTGACCATGCAGGAGCCGACCTGGGCGCGCGTCGATTATCCCAGGATCGACTTCCAGGATCTCTATTACTACGCCGCGCCGAAGCCGAAGAAGACGGTGTCCTCGCTCGACGAGATCGACCCGGAGATCCTCAAGACCTACGAGAAGCTCGGCATTCCCCTGCGCGAGGTCGCGATGCTCGAGGGCGTCGAGCCGAAGCCGGGCGAGGAGGATCCGAACCGCCGCAAGATCGCGGTCGATGCCGTGTTCGATTCCGTCTCGGTCGCGACCACGTTCAAGGCCGAACTGAAGAAGGCCGGCGTGATCTTCATGCCGATCTCGGAGGCGATCCGCGAGCATCCCGAACTGGTGCAGAAATATCTGGGCTCGGTGGTGCCGACCTCGGACAATTTCTACGCGACGCTGAACTCGGCGGTGTTCTCCGACGGCTCGTTCGTCTACGTGCCGCCGGGCGTGCGCTGCCCGATGGAGCTGTCGACCTATTTCCGCATCAACGAGCGCAACACCGGCCAGTTCGAGCGCACGCTGATCATCGCGGACAAGGGCGCCTACGTCTCCTATCTCGAAGGCTGCACCGCGCCGCAGCGCGACGAGAACCAGCTGCACGCCGCCGTGGTCGAGCTCGTCGCCCATGACGATGCCGAGATCAAATATTCGACGGTGCAGAACTGGTATCCCGGCAATTCGGAAGGCAAGGGCGGCATCTACAATTTCGTCACCAAGCGTGGCGACTGCCGCGGCAACAATTCCAAGATCTCCTGGACCCAGGTCGAGACGGGATCGGCGATCACCTGGAAATATCCGAGCTGCATCCTGCGCGGCGACAACTCCCGCGGCGAGTTCTATTCGATCGCGATCTCGAACGGCTATCAGCAGGTCGACAGCGGCACCAAGATGATCCATCTCGGCAAGAACACGACGAGCCGGATCATCTCCAAGGGCATCGCCGCCGGCAAGTCGCAGAACACCTATCGCGGCCTCGTCACCGCGCATCGGAAAGCCACGGGCGCCCGCAACTTCACCGCCTGCGACTCGCTTCTGATCGGCGACAAATGCGGCGCGCACACCGTGCCCTATATCGAGGCGAAGAATTCCTCGGCGACGTTCGAGCACGAGGCGACGACCTCGAAGATCTCCGAGGACGTGCTGTTCTACTGCATCCAGCGCGGGCTCAGCCAGGAGGAAGCCGTCGGCCTCGTCGTCAACGGCTTCGTCAAGGACGTGCTGCAGCAGCTGCCGATGGAGTTCGCGGTGGAAGCGCAGAAGCTGATCTCGATCTCGCTGGAAGGGAGCGTCGGATGACGGATTTCGCACTCGCTAGCCAAGGAGGATTGTGATGCCGGCCCTGATCGAAATCCGCGGGCTGAAGGCCGAGATCGACGGTCGCCAGATTCTCAACGGGCTCGACCTGACGGTGAACAAGGGCGAGATCCATGCGATCATGGGTCCGAACGGTGCCGGCAAGTCGACGCTGTCCTACGTCCTGTCTGGCAAGCCCGGCTACGAGATCACGGGCGGCGAGGTGATCTTCAACGGCGAGGATCTGCTCGCCATGGACCCCGACGAGCGCGCCGCCAAGGGTCTGTTCCTGGCCTTCCAGTATCCGCTGGAGATCCCCGGCGTCGCCACGCTGACGTTCCTGCGTGCGGCCCTCAACGCCCAGCGCAAGAAGCGCGGCGAGGAGGAACTGTCGTCGCCCGACGTGCTCAAGCGCGTTCGCGAGCTCGCCAAGCAGCTCAGCATCGATCCCGAGATGCTCAAACGCCCGCTCAATGTCGGCTTTTCCGGAGGCGAGAAGAAGCGCAACGAGACGCTGCAGATGGCGCTGCTGGAGCCGCGCCTCTGTGTTCTCGATGAGACCGATTCGGGCCTCGACATCGACGCTCTGCGCATCGTGGCCGACGGCGTCAACCGTCTGCGCGCGGCGGAGCGGGGCATGATCGTCATCACCCACTACCAGCGGCTGCTCGACTACATCGTGCCCGACGTCGTGCACGTGCTCGCGGCCGGCCGTATCGTCAAGACCGGCGGCAAGGAGCTCGCACTCGAGCTCGAAGCGACCGGCTATGCCCAGTATCAGAGCGAGGCGGCGTGACCATGAATGCCGAGATCCGCTCCGTCAGGACCGCAGCCGAGATCGGTCTCGCCGATCTGTTCGCAGCCGTATGCAAGGACTTGCCGGGCGACGCCGCGATCGCGGCGCTTCGGCGCGGCGCATTCGACCGCTTCGCGGCACAAGGCTTGCCGAACGCCAGGGTCGAGGCCTGGAGGTATACGGATCTGCGTCGTCTCGTCGGCGATGCCAAGCCACTGGCGCCTCGTCGCGCTGTGGCCGCAGCCGGGACGGTCGGGACTGCCCTGGCCGGTCTCGGCTATCGACGTCTCCTGATCGTGGACGGAGCCTTTGCTCCGGATCTCTCCGACCTTGCCGACCTCGAGCCCGGCCTTCGCATTCGCGCGACTGCGGACGATCTCACCGCCGTGCTGGACACGGGGCTGGCCGGAAGCGACGTCGCTGTTGCACTCAACGCAGCCTTTGCCGCCGATGGTCTCATCATCGAGATTGATCCAGGCATCGTGGTCGAGCGCCCGATTCATCTGGCCTTCGTGACGACCGCGGCGACGCCATTCGCCATGTTCACGCGGTCGCTGCTCGCTCTCGGCGAGGGTGCTGCCGCGACGCTGCTCGAGACGCATGAGGGGCCGGACCGGTCGGATTACCAGGTCAACACCGCCCTCAGGCTCCAGGTCGGCGACCGGGCGCGGCTCGACCACGTCAAGCTGACATCGGAGGGGGCGTCAGCGCTCCATATCGCAACGGTGCTGACGGAGGTTGGCGCGGGCGCCATCTACCGCGAGTTCGGCATCACGACCGGCGGCAGCGTTGTGCGTAACCAGCTGTTCCTGAAGCTCGCAGGCGAGGGCACCGAGGCGAGCGTGCACCAGGCCAGTCTCCTGGCCGGACACCAGCACGCCGATACGACGCTGACCGTCGATCATGCGGCCGCCGGCTCCCAGAGCCGCGAGATGTTCAAGGCGGTCGTCGACGACGCCGCGCGTGCGGTGTTCCAGGGCAGGATCACGGTGCAGCCGGGTGCACAGCAGACCGACGCCAGGATGATGGCGCGCGCGCTCTTGCTCTCCGACGAGGCGGTTGCGAACTGCAAGCCGGAACTCGAGATCTTCGCCGATGACGTCCAGTGTGGCCACGGTACCACCACCGGGGCGCTGGACGACCAGCTGAAGTTCTATCTCATGGCGCGCGGAATTCCGGAGAAGCAGGCCGAGGCGCTGCTGATCGAGGCCTTCGTCGGCGAAGTGGTCGATGCGATCCCGCGCGAGGAGTTGCGCGATGCGTTGTCCCAGACGATGCGCAACTGGCTGAATGGGCGGAACTAGGCATGCATCCGGCGGTCAGCAACGGCAGCTATGACGTCGAGAGGGTCCGCCAGGACTTTCCCATTCTATCGATGCAGGTCCATGGCAGACCGCTGGTCTATCTCGATAACGCGGCGTCGGCGCAGAAGCCGCAGGCCGTGCTCGACCGTTTGACCCAGGCCTACACCAGCGAATACGCCAACGTTCATCGCGGCCTGCATTATCTCGCCAACGCTGCGACTGAAGCCTATGAGGGCGCGCGGGACAAGGTCCGGGCGTTCCTGAATGCGGAACGTCGCGAGGAGATCGTGTTCACCCGCGGGGCGACCGAGGCGATCAATCTCGTGGCACAGACCTTCGGTCGCGAGCGCATCGGCGACGGCGACGAGATCGTGCTCTCGATCATGGAGCATCACGCCAATATCGTGCCATGGCACTTCCTGCGGGAGCGGCAGGGCGCCGTGCTGAAATGGGCGCCGGTCGACGACGACGGTAATTTCCTGCTCGACGCATTCGAGAGGCTGCTGACTGAGCGGACCAAGCTGGTCGCGATCACCCAGATGTCGAACGTGCTGGGCAGTGTCGTGCCGGTCAAGGAGGTGGTTCGCCTCGCCCATGCGCGGGGAATCCCCGTGCTCGTCGACGGCTCCCAGGCCGCGGTTCACATGGAGGTCGACGTCCGCGACATCGATTGCGATTTCTACGTCATCACGGGACACAAGCTGTACGGCCCGACCGGCGTCGGGGCGCTCTACGGCAAATACGCGCACCTGGCGTCCATGCCGCCGTTCAATGGCGGCGGCGAGATGATCCGGGAGGTCTCGCGCGACGCGGTTTCCTACGGCGATCCGCCGCACCGCTTCGAAGCCGGGACGCCCTCGATCGTCCAGGCGATCGGCCTCGGCGCGGCGATCGACTACATCGAATCCATCGGCAAGGCGCGGATCCGCAGGCATGAAAGCGGCCTGCTGGCCTATGCCCAGGAGCGGCTGCGAGGGATCAATTCGCTGCGGATCGTTGGAGCGGCGGCGGACAAGGGCGCCCTGGTGTCGTTCGAGATGAAGAACGCCCATGCCCATGACTTCGCGACGGTCATCGACCGGTCGGGTATTGCGGTCCGCGCCGGCACGCATTGCGCGATGCCGCTGCTCGAGCGATTCGGTGTGACGGCGACCTGCCGCGCCTCATTCGCGCTCTACAATACCATGGATGAGGTCGACGCGTTGGTCGCCGCGCTGACGAGAGCCGAGGAGATGTTCTCGTGAGGAACAGGGCCGCCGCCAAGTCGATCGAGGTCCATCCGGCAGCCAGGCCGCGACCTGTTGCAAGGATCGTCTGCGGTGCAGACCGGCGGCGGACGGGGCGAAACACCGGGCAGCGCCTCATCGAACAATTTGCGATCGGTGAAGCCGTCGGCGCGGTCGCGCTGATCCGCAACGACGGCATGTATCCGCACAAGGACATAGGCGAACCCCTGGTGTATCCCGGCGATGCCGGTACCGTGCGCGAGAGCTGGCGTTTCCTCGGGGAAGTCTACTATACGGTCGAATTCACCGACCGATCGGTGTTCGTCATCATGCGCGGCCGGGAGATGACGCCGATCGGAACTGCCTCCGACCCCGGCTGACGCGCCGTAGCGTCAGGCGGCCGCCTCCGCCAGCACGGCCCTGGCGTCCGCACGCATCCGTGCCACCATCGAGCGAAACCCGTTGGAGCGTTGCGGCGTCAGATGCTCGCCGAGGCCGAGCTGCTCGAACAGCGCGACCGGATCCTCGGCGGCGATGTCCGCAGCCGTGCGCTCCGACAGCAGGGCGATCAGGATGGCGACCAGGCCGCGCACGATGTGGGCGTCGCTATCGCCAATGAAGGTGAGCACCGGCGTTCCGTCGCGCTGCGTCACGCGGGTGGCCAGCCAGACCTGGCTGACGCAGCCCGGTACCTTGTTGGCATCGGTGCGCTCCGTCTCCGGAAGCGGCGTCAGCTTGCGGCCGAGCTCGATGACGTAGCGGTAGCGATCGTCCCACTCGTCGAGCAGGGAGAAGTTCTCGATGATGTCGCTGATCGATGTCGGTTGGTGGTTGGTCATCGGCGCTCTCCGATAGGCTGCGCAATGCGCGCTACGTTCCGAGGCTTCAAGCAAGCTCCGTACCGCGCATTGCAGCGCCGCTTTGTGCACCTCCGCTTTGTTTTGTTTCGGACAGCACCGGATGCGCGCGCATGTCGGCATGATGCGATGTCGGGTTTGCAACAATCCTCGCGGTTCGCGCTATCCCGTTACATTCGTTGTGATTTTCAAGCCCGCACGACGTTGGCACACCCGTTGCAAAAGTCTCTACGCAAGTCGGGCCGTTCAGGCTTCTCGATGGAGGGCAGGCCGGTTCGCGCAAGTGAGATCGACGAGCGGTGCGCCGGACCATCGGCCGAAGGAGAGCAGAGTGTCACCACCGGGACAAATCATGTCGTGCGATTTGTCCGACGACCAGACGCTTCGGAGGAGGCGTCCGACCTTCACACACAGGATAACCGAAGGATATTGGGTATGAGCCTAGCAACCACCGAAAGCGTCGCCGAGATCAAGGCCCGCAACAAGCAGCTGATCGACGAAGTCTTGAAGGTCTATCCGGAGAAGACCGCCAAGCGTCGTGCCAAGCACCTCAACGTTCACGAAGCCGGCAAGTCCGACTGCGGCGTCAAGTCGAACCTCAAGTCGATCCCCGGCGTCATGACCATTCGCGGCTGCGCCTATGCCGGCTCGAAAGGCGTGGTGTGGGGACCGATCAAGGACATGATCCATATCAGCCACGGCCCGGTCGGCTGCGGTCAGTATTCCTGGGCCGCACGACGCAACTACTATATCGGGACGACCGGCATCGACACCTTCGTCACCATGCAGTTCACGTCCGACTTCCAGGAAAAGGACATCGTGTTTGGCGGCGACAAGAAGCTGGCCAAGATCATCGACGAGATCCAGGAACTGTTCCCGCTCAATCACGGCATCACCATCCAGTCGGAATGCCCGATCGGCCTGATCGGCGACGACATCGAGGCGGTGTCGAAAGTGAAGTCGAAGGAGTATGACGGCAAGACCATCGTTCCGGTCCGCTGCGAAGGCTTCCGCGGCGTGTCGCAGTCGCTCGGCCACCACATCGCCAACGATGCGGTGCGGGACTGGATCTTCGACAAGGTTGATCCGGATGCGAAGCCGGCCTTCGAATCCACGCCTTACGACGTCGCGATCATCGGCGACTACAATATCGGCGGCGACGCCTGGTCCTCGCGCATTCTGCTCGAGGAGATGGGCCTGCGCGTGATCGCGCAATGGTCCGGCGACGGCAGCCTGGCCGAGCTGGAAGCCACGCCCAAGGCGAAGCTCAACGTGCTGCATTGCTACCGTTCGATGAACTACATCTCGCGCCACATGGAAGAGAAGTTCGGGATTCCCTGGTGCGAATACAATTTCTTCGGACCGTCGAAGATCGCCGAATCGCTGCGCAAGATCGCCAGCTTCTTCGACGACAAGATCAAGGAAGGCGCCGAGCGTGTCATCGCCAAGTACCAGCCGCTGATGGACGCGGTGATCGCCAAGTACCGTCCGCGCCTGGAGGGCAAGACCGTGATGCTGTTCGTCGGCGGCCTGCGCCCGCGCCACGTCATCGGCGCCTATGAGGACCTCGGGATGGAGGTCGTGGGCACCGGCTACGAGTTCGGCCACAACGACGACTATCAGCGCACCGCCCAGCACTACGTCAAGGATGGCACGCTGATCTACGACGACGTCACCGGCTACGAGTTCGAGCGCTTCGTCGAGAAGATCCAGCCCGATCTCGTCGGCTCCGGCATCAAGGAAAAGTACGTCTTCCAGAAGATGGGCGTGCCGTTCCGCCAGATGCACTCCTGGGACTATTCCGGTCCCTACCACGGCTATGACGGGTTCGCGATCTTCGCCCGCGACATGGACATGGCGATCAACTCCCCGATCTGGAAGAAGACCAAGGCACCCTGGAAGGATGCCCCGCGGCCGAGCCTGATGGCGGCGGAATAGCGCAAGGCGGCGTCCGGCTCTCCCCGATCCGCGGGGAGAGCAGAGGACGAGCGATCGAACACGACATCCAACGAAGGTGCCACGATGACACAGAATGCCGAACATGTGCTCGATCATTTCGAGCTGTTCCGCGGTCCGGAATACCAGCAGATGCTGGCCAACAAGAAGACCCTGTTCGAGAACCCGCACGATCCCGCGGATGTCGAACGCATTCGCGAATGGGCCAAGACGCCCGAATATCGCGAGAAGAACTTCGCGCGCGAGGCTCTCACCGTCAATCCCGCCAAGGCCTGCCAGCCGCTCGGCGCGGTGTTCGTGGCGGTCGGCTTCGAGGGGACGCTGCCCTTCGTGCACGGCTCGCAGGGCTGCGTCGCCTATTATCGCAGCCACCTGTCGCGGCACTTCAAGGAGCCGAGCTCCTGCGTCTCGTCGTCGATGACGGAAGATGCGGCCGTGTTCGGCGGCCTCAACAACATGATCGACGGGCTTGCCAACACCTACAGCATGTACAAGCCCAAGATGATCGCGGTCTCCACCACCTGCATGGCCGAGGTGATCGGCGACGACCTGAACGCCTTCATCAAGACCGCGAAGGAAAAGGGCTCCGTCCCCGCCGAGTACGACGTGCCATTCGCCCATACCCCCGCCTTCGTCGGCAGTCACGTCACCGGCTACGACAATGCGCTCAAGGGCATCCTGGAACATTTCTGGGACGGCAAGGCCGGTACCGCGCCGAAGCTCGAGCGCCAGGCGAACGGCAAGGTCAACTTCATCGGCGGTTTCGACGGCTATACCGTCGGCAATATCCGCGAGATCAAGCGCATCTTCGAGCTGATGGGGATCGAATACACCATCCTGGCCGACAACAGCGACGTGTTCGACACGCCGACGGACGGCGAGTTCCGCATGTATGACGGCGGCACCACGCTGGACGACGCCGCGAATGCGATCCATGCCAAGGCGACCATCTCCATGCAGCAATATTGCACGGAGAAGACGCTGCCGTTTATCGAGAACCATGGTCACGAGGTTGCGGCGTTCAACCATCCGGTCGGCGTTGCCGCCACCGACGAGTTCCTGATGACGCTGTCGCGGATCACCGGCAAGGCGATCCCGAAGGCTCTGGAGCTGGAGCGTGGCCGCCTGGTCGACGCCATGGCCGATTCGAGCGCGCATATTCACGGCAAGAAGTTCGCGATCTACGGCGATCCGGATCTCTGCTACGGGCTTGCGGCGTTCCTGCTGGAGCTCGGCGCGGAGCCGACCCATGTGCTCGCGACCAACGGCAACAAGGCCTGGGCCGAGAAGATGGAAGCGCTGTTCGCCAGCTCGCCGTTCGGCAAGAACTGCCATGTCTATCCCGGCAAGGATCTCTGGCACATGCGCTCGTTGCTGTTCACCGAGCCGGTCGATTTCCTGATCGGCAACACTTACGGCAAGTATCTGGAGCGTGATACCGGCACCCCGCTGATCCGGATCGGCTTCCCGGTGTTCGATCGCCACCACCACCACCGCTATCCGGTGTGGGGCTATCAGGGCGGCATGAACGTTCTGGTCAAGATCCTCGACAAGATCTTCGACGAGATCGACAAGAATACCAACGTCCCGGCCAAGACCGACTACAGCTTCGACATCATTCGCTGATGCCGACGAGACCTGCCGCCGCCCTGCCGGGCGGCGGCAGCCGACCAGTCCAGCCAATGCGATCGAGACTGCGGGGCGAAATGCTCGCGCAGCGGGTCCATCGAACGGGAGAGACGAATGACCTCGCTGTCGGCCACCATCCAGGACGTCTTCAACGAGCCGGGTTGCGGCAAGAACGCCAACAAGACGGAGGCCGAACGCAAGAAGGGGTGCACCAAGCAGCTGCAGCCGGGCGGAGCAGCCGGCGGTTGCGCGTTCGACGGCGCCAAGATCGCGCTGCAGCCCTTCACCGACGTTGCCCATCTCGTCCATGGCCCGATCGCCTGCGAGGGCAACTCCTGGGACAATCGCGGCTCGGCCTCGTCGGGCTCCGACCTCTGGCGGCGTAGCTTCACCACCGACATGAACGAGACCGACATCGTGTTCGGAGGCGAGAAGCGGCTCTACAAGGCGATCAAGGAAGTCATCGACAAATACGATCCGCCTGCGATCTTCGTCTATCAGACCTGCGTACCCGCCATGATCGGCGACGACATCAACGCGGTCTGCAAGGCGGCGGCCGCGAAGTTCGGCAAGCCGGTCATCCCCGTCAATTCACCGGGTTTCGTCGGCCCGAAGAACCTCGGCAACAAGCTCGCGGGCGAAGCCCTGCTCGAGCATGTGATCGGCACCGAGGAGCCGGACTACACCACTCCCTACGACATCAACATCATCGGCGAATACAACCTCTCGGGCGAGTTCTGGCAGATCAAGCCGATCCTCGACGAGCTCGGCATCCGCATCCTCTCCTGCATCTCCGGCGACGGCAAATACCGCGAGCTGGCCTATTCGCATCGCGCCAGGGCCGCGATGATGGTGTGCTCCAAGGCGATGATCAACGTCGCGCGCAAGATGGAGGAGCGCTACGGGATCCCGTTCTTCGAGGGCTCGTTCTACGGCATCCAGGATTCCAGCGATTCTCTGCGGGAGATTGCCCGGATGCTGATCGAGCGCGGAGCGCCGGCGGAGCTGATGGAGCGGACCGAGGCGGTGATCGCGCGCGAGGAAGCGAAGGCGTGGGCCGCGATCGCGCGCTTCAAGCCGCGCTTCAAGGACAAGAAGGTGCTGCTGATCACCGGCGGCGTGAAATCATGGTCGGTGGTCGCGGCCCTCCAGGAAGCCGGGCTCGAGATCGTCGGCACGTCCGTGAAGAAGTCCACCAAGGAGGACAAGGAGCGGATCAAGGAGCTGATGGGCCAGGATGCTCACATGATCGAGGACATGACGCCGCGCGAGATGTACAAGATGCTCAAGGACGCGCGCGCCGACATCATGCTGTCAGGTGGCAAGTCCCAATTCGTCGCACTGAAGGCCGCGATGCCCTGGCTCGATATCAACCAGGAGCGCTGTCACGGCTATATGGGCTACATCGGCATGGTGCGGTTGATGGAGGAGATCGAGAAGGCGCTCTACAACCCGATGTGGGCGCAGCTGCGCAAGCCGGCGCCGTGGGACGACGCCAGCGTCAATTGGCAGGCGAAGGCGATGGCGCAGATGGATGCGCAGGCCGCCGAGATCGCCGCCGATCCGGTTCGCGCCGAGGAGGCCAGGCGCGCCAGGAAGATCTGCTTCTGCAAGACGGTCGATCTCGGCAGCATCGAAGATGCCATCGCCGCCCACGGACTCACCACCGTCGATGGGGTGAAGGAGCATACCAATGCCTCCGGCGGCTGTGGCGCCTGCAAGGGCCGCATCGAGGATATCCTGGCGGCGCAGCCGGCGCCGCTGTTGCAGGCGGCTGAGTAGGGCGGCGGCCATGGCGATCGTCACCACCTCGAAGAAAGCCTGTTCGGTCAATCCGCTCAAGATGAGCCAGCCGATCGGCGGCTCGTTCGCCTTCATGGGTCTGCGCGGCGCCATGCCTCTGCTCCATGGTTCGCAGGGCTGTACGTCCTTCGGGCTCACGCTGTTCGTGCGCCATTTCAAGGAAGCCGTGCCGATGCAGACCACCGCGATGAGCGAGGTCGCGACCGTACTCGGTGGCTACGAGAACGTCGAACAGGCGATCCTCAACATCTACAACCGCACCAAGCCGGAAATCATCGGCATCAACTCGACCGGCGTCACCGAGACCAAGGGCGACGATGTCGAAGGCTTCATCCGCCTGATCCGGCAGAAGCATCCGCAGCTCGCGAAATTCCCGCTGGTCTACGTCTCGACGCCCGATTTCAAGGATGCCTTCCAGGATGGCTGGGAGAAGACCGTGACGCGCATGGTCGAGGTGCTGGTCGATCCCGTCGAGGCGGGGGCCGTGCGCGATCCGGCGCGTGTGAACGTTCTGCCCGGGTGTCATCTGACGCCGGGCGACCTCGACGAACTGCGCACGATCCTGGAGGATTTCGGTCTCAGGCCGTCCTTCCTGCCGGATCTGGCCGGCTCGCTCGACGGTCACATTCCCGAGGAGTTCACGCCGACGACGATCGGCGGAATCGGCGTCGACGAGATCGCCACCATGGGACAGGCGGCCTGGACGATCGCGATCGGCGCGCAGATGAAGCGCGCGGCGGAAGCCATGCAGGCGCGGACGGGCGTGCCATTCCGGCTCTTTGAGCGGCTATGTGGCCTGATCCCGAACGACGAATTCATCGCCTTCCTGAGCGAGATCAGCGGCCGGCCGGTTCCGGCAAAATACCGGCGGCTGCGCGGCCAACTCGCGGACGCGATGCTGGATACGCATTTCCACATCGGCGGCCGCAAGCTCGCGATCGGCGCCGAACCCGACCTGCTGTTCGACCTGTCGAGCATGCTGCACGAGATGGGCGCCGAGGTCCGGGCCGCGGTGACCACCACGGCCTCGCCGGTGCTCGAGCGGGTCAAGGCGGAGGAGGTCCTGATCGGCGATCTCGAGGACCTCGAGCACCTCGCCAAGGCGCGCGATTGCGACCTGCTCATCACCCATTCGCACGGCCGCCAGGCCGCCGCCCGGCTCAGGATTCCGTTCTATCGGGCCGGGTTTCCGATGTTCGACCGGCTCGGAGCCGGTCATCAGCTCTCCGTCGGCTATCGCGGTACCCGCGATCTGGTGTTCGACCTCGCCAATCTCGTCATCGCCGACCGTGAGGACAACCACCAGCCGACGCCCGATACCTGGCGCAACACCGAAGCCGGCCTGCAGGTCGTGCCGCCGCAACTGCATTGAGCGCAACGAGAAGGATCAGACCGATGAAAGTCGCCTTTGCCACACAGGATCTGAAGCGCGTCGATGCGCATTTCGGCTGGGCCAAGAACATCGCCATCTACGACGTCAGCCCCGAAGGCCACCGTTTCGTGGAGGCCATCCAGTTCGACGGCGACCTCAAGGAGGACGGCAACGAGGACAAGCTGGCGCCGAAGATCGAGGCCATCAAGGATTGCACGATCCTCTACGTCGCCGCGATCGGAGGCTCAGGCGCGGCGCGGGTCGTCGCCAACAACATCCATCCGATGAAGGTGACGCAGCCGGAGGCGATCGACGATCTCTGCGTGAAGCTCGAGGACGTGCTGAAGGGCTCGCCTCCGCCCTGGCTGCGCAAGGTGCTGGCAAAGGGCCAGGACCGCAGCTTCGACTTCGAAGAGTGAAGGAAACGACCATGTCAGAAGCGGCAGAACTCATCCAGGCCGACGCCGCGGCGGAAGCGCCGTTCGTCAGGGAACTCGTCAAGATCTGGCGGGCCCAGGACACCCATGGGGCCTGGGAGGGCAAGAAGGACCTCGACCTGCTCGAGCCCTACATCCTCGACAAGGAGAAGCGACGGGCCCTGCCGATCGTCGGCGATCCGGACCCGGATACGATCTGGCGGTTGGAGTTGTTCTTCAACGCGGTTGCGCTGTCGATCGAGAAGGCCACGGGCGTGATGATCTCGCCGATGCTGAAAATGCACCATGAGGGCTTCGGCCGCATGGTCCTGATCGGCGGCCGGCTCATCGTCGTCAACAAGCAGCTGCGCGACGTCCATCGCTTCGGCTTCGACAGCCTGGCCAAGCTCGCCGCCGAGGGCGACAAGTATGTCGCCGTCGCCGTCGAGATGATCCGGAAATTCCCTGAAGTCGCCAATTACTGAGGCCGAACATGAGCGATCTCGAATCCCTGAAGTCGGAGATCAAGAAGCTGTCCGCCAAGGCCACCCAGGCCAAGATGGACCTCCACGATCTGTCGGAGGAGCTTCCGATCAACTGGACCTCGATCCTGAGCGTGGCCCAGAGGGCTCACGATGCCTTCGCCGAGCTCGAGCGCAAGCGCGAGGATCTCAAGTCGCTGGAAAAGGCATAATTGGATCTGACCCCATGTCCTACGCAACCCGCGACGGCCGCGATTGGAGGCCGGACTATCTGGTCTCGATCGATCCCAAGAAATGCATCGGCTGCGGCCGCTGCTACAAAGTCTGCGGCCGCGAGGTCATGACGTTAAAGGGAATCAACGAGGACGGCGAAATGATCGACCTCGATGACGACGATGACGAGGTCGAGAAGAAGGTCATGGTCATGAGCGACGATGGCGCCTGCATCGGCTGCGGTGCCTGTGCGCGGGTCTGCCCGACCAACTGCCAGACCCACGCGCCGGCGGCCTGAACGGCCGGTGTCGAGCGTTCCATGACCAAGACCCAGACCGCTAGATACAACATCGGACAGGTGATCCGGCATCGGCTCTATGCGATGCGCGGCGTCATCTACGATGTCGAGACGTCAGCGAGTGCCGCAGCGGAGCGCCCGGGGGACGACGCGGCGGGCCTGGTCTACCGGCTGTTCGCCGAGGATGACGAGATTCCCTACGAGGCGTGCATCGCCGAGCAGGATCTATTGCCGGACGAGACCGGTGAGCCGGTCAGTCACCCCGGCATCGGCGCCATGTTCGAACTCGGCGAGGACGGCGATTATCGCCGCCGCCGGCAGTTGCTGAACTGACGCCAGGCAACGCACGATCTCCGCATCATTCGATGCCCTGCTCACGTGCCTTCATCATCGCTGCAATCCGGAACCGCTCGTGAATGGCGACGGGATTGGCCAGCATGTCGGCTTCAGCCCGCGCAAAGGCGGCGAGCACGATCGCGGCCTCGGCCTGCGTCAGCGGCACGCGCCCGGCCATGTGGGTTGCCTCAGGCGCGGACGCACGGATGGCGTGGCGATACGGATGATCCTTTACCTCGATCAGCTCGTTGGCCTCGAGCCGGCCGCCAAGCGTGATGGCAAGCCCCACCACTTCGAGCTTGCGGCCGTCCTGCGTGGTCTTGACCAATATAGCCATGGCTGTGGAATCTCCTGGAGCGGGGAGGGGTTACGGAACCAGCGGCATCGCGAAGCCGGGCCGGGGGTGGGCGTCGTAATAGTCGGGCCGCTCGGGCCAGCCGCCTTCGGCGATGAACGCGAACGAGACGATCTTCACCGGCGCGCCTTGCGAGCACGAAACTTCGGCGAATTTGATTTCGCGGGTGCCGGGCCCCGCGGAGAAATCCGCGACCACGGTACCGTCCGCCTTGCAGGCGCGGGCAAAGCCGGGCGTGCCCACGCTCGCCGCCGGCACCGGGTTCGTCATCAGCTTGACGCCGTCGGCGGCAAAGGCCGGGCTGGCGAATTTGAAGCTGGCGAGCACGGCGCTGCGATCGACCGGTCGGTCGGCGGTGATCGGGCGCGCGACCGAATAGACGGTCAGGGTTCCGCCATCGAGCAGCGCCTTGATCTCCTCTTCCGCGCAGGCGGCGAATTCCGATGCGACGTTCATGTCATTCTCCATGCCAACGGTGCTGAAGACATGACATCAATTTCCGTGCCACGCGGCGGCGTCCGCGCGCCGGCCCGGAATCGCGCGCTGCAAACCCTGAAAACGCCGCATCCCCTGCGTCGTCCATGCTTGCGAAGCGCAATGCAGCCGACAAGGCCGACGCACCTGTCGCATTTCGAACAACGACGTCGCGGAGCATCGGCTAGCGTGAATCTTGCAATGTCGAAGCCGCACCGCACACGAGGACAGCATGGATCAAAATACCGCCTATGCGATCTGCGCCTTCACCGACATTCCCAGTCAGCGCGCGATCGGCTTTCAACTCATGATCGTCGGCGAAGACGGCGGGGCGCGTCCGTGGCCGATCGTGATCGTCCGCTGGGGCAAGCAGGTGTTCGGCTATCTCAACCGATGCCCGCACGATGGAGTGAACCTGGATTGGGAGCGCAACCAGTTCCTGGACGGCAACGGCACCAGGCTGATGTGCGGCAAGCATGGTGCGACGTTCGAACTCGGCACGGGCCTGTGCGTGGACGGCCCGTGCAAGGGCCAGAGCCTGACCCCGATCGCGCTGGCCGTCCTCGACGGCGACATCTGCGTGACCGGCGTGACGCTGGTCGAGGAGGACGGTCCGGCCTGCGACGAGGAGGTCTGACCCGGCGGTGTCAGACCGGACGGTTCTCGTTGCGGTTCTTCACGGGCTCCATCTTCGCCACGCCGTCTTCGTAGGAGATCTCGGTATAGGAGCCGTCGAGACCCTTGGCCGCGTCGAGCAGATAGTCGAGCTTGCCTGCGGTATCGAGCTTCTTGATGTCGTTCTTGTCGACGCCGGCGAGCTCCATCATCTCCTTCCACACCGTGGATTCGTCGCAGGGCAGAATCCGGAATTCGATGTCGCCGATCCTGGTCCGGTATTTGGTGAGCAGGTCGATGTTGTTGCAGAACATGAAATAGCTGCCCTTCGGACTGAGCGCGCCGTCCAGCACTTTGGCGACGTCGGCAAGATAGGCGTAGGAGTGCAGATAGCCGGCGAGCACCGGGATCGTGGCTTCGCCTTCCTGCGCCACCGTCAGCACCTGCTCGATCGAGTAATCGGGCGGACGTTTCTCGTCAGCGACCTGGGCCTGGAACTTCAGGGCGATGTCGCCGCGAAAGCCGAAGCGCCCCGGCCTGGTCGTGCCGCCTTTCAGCACGGCGTTCAGCAGTCGGCCTTCCTTGTCCAGGCGGCCCAGGGCATTGTTGTCGATCGACGTCATGGATGCCTCCTCAATCAGTTGCCGCGCGCGGCGCGGAATCCCGGCTGGCCCCTATGCAAGGAGTTTGCCGCCCCTCGCGCGCGGGCGCCGAACGCGTGAACGCGAGCGAAATCCGGCTGCGCTCGTGGGGCACGGGATGTGCGCAGGTACTTCTTTGCTGTCCGGGTGCCACGGCGCTGGACGCTCCTCCTGTCGCAAAGCCGACAAGCGTCGCAAAGACAACATCTGCGTGAGAAGCGAAAGCACAGTAGTTTCAGACCTATGGGCTCTGGCACGGGACTTGCGATCCTCTTCGCGACAGACCCAGACAATGAGGGCGAGCGATGATCAATCTGACCGACAGCGCCGTGAATGCGGTGAAGACCGCCATATCGTCCGCGGCGCAGCCGGCGAGCGGCCTGCGTATCATGGTGGAGACCGGTGGCTGCGCCGGATTCAAGTACATGATGGGTCTCGCCGACGAAGCCAAGCCCGACGACACCGTGATCGAACGCGGTGGTGTCAAGGTGTTCGTGGACAATACGAGTCACGAGCACCTCAACGGGACCACGATCGATTTCGTGGTCGCACTGGAAGGGTCCGGCTTCACCTTCGACAATCCCAACGCCAAGTCGAGCTGCTCCTGCGGCAAGTCGTTCAGCTGAGCCGTCAGGCAGAGAGAGGACAGGATATGCTCGTCGAATCCGAACAATTGAAGCAGGCGCCGGTGGTCGAACCCTCGGAGCGCGAGCGGATCATCCGCGCGGTTCTCGACGAAGTCCGCCCCAATCTCAAGCGTGACGGCGGCGATTGCGAGCTGATCGAGATCGACGGCAACAAGATCATGGTCCGGCTTGCAGGGGCCTGCGTGTTCTGCAAGCTCGCGAGCGCGACGCTGGAGGGGATCCAGGCGCGCCTGATCGAGCGGCTCGGCGAATTCGTGCGTCTCATTCCCGTTGCCGGAGCGGCCAAGCCCCGCCATTGAGTTGGCTGTTACCGAGAGAGGCATCCCGTGCGGCCGATCTATCTCGACAACAATGCGACGACGCGCACGGATCCTTCCGTCGTCGCGGCCATGCTGCCGTTCTTCACGGAGCAATTCGGCAACGCATCGTCCGCGCATGCCTTCGGCAGCGACGTGGCCGGCGCGGTGAGGGAGGCACGGCGCAGTGTGCAGGCCCTGATCGGCGCGGCCCTCGACAGCGAGATCGTGTTCACTTCGGGCGGCACGGAATCCGACAACACGGCGATCCTCTCGGCGCTCGCCGTGCAGGATGGGCGCGACGAGGTCGTGACCACCGCGGTCGAACATCCGGCGGTGCTGTCGCTGGTCGATGACCTCGACCGTCGCGGTATCAAGTGTCATCTCATCCCGGTCGACACGCGCGGCCGTCTGGATATCGAGGCCTACCGGCGCGCATTGGGGCCCCGGACCGCCGTCGCATCGGTGATGTGGGCCAACAACGAGACCGGCACGCTGTTTCCCGTCGAGTTCCTCGCCAAGATGGCGCATTCGGCCGGTGCGCTGTTTCATACCGACGCCGTGCAGGCGGTCGGCCGGATTCCGATCGATCTGAAGTCGACCGAAATCGACATGCTGTCGTTGTCCGGCCACAAGCTGCATGGTCCCAAGGGGATTGGCGCGCTCTATCTGCGCAAGGGGACACGCTTCAAGCCGCTGGTCCTGGGCGGTCCACAGGAGCGCCGCCGCCGCGCCGGCACCGAGAACGTGCCGGGCATCGTCGGCCTCGGCAAGGCGGCCGAACGCGCCATGGTCGAGGCCGAGCTGGAGCGGACAAGCATTGCCGTCTTGCGCGACCGCCTGGAGCAGGGAATCCTTCGGCTCGGCCACTGCATGGTGCTCGGCGATGCCAGGAGCCGGCTGCCGAACACCGCGAATCTAGCCTTCGAGCATCTCGAGGGCGAGGCGATCATCCACCATCTCAACCGCGCCGGCATCGCCGCTTCGCTCGGCTCGGCCTGCGCGTCCGGCTCGATGGAGCCGTCGCACGTGTTGCGCGCGATGAACGTGCCGCGCCAGGCGTTGCGCGGTGCGATCCGGTTCTCCCTGTCGCGGGAGACCACGCCCGACGAAATCGATCACGTCCTGCACGTGATGCCGGACATCATTTCGAAACTGAGAGCATCGTCTCCTTCGTGGCAAGAGCGCGCGATCGACACCTCTCTTCCTGCGGAGGCCACGCTGTGAAAGTCATGATCCGCCGTTCGCCCGAGACTGGTCTGTCGATCTACGTGCCCAAGAAGGATCTCGAGGAGCCGATCGTGGAATCCGAGCACGAGACCCTGTGGGGCGGCTGGATCCGGATCGCCAATGGCTGGGTGCTCGACCTTCCCGCGATGGCGATAGACACCCGGCTGCCGATCACGATCAACGCCAGGAAACGCGGCGGCGACGGAGACGAGTGATGAACGCACCGGTTCCCCAGATCGACTTCGCCAAGACGACCGACGCCGAAGCCATCCTCGGCGGCGTCGTGGCGCGGATGCGCGGCGGCGAGATCATCCCCTATCTCGGGCCCGGCATCGTCGAAGCGGCCACGTCCGGTGTGCCGATGAACCCCGAGGCGCTGGCCGCCTTCCTCGGCGCCAAGGTCGCGTTGCCGCGGCGGGCGCGGGGCAACGCCTGGGCGGCGGCGCAGCACATTGAAAGCACGCGTCACCGCGCCACCGTGACGGCGCTGATGGCGGAAGCGTTTGCTGTTCCCGTCGAGCCGACGGCGTTGCAGCGCCATCTGGCGACGCTGCCGCTGCCGCTGATCGTCGACGTCTGGTACGATGGCGCGATGCGCAGCGCGCTCGCCGGCCGCACCGGCTGGGGCGAGATCCAGGGCATCACCCGCGCCGGCATCGGCGAGGATCGCTGGTACCGCTTCTACGACGCTGCGGGGCAGGAAGTGGACCGCGCCGAGGCGAAGAACTGGAGCACGATTCTCTACAAGCCGCATGGCAGCGTCGCACCGGCGAAGAACTTCCTGATCTCGGACGCCGATTATGTCGAGGTGCTGACCGAGATCGACATCCAGACGCCGATCCCCGACGAGGTGAAGGCGCGGCGCACCGGCCGCAGTTTCCTGTTTCTCGGCTGCCGGTTCAACGACCAGCTGCTCCGCACCTATGCGCGGCAGGTCTCCAAGCGTTCCGCCGAGCAGCACTATGTCGTGCTCGAGCCCGATGCGCTCTCGAAGAACGAACTGCGCTTCCTGGTGAGCCAGGGCCTGACCCCGCTCGCGATTCCGCTGGCCCGCGCCACCGAGATCGTGCTGGCCGGCTGAGCTTTCTCATGGCGTCCGTCTGATGATCGCTGCGTGACGGGATCCGCGCGGCGGGCATCGTTGCGCTCGACGCAGGACGCATCGCGCACCTTGCGTCTGTCACCTTTCCAACACGCGTTGGCAATCCGACATTCCCGTGCATGTCGCGCTAACTCGTTGAAGCCGGTCATGAAAGTCGATGCGCGCAGTGATGGCACGCGGGTTGCTAATACCTCCTTAGAACGACTCTCACGACGCTTCCCGTAACCAGATCTGTTCGACCGGCAAGGAGAACCGAACGATGGACGCCTCAGCGCAACACGACATGAGCCGCAGTGGCAACGTCGCCGAGATCGGCGAGCTCATGCAGAACATCGCCGAGCACAAGGGCTGCGGCACCACCGGCGGCAGCGGCAAGGCGAGCTGCGGGTCGCAGGCCGGCCAGGGCGATCTGCCGACCGAGATCTGGGAAAAGGTGAAGAACCATCCCTGCTACAGCGAGGAAGCGCATCATCACTATGCCCGCATGCATGTCGCGGTCGCGCCGGCCTGCAACATCCAGTGCAACTACTGCAACCGCAAATACGATTGCGCCAATGAATCGCGTCCCGGCGTCGTCAGCGAGAAGCTGACGCCCGAGCAGGCCGCCAAGAAGGTGCTGGCGGTGGCCTCCACCATTCCGCAGATGACCGTGCTCGGCATCGCCGGTCCCGGCGATCCGCTGGCCAATCCGGAGAAGACCTTCAAGACCTTCGAGCTGATCAGCAAGACCGCGCCGGACATCAAGCTCTGCCTGTCGACCAACGGCCTCACGCTGCCCGATCACGTCGACAGCATCGCGCGGTTCAACGTCGACCACGTCACGATCACCATCAACATGGTCGATCCCGAGGTCGGTGCGAAGATCTATCCGTGGATATTCTACAAGCACAAGCGCTACACCGGCTATGAGGCCGCCAAGATCCTCACCGAGCGCCAGCTGCAGGGCCTGGAGATGCTGACCGCGCGCGGCATCCTCTGCAAGATCAACTCGGTGATGATCCCGGGGATCAACGACCAGCACCTGGTCGAGGTGAACAGGGCCGTGAAGTCCCGCGGCGCCTTCCTGCACAACATCATGCCGCTGATCTCCTCGCCGGAGCACGGCACCGTGTTCGGCCTCAACGGCCAGCGCGGCCCGAGCGCCCAGGAACTGAAGGCGCTTCAGGACGCCTGCGAGGGCGAGATGAACATGATGCGGCACTGTCGCCAGTGCCGGGCCGACGCGGTCGGCCTGCTCGGCGAAGACCGCAGCGCGGAGTTCACCACCGAGAAGATCATGGCGATGGAGGTGAAGTACGACGCCGATACGCGCAAGGCCTACCAGGCCAAGGTTGAGGAAGAGCGCGTCGCCAAGGTTGCCGCGAAGCAGGAGGAACTGGCCGAGCTCGCGGGCGCCTTGAGCGACATCAAGGTGCTGGCCGCCGTCGCGACCAAGGGCTCGGGCCTGATCAACGAGCATTTCGGCCACGCCAAGGAGTTCCAGGTCTACGAATTGTCCACGGCAGGCGCCAAATTCGTCGGTCATCGCCGCGTCGACCTCTACTGCCAGGGCGGTTACGGCGAGGAGGACAGTCTGGAAACGATCATCCGCGCCATCAATGATTGCCATGCGGTGTTCGTGGCCAAGATCGGCGGCTGTCCCAAGGGCGACCTCGTCAAGGCCGGGATCGAGCCGGTGGATCAGTACGCGCACGAGTTCATCGAGAAGTCGGCGATCGCCTGGTTCAAGGCCTATCTCGACAAGGTCAACAGTGGCGAGATCGCGCATGTGGAACGCGGCGATGCGGCCATCCGTCAGGGCGCGCTGATTTCGGCGGCCTGAAGCAGCGGAGGGAGTCATGCCGTTCAAGATCATCGCCTCGCAGTGCACGAGCTGCTCGGCCTGCGAGCCGGAATGTCCGAACGTCGCCATCTCCGAGAAGGGCGGCACGTTCGTGATCGATCCGAAGAAGTGCACCGAATGCCTGGGCCATTTCGACGAACCGCAATGCGTGGCGGTCTGTCCGGTCGACAACACCTGCGTGGTCGACACGTCGCTGCCGCGCTACCAGGCACCGGCTTGAAGGAGGAGACAAGATGAACTTCACGATCACACAGGCGGCGCAGAAATTCATGCGGATGATGCTGCGCGTCGATGGCGGCGCCGGCAGCGGCTTCCGCCTGGCGGTCAGTCCGGGCGGCTGTTCGGGCCTTGCCGCCGATATCCACGTGCTCGCCGAGCCACAGGCCGGCGATGCCGTGGTCGAGCGCGACGGCGTCCGGCTGTTCCTGCCGGCGGAAAGCCGGCTGCTGCTCGACGGTGTCACGATCGACTTCAAGGACACGCCGACCCAGACCGGGCTGGTGTTCCACGATCCCAAGCAGGTCTCCTGCGGCCATCACTAGGCGGGTACCATGCAGCTCGACGCCGGCCTCGATCCGCAATCCGACATCAACAACGCGCTTCAGACCGGCGCGTTGCTCGGGGCCGGGCTGCCGAAGGAGGCCGAGCAGCATCTCTGGCGGGCGGGGCTGTCCTATCATCTCGACGGCATCGCCGAGGCGCATCTGCGCGAGGCCGAAGCGCTCGCACCCGGCCACGCGGCGGTGCTGATCGGCCTCTATCGCTTCTACTTCTACAAGGGGCGTCTGGCGGAGGCGCTGGAGATCGCCAATCGTTGCCTGGCCAAGGCCGCGCAGGACAACGGCCTGCCGCCGGATTGGCGCGATGTCGCGGCCGGCGACGCCTCGTTCGGCTCTTATGAGAGCGTGCTACCGCGCTTCTTCCTGTTCTCGCTGAAGGGCTACGCCTATCTGCAGATGCGGCTCGGGCAGACCGGGGAGGGACGGGCGGCGGTACTCAAGCTGCTCGAACTCGATCCGTCCGACAAGATCGGCGCGAAGGTCCTGCTCGGCGTTCTCGATCGCATGGGGCAGGACGATGACTGACGACATCGATGAAGCCCGCGACTGGCAGGGACGGGAGATCGACTGTTCCGGCTGTGCACATCTTGTGCTGAATGCCGCCGGTGGCTGTCGCATCAGGCATGCCTGTGTCCACGACCGCTATGCGCGCCGTATCGACCGCTTCTTCAGCTGGAATCCGGGCCTCGCCGACCGCTATCTCGGTCATGCCCATTTCGAGGTCCGTGCGATCGCGGCGAAGTTCGCCAATGTGTTCCTGCTTCCGCCGCTGCTCGGCGATGGCGACGAGACCGTGCGCTGGAACGCGGTTCGTCGACTGCCCAGGCGCTATGTCCTGCAATTGCGAGCCGATCCTCACCGCGAGGTGCGGATGCGCGTGGCCACGCTGATCGACGGGGACGATCTGCTGTCGATGATCGCGGATGACGATTATTACGTCCGCCTCGTGGTCGCGCGCCGGCTGCCGCCGCTGCTGCTCGGCCGGATGATCGACGACGCGGAGGCGGAGGTGCGCCGCGTCGTGGCCCGCCGCATTCCCGACGCTTGGCTGCTGGGCATGATCAATGACCGCGATGCTTCGGTGCGGCTGGAGATCGCGCGCCGCCTCTCTCCGGAGCTGCTGGCCCTGATGCGCCGCGATCCGGACTGGCGCATTCGCCACGAGGTCGCCAGCCGGGCCGCCGTTACCGAGCTGATGGCGCTCGCAGAGGACGAGGACAGCCTGGTGCGCGAGGTGGCGCGTTCACGCGTCGCGGTGCGGCTGGAGCGGGATACGGAGGTGTCGGTATGAGCAACATCGTCCGCGACAGCGACGTCGTCGAACTCAGCGCGCCGCCGTTCTTCAGCTTCGGCGAGAAGGTGCGGGCCAAACGCACCATCCGCAACGACGGCACCTATGCCGGCAAGGAGATCGGCGACATCCTCGCCAAGAAGGGCGAGGTCGGTTACGTGGTCTCGATCGGCACGTTCCTGCAGCAGTTCTACATCTACGGCGTCGAATTCCTCGAGAGCGGCAACCGCGTCGGCATGAAGCGCAAGGAGCTGGATCCCGTCACGCCGCGCGATACCGCCGAAGACATTCCGTTACCCGGAGCCGCATCATGATGATCGAACCCAGACTGCCGAAATACCAATGGGGCCAGCGCGTCAAGGCGATGGTTGACCTGCTCAATGACGGTTCCTTTCCCGATGCGCCGGCCGAGGGGCTGCTGGTCGGCACCGGCGATACCGGCGAGATCGTCCAGGTCGGCCGGCATACCGAGGCGAACCTGCCGATCTATCTCGTCGAGTTCGGCGAGCGGCTGGTGGTCGGTTGCCTTGAGGAAGAAATCACCCCGCTCTAGGAGGCGGACCATGAACGCAGCCCTCAGGCGCGTGGACCTCGCAATACCCGCGCATCCCAACGAGTTCGATTGCAAGCGGATCGAACGCGCCCTGCGGTCGCGCCGGCGCTACCGCTACGTCTCGCCGAAAGTCAGTTGCGTCAGCGGCGGCTATCTCGTCGAGAGCCCCTGCTGTTCGCGCAACATCGATGCCGAGGGCGGCGTCATCGATGTCGCGCTGCTGCATCACGACGCGACGAGTGCGACCTGGCAGCTGTTTCGCAAGGACCACCGGACTGGGGTCTGGGAACTGCATGGTGTTCATCAGGCTTTGGCGTCGGCCACCGACGTCCTCAATGCCGATCCCGAGCGCGTATTCTGGCAATAGCAGGATTGACGAGATGGCATTGGCAGCAGCGGATCTGGCGGAAATCGAGCGGATGCTTGCGGCATCCGAAGCATCGGCACAGATATTCGCCGATCTGCGGAAGAAGTTTCCGCATCTGGCCTGCATCCGCTGCGACGCGTCCGACGTGACGGAGACGCCGTTCCGGAGCTTCGCCGGGTTCGACCTGCATCTGCTCGACAGCGCCGACCATTGCGCTGCCATCACCGACGATCCGGCGCGCGCCACCGGCATCGTCCTGGCGAAACGGGATGGCCTGTCATGACCGATCCGGCGCTGGCCTATGACGAGGGGACCGAGAGCGACGCTGACGTGGAGACCACGGCTCCCGGGTCGGTCATTCCGCTGTCCGATCCCGACATCACGGTGGCCGAGATCGCGGCGGTGGATGCCGTGCTCCGCTCGCCACGATTGTCCGCCGGCCCGGTGGTGGAACAGTTCGAGGCGGCCTTCGCGGCCTATGTCGGCCGGTCCTATGCGGTTGCCGTCCCCAGCGGCACGATCGGCCTGCTGCTGGCGCTGAAGGCCTGCGGGATCGGGGAGGGCGACGAGGTCATCACCTCTGCCTATTCGTTCCGGGAAACCGCGCACGCCATCAGCCTCGCCGGCGCGCGGCCGGTGTTCGCCGACATCGACTACTGGTCCGGCAACCTGGCGCCGGCCAAGGCGGAGCAGCGGATCACGGCCCGCACCCACGCGATCCTCGCCGGCAACACCAATGGTCATCCGGCGGCCTGGTCGGAATTGCGCGACCTGGTGGACCGCCATGGCCTCCGTCTGCTGGAGGATTCAACCGAGGCGATCGGATCGCGCTACAAGGGCGGACTGGTCGGCAGTTTCGGCGACGTCGCGGTGTTCGACTTCGCCCAGCCCTCGCTGCTGACCTGCGGCGAGGGCGGCATGGTCGTCACCGACGACATCGATCTCGCGGTCACGCTGCGCCGGCATCGATCGCACCGGTTGAACGAGCGCAGCTCGGTCGTGGTGGGGTCGGCGGCGGCCTATCAGGCCGGCATGAGCGATCTGGCGGCCGCTCTCGGCCTGGCCCAGCTGGGCCGCATCGACGAGATCATCGAGCGGCGCAGGCTGACCGAGCAGCTCTACGCGACGCATGTGCAGTCGTTCGAGGGCATCAAGCCGCCCTACATCGCCCCCGACGTGACCGAGGTGAACTGGTTCCTGTACGTCGTGCATCTCGGCACCCGCTTCAGCCGCTCCAGCCGCGATGCCATCGCCGAGGATCTCCGGGTCGAGCAGGTCGAGGCCGCGGCCTACAGCCACCCGCTGCATCTGCAGCGCCATTATTTCGATCTCGGCTATCGCCGCGGCGACCTGCTGGTCACCGAGAAGATCGCCGATCGCGCCGTCGCGCTGCCGTTCCACACCCATCTCACCGACGGCCAGATCGAGTTCATCGTCGAGACCATGAAGGACGCTTCGATCAATGTCGGTGCAGGCGCCGCGATCTACTGAACCACCCATGCAACGGAGAGGATGAAGACCATGACCACATTGACCATCATGCCCGAAGGCAAGTCCATCGAAGTGTCGGAAGGCACGACCTTGCTGGCCGCGCTGCTCGGCGCCGCGATCGCCATTCCTCACAAATGCGAGGGCCAGGCCAAGTGCGGCTCCTGCCACATCTACGTTCAGGAAGGTCGCAAGGGCCTGTCGAAGATCGCGCGGCTCGAGAACGAGAAGCTCGATGCCATCGTCGGCGTCAGCTCGAAGTCGCGGCTCGCCTGCCAGGCGACGGTGCTCGGCACCGAGGACGTCAAGATCGAGCTGCTCGGCTTCTCGTCGGGCCTTTAGAGCGGGAGCGGACGATGGACAAGGTCATTCTTCACGCGCGCTTCGCGCCCAACGGCACGGTGGTCGAGATCAGCGAGCGGCCCGAGGGTCTCACGCCGCAGGCCTGGTTCAACTTCCTCAGCGACAAGGCCGGGGACGTCTATCAGTCTCTGGCCGGCGGCCGCGGCGTCTTCCGGTTGACGCGGGACGAACTGACCGCCTTGAAGCAGGCGGCGGCCTGATCGGGGAGCATGGTCCATGGGAGCGGACGACATCGACGTCTTCGTGATCTGCGCCGGTGATGCGATCGAGCGCGGCAATGCGCGGGCGTTCAGCCTGTCGCGGATCGAGCCGTCCGGCGAGAGCCGGCCGTTCCCGATCGTCGTGATCCGGACCCATGACAATTCCTATGTCGGCTATGTCAACGCCTGTCCGCATGAGGGGACCTGGCTCAACATCGGCAGCGGCGAATTCTTCACGCAGGACCGCGCGTTCCTGAAATGCGGCCGCCACGGCGCGACGTTCGAGATCGACAGCGGGCTCTGCATCGAAGGCCCCTGCAATGGCAAGAGCCTCCAGCCGATCGCGCTCGCGCTGGTGGACGGCGAGGTCTGCCTCTGCGGCGAACGGCTGGTCGAGGACGACCGGCCGTTCGGCGGTTTCGACGACAATGAAGAGACCATGGACATCATGATCCACCCCGACTAGGAGCGCGCGCGTGACGGTTGCTCAATTGATCGAGCGGTTGAAGGGGCTGCCGGAGGATGCCGTCGTGCTGATGGACAGCGGCGATGGCCTGTCGCGGGTGTCGACGCTGGAATTTGTCGCCGATCAAGGCCCCGGCGCGCCGGCCGAGATTATCCTCTCACCCAGCATGGATGAGTAGCGAAAGGCCTTGGCATGAGCGATGTCGCAGTCACGGTTTCGATGTTCGAACGGCTCGGCGGCGTGGTCGTGATCGATCGCCTGGTGGAAAGCTTCTATCGCAGGATGGACACGCTGCCCGAAGCGGCCGGCATCCGCGCCATGCATCCGCAGGACCTTGCCGCGACCAAGCAGGTCCTGAAGCGCTATCTCTCCGAATGGACCGGTGGGCCCAAGCTCTATTCCCCGGAGAAGGGCCACCCGCGGCTGCGCCAGCGTCACATGGGCTTCCCGATCGGCAGTGAGGAACGCGACGCCTGGCTGCTGTGCATGCGTGGGGCGTTGGTCGAGACGGTCGCCGATGAGGCGGCCCGGCAGGAGATCGACCTTGCGCTGACTCGTCTCGCCGACTGGATGCGAAACCAGGCCGGCAATCCGCATGACGCGCGCGGCGGCCACGGCTGAAGCGCGGCGCGGTTTCGCGGCTCGAGCGGCTGCGACGTGCTCGGCAATGATCAATCCGGCAAAGGCAAGCCGAAATAATCCTCCTCGGCGCCGCCCCAGGCCTTGTGCAGGGCCAGGCCGTTTTGCCACTTGCCCGATTCCGCCTCGGTTGCGGGCCGGTGTGTGATCTTGCCCTCGGGGCTCTCCGCCAACAGAAATCCCCTGCCGTTGCGGAGGAAGCGGTTGAGATCCCTGGTGTCGGTCGGCCTCACCACACAGCGCGGCGTATCGTCGATCAGGATGGTCGTCGGCAGCATTGCGCAGCGCTCCTCACGCCGCGGGCGGACCGAGATCGTCGTCGCCCTTCTTCTTTTTCTTCTTCTCGGTCTTGGCCTGGGCATAGGCGCCGGCATTCTTCAACTGGATCGGTTTCTGGCCTTCGACATATTGCGAGATCCAGAACAGCGTTCGTTCCAGGGCCTGTCCGGCGGCCTCCGCGCGATAGCTGCCGCGGTCGTCGCAGGCGAACCCCTGCGCGGCGCCAGCATAGGTGAAGGCGCTGACATCGGGCCGATGGGCGCGGAACTGGGCGATCTGCTCGAGGGCAAGCTCCGCAGCCTCTTCGCCGAAATGAAGCAGCGTCGGCACCTTCCGCTTCTCGCGATAGTCGGCGATGGTGCGGCTGCCGTCATAGCCGATCGCGCAGGCGAGACCGTTGACCCTGTTGGCGGCCGCGTAAGCGAGGTCGCCGCCCCAGCAATAGCCGACCACCGCCACCTTGCCGATATCCTTCACGGCATCGACCGAGGCCTGGATGTCGGACATGGCGAGATCCGTGCTGATGTCGGCGCCGATCGCTGCGGCTTCGTCCTTGCCGGCGGAATCATGGCCGAGGCCGGTGCCGGGCCTAACCCGATCGAACAGGGACGGTGCGATCGCGACATAGCCTGCCGCAGCGAAGGCATCGGCAGCCTTGCGGATCTCGGGCGTCAGTCCGAACACGTCCTGCAGCACCACGACGGCGCCCTTCGGGGTCTGCTCCGGTTCGGCACGGTAGGCCGAGAAGCTGGTTCCGTCGCTGGCGGTCAGTTCGATCATCGTCCTCTCCTCCATGTGGTCGTCCCGTGCCGTCCTAGAGCAGTCCGAGCTCGAGCTTGACGTCATCGGTCATGCGCGACGTGTCCCAGGGTGGATCGAACACCAGCTGCACCGTAACCCTGTCGACGCCGGTGACCTCGAGCACCGCCTTCTCGACCCAGTTCAGCAACTCGCCCGCCACCGGGCAGCCCGGCGCTGTCAGGGTCATGTCGATCTCGACCAGGCCGTCCTCCTTCGGGTCGATCCGATAGATCAGACCGAGATCGTAGATGTTCACCGGGATTTCGGGATCGTGAACGGTACGCAATGCCGCGATGATGCCGACCATCAACATTTCTTCGTCGGTGGGATCGGTCATCACCATGGCGGGCTCACTGCAGTCCTTCGGCGAGGGCTGCAACGACCGGCCATCCCACGGCGCCGGTGGGATCGAGCCTGCGAAGCGCCGTGAGCATTCTGCGCGCCTCGTCCTGCTCGTCCCGTCGCAAATGAATGAAGGCAAGCGCCTTCAGCGTGTAGAGCGCAAACCGTCCGGGGCCGTCGGGCAGATCGGCCAGCGGCTGCCAGTTGCGCCAGTCCGCATCCCATCCGGCCTGGTGCGCCGCCACGCGCAGGCCCCGCTCGGCGATGGCCTGGGCTTCGTCGAGACGGCCGCGATAGGTGTGGGTCTTGTAGAGACAGAAATACACCGCGAGCTCGGTCGGCGCCGCGTCGAGTGCCCGCCGGAAGATGCGATCGGCCTCACGCGGATCGCGGCGATAGCTGACGACGCCCTGCTGCAGCAGCGTGTCGATCTCGGCCGGAAGTTCGCCGAAATTAATCCCGTCGGAATCGACCAGCACCGCCGTCATGGTTTTCTGATCCTTGTGTGGAGCTGCACCGCCGCTCTGTCGAAGCTCGTATCAAGCACGTCTGGAGTCCCTGTCTCGTGCACCGAAATGATGTCGTGATGCTCTAGGCAAAAGCCGGGCCACGTCGCCGCACCGGTGAATTGCACGCGATTTCGTCGTGCAGGACCGCGTGACGGTTGCGCCGCGCGCCGGCATCCGTCCCTCCGTCACGTCAGCGACATCGGCGCACCGCGCTTTGTCGGATGTCGGACAGGTCACGCGATGAACAAGGTGCAAGTCCCTGTGAAGGCAGACATTCCGAAGTTGGTTTGCCGCTTGCATGACGGCGCAGGAAACACCAGGAGCGCGCAACATGGCGATGGCTGCACCCGATATCGAGCAATTGATCAAGGAGGCATTTCCGGATGCCCATGTCATCGTGACCGATCTTGCGGGTGACGGCGATCATTACGGCGCGCGGGTCGTCTCGCACGCGTTCGCCGGCAAGAGCCGGATTCAGCAGCATCAGATGGTCTATGCCGCGTTGAAGGGAAGAATGGGCGGCGCGTTGCATGCACTCGCGCTCGAAACGGCCGTACCGACCTGATCGCGCGGGCCGATGCGGCAACCCGTCAAGACGAAGCACAGGAGAGAGTCATGGGCGATCCGACCGATCGACGAATCAAGGACATCATCGCGAGCACCGACGTCGTGCTGTTCATGAAGGGCGTGCCGGCCGCTCCGCAATGCGGCTTTTCCGGCACCGTCGTACAGATCCTCAACGGTCTCGGCGTACCGTTCACCGGCATCAACGTGCTCGCTGATCCCGAGCTTCGCGATGGCATCAAGTCGTTCTCGAACTGGCCGACCATTCCCCAGCTCTACGTCAAGGGCGAGTTCGTCGGCGGTTGCGACATCGTGCGCGAGATGTTCAAGCTCGGTGAACTCGCCGCCGTGCTGAAGGACAAGGGTGTTGCGGTGGGGGCGGCATGAGCGACGGCCTCAGCGAGGAGTTCGAACTGCCGCAACTCTATCGTCACCACGTCTTTGCGTGCCACACCCAGCGCCCGCCAGCCCATCCGCGCGGAAGCTGCGGTGCTGCCGGTGGCGGCCCGCTCTGGGAGCGGCTGGGCAAGGCGATCGAGGCGAAGGGACTGACCGATATCGGTTTCACGGCCTCGGGCTGTCTCGGTTTCTGCGCCGCCGGTCCGCTGCTGGTGGTCTATCCCGACGGTGTGTGGTACCGGCCGACCACGCCGGAGGACATCGACGAGATCGTCGATCAGCATCTGGTGCAGGGCAAGCGCGTCGATCGGCTGGTGATGGTGCTCGCGCGTCGCTGAGCCGGATTTACGGCCTGGTGTGCGAGCAACCTTCGAGGTCGTCGCGCGCACCGCCGAGCAAAGCGGCCACCAGAGCTCCGTCAAAGCCGGCGCATCTGTCGCCATCGACCTCGATGAGCGGGCGCCGCAACAGCAGCGGGTCGGCGAGCATCAGGGATATGGCGTCGTCGGCGTCGACTTCCGCTGGCTTGACCGCACCCGACTTGATGCGTGGAGCGGCCGGGTTGAACCAGGTTCCGACGGGCGTGTCGCCGAAGAACGCACGCAGGTCGTCCGCGCGCCAGGGCTGCGTCAGCAGATCCCGCGCAACCACGGTGTGACCTGCAGCCTCAAGCGCGCGGATCTGCCGCGCGTTGGTGCCGCAGCCCGGCTTACGGTAGAACATGACCGTCGCCACGCCCGGTGCCCTACTTGATCGCGCTGAGCTGGATCAGCGGAGCGGCGCCTTCCCGACCGAGAATGGTGTCGACCTTCCTGCGCACGCCCTCTAGGGTCAGCGGCTTGACCACGGCGCCGTGCGCACCGGCCTTCAGCGCCTCGACCGCGATGGCCTCGTCCGACTTGTCCGTGACGATGAGGACGCGGACGCCTGGGAATCGAGTTCCGAGGTCACCGACCAGGCCGACCCCACGCGTCTTGAGAAAGGACACGCCGAGCAGGACCACGTCCGGTTTGAGCCAGTCGACGCCCTTGGCATAGGCGTCCTCCGGCGTTGCGAGTTCGTGGGTCTCGATCTCGTCGTGCAGCATGAACTGGAGCGCGGCGCGGGTGATCTCGTCCTCGTCGACCACGAACACGCGCCGCTGGTCGACGGCCTTTGCAGTCTCGACACCAATCTGCATCTGTCGTTCTCCTCTGATCGCCTCGGATCATCGGAGAGCAAAATTCGTTCCGCATCCGCGAACGGCAGATCGCGTTGAATCTGCTGTGCGACGGCTGCGCGCCTTGTCCGGTTTCTGACAGAAGAAGTACCTCTGTAGGGTTCGACACAGCTCCTGTCGGTCGTGACAGTCGAATTATTTCGCTTGTTTCATCAGCGCCTTACAGCGATCGCGGCGAATGGCACGCCGGTTGCTAATTGGATGCAGCAACAACGAGTGAGGGCTGAGAACACGCCGACGCTGATGGCGAGCGATGTTCTCCTTCCCGAACCCCGCGGGCCCAGGCTTCTGAGAGAGAAGCAATCTCGCGCGAGCAGCGCGGTGTCATTGGCAACGGTTGATGGAGAGCAACATGTCTTCACTGAGACAAATCGCGTTTTACGGCAAGGGTGGTATCGGCAAATCGACGACGTCGCAGAACACGCTCGCGGCGCTTGCCGAGATGGGTCACAAGATCCTGATCGTCGGCTGCGACCCCAAGGCGGATTCGACCCGCCTGATCCTGCACGCCAAGGCGCAGGACACGATTCTGAGCCTCGCGGCGAACGCCGGCAGCGTCGAGGACCTCGAGATCGAGGACGTCATGAAGGTCGGCTACCGCGACATCCGCTGCGTCGAGTCCGGTGGTCCGGAGCCGGGCGTCGGCTGCGCCGGCCGCGGCGTCATCACCTCGATCAACTTCCTCGAAGAGAACGGCGCCTATGAGGACATCGACTACGTGTCCTACGACGTGCTCGGCGACGTCGTCTGCGGCGGCTTCGCGATGCCGATCCGCGAGAACAAGGCGCAGGAAATCTACATCGTGATGTCCGGCGAGATGATGGCG
>CAYREH010000046.1:15201-48516 GCA_964423245.1 uncultured Bradyrhizobium sp. | reverse complement strand
CCCTCGCGGGGCAGGCGCTCTCCGCCCGCCCACCTCTCCCAAAGGGAGAGGTCGGGGCGCATCCCCGGCGATGCGCAGCATCGTCCGGTCCCGGCGATGCGCAGCACCGTCCGGTCCCGGCGAAGCGCAGCATCGTCCGGCGCGACCGGGTGAGGGGCTCAGGTCCCGCCATCGACGACGCTCGCAGCGGATCTGCCCGATTTTCCGCCCCATTCGGAGGCAAATAACCGCTTCTGCGGCCTTGCCAAAAACGGCCGTTGCACCTAGTTTCCGCCCCGTCCAGCCCCCCTTCGGTCACCGGCCCCCTCAAGGGCGCCCCAGGGCGCGGCTCGCCAGGATGCAGTTGTAGCTCAGTTGGTTAGAGCGCCTGTCTGTGGAACAGGAGGTCGGTGGTTCGAGCCCACCCAACTGTACCAATAAAATCAACAATTTAGTGTAGGTTGCGATCTGTTCGACCCGTTTAGGGAGCGAGTTTGGGTAGCGCCAAGGCGAAGCTTCAGAGTCGCAGCCACGTGCGTGCGTCAATCAGGAGCGCGGAGCCCGTCTCTGAGCGTTCGCTTCCGCGTCCCGCGCTAGGACTCTGTCGAATGATCGTCCCGAAAAATCGGAAAATCCTGACATCGTTAGCACCTGACATCAGGACGCGGCCTGCTTGCTTGCCAAAGCGTCGAGCTTTCGGGATCGCCGCAGGTAAAATAGAAAATAGGGATCGACCACGCTCATCGTACCGGTCAGCTCTTGATCGTCCCATTCTAACACCCGTTCCTTTGGTGCGATGCGAAGCGCAATTTTCGCGATTTGGCGACAAGCTTGCACAATGCTACTCGCTGATGGTCCCTCTCCTTTGCACACCTTATCGATCCGCGACATCAAGCTGCTGTATGGCACCTCCATCACTGGTGGATCAAAAGCGAGGGCAAGGAGGATTACGCGGTAGACGTCTCCAGTTGTGCCGTCGATGAGTTCGTGGACACGACGTTCGCTGCCGCGCTCTTTCGGTCCCTGATGCATATTCGCCACCATCGTGCCAAAATCTGAATGGGTCGACGATTGCTGTAGGATCATACTTAGTTGTTGCGGAGTGAAGTCGAAGTTCTTGACAGAGTCGAACTCTTTTTCGATCCCTAGGTTGAAACAAACGTCGAGGCAAATTCGCTGCATAAGCTGAGGCGATCCGCACGCTTCCCGCGCGATGTCCATCAACTTGGCCGGCGGAATGCTTACCTGTAACTTGGCGAAGCCAGCCTTCGCTATTTCTGACAACTCCTGTGCCGACCAAAATGTCGTATCGACTTGGGCGAGTCGACCCCTCAGTTCGGGATTGCTGCGCACCACGTTATCAGCCCTGTGAGGAACTGTTGCGGTGCAGATTTTGATCCCTTTCTCTCCAGCAGCCTTGAGCTGCCTTGCCACGTCTTCTTGAACATCTGCTGGGATATAGTGAAAGTCATCGAGGAACACGACGTAGTCACTGTTGGCGATGTCTCGGACAACATGTGCGAGGCTATTATCTGATTTCGTCGCGCTGGTAGTGCTGGACTTTGTGCCGGTAGTTTCTGCCGTTCCCTTTCCCGCTGCCTCAACAACAAAAATTGATCCCTTTCCGCTGACCTCGCTACCAAACTTGTTTGCGCGGCTTTCGGAGGTCTGCTCTGTGACGCTGCTAGGAGCATCCATCCAACTCAGAACGCGTTCCCAGAGCGCCGCTCCGCTCGTGATCTCTGCTCCGAAGACATGTATCAAATGTTCTGGGCCGACCATCTTCTTCGCGAGAACAGTTTTCCCCGATTTGGACGGACCTGATAAAGATGTGATGACATTTGGCGTGGCAAGCGCACGTCGCAACTTGCCCTCTAGATCCTCTTTGGGCCGCTCAATGTAGGTGTACTCAGGAAACTGGTTCGGAGTAAAAACATCAGTGGCAAATAGCCTCATTTGAATAACCTGCGCTAGCTGCGAGTAAAAATCAAATCTAGATCGGAAATGTGATGAAGTCGATCGAAACTCGCTAGGGTTGTGCGGTCCAATCCGGCCAGCATCCGTCTTCTTCGTGTCGTCTCGTGCGATTAGTGCAAGTTTGATTAAGCAGACGTTGGCCAACGTCTTTCCTGGTCGAGCGCTCTCCGTAGAACCTAACCGCGCCTACCTTCGGGATTTCCACAGTCCGCAGACAGCAGCGGCGCTCGACGCGGAGTACGCGACTGGCGATCTTTGGCCGGAGTAGCACTACGGTGACAGTGCACGAAACTCCACGACATCAGGCGGCACAATTCAGGGCGCCCACAGGCGTAGCTCGCAAGCATGCAATTGTAGTCAGTTGGTTAGAGCGTCTGTCTGTGAACGGGACGTCGAACGACTCCCAAGCGAGCACCGTGACCTGTCGCGCCTCTTTATCGGAGCAACTACGGACGAAGTACAATTACTCGAGGATGAAGTTCAGGCCCTATGAGGGATTTCTGCCGCTCATCGTGGACAAGAGCTGGGACAACTCGCTTCACAGCTTTCGCATCAGTTGGCTCCTCGCATGGCTTTCGACAAAAGCATTGAGCGAGCGCGAATACCAGAGACTGCCAAAGGAGGTCGGAAAAGTGAACGCAACAGCCCTGCCGCTTTTGTGGAGAAGGCGCACCTCTTCATAGGTTGCGTGCTTGGGCTTTTCCGCGCCAATGCAGATCGCTGGCATAACCAGCATATTGGTCTTTCATGCGAAGCCGAGGCCTCCACGACGGAGCATCAGAACGGACGACCTTCCGCCTCTCGTAAGGGGTATCTGAAAATTGTTCGCCGGTGCTCCACGTCCTGCGGTCCGGCGAGAGCGCGACATTCATGGGGCGATGGAGCGCGCTTCGAGGCGCTATAGGCGAATCCGCGCAGTCGCATGTTTCACGTGCCTTTCATGCCGCCACCGGCTCGTGGTTGAATCTCGTCACCGATGTGGTTAAATGCCATCTGGCTCGATTTTCTTGCCATTTGGCATGGCTCCCAGGCGGTTCGGGTGAACAAGAACAAACGTACTGGCAAAGGCGTCGGTCCACCTGCTTCGCGGGGCGGGCGTGAACCTAGCTCGCGGGCCAGCCGGCAGATCATGAGGATCGCCGCGTCGGCGCTTGCTGAGCGGCCTGCCCCTAAGCCGTCATCCAGGCCGAGCGCTAAATCTTCTTCCGATGGTTCACGCAAGTCGGCCCGATCTGACCGCCTGTCCGCCGCCGAGCCGGACCAAGCCTATCAACCGCAAGCTGGCGCAACCGTCGTACGGGGGCATTTCGATGCGGTCACTGGACTGTCCACCGTCACGGATGCGCCTTCGCTTGGACTTGGCGGGAGCGCTGTGGAGGAATCGCGGCTCTCGGCCGAACTGTTCAATGTCATCATCGACGCCAACAGTCTGTTTCGCATCGAGCCCGCAGCTCTCAAGCGGCTCGCCAATTACAGCGACGACGAAATCTTCGCGCTCGTCGTTCCCAAGCGCACACTGGCGCGGCGGCTGTCGGTCGGCGAGCCGCTGACGGTCGAGGAGACCGACAAGGCCGTGCGTCTTGCACGGGTTGACCGGCTTGCCACACATGTGTTTGGCGATGTTGCGAAGGCGCACCGCTGGCTGCGCAAGCCCAAGAAGGCGCTCAGCGGAGAGATGCCGCTGGCCTATCTCGCAACGGAAGCGGGCGCGCGCATCGTCGAGGACATGTTGCACCGGATTGATCACGGCATCCTCAGTTAGGGATTGCCGTGAGGATCTGGCGGATTTCCAACTTCGATGATCTGTCGGGCATCGGTGGCCTGAAAGCCGACGGCCGCTGGCACGATCGTGGCCGGCACGTGGTCTACGCCGCGGACCATCCGGCCTCGGCCCTGCTCGAAGTGATGGTGCATCTGGAAATCGATTTCGAGGACCTGCCGACGACGTACCAACTGCTCGGTATCGATGTGCCGGATGGTCTCGCCGTCGAAACGGTCGGCGTGACCGATATCGAACGGGTATCGAAGAACTGGGCCAGCGATCCCAGGACGACACGGGGTTTGTTACGACCCTGGTTCGACGAGGCGCGTACGGCGCTGGTGTCCGTACCGTCGGTCATTGTGCCGTTCGCGCAAAACTACATCGTCAATCCGAGACACAAAGACGCGGCGCGCATCCGGCTTTCACACGTCGGGCGCTATCCCCATGACCTGCGACTGTTCGGACGAAAGACAGGCAGGGACTAGCGGATCGGCGGGACCTGCACCTGGAGTGCGATTGCAGCGACAGGGCGCAACACTCTCGACAAGGAGAGTGTCCCATCCGCAATCCGCACCGCTGACCGAGCCAACTTTGTCGCGTTCGCCATAGCTCCTCCCTTCGCAACGCGATACGGTAGCAAGCCAATGACATTCATCGACAACCAACCCCGGCGAAAACCATCGTGACCTTCTTCGCGCGCCTCAAGTCCGCCGCCGCCGCCGAGTGGCGGGCCTACACCGAACATCCCGTCACGAACGCTCTGGCCGATGGCTCGCTCCCCGAGCCCGCCTTCCGTCACTATCTCGTCCAGGACTATCTGTTCCTCATCGAGTTCGCGCGCGCCTATGCGCTCGCGGTCTACAAGTCGCCCCGTCTGGACGACATGCGTGAGGCCGCGAGCGGCCTGTCGGCGATCCTCGATGTCGAGATGAACCTGCATGTCAAACTCTGTGGCGAATGGGGGCTGTCGCCGGCCGACCTCGAACAGGCGCCGCCGGTGGCCGAGATGCTGGCCTATACGCGCTATGTGCTGGATGCCGGCATGCGCGGCGACCTCTTGGCGCTCAAGGTTGCGCTGGCGCCTTGTGTGATCGGCTATGCGGAGATTGCCACAAGGCTCGCCGCGCTCCCCCTCGCGGGCGCTCCGACCAATGCCTACCGCGTCTGGATCGCCGAATATGCCGGCGCGCCGTACCAGGAGGTCGCGGACAAGGCGCGAGCGCAGATGGAGCATCTTGCCGATCGCTACGCCACGCCGGCCCGCGAGGCGGAGCTGATCGCGATCTTCAGGGAAGCCACCCGCCTCGAGGCGGATTTCTGGGAGATGGCCTGGCGCGTGGGCCAGCCGGCTCGATAATCATTCTGGCAGTGCTCCGCGATCTGTCCGGCCGCGCTTATGAGCGCTCCGACGAACCGGGCAAAGGGTGCGCGGTGTCTTCGCGGCGCTTCTGCCGCGCAGCACGATCACGGACATTGCGAGCAGCGGGCGGGACGCCTCACCGCCCATGCGCCGCGCGATAGCCTGCGTGTCTGAACGCCGCGACGCTTGACGCCTTCACTCCCGCCGCGGCCGAGCGCGACGCCACATACATCTGAGATGCGAACAGCAGCGCGAGCGAAAACGCAATCGTGGTGGTCGCATTCGCGATCTGATGCCAGCTGCCCATCGATCCCCTCTTGCAGAAACAAGCCTCCGTCACAGAAGCGGACGGGATGCCATTCGTTCCTTCCGTCGGGAAAAAATGGCAGGCAGGAACCATGTCCCGCGTTCGCGTGTTGGCAGCGAGAGCGTTGGTCAACGCAACCAAGACCCAACCGGGACTGAATGCAATCAAGGGAGCTGAGCCATGAACGGAATCATCTACATCGTCGGACTCATCGTCGTCATCGGTGCCGTGCTGTCGTTCTTCGGCCTGCGCTGAGCGGACGCCGACTCATTGAGGGCGCGCAGGCTGGGCACGATGACGTCGCTCGTGATGCCGCCGCGCGTCAGAGGTCGTCGCGCGGTCCGATGAATGCGATCAAGGGACCGATGTCGTCTCGGTCGGCGGCCTTCAGCGCGGCGATGTAGGCGGCGCGACGCTCGGTCATCGTCTGCAAATCGGATCCGCCCGCCCAATCGATCGGCTTGGCCTTGTAGACGCGTTCGAGAACGGCATCCGCCAGGATGCGGGCGTGCCGTCCGTTGCCATTGGCAAACGGATGTATCTTCACCATCCGATGGTGCAGGCGAACTGCGGCTTCCGACGCGGGATAGGTGCCGTGCTCGGACCAGAACCGCGCGTCGTCCATCAGCATGCGAAGTTCGACGGGGATCTGAACGGGGGCGACCCCGATGTTCTTTCCGCTCGTGCGAAATCGCCCCGCCCAGTCCCACACGTCGCCGAACAGCCGCTTGTGCAGATTGATCGCAAAGGCGTCCGTCAGAACGGGAGCCCGCTGTCGCGCGAGCCAGAGCAGGCCGGACTGGATGTTGGCCTGCTCCAGTTGATCGAGTTCGCCTTGCGTCGTGATGTGCCGATGCTTCAGCCCGCCGACCTCGTTGGGATCGAGCGGTGTCGCGCCCTCGGGAGAGGCGAGAGTCCCGATCATCAATCGCTCCAGAAATGTGCCGGCCGGTTCTGCGCGATCTCGCGGGCGAGGCGGTCGACCTCCTGTACGATCTCGTCGTCGGGGAGCCTCTGGTTTTCGAGCGTCATATGCGTGGTCGCGGTGCCGACGATCGCCTCCGCCTTCTTGCGCGCCTGGGCCGCCACGACATCGTCGATGTGCCCCGATGGCGGAACGATCGCATAGACGAAACGGCATCCCATCGCTTCGGCCATCGCCTGCATGGATTTCAGGGTCACGGCGCCCGCGAGTTCGGCGTGCTCGGCTTTGGTGATCCTGGCGCGCGTCACGCCGAGCCGGGCTGCGACGTCAGCTCCGGACATGCCGAGCGCATTGCGGACCGTACGCAGCCAGCCCTCGGGCGGCATGCTCAGACCGTCGGCCCGCGCGGCGGCATGGTCGACGATGGCTCTATATTGCCGCTGGACGATGTTTTTGACGCTCATGGCTCGGTCCACCTAAGCAATTAGGATATCTAAATATATCCAAAAAGGTATGAATGGGATATCTATAGATATACAATTTAATAGCAATCGGATACTTAAATGTATGCAAAATGCAGATTTTCTCGATCTTTCCGTTAGATGGCGTCCCCGGCGAGGGCGAGTTCCAGTGGCAGCGAAGCGCGCCGGCCCTACCGCGCCACCAGCATCACCACCACCGGCAGCGTCAGCGCGGCCAGCACCGTGCCCAGCGCCACGGCGCCGGACACCGGGCTCACCAGCCGCTGATATTGCGCGGCGAAGATGTAGGCGTTGGCGCCGGTCGGCATCGCCGCGAACAGTACGACGACGCCGGCAGCGACCGGCGGCAGGGCGAGCAGCTTCGCCAGCACGAACGCGGCGGCCGGCATCGCCAGCAGCTTGAGCGTGCACATCGCCAGGATGGCGGTCTTCTCGCCTCTCACCTCGAAGCGGAACAGGGTGATGCCGAGCGCGATCAGCGCCGCCGGCGATCCGGCCTGCGCCAGCAGATCGAGCGTGCGGTCCACGACCGGGTTGAGCCCGAGCCCGGTGAAGCGCCAGAGCACGCCGAAGCCGATGCCCAGCATCAACGGGTTGCGCGCGAGATCCGCAAGCACGGGGCCGAGGATCGACAGCGTCGATCCGCTTCCCTTGCGGCTGACGAACTCCATCTGCAGCGTGCCGCACAGCCAGAGCAGCGGCGTGTTCACCGACAGGATCAGCGCCATCGGGCCGGCGGCCTCATTGCCGAGCGCGGAGAGCACCAGCGGAATGCCGAGCATCACGATGTTGCCGTAGACCGAGCCGATCGCGAACACCACGCCGTCCTCGCTCACGTCGCGGCGGCCGCGCAGCAGCGCCGACACCGCCAGCGCCGCCAGCCAGGTCAGGACCAGCGCACCGTAATAGGCGCCCCACATCCGCAGCGGGTTCGTCTGCGGAAACTCGGAGACGACGATGGTGCGGAACAGCAGCGCGGGGATTGCGATGCTGAAGGCGAATTCGGAGATGCCCTTGTGCGCGCTCTCCGAGACGAAGCGGAACAGCACCGCGGCATAGCCCGCCGCGATCAGGGCAAACACCGGCGCGACGATCAACAGTGTGGCCATGCGGTCCTGCGGCTTCGTGGGGCGAGACGCCTGCCCGGACCCAGGCCACATGCAACGCTCGACCCTGCCATCCTACCCCTGTTTTGCCCGACGGGACAACATGGTTTCGTAAAATCCGTAAAATTTGCCGTTAGGGCTTGACGCCACTGTGCATGGGGTTGTTTTGCGAGCTTGCCCGGAGCCCCGAACGACTCCCTCCCCCGCTTGCGGGGGAAGGCCGGGGAGAGGGTCTCTCGGCATCGGGACAATCGAGCATGGCCGCAAGCCCCTGCGCAGCTCTTGCTCGGGCGACGCCGTGGTCACCGGTTTTACCGCCGCACAGCCGCCATCGCCGCCCTGTTGCCCGGAGCGCACAGGTGGCAGCTTTCGCGCCTGCCTGCGTTGCCAATTGTGTCCCCTTCACCCACACTCCGCGCCTGACTCGACCGACTGGGGGGATCGATGCCTGCGTTTCGTTCTGGAAAGACCGTTCTCGCTGCCATGGCCTGTGTTGCGCTCGCCGTCCTGGTGCGGCCCGGTGCGGCCCATGCCTATACGCCGGAGCAGCAGCAGGCCTGCACGCCCGATGCGATGCGGCTGTGCGGCGAGTTCGTGCCCAATGTCGACGCCATCACCGCCTGCATGATCCAGAAGAAGTCCCAGCTGTCGCCGCAGTGCCGCGTGTTCTTCCGCCAGGGTCCGGAGCAGCGCGCCGGCCGGCCCACGGACATCTCGCCGCAGGCCAAGAAGACCAAACCCAAGACCAGCAAAAAGAAGAAGACGGACGAGAGCTGAGCCCGCGCGGCCCGGCCTTCCGCCGTTCCCGCAGCGACTCCGCCGCGCTGCGCGCCGGCCCACCACCAGCCTGCCACCAGCCTTCGGACTCCTTTTGTTCGCGGCCGCGCGCGCCGGGATGCGCCAATTCCACCGTCCGGCGGCGCAGGAACGGTGACAGAGGGTTTGCGCGGTAAGGTTGCATTGCGGCGTCGCGGCTTTGCTGCTCAAGGACGGGGCGATCGCGCGCGATTGCTCAAAACCGTCTCCTTCTTTCGGCGGGTGTGACTCAAAAGCCAACACGCCTTGTTATTTCGTGGCTGCGAGGCCACGGCTTCTAAATTTTTCTTTCACGAATCAGCGTGGTGATTCATTTTCGCGGCCTGGGGTCAATCTGGAGGCCGAAGGTATGAACGTTATTGTTTTTGCTTCGCGTAAAGGCGGCTCGGGCAAGAGTACCCTGGCCGCGCATCTCGCCGCGCAGATCAAGGCGAGCAAGCAGGTGATGCTGGTGGATGCGGACCCGCAGGGCTCGCTCACGCTGTGGCACAAGCTGCGTGGCACCAACGAGCCGCCGATCAAGGCGGCTGTGAACTCGGTCAGCGGAATCGTCTCCGCGGCCAAGCGCGACGGTTATGAATGGGTGTTGATCGACACGCCGCCGAACCTCTCGGCCGTGGTCGACGATGCCATCCGCAACGCCACGATGGTGATCATTCCGGCGCGGCCCGGCGTGTTCGACGTCAACGCGGTGCAGGAGACCATCCAGATGTGCCGTGCCGCGCGCAAGCCCTACGCGGTCGTGCTCAACGGCGCTCCGGCGCGCCGCGACGATGCCGAAAGCCCGATCGTCACCATCGCGCGCGAAGCGCTGGCCAAGTTCCGCGCTCCGGTGTGGGGCGGCCAGATCACCAACCGTTCGGATCTGTTGATGGCGCTGAGCCACGGCGAAGGCGCGCGGGAATATCAAGCCGAGAGCCGTGCAGCGCAGGAAATCGCCAGGCTGTGGGCGGCGATCGAGCGCTCGGTCAAGGCCATTCGCGGCACGGCGTCGGCGTCCGGCGCAATGCACAAGCAGGCAGCATAATTCTATTGAAATCATTCCCCGGACGAAAAGCGCGCGGAGGTCCGCGCGTTTTGCGTTTGTGGGATGTGACGGCTGCTCCGAGGGTGGCGCGCTACGCCACCATCAGCATGTAGAACACGATCACCGGCGACAGCGTCAGGATGACCGCCCAGATGCCGGCGGCCCAGACGATGTCCTCGGTGGAGAAGCCCTGTTCGTTTGCGTCGTAATGCGACGCCGTTTCGTTCCGGCTATTCAAGATCGCCCCCGCGAGTTCTTCGCTTTATCGGCAGGGACGATAGTCTGGATGTTTTAAAATTCCGGCTCAGGGCGCAGGTCGCATTTTTCGCAGCTCCGCTACCGCCGCTTAACTATTTTATCAGCCGGCGAAGCAGACCCGCAGCAGCAGCACCGGCATCAGGCCGAGCATCACCGCCCAGAATCCGAACGACGAGACCACCAGGATTCCCTGAAAAAGATCGGCGGGCGCGAATTGAGCCGCGGCCGTCGGCCGTGCACGATGCCTCATGATATTTCCCTCGGCAGAGACGTTGAACGCATCACGATAGGCACCATCGCGTAAACGAGCCGTGGATGCATTCTTCAACGACCGCACGCCGCGTTGGTGCGCGGTTAACCACGCGCCATGCGGGCGGAGCTGCACGGGGGCGGTGCGATGCTGCGCGCCGAAGTCGGGCCTCGTCCCGAGGCGGCCGCTGAAAGCGGTCGTCTCGACGGACGAGGCGCCTGCTCCGGCCTTGCGTCCTACGCCGCGACCTGCACCCGCCGCGCGATCTCGCGGTCGATCGTGGCGGCGAGTTCGCTGCTGACCTCGACCATCGGCAGGCGAACCTCGGGACTGTCGATCAGGCCGGTTCGCCACAGCCAGTACTTCGCCGGCGCCGGGCTCGGCTCGGCGAACAACAGCCGCGTCAGCTCGGACACCCGCTGCCAGTGCACCGCCGCCGCGTCATGGTTGCCGCGCCTCAGCTCGGCATGGATCGCCGCGAAGGTTGCCGTCTCGATATGGGCCGACAGCACGATGCCGCCATCGGCGCCGTCGCCGAGCGCCTCCAGATAGTTCGCATCCTCGCCAGTGAGCACGCGAAAACCCTCGGGACGGTCGCGCAGCAGCGCGATCGATTGCTCGCGGCTCGCACCGCAATCCTTGAGTCCGACGATGTTGGGATGCTCCGCCAGCCGCAGCAGCGTCTGGTTGGTGATGTTGACCGAGGTGCGGTAGGGAATGTTGTAGAGCACGATCGGCCACGCGGCATGATCGGCCAGCGCCTCGAAATGCGCGAGGAGTCCGCGCTGCGACGGCCGCACGTAATAGGGGCTCGCGATCAGATAGACGTCGATCGGCCAGTCCGCGGTTTCGTCCAGCCGGTCCTGCAGCCGCGCGGTGTCGGCGCCCGACAGCCCGAGGCAGATCGGCACGTTGCGGCGGATGGCGCCCAGCTCGTCGCGGACGATGCTGACGAGGCGCTCGGGCTCGGCCTCGCGCAGCGTCATGCCTTCCCCGGAGGTTGCCCCGAGGATGAAGCCGTCGACGGCCTCGCCGCCATAGTGTCGCACGAGGCGCCGCAGCGAGACCTCGTCGAGGCGGCCGTCCCGGAACGGCGTCACCAGTGGCAGCCAAAGTCCATGCATGTGGGTTCGTAAATCGGTCATGTTCCAGTCTCCTTCTCGGAAAAGACCTGAGACGGAGGGCACATGAAAAAACCCCGTCCAGGCGGCGGGGTTGTCGAAGATTGCAGCGATGACGATCGTCTCAGCGCGCGCAAACATCCGAGGTCCCCGGATGGGGACCTTTTTTCGAGACCTTGGCCTCGAACGATATGCGGCAGGGCGTCGTGATCATCCGCAAATCATGCGGGGTAGGCGGGGAACTGTCAACACACGCGGAGGGCGAGCGTAATTCCGCACGAAAAAAAGCCGGGCTCGAACGAGCCCGGCTTGAGGTAATGGCCACGTGAGGCCGACACAATCACCTTCCAAGAGGGATTACTGAACTCCCGCGCCACTGGAGGAGGGGGACAAATGCGCAACGCGAAGGCTCAGCATGCACACAGTATGAGCTTGCAAAGTGCCCTGCAGCAACCGCCGAGGTCGCATGTCAGACATGCGGAAATCAGGACGGCCAGCGCTGCGCCTTGCTCACCACGAAGTCGCGGAACACCTGCACGCGTGCGACGGTTTTCAGTTCCTCGGGATAGACGAAATATGTATCGAGCTGGATCGAATCCGACTCGCCGAACAGCTGCACGAGACGGCTCTGCTCCTCGATCAGATAATCCGGAAGTGCCGCGATACCGAGACCCTGCTGGCAGGCGCGCACCAGACCGAGGATGTTGTTGACCTTGAAATAGGCCTCGCGCGGACCCGAGCCGTTGCGCCCCGCCTCGATCAGCCAGTTGCGGTTCTGCAGGTGCGGCGCGAAGTTGCCGTCGGACAGCGTGATGATGCGGTGAGAGTCGAGTTCCTCGAGCGTGCGGGGCGTGCCGAAGCGCTTGATGTAATCGGGCGAGCAATAGGCGTGGAAGCCCATCGCGAACAGCTTGCGCTGGATCAGGTCGGGCTGCGTCGGCTTGCGGGTGCGGATCGCGACGTCGGCCTCGCGCATCGACAGGTCCAGCTCCTCGTCGGTGACGATCAGCGAGATGCGGATCTCCGGATAGAGCGCGGTGAACTCCCCGAGCCGCGGGATCAGCCAGTTGATGCCGACACCGGGCGTCGTCGTGATCTTGAGGTCGCCGCTCGGCCGCTCGCGGCTGTCGGTGAGTTTGGCGCGCGCCGCCTGCAGCTGCATGAACACGTCATGCGCGGTGCGGAACAGGAGGTCGCCCTGTTCGGTGAGGATCAGGCCGCGGGCATGGCGGTGGAACAGCGAGACCGACAGCTCCTGCTCCAGTGCCGAGACCTGGCGTGACACCGCCGACTGCGACAGGCCGAGTTGCTCGCCCGCATGCGTGAAGCTGCCCGCTTCCGCTGCCGCGTGAAACACCTTCAGCTTGTCCCAATCCATATCCGTAAATCCGTCGCGTGTTCGAGGCATGATCTTATTCCGCCGCGGCGCGCTCGCCGGCGCGCAGGGCCAGGAATCGTTCGACCTCGAGCGCTGCCATGCAGCCGAGGCCTGCGGCCGTGACGGCCTGGCGATAGGTCTCGTCGGCGACGTCGCCGGCGGCGAACAGGCCCGGCACGGAGGTCGCGGTGGAGTTGGGAGCGACCTCGACATAGCCAGACGGTTTCAGCTTGACCTGGCCCTTCACCAGATCGGTCGCGGGCGCATGTCCGATGGCGATGAACACGCCGTCCGCCTTGAGGTCGGTCAGCGCGCCGGTCTTGACGTTCTTCAGGCGCACATGGGTGACCTTGTTCGGGTTCTCCATGCCGCAGATCTCGTCGATCGCGGAATCCCAGACCACCTTGATCTTCGGATGCTTGAACAGGCGCTCCTGCAGGATGCGCTCGGCGCGGAAGTGATCGCGGCGATGCACGATGGTGACCTGGGTGGCATGGTTGGTGAGGTACAGAGCCTCCTCGACCGCGGTATTGCCGCCGCCGACCACCACGACCTCCTTGCCGCGGTAGAAGAAGCCGTCGCAGGTGGCGCAGGCCGAGACGCCGCCGCCCTGGAATTTCGCTTCGGACGGCAGCCCGAGCCAGCGCGCCTGTGCGCCGGTCGCCAGGATCACGGCGTCGGCGAGATAGACGTCGCCGCTGTCGCAGGTCAGGCGGAACGGCCGCTCCGCGGTCTCCAGCCGGGTGACGAGGTCGGAGACGATCTTGGTGCCGACATGGACCGCCTGCTTCTCCATCTGCTCCATCAGCCAGGGACCCTGGATGACGTCGGCGAAGCCCGGATAGTTCTCGACCTCGGTGGTGATGGTGAGCTGCCCGCCGGGCTGGATGCCCTGGATCAGGATCGGTTCGAGCATCGCGCGTGCCGCGTAGATCGCCGCGGTGTAGCCGGCGGGGCCAGAACCGATAATGACGACCTTTGCGTGGACAGGAGCGGGCATTTTGACGGACGCCTTTCACGGGGGATCTGCAGCGCGGGCGCGGAAAGTGCCAGGAGGCCTCGCGGAAGCGCTGAAATATCAGTGCTAATCTAAGCCTTCTGGTGAGCTATGCAAGAATTGCATTCCCAATCAGCGGAATTTTCCAACAGGGAACAAACGCGGACCGGGGTGAATGCGCAATAAAATTGCGCGCTCCGTCGAGACTGGGTTATGAGGGTTGCGACAACCCACCCAGATATCGCCGGAAGGCCAGGAGTTCCAATCACGTGTCGCGGAACCTAGACGAGATCGACCTTAAAATTCTCGCCGAGATCCAGGCCGACGGCCGAATCACCAATGTCGAACTCGCCAAGCGGGTCGGCATTTCGCCCCCGCCCTGCCTGCGCCGGGTGCGGGCGCTGGAGGAGGAGGGCTACATCCAGGGGTATCGGGGCCTGCTCGATGCGCGAAAGCTGGGCTTCGACGTCACGGTGTTCGCCGCCGTTCACCTGTCCAGCCAGGCCGAGGCGGATCTGCGCGCCTTCGAGGACTTCGTCAGGGCCGAGCCCCTGGTCCGCGAATGCTGGATGCTGTCGGGCGAAGTCGACTTCATCCTGAAATGCGTCGCGCCCGACATGGCCACCTTCCAGGACTTCGTCACCCACCTGACCGCGGCGCCGCACGTCCGCAACGTGCGGACGTCGCTGGTGCTGCACAATTCGAAATACGAGGCCGCCGTGCCGCTGGACGTGAAGGGACGACGGTAGAGGCCAGCGCGGCCTATCTTTTCCGTCATCCTGGGGCGCGAATGATCGGGCGCGGAGCGCCCCATCGGGAGCCTCGAAGGATGTGTGGCCCGTGTCCATCCGCGTGCGGCAACAGCTGGGCCGTCGCTCTTCGAGGGCCGCTGAAGAAGCGGCCACCTCAGGGTGACCGTGATGAAGCTGTCGTCGCGATGAATGAAAGCGAGATCGCGAGTTCTCCCCTTCGTCACAGCAACACGCAGATATGAAGAAGGCCGCGCATCGCGCGGCCTTTTCAAGACATCCTCATCCGCAACGGCAGATCCTTACCGCCACTCCACCTTCGTGATCTCATAGGCCTTGGCGCCGCCGGGCGCATTGACCTCGACGGTCGAGCCCTTCTTCTTTCCGATCAGCGCGCGCGCGAGCGGCGAGGTGATGGAGATGCGGCCCTTCTTGGCATCGGCCTCGACCTCGCCGACGATCTGCCACACCGTCTTCTTCTCGGTGTCCTCGTCGACCAGCGTCACGGTGGCGCCGAACTTGATGGTGTCGCCGGACAGCTTGGAAATGTCGATGATGTCGGCGCGCGCGAGCTTGTCCTCGAGCTCGGCGATGCGGCCTTCATTGTGGGACTGCTCTTCCTTCGCCGCGTGATATTCGGCGTTTTCCGACAGGTCTCCGTGCGAGCGCGCCTCGGCGATGTGCTCGATGATCCGCGGACGGTCTTCCGACTGGCGCTTCTTCAATTCTTCCCCGAGCGCGACAAAGCCGGCCTGGGTCATCGGAACCTTTTCCATCTCTTCTCTCGTCCTTCAGTCCCGCGCCCCCGGGGACGGGGGAGGGCGCGGCAACTTGATTCGTCGGTAATCCCGGGGGCGGTACAGAAGCCGCCGGAACGTTATGTGGGTCGGCGCCGGAACAGAACAACCACATGGCCGGACAGTTCCTCCGGCCATTGTGGCTTCATTGCCAGTCACTTAGCCGCGGCTTCGCCGCAGCTCGCGATCAGGTTTCCGAAAAGTAGCTCTGCAGGGTCCGAACCTCAAGGTCCCCGCCCAGATAGGCGCGGATGCCCTGCGCGGCCGCCACGGCCCCGGAAAGAGTGGTGTAATACGGCACTTTATGCAAGAGGGCCGCGCGCCGCAGCGAACGGCTGTCGGCCAGCGCCTGCGGGCCTTCGGTGGTGTTGAAGACGAGCTGGACGTCGCCATTGGTGATGGCGTCGACGATGTGCGGCCGGCCCTCCAGCACCTTGTTCACCTTCTCGGTCGGGATGCCCTCGTCGGTGAGAAAGCGCGCCGTGCCGGACGTCGCCAGCACCTTGAAGCCGAGCGAATGCAGTTCGCGGACGGCCTCGGCGATCCGGGTCTTGTCGCTCTCGCGGACCGAGACGAACACGGTCCCGTTGCGCGGCACGCGCGTGCCGCCGCCGAGCTGGCTCTTGGCGAAGGCGACGGCGAAGGAGCGATCGATGCCCATGACCTCGCCGGTCGAGCGCATTTCCGGCCCCAGCACCGTATCGACGCCCGGGAAGCGGGCAAACGGGAACACGGATTCCTTGACGCCGACATGCTTGAGCTCGGCCTTCTTCAGCTTGAAATCGGCGAGCTTCTCGCCGGCCATGATGCGCGCGGCGATCTTGGCGACCGGCATGCCGATCACCTTGGCGACGAACGGCACCGTGCGTGAGGCGCGCGGGTTGACTTCGAGCACGTAGATATCGCCGTCCTTGATGGCGTACTGCACGTTCATCAGGCCGACGACGTCGAGGCCGAGCGCGAGCTCGCGGGTCTGCCGCTCCAGCTCCGCGATCATGGTCGCATCGAGCGAGTGGGGCGGCAGCGAGCAGGCGCTGTCGCCGGAATGGATGCCGGCTTCCTCGATATGCTCCATGATGCCGACGATGAACGTGTCCTTGCCGTCGCTCAGGCAGTCGACGTCGATCTCGGTCGCATCGGACAGATAGCGATCGAACAGCAGCGGGTTCTTGCCGAGCACGGTGTTGATCTGCCCGGTCTTGTCGTTCGGATAGCGCGCCTTGACGTCGGCCGGCACCAGCTCCGGCAGCGTACCGAGCAGATAGTCGTTGAGCTGGTTCTCCTCGCGGATGATCTGCATGGCGCGGCCGCCCAGCACGTAGGACGGGCGCACCACGAGCGGCAGGCCGAGATCGCCGGCGACCAGCCGCGCCTGCTCGACCGAATAGGCGATGCCGTTCTTCGGCTGCTTCAGCCTGAGCTTGTCGAGCACGCGCTTGAAGCGGTCGCGGTCCTCGGCGAGATCGATGGCATCAGGCGAGGTGCCGAGGATCGGCACCTCGGCGGCTTCCAGCGCCCGCGCCAGCTTGAGCGGCGTCTGGCCGCCGAACTGCACGATGACGCCATGCAGGGTGCCGTTGCTGCGCTCCTTGGCGATGATCTCCAGCACGTCCTCGGCCGTGAGCGGCTCGAAATAGAGCCGGTCGGCGGTGTCGTAGTCGGTCGACACCGTTTCCGGATTGCAGTTGACCATGATGGACTCATAGCCCGCATCGTGCAGGGCGAAGCAGGCGTGGCAGCAGCAATAGTCGAACTCGATGCCCTGGCCGATGCGGTTGGGACCGCCGCCGAGAATGATGACCTTCTTCTTGTCCGACGGCGTGCTCTCGTCCGCCGGCGTGCCCGCGAAGGGCGCCTCGTAGGTCGAATACATGTAGGCGGTGGGCGAGGCGAACTCGGCCGCGCAGGTGTCGATGCGCTTGTAGACCGGGCGGACGCCGAGTGCGTGGCGCTTCGCCGTCACCTCGGCCTCGGTGGTGTCGGCGAGCACGGCGAGGCGCGCATCGGAGAAGCCCATGGATTTGAGCTGGCGCATGCCGAAGGCATTGCCCGGCAGGCCGTGCTTGCGCACCTTCTCTTCCATGTCGACGATGCCGCGCATCTCGCCGAGGAACCAGGGGTCGATCTTGCACGACTTGAAGATGTCCTCGTTCGACCAGCCGAGCCGCATCGCCTGGGCGACCTGGAGGATGCGGTTCGGGGTCGGCGTGCCCAGCGCGGCACGGATGGCGTTCTTGTCGTCGTCGCGGCCGAGACCATCGATCTCGATCTCGTCGAGGCCCGTGAGGCCGGTCTCCAGCCCGCGCAGCGCCTTCTGCAGGCTCTCCTGGAAGGTGCGGCCGATCGCCATGACTTCGCCGACCGACTTCATCGACGTCGTCAGCGTGGTCGAGGCGCCGGGGAATTTCTCGAAGGCGAAACGCGGCACCTTGGTGACGACATAGTCGATCGTCGGCTCGAACGAGGCCGGCGTGGCGCCGCCCGTGATGTCGTTGGCGATCTCGTCGAGCGTGTAGCCGACCGCGAGCTTGGCGGCGACCTTGGCGATCGGGAAGCCGGTCGCCTTCGACGCCAGCGCCGACGAGCGCGAGACGCGCGGATTCATCTCGATGACGACCATGCGGCCGTCTTCCGGATTGACGCCGAACTGCACGTTGGAGCCGCCGGTTTCGACGCCGATCTCGCGCAGCACCGCCAGCGAGGCGTCGCGCATGATCTGGTATTCCTTGTCGGTCAGCGTCAGCGCCGGCGCCACGGTGATGGAATCGCCGGTGTGCACGCCCATCGGGTCGAGGTTCTCGATCGAGCAGACGATGATGCAATTGTCTTTCTTGTCGCGCACCACCTCCATCTCGTACTCCTTCCAGCCGAGCACCGATTCTTCGATCAGCACTTCGTTGGTGGGAGACGCATCGAGCCCGCGCTCGATGATGTCGAGGAACTCCTCCTTGTTGTAGGCGATGCCGCCGCCGGTGCCGCCCATGGTGAAGGAGGGGCGGATGATCGCGGGCAGTCCGATCTCGGACAGTGCCATCATCGCCTGTCCGAGCGCATATTCCTGGTAGCGCTTGCGGCGGTCGCTTTCGCCCAGCACCCACTGCCGGTCGAGCTCTTCGAGCGCGGCGCCGGAGGCCTTCGCGCGCGCGGCCTGGTACTTGTCGCGGAACGACTTCTTCAGCTCGGAGGCATTGGCGAGCCGCGACTTCGGCGTTTCGAGCCCGATCTTGGTCATCGCCTCGCGGAACAGCTGGCGGTCTTCCGCCTTGTCGATCGCATCGGCCGTGGCGCCGATCATTTCGACGTCGTACTTCTCGAGCGTGCCCTGACGGCGCAGCGACAGCGCGCAGTTCAGCGCGGTTTGCCCGCCCATGGTCGGCAGCAGCGCGAAGCCGCCGGGAATGACGTGACGTTCCTTCTCGATGATCTTGGCAACGATCTCGGGCGTGATCGGCTCGATATAGGTCGCATCGGCCAATTCCGGATCGGTCATGATGGTGGCCGGGTTGGAATTGACGAGGACGATCCGGTAGCCCTCTTCCTTCAGCGTCTTCACCGCCTGCGTGCCCGAATAGTCGAACTCGCAGGCCTGGCCGATCACGATGGGACCGGCGCCGATGATCAGGATGGTCGAGATGTCGGTTCGTTTGGGCATCACCGCTCGCGGGCTGGAATCTGGGCACAAAAAAAGGGCGCGCTTGCCGCGCGTCCCCATGTGCGAGAGCGCGGGGTCTTCCCTCGCGCGCGGGTGGGTCTTAGACCAGTTTTGGGGGCGGCGAAACCCCGAAAAACACCCATCAACCGGCAATTTTCAGGGTGTTGGGGGGGGGCCGAGCGTGCCCGGCTTCGCCGCGGCAGCCTCCGCCAGGACAGGCTTGCCGTGCCCAAGCTGGCGCAGCCAGCGAGGGCTGGAGACCCGGCCTGGATTTGAACCAGGATAAAGAGCGATGCACTGCTCTCGCGTGGACGCTTCCGCCACCGGGCCGCAGCGATCATTGCCCATCGAGGTGCGACAAGCCACCACGGCCCATGGTTATGCTTAACGCACCAGAGGCGGCCGTGCGATGAAGGTCATCCGCCATCGATTGTGCCCGATATTGGTGTGGGCGCGCTGCGCGGCGAAGCCGGCAGCCTTCAGTTTGGCCATGATCTCGTCCTCGCTGTAGCGCTGCAGCCCGATCCGCGAACGAAGATGGCGGTAATCCGACAGAGCGGTGCTGATCAGGCCGACCAGCGCATCCTTCAGGAAGCCATGACGCAGGGCGAAGCCGAGCAGCGCGACAACGTCGCGGACCATGCCGACCTGCGGCTGGAGAATGTCCCCGAGCACCAGCTTCCCGGACGGGGTCAGCAGGCGCCGAATGTTCACCAGCGCGGCATCGAGCTCCTCCGGCGTCATGTATTGCGCGACCGAGTTCATTACGACCAGGTCGATCGAGCCGTCCTGCATCTTGCGGACGTCGTCGAGGGAGCGGACGCGGATCCTGGTGTTCGGCGCAAATCGGGCAATCAGCCGGCCGCGAACCCCGGGTGCGGGCTCGGCCAGGATCAGCTTGCCGCAGGCCGCCGCCACCTGGGCTGCGGACAGCGCCTCGCCGCAGGCATAGTCCAGCACGGTGGCATCGGGCGAGGAAATGTAGCCGATGATGTCCCGCGCGATGATCTGGAAGTGCAGGTCGCGATGCAGCCTGCTGACATAGATCGTATGCGTGGAGTCGTAATAGTCGATCCAGTCGTCCATGACTACCTGAGGGTTTCAGCCTTGGTTCCGTCCATGGAACCGCCGTCGCGCAACTGCGTTAGGGGTGCGACGGCGCGCCGTCAATGTCCGCGTCCTAACAGGAAGGTTTCCCGTGAGCAAAGCCCCCAGCAAGGTCTCGCCCGACCTCGATACGCCCACCGATCTGTCGCCCCAGGCCGTCAAGAAGGTTTCGGAGGCGCTCAACGTGCTTCTGGCCGACGCCTTTGCGCTCTACCTCAAGACCAAGAATTTCCACTGGCACATCAGCGGCCGGCACTTCCGCGACTATCATCTGCTGCTCGACGAGCAGTCCGACCAGATCTTCGCGACCACGGACCAGCTCGCCGAGCGTGTCCGCAAGATCGGCGGCACCACGCTGAAGTCGATCGGCCAGGTCGCCAAGCTGCAGACCATCAAGGACAATGACGAAGAATATGTCCCGCCCCGCGAGATGCTGCGCGAACTGATGCAGGACAACAAGCACATGGCTGCGGCCATGCGCAAAGCGCACGAGGTTTGCGACGATGCCGACGACGTCGCGAGCGCCAGTCTGCTCGAGAACTTCATCGACGAGACCGAGCCTCGAACCTGTTTCCTGTCGGAAGCCACCCGCGAGGAAGGCGCCAACGGGGCGTAATGCCCTGAATGTGGTGGTCCAACGACGCCGGCCGGGCGCAGGCCGGGACGCCCTGGAGTATCAGGCGCGTGCCGTTCGCCACAGCCTCATCAACGGGCCATGTTTTCCCGTCACCGGATCGGCCGGCGGCAGCGCCACGTTCGGAATCGTATTCAGTGCCTTCGCATGGTTTTCCGGCGTGGGGCGGGTGATCTCCATGGCCGCATCCGGCGGATAGGCGCCGATCACGCAGAAATCCTCGCTTGCCGCGATACATTGATGGCCGGTCCCGGCCGGCAGGATCGCGACATCGCCCGCCATGATCTCGAGTTCCCGGCCCTGGTCGCCGCCGAAGCGGACGCGCGCGCTGCCGCGGGCGACACCCAGCACCTCGTGCACCGTCGCGTGATAGTGCAGATAATCGTAGACGCCATTGCGCCACGTCCCGCCCCAGCCATTGGCGGTGAACAGGCCTTCGATCGTCTCTTCCGGACGGTCCGCGTCCAGCTTCACCGCGGCCTGATAGATGAGGAAGGGCAGGGGATTGTTCGGCACGAGCCCGTCATCGCCGAAGACGATGGCGAGCGGCTCGGCGTCGTTGCGGACAACGGACATGGCAGGCTCCGCGGCAGACTCTTCTTCAACCAAGACATGCGACGGCCACTTGTTCCCGACAAGCGGCTTTGAGCGAAATCAAGGCGCAAGGGCGTGTTCGAGCGCACGCAGGAGGGCCGTCAGGGGAGATGATACGCCATGCACGCGTCCGACATTGCACAGCGCCATTTTTCGGCCGCCGTCGATGAGGCTGAAACCACAGGCCTCGGTCACGAGCCGGTCTGCCGGGCCCTGCTCAATCTCGTGATCACGAAATACCTGGAAACGCGCTCGGTCCCCGACATCCAGGCGGAGCTGCGCTTCCTGGCCGAGAACTGCGATCCCGACACGGACTTCATGTTCATGCGTCCGTGACGGGCGTCTGTCCGACCGGTCTCAGGCGCTCTTCTTGTTCTGCCGCATCAGCTCGGCGAAGCGCTGGAACAGATAGTGCGAATCGCGCGGGCCGGGCGAAGCTTCGGGGTGGTACTGCACCGAGAACACCGGCTTGCCGTCGAGCTGGATGCCGCAATTGGACCCGTCGAACAGCGAGATGTGGGTCTGGGTCGTGCCCTTCGGCAGCGTCGCCTCATCCACCGCGAAACCATGGTTCATCGAGGTGATCTCGACCTTGCCGGTGGTCTCGTCCTTGACGGGATGATTGGCGCCGTGATGGCCCTGATGCATCTTCTTGGTCCTGGCGCCGACGGCAAGCCCGAGCATCTGGTGGCCGAGGCAGATCCCGAAGGTCGGCGTCCCCGACTTGATGACGTCCTGGATCACCGGCACCGCGTATTTGCCCGTCGCGGCCGGATCGCCCGGACCGTTCGACAGGAACACGCCATCCGGCTTCAGCGCGAGAATGTCGTCCGCCGACGTGGTCGCCGGCACGACCGTGACCTTGCAGCCGACGCCGGCCAGCAGACGCAGGATGTTGCGCTTGATGCCATAATCGATGGCGACGACGTTGAACTCCGGCTTGTCCTGCCGGCCGAAGCCCTTGTCCCAGGCCCAGGGCGTTTCGTCCCAGGTGAAGCGCTGACTGTAGGTGACCATCGGCACGAGGTCCATGCCCTCGAGGCCAGGCCATTCGCGCGCTTCTTCCTTCAGGGCGTGCAGGTCGAACTTGCCGTCCCTGGCGTGCGCGATCACGGCATTGGGCATGCCCTTGCTGCGGATCAGCGCGGTGAGTGCGCGGGTATCGATGCCGGAAATGCCGATGATGCCGCGCGCCTTCAGCCACTGGTCGAGGTGCTTGGTCGCGCGGTAGTTCGATGGATCGGTGATCGCGGCGCGCAGGACGACGCCGCGCGCGCCCGGCGTCGCGGCCATGTTCACCGTCTCGATGTCGTCGTCGTTGGTGCCGACATTGCCGATATGCGGGAAGGTGAAGGTGATGAGCTGGCCGGCATAGGAGGGGTCGGTCAGGATCTCCTCATAGCCCGTCATCGCGGTGTTGAAGCACACCTCGCCCACGGCATGGCCCTCGGCGCCGAGACCGAAGCCTTCCAGCACCGTGCCATCCGCGAGCACGAGAAGCGCGGTCGGTTTGTGGTCCGGCCAGGCGGGATCGTTGTCATGTTGTGTCATGAGCCCGCTACATAGTCCTCCCGCGCCCGCCCGTCAAAGCGGGAGAGGCCGGATTCACATGCGTTTTTGCATATTTGTCGACCATTCCGGGGCCGTTGCGCAGGGGCCGGCAATTTTGATCCGTTTGGGCCGGGAGGCGGGAAACAATGCTCCGGCAGCCGCTCCGGACTGGCCTCTTGGCCGGGAACGGCCTAGATCAGGCGTCGGATAGCCGAAGGGATCACGATCATGCTGCGCGACGACATCAACAATGCGGTCAAGGAGGCGATGAAAGCCAAGGATGAGCGGAAGCTCTCCACGCTGCGCATGGTCAATTCGACCATCAAGAATGCCGATATCGAGGCGCGCGGCAACGGCAAGCCGCCGCTCTCGGATGCCGATCTGCTCGCCGTGCTCCAGAAGATGATCAAGCAGCGGCAGGAATCCGTCGAACTCTACGATAAGGGCGGCCGCGCCGAACTCGCCGCCCAGGAGCGCGAGGAGATCGCGGTCATCTCGGCCTATCTGCCGAAGCAGATGTCCGAGGACGAGGTGAAGAAGGCGATCTCGGAGATCATCGCCGAGACAGGCGCGGCCGGGATGAAGGACATGGGCAAGGTGATCGCGGCGTTGAAGGCGAAATACGCCGGCCAGATGGATTTCGGCAAGGCCAGCGGTCTCGTGAAGGCCGCGCTGTCCGGCTAGCCTTTTCCTTCTCCCCTTGTGGTGTGGCTCGCCGCGGAAGCGGCGAGACGGGTGAGCTTTTCTCTCCGCGCGCAAGCCTCCCGTTGCAGCATTCGCCGAGACGACCGCCTCATCCGGCGCTTCGCGCCACCTCCCCCCACAGGGAGAAGGGACAACCTTTGATGCGGCGCAGTTCCGGTCTACTCTCTTCGACAAGAAAAGCAGGGAGGCGCCAATGACCGCCGTCAAACCGTTTCGCATCGCCATCGGCGACGACGTTCTCACCGATCTCAAGTCACGCCTTGCCCGCACGCGCTGGCCCGAGGCCGAACTCGTCGACGACTGGAGCCAGGGCGCGCCGCTGACATGGATCAAGGAGGTCTGCTCCTATTGGGCCGATAGCTACGACTGGCGCGCGCGTGAGGCGAGGCTCAACCGCTTCGACCAGTTCACCACCGAGCTCGATGGGCTCGACATCCACTTCATCCATGCCCGCTCGAAACAGGCCGATGCGCTGCCGCTGATCATCACCCATGGCTGGCCCGGCTCGATCGTCGAATTCCAGAAGGTGATCGCGCCGCTCACCGATCCGGCCGCGCATGGCGGCGATCCGGCCGATGCCTTCCACGTGATCTGTCCGTCGCTGCCGGGCTTCGGCTTCTCGGCCAAGCCCAGGACCACCGGCTGGGGCGTCGACCGCATCGCCGCGACCTGGGCGAAGCTGATGGACCGGCTCGGCTATGCCCGTTACGGCGCGCAGGGCGGCGATTGGGGTTCGGCGGTGACGACCTCGCTCGGCGCGCAGGACGCGGAGCATTGCGCCGGCATTCACATCACGCTCGCCTTCAGCGCCCCGCCCCGGATCGAGGGCGAGCCGACGGCGGAGGAGAAGCGCGCGCTCGCCGGCCTCAAGCACTATGCCGACCTCGACTCCGGCTATTCCAAGCAGCAATCGACGCGGCCGCAGACGCTGGGCTATGCGCTGACGGATTCGCCGAGCGGGCAGGCGGCGTGGATCCTGGAGAAATTCTGGGCCTGGACCGACTGCGACGGCCATCCCGAGAACATTTTCAACAAGGACGAACTGCTCGACAACGTCATGCTGTACTGGACGACGGAAACCGCGACCTCATCCGCGCGGCTCTACTGGGAAAGCTTCGGCAAGCGCCGGACCACGGCGAAGGTCACCGTGCCGACGGGCGTCGCGGTGTTCCCGAAGGAGATCATCACGCCGGTACGGCGCTGGATGGAGCCGAACTTCTCGAACATCACCCATTGGAGCGAGATGGAGAAGGGCGGCCATTTCGCCGCCTTCGAACAGCCGGAATTGTTCGTGCGTGATGTCCGCAAGTTCTTCGCGACGCTGCGGTGAGACGCACTGTCCGTCATGCCCGGGCTTGTCCCGGGCATCCACGTGCTTAAAGTGGCTGCCAAGCAAGAAGAACGTGGATGGCCGGGACAAGCCCGGCCATGACACCGAGAGTACGGAAACGCCTGCCCATGCTCACCGAAGCATCCACCTACGACGAGCTCTACCGCAACTTCCGCTGGGACGTTCCGGCGCGCTTCAACATCGCGGAGGCCTGCTGCGACCGCCATGCCGACGGCTCCGGCCGTCTCGCGCTGATCTATGTCGACGAGGACGGCGGCACGACGCGCACCTCCTTCGACGACGTGGCCGACGCCTCGCGCCGTTTCGCCAACGTGCTGAAGGCGGATGGCCTCGTGCGGGGCGACCGCGTCGCGGTGTTCCTGTCGCAATCGCTGGAACTGCCGGTCGCGCATATGGCTGCGTTCCGGTCGGGCCTGATCTCGATTCCGCTGTTCGCGCTGTTCGGCGAGGATGCGCTGGAATTCCGCCTGTCGAATTCGCAGGCGAGGGCGATCGTCACCGACGAGGGCGGCTGGGAAAAGCTGGCGAAGATCCGTGACCGGCTGCCGGATCTGCGGACCGTGTATGTGGTGGGCGGGCGCACGCCTGCAGGCGCCAAATCGTTCTGGGAGGCGGTGAAGGCGGCCTCGCCCGATTTCAGGCAGGTCGACACGTCCGCTGACGATCCGGCACTGATCATCTACACCTCCGGCACCACGGGCAATCCCAAGGGCGCGCTGCATGCGCATCGCGTCGTGCTCGGCCATCTGCCGAATGTCGAGATGTGCCACAACTTCCTGCCGCGGCCGGGCGATCTGATGTGGACGCCGGCGGACTGGGCGTGGATCGGCGGTCTCGTCAACGGCCTGTTCGCGTTCTGGTATCACGGCATTCCGCTGGTCGGTCACCGTGCCCGGAAGTTCGAGCCGCAGGCGGCGATGCAGATGTTGGCCGATCTCGACGTGCGCAACGTCTTCCTGCCGCCGACCGCGCTGAAGCTGATGCGGCAGGCCGGCGTGAAACATCCGGGCGTCAGGCTGCGCAGCATCTTCACCGGCGGTGAATCGCTCGGCGGCGAATTGCTCGGCTGGGTGCGCGAGACGTTCGGCGTCGACGCCCATGAGGTGTTCGGCCAGACCGAATGCAATCTCGTGATCGGCAGCAATTCGAACCTGTTTCCGATCCGGCCCGGTTCGATGGGCAAGGCGACGCCGGGCTTCGACGTTCGCATCGTCAACGACAAGGGCGAGGAACTGCCGCGTGGCCAGCGCGGCATCATCGGCGTCCGCCAGCCCTGCCCCTGCACGATGATCGAATATTGGCGCAATCCGGAGGCGACGGCGAAGAAATATGCCGGCGAGTTCCTGCTCACCGGCGATCTCGGCGTGCAGGACGAGGACGGCTATTTCTGGTACGTCAGCCGCGAGGACGACGTCATCACCACGGCCGGCTATCGCGTGGGTCCGTCCGAGATCGAGCACACGCTGATGAAGCATCCCGCGGTGGCGATGGCCGCCGTGGTCGGCATTCCCGATCCGATCCGCACCGAATCGATCAAGGCCTGGATCGTGCTGCGCCCGGGTTTCGCCGGCGGCGACGCGCTGGCCCGCGAGATCCAGGAGTTCGTGAAGGTGCAGCTCGCCGCGCACGAATATCCGCGCTTCGTCGAATTTGCGGAGACCTTGCCGATGACGGCAACCGGCAAGGTGCTGCGACGCGAGCTGCGCACGCGCGGATAGCTGGCCTACCGCGCGCTGGATCCCAGCGCCGCCCGCAGCATCGCGGCGAGGTCCTGCCGCCGGAACGGCTTGCTCAGCACGCGGGCGTCGATGCCGTCGGGCGCCGTCACGGGATCCTGGCTGTAGCCGGAGGTGAACAGCACCTTGAGACCGGGGCGCAAGGCGACCGCCTGCCTTGCCAGTTCGGGACCGAACATGCCGCCGGGCATCACCACGTCGGTGAACAGCAGGTGGATCTCTTCGGGTGCGCGCAGCACGTCCAGCGCAGCAGCCCCGTTCGTCGTGGTGATGACGCGGTAGCCGAGTGTCCTGAGTTCGTTCTCGACATAGGCCCGCACCATGTCGTCGTCCTCGACGACGAGAATCGTCTCGCTGCCCTCGGTCATGTCGATCCGCTCGGCCCGCGGCATTTGCTGGTCCGTCATGCACGCCACGCGAGGAAAGAACAGCCTGACGGTGCTGCCGTGCCCGCGCTCGGACTGCATCTGCACGAGGCCACCGGACTGCTGTGCGAATCCATAGACCATGCTCAATCCCAGACCGGTCCCCTTGCCGACCTCCTTGGTGGTGAAGAACGGCTCGAAGGCGCGGCTCGCCACGGCTTCCGTCATGCCGCAGCCGTTATCCGTCACGGACACCATCACGTAGTCCCCGGGCCGCGGCTCGCCGTTGACGTCGGGCTCGTTCTCGCCGAGCGAGACGTTGCGGACCTCGACGGTCAGCTTGCCGCCATCGGGCATGGCGTCGCGCGCGTTGAGCACGAGGTTGAGCAGGGCGGTTGCGAGCTGGCCGGGATCGACGCTGGCCGGCCACACCTCCGGGGCCAGGGAAAAGCTGCAGGCGATGTGCTCGCCCAGCGACAGGCGCACCAGCTGCTCCATGCCGCCGACCTTCTCGGCGATATCGATCTCGCGCGGTCTCAAGGGCTGTTTGCGGGCGAAGGCGAGCAGGCTGCGCGTCAGGTCGGCGCCGCGCTCGGCGGCGTTCGCGATGTCGCTGGCGATGCGCTGCAGGGCCTCGTCGCCCGCCAGCCTGTCGGCGAGGTATTCGGAGTTGCCGAGAATGACGGTCAGCAGATTGTTGAAATCATGGGCCACGCCGCCGGTGAGCTGGCCCATCGCCTCCATCTTCTGGGCCTGGCTGAGCTTGTGGCTGAGATCGGCGATGGCGGCGCGCTGCTGCTCGAGCGACTCGGCCGTGGCATTGAGCTGGGTCATCAGCCCGCCCAGTTCGCCGCGTGGATGCGGTGGCGGAATGCGGACGCTGAGGTCGCCGGATCCGAGTTTCCTCGCCATCGTCGCGAGCCGTCCGACGTGGCGCGAGACGGTCACTGTTGCGAAGGTCCAGACGCCGGTCAGCAGCAGCACGGCGACCGCGAGCATCGTCATGTCCTCGTTGAGCCGGCGATTGGCAGCTCCGACAAGTCCGTCCTTCGGCCGTCCGAGCATGATGGTGAGGCCCGCATCGCGCGTCGAAGGCGAGCGGGCGACGGTCCAGACCTGCGTTCGGCCGTCGCGGCCGGTCACTTCCAGAAACGCCTCTTGCTCGGGGGATGCAGCAAAGCGGAGCAACTCGGAGCCGGCGATCGAGTCGCCCACGGGCACGCTCCAGCCGCCTCCGGTCGGGGCGACCAGGACCGTGCCCTTGCGGTCGACGAACAGAAGCTCGCTGTCGGTGAGCAGCCGCTTTTGGTGAGACTCGGCGAATTTCTTCAGGTTGAACGAGGCGAGCAGCACGAATTTCAGCGCGCCGGTCTCGCTGCGCACGGGATGGGCGATCTGGAGCACCGACAATCCGGTCAACCGCCCGAACACCGGCTCGAGCGCGACGCCGCTGCGCGCGGACAGCGCCTTCTTGAAATAGTCCCGATCGGTCAGATCGAGCGTGCGATCGGTCCGCAGCGAGTCGCAGAACAGTCTGCCGTCGGGATCGATGGTGAGGATTCCCGTGAACTGCGGATGCTCCTCGCGCACGTCCGACAGGAATGCCGAGCAGGCCGCCTTGTCGCGCGTATCGAGGTCGCGGGCGCGCGACAGACCGTAGTGCAACTGGGCGGTGCCCTGGATCTTGTCGTCCAGATCGCTTGCGATGTCGTAGGCCGCTGCAGCCAGATCGGCCAGCGCAGCATCGATCTCACTGGTGCGGTTCTGGGCGAACCGCAGGCCGACGAGACTTGCCGGCACCAGCATGGCCGCGATGACGAGGATCAGTAACCGGGTACGCAGGCTCATCGCTCGGGCGGTCCGTGCTGCTCATGGCGGTGAACTGGAAGTTGCAGGGCGCGGCACCATCGCGGTCCTGTCGCCCGGCGTCAACTTGCGCGTGCGGGCGAGGGCGCTAAGATCATCGTCAAACCGAGCGCGACGGAAATCGCGCCGATCGAGGGAGCAAGCGATGTCCATCTCCGGCAAGGTCGATCCGGTCGTGCGCCCCGTCGTGGCCGCCGATATCGCCGAGGCGCTGGTCGAGGGTCTGCGCGATTTCCAGGCGCTGCCGCTCTACGGGCTCTGTTTCGGTGCGCTTTATGCGGCCGGCGGTATCGCGATGCTGCTGTGTCTCACTGCCTTCGGCATGCTCTACCTCGTCTATCCGCTCGCCGCCGGCTTCGCCCTGATCGGGCCGTTCGTGGCGATCGGCCTCTATGAGGTCAGCCGGCGCCGCGAGCGCGGCGAGCCGGTCTCCTTCGCTGCGATCTGGCAGGCGATCCGCTCGCGCGGCGAGATCGGATGGATGGCTTTCGTCACGTTGTTCGTCTTCGTGGTGTGGATGTACCAGGTGCGGCTTCTGATCGCGCTGCTGCTCGGCCTGAACGCGTCGTTTTCGAGTCTGCACGAGTTCATCACGGCCGTGCTGACCACGAATGAGGGACTGATGTTCCTGGCGATCGGCAACGCCGTCGGGGCCGCTCTGTCGCTGATCCTGTTCTCGCTCAGCGTGGTGTCGTTTCCGCTGCTGCTCGACCGCGACGTCGATTTCGTCACGGCGATGGTGACCAGCGTGCGTGCGGTGGTGACGAGCCCGGTGCCGATGGTGTCCTGGGCCGCGATCATCGTGCTGCTGCTGATCGTCTCGGCGCTGCCCTACTTCCTCGGCCTCGTCGTGACGCTGCCGGTGCTCGGCCACGCGACGTGGCATCTGTATCGCCGGCTGGTGGTGCCGCTCTAGGAGGGCGCTGGCGCGACCGCCTAAGGCGTTTTGATTCCCATGGCCTTCAACGCCGCGAGCAGCTTCACCGGCGGCGCCATGGCGATCTGCGGCGCCTTGCCGGTTTCGAGCAGGCTCTTCAGCCCGGACAGGATCGCGGGCCAGCCCTGCCGTCCGCCGTCGAGGATGTCGTCGCTCAGGGGACGATCATGGCGTTCGCTCATGGTGAGGCGGACGGCCTCGCCGGCCAGGGCGATCTCGTAGGTGACGAGGGTGGTGCCGAGCTTCTCGACCAGACCCGGCCAGTTGACGTTCCAGCTCACCGTGAGCCTCGTCGGCGGTTCATATTCGAGGACCTCGCCGGAAATATGCGCGGTGCCGTCGGGCAGTCGCACCATGAAGCGACCGCCGAGTCTTGGTTCCATCTCCACCGCAAGTCCGGAGAAGTATTTGCGGCTGAACTCGGCCGAGGTCAGCGCGTTCCACACCTGTTCCGGCGTCGCGGCGATGTAAATCGTGTAGACGGTCAGCGGCTTGAACTGGTCGAGGTTCATGGCGTCATCCTCCTGTCTGTCGATCGGAGCGATGCAAACGGCTCAGTCATCCCGCTTCTCCAATCGGCGTTTGACCTCTTCCAGCGCTGCGAGCCTGCTGCGCTCGAACTTCCTGATCCAGCGTTCGCCGATCTGATGGATCGGCACTGGATTGAGGTAGTGCAGCTTCTCTCGGCCATGCCTGATCGTCGTGACCAGATTGGCCTGTTCCAGAATGACGAGGTGCTTGGTGACCGCCTGCCGCGTCATCGCAAGGCCGTCGCAGAGCTCGCTCAGCGTCTGCCCGTTTCTGGCGTGAAGTCTGTCCAGGAGCGACCGTCGCGATGCATCAGCGAGAGCCTTGAAGACGTCATCCATCGCGCCGACAATAGGCAACGTTTTGGTTGCATGTCAAGTTGATGCCCGGGAGCGCTTCCGTTCCCGGCTCTCTCATGCCTTAATGCCGCTCCTGTCTCAGGCGAGTCCTTCATCCATGATGTCCATGCAAGCCTATCTGGCGTTCGTCGTCGCCTGCATCGCGCTGGCGCTGCTGCCGGGGCCGATCGTCACGCTCGTGATCGCCAATGGATTGCGCCACGGCACGCGCGCGGCGCTGACCAATGTCGCGGGCGCGCAGGCGGGCCTTGCGATCGTCATCGGCATCGTCGCGATCGGCCTCACCTCGCTGATGGCCACCATGGGCTACTGGTTCGATTGGGTGCGCTTTGCCGGCGCCGCCTATCTGATCTGGCTCGGCATCAAGCTGATCTGGGCACCTGTCGAGGGCGTCAATGTCGATCAGCCGCCGCCACCGCCGCGCGGCGGCTTCTTCCTGCAAGGCTTCCTGGTGCTGCTGTCGAATCCCAAAGTGCTGATCTTCTTCGGCGCGTTCATTCCGCAGTTCATGGACATGAGCCAGCCCCACTTCCCGCAGGTCGCGCTGCTCGGCGCCACCTTCATGGTCACGGCGGTCATGACCGACGCGCTCTATGCGATCGCCGCGGGACGGGCGCGGAAGTTCTTCTCGGCGCACCGCACGCGGCTGATGTCGCGGATCTCCGGCGGCTTCATGATCGGCGGCGGCATCTGGCTGGCGCTGACGCGGGCCAAATAAACCTGCCGGATCAGGCAAGGATTTGAACCCTTTGCCGCGGTGATGCGTCCAATCGGACATTGCCGCTGCCCAAGGATGCTTGCCGTGCCCGACCTGCCCTGGATCGTCTACGCGATCCTGTTCGCGCCGCTTGGACTCCTTCTGGTCGCGGCGCTCGTCAAGAGTTGGGAGGTGCGCGAGGCGCGGGGCTGGTCACGGACCTCCGGCAAGATCGTCGTCTCGGCGCCCGAAGTGCGCGATGTCGAGCTCATGGACCGCGAGCGCGAGGACGGCCACCGGCTCGAGAAGCGCAACTTCGCCAACGTCGTCTACGAATATGTGGTCGGCGGCAGGACGCTGCGCAACGACCGCATCTCGATCGGCGAGGACCTCGGCAATTTCGAGGTTGCGCGGAAGCTCGCCAGATATCCGGTCGGCAGCAGCGTCACCGTGTTCTACAATCCGCGCCGTCCCGAGCAGGCGGTGCTCGAGCGCGACCTGCCCAAGGGCCTGTGGGGCTGTTTCGGCATCGGCAGCGCGATCGCGGTCGTCATCGTGTTCGGCTCGATGTTCGGTCTCAAGCAGAGCTACGAGTTCTTCGCGCACCATATCGGGCGGCCGGACCTTGCCGGTCTCGTCGTCGGCTTCGCGGCGTTCGGCCTCATCATCGCGCTGTTCGGAGCCGCGCTGCGGCGGCAGGCCGCGCTGGCCAGGCACTGGCCGGTGGTGCCGGGCCGGATCAAGGTCTGGCCGATGGAGCAATATCGCGAGGCGAGCGAACCCGGTGAGCGTCGCGGCAAGGAGATGTTCAGCAGGCGGGTGACCTACACCTACCTCTATCAGGGCGTCAGCTACACCAATGAATGCGCGCGGGCCGCCACCGCGATGGCGTCCGACACCGACAAGATGCTCGCCAGGCTTTTGGCGCGCTACAAGGACGGGGCGTCGGTCGATGTCAGCGTCAATCCCGACAATCCGGCCCAGGCAAGCATCGATCCCGCGGGCGATGGCCGCATCGCCTTCGTCCTGTGGGGCATCGCCGCGATCTTCGTCGCGCTCGCCGTGTTCGTGGCGACGCGAGGCGGTTAGTCGATCAGCCGTTCTGCCTTCAGCTCCAGCTCGATCTCGCCGAAGATCCGCGCCAGCCGCTCGGCCCATTGCTGCTGGCCGGACTGGTCCGCGATCAGATCCTGGCGGATCTCGATGCCGGTGTTGATCAGGCCGCGCGCCTCGCCATGCACGGGAATGGTGTAGTCGGTGAGATCGCTCACCGCATAGGGCTCGTTGTCGCCGACCACGAGGTCGCTCTCGGCGCGCAGGTGCTTCAGCAGCAACTGCGGCGATATGGTGTCGCGATGATAGAGCGCGCCGATATGCCAGGGCCGCGCCACGCCGGCATAGACCGGCGTGAAGCTGTGGAGCGACACCAGCACGGTCGGCCGCTTCGCGTGCAGGCGGGTGTCGATCGCTTCATTGATGCGCCGATGATAGGGCGCGAAGATCTCGCGGCGCCGCGCCTCGCGCTCGTGCTCCGAAATTCCCTCGTTGCGAGGGATCGCGGTGGCTTCCGAGATGACCGGGATGGAACTGACCGCGCCCGGGGGGCGGTTACAGTCGATCACCAGCCGCGAATAATGCTGCGCGACCAGATGCGCATCGAGCATCCCGGCGAGCCGGTCGGCGACGCCTGAAATGCCGATGTCGTAGGCGATGTGCCGCTCCATGTCAGGTGCGGCGATGCCGAGATCGCCGAGCACGCGCGGCAGCACCCGGCCGTAATGATCCGAGGTGAGCAGAAACGGGGATCGTCCCGCCGGATTCGCCTCATGAACCGGCGGAATGTCACCTTCGCCGAGCAGGCGGTCGGCAGCCAAGTCTGAAGTCATCCTGATGGGTTCGCCCGGAATTCGAGGAACGATGCAGCGTCCGGTGATTGATCACA
>CAYREH010000046.1:0-15101 GCA_964423245.1 uncultured Bradyrhizobium sp. | reverse complement strand
CTGATGGGTTCGCCCGGAATTCGAGGAACGATGCAGCGTCCGGTGATTGATCACAAGACCAACATTGCGGCAACCGTTGCTTGGGTGCGAAGCCGGTCGCTTCGTTTCGCGAGGCCCGTCCATGATGCCGCGGCACTGGTGGGGCGTTGGCTCAATTGTCGTTCGCGGCTATAGACGCCTCATGACCCCTGATCTTCTGTTTGTCTACGGCACATTGATGCGCGGCTTCGATCATCCCATGGCGCGGCTGCTCGCCGGCCATGCGGATTTCCTCGGCGAAGCGACCTGTCGCGGCCGGCTGTTCCTCATCAAGCATTACCCGGGACTGATGCTGTCGGATGCCGGCGGCGATCTCGTTCATGGCGAACTGTTCCGGATGCGCGTGCCCGACGAGCTGCTGCGCGAACTCGACATGTACGAGGCCTGCGGCGAGGGCTTTCCGGAGCCGACCGAATATCTGCGCGAGCTGATCGAGGTGAGGCGCGGGGACGGCGTCACTGAGCAGGCCTGGACCTATCTCTACAACTGGCCGGTTACGGACCTGCCGTGGATCGAGTCAGGCCGCTTTCTCGATCATTAGAGCGATTTCTCGCGAAGTGGATGCCGGTTCGGGGCAGGACAACGCGCCAGAGCAGGAATCTAGGCCGACAGCACTTCCTTCACGACGCGCACGTCGACCTCTCGCTCGACATAGCTCCATTCCTCGGTCCGCCGCAGCGTGCCGAGCAATTCGTCGAACCGCGAGGCGTGCGCGGGGGAGAATTCGAACCAGGTCAGGAAGTCGAAGGGACCGCCGAGGTCGCGGCAGTGATAGAGCTGCCGGGCGATCGCCGGCAGGAAGCGCATGCTGGCGGCGATGTGGTGCGACTTGTCCTCGAAGATCTTGCGGCGCTCCTCCTGGGTCAGGTCCCACCAGGCCTGCGACTTGCGGATCGGGATCAGCGCCGCGCAGGTCGCATCCTCGCGGCCGAGCCCGGCCTGCACCGCGACGAGTTTCTGCTTCTCGGTGCGTTCGGTGTAACGCAGCGAGCTGGCGACGCCGACCAGCCGCCAGGCGTTGCGCGAGGGCACCAGCGGCAGGGAAACGGCGTCACTGTCGGTCACCGACAGCGCCGGCATCGAGGGCAGGGGTTCGCCCGTCACGGGCACGATCGAGGTGATGCGCCAGCCCCCGCTCTGGCCGCCTCGAAAGGTCCTGAACATGGCGCCATCGAAGCGTGGAACCGGGCCGCGTTCAAGGGGCAGCTCTTCATTTGCGGCTGTCTGACACCTCGCCCGTCGAGGCGCGCCGGACAGGCGAGCGCCTCAGCACGACGGCAACGGCGTCCGGCACCCTGTGCATAGGTCGAATAAGTCGGATAAAGCGGCCGGCCCTGACGTTTCGGCAGGCGGCGCCCTATATCCCTGATCTTTCCGCCCCACGCCGTCCATTTCGCGCTAGACACAGGCCCATGCGCTTCACACCCCAATTCCTCGACGAGCTGCGCGCCCGGCTTTCGGTCTCCGAGGTCGTGGGCAAGCGCGTCAAGCTCAAGAAGGCGGGGCGGGAGTGGAAGGGGCTGTCGCCATTCCAGCAGGAGAAGACGCCGTCCTTTTACGTCAACGACCAGAAGGGCTTTTACCACGACTTCTCCTCCGGCAAGCACGGCGACATCATCACCTTCGTGATGGAGACCGACGGCGTGCCGTTCACCGAAGCGGTGGAGCGGCTCGCGAACATGGCGGGCCTGCCGCTGCCGGCGGTGACGCCGGATGCGGCGCGTCACGAGCAGCGCCGCCGTACGCTGCACGACGTCATGGAGCTCGCCGCGAAATTCTTCTCCGAGACGCTGGCCTCGCGCGTCGGAGCCAAGGCGCGCGGCTATCTCGCCGACCGGGCCCTTGCGCCGGCGACGCAATTGCATTTTCGCCTCGGCTATGCCGCGCCGGACCGCTTCGCGCTGAAGGAGCATCTCGGCAAGCTCGGGGTCTCCGTCGAGGACATGGTCGAGACCGGCCTGCTCGTCTCCGGCGACGACATTCCGGTGCCGTACGACCGCTTCCGCGATCGCGTGATGTTTCCGATCACCGATCTGCGCGGCCGCGTCATCGCCTTCGGCGGCCGTGCGCTGGAGAAGGACGTTCCGGCCAAATACCTGAACTCGCCGGAAACGCCGCTCTTCCACAAGGGCGACAATCTCTACAACCACCAGACGGCGCGGACGGCGGCGCATAACGGCGCGCCCGTCATCGTCGTCGAGGGCTATGTCGACGTCATCGCGATGGTCAGCGCCGGCTTTGCCGGCAGCGTCGCGCCGCTCGGCACCGCGCTCACCGAGAGCCAGCTGGCGCTGCTCTGGAAAATGGCGGACGAGCCGATCCTCTGCTTCGACGGCGACCGCGCCGGCCAGAAGGCGGCCTATCGCGCCGCCGATCTCGCGCTGCCCTTCCTCGCGCCCGGCAAGAGCCTGCGCTTTGCCCTGCTGCCGGAGGGACAGGACCCCGACGATCTCGTGCGCTCCGGCGGCCGCGGCGCGATCGAGGAGGTGATCGGGGCGGCGCGTCCGCTCGCCGACATGATCTGGTCGCGCGAGCTCGAGGGCGGCAATTTCGCCACGCCCGAACGCCGCGCCGCGCTGGAGGCGCGAATCCGCGAACTCTCCAACGGCATCCGCGACGAGGTGGTGCGGCGCTATTATCGCGACGAATTCTCCGAGCGGCTGCAGCGCACCTTTGCCCCCGAAGGCGGCCGTGGCGGCTTCGCCGGCCGCGGCAATTTCCGCCCCGGCCAGGCCGGCCGCCCCTTCCAGCCCCGCGGCGGAGGCGCGAATCGATTCGGTGGTCAGGGCTTCGGGGGCCAGGGTTTCGGCCAGGGACGGCGCGGCGCGGCCGGTCCGGCCCCGATCCCCTCCGGCCCCTACCAGGCGGCCAGCCCCCAGCTGGCGTCGAGCCCGATCATGCGCGGCCAGCGCAGCGCGATCTCCCGCCGCGAGGCCCTGATCCTGCAATGCCTGATCAACCATCCCTGGCTGCTTCATGAGCACCTCGAGGAGGTCGCCGCGCTGGAGCTGGCGCACCCCGAGGCCCACAAGCTGCGCGCGGCGATCATCGCCGCCTTCGCCAATGACCATCACCATTCCCCCGACCCCGGCGAGCAGGCCGAGAAGATGCGCGGCGACCTCGAAAAGGGTGGTTTTCTTCATGTCCTTCAAAGGGTTGAGGCCGGCATCACGACCCAGGCGGTCTGGGGCGTCCGGGAGGGCGCGGCGCGCGACGACGTGCTGGCCACCTGGCACCAGCTGGTTGCCTTGCATCGGCAGTGGCATTCACTACTTAGAGAGCTGAAGGATGCCGAACTGGCCTTGGGGGAAGACCCGAGCGAGGCCAATCTGGGATGGCTGCGCGACGTCAAGGCCCGGATGGCCGAAGTCGACGGCACCGAGGCCCTGATCGAGGGTTTTGGCGAGCTGTCGGGCCGGTTCCAGAAGAGCGTGTGATGAAAGAATCATGCGGACGGCTCCGGCCGGAACCGCTAAAAGACTCGCCAAATCCGAGGTTTGGCGGCAAAAACAGGGTTAATCGAGGCTTAACGGTCTTGTAGCATTTTGGCCATCAGGCGGCCGCAGGCATAACAGACGCGTCAGGAATGAATCCGCGCAAGTGCTGTTGCAACTCAACCTGCATCCGCTGCGACAAAGGCTCACGAAGCGTTAGGCAAATCCGGCGACGGAAAGGTCGGGGGTGGCGAGAGACAAGCGCGCCGCCCTTTCCGTGTCGAGAGCTGACGAACGAGCGGCGAGCAACAGGTTCAAGTGATTTCACGCGGGCGCGGCGAACGTCCTGCATGAAGCGCGTTTAGGAGCAATGGATGGCCACCAAGGCAAAGACGCTGCAGGCGAAGGACAAGGAAAAAGACGACAAGGCAGCGGATGCGCCGGAGAAGGACTCCCAGGACGCGCCCTCGCCGTTGCTCGATCTGTCCGACGCGGCCGTGAAGAAGATGATCAAGCAGGCCAAGAAGCGCGGCTTCGTGACCTTCGATCAGCTCAACGAAGTCCTGCCGTCCGACCAGACCTCCCCCGAGCAGATCGAGGACATCATGTCCATGCTCTCGGACATGGGCATCAACGTCACCGAAGCCGACGACAGCGAAGGCGAGGAGGACAAGGACGAGGGCGAGGACGAGACCGACAACGAACTCGTCGAGGTCACCCAGAAGGCCGTCACCGAGGTCAAGAAGAGCGAGCCGGGCGAGCGCACCGACGATCCCGTGCGCATGTATCTGCGCGAGATGGGCACGGTCGAGCTGTTGTCCCGCGAGGGCGAAATCGCCATCGCCAAGCGCATCGAGGCCGGCCGCGAGGCCATGATCGCGGGGCTCTGCGAGAGCCCGCTGACCTTCCAGGCCATCATCATCTGGCGCGACGAACTCAACGAAGGCAAGATCTTCCTTCGCGACATCATCGATCTCGAAGCGACCTATGCCGGTCCCGATGCCAAGGCCGGCATGAACACCGCGATGATCGGCGCCCCCACCGGCGAGGCCGGCGAGGCGCCCGCCGAGGGTGGTGCCACCGCCGGCGCGCCGTCTCATGTCGCCCCGCCCGCCGCGCCGCCGTCGCCGACCCCGTTCCGTCCGGCGCCCGCCGCCGGCGACGTCGCCGAGGAGAAGGATCCCGGCGAGGCCGCGGCCGAAGCCGACATGGACGACGACGAGTTCGAGAACCAGATGTCGCTCGCGGCGATCGAGGCCGAGCTCAAGCCGAAGGTCGTCGAGATCTTCGACCGCATCGCCGACAGCTACAAGAAGCTGCGCAAGCTTCAGGAGCAGGACATCCAGAACCAGCTCCAGAACGAGTCGCTGACGCCCTCGCAGGAGCGCAAGTACAAGAAGCACAAGGACGAGATCATCGTCGAGGTGAAGTCGCTGCGCCTCAACCAGGCCCGCATCGACAGCCTCGTCGAGCAGCTCTACGACATCAACAAGCGCCTCGTCTCCTACGAGGGCCGCCTGATGCGCCTCGCCGACAGCCATGGCGTCGCCCGCGAGGACTTCCTGCGCAACTACACCGGATCGGAGCTCGATCCGCGCTGGCTCAACCGTGTTTCCAAGCTCTCGGCCAAGGGCTGGAAGAACTTCGTCCATGTCGAGAAGGACCGCATCAAGGACCTGCGCAACGAGGTGCACCAGCTCGCCGCGCTGACCGGCCTCGAGATCGTCGAGTTCCGCAAGATCGTGCACTCCGTGCAGAAGGGCGAGCGCGAAGCCCGTCAGGCCAAGAAGGAGATGGTGGAAGCCAACCTCCGTCTCGTGATCTCGATCGCCAAGAAGTACACCAATCGCGGCCTGCAGTTCCTCGACCTCATCCAGGAAGGCAACATCGGCCTGATGAAGGCGGTCGACAAGTTCGAGTATCGCCGCGGCTACAAGTTCTCGACCTACGCGACCTGGTGGATCCGGCAGGCGATCACCCGCTCGATCGCCGACCAGGCCCGCACCATCCGCATCCCCGTGCACATGATCGAGACGATCAACAAGATCGTGCGCACGAGCCGCCAGATGCTCAACGAGATCGGCCGCGAACCGACCCCGGAAGAGCTCGCCGAGAAGCTCGGCATGCCGCTCGAGAAGGTCCGCAAGGTCCTCAAGATCGCCAAGGAGCCGCTCTCGCTGGAAACGCCGGTCGGCGACGAAGAGGATTCGCATCTCGGCGATTTCATCGAGGACAAGAACGCGATCCTGCCGATCGACGCGGCGATCCAGTCGAACCTGCGCGAGACCACCACGCGCGTGCTCGCCTCGCTCACCCCGCGCGAAGAGCGCGTGCTGCGCATGCGCTTCGGCATCGGCATGAACACCGACCACACGCTGGAAGAAGTCGGCCAGCAGTTCTCGGTGACCCGCGAACGTATTCGCCAGATCGAGGCCAAGGCGCTGCGGAAGCTGAAGCATCCGTCGCGCTCAAGGAAGCTGCGGAGCTTCCTCGACAACTAGTTCGGATCGTCATGCCCGGGCCTGACCCGGGCATCCATCCAGACGACAATGGCGGGCCGAAAGCCCGCCGTTCTTGTTTTTGAATTCCTGATGCGGCGTGTTGCGGATTTTCTCCGCGGCCGGCGTGGCCAATGAGGCTCGCGCCATCTCCATCGCGTCATTGCGAGCGCAGCGAAGCAATCCAGACCGTCTCCGCAGAGGGATTCTGGATTGCTTCGCTGCGCTCGCAATGACGGAAAGATCCGGCCCTTACTTCTTCTTCGCCCCGACCCGGTCGAGGTTCTTGATCGCCAGCGGCGGGCGGCCGCTCTTTTCGGCGATCTCGCGGTCCTGCTCCATGATGAAGGCGCGGGCGGGCTCGTCGCCGTCGAGGCCGCCGAGCAGTTCGGAGGGCACGCGCCGGTTCGAGCGCTGCGAGCCGTCTTCATAGAAGACGTTGAAGAAGGCGAATTCGCCTTTCGGGTTGGTTCCGGGTTTCTTGGCCATGCTGGGCTTGTCGTCGATCAGGGCGCCATAGTCAAATGACTTCGCGCGGGACTCCCGGCCGGACTGAGGTTCGGCGGACGTCGATGGCGGGCGAGGGAACTGCGCCAGGCGGATCGTGAGGCCCACCCATGAGCCTGATGAAAGCGTGAGCCTGATAAAAGGGGGCCTGATAAACGGCGGGCCGCAATGCCCGCCGTCTATCTCTGGTCTTCAGCGTCGCCCGGGGCTGGCAGGGTGACAACTTAAGATAGAAGGCTAGCGAAGCAGTCCCGTGCTGGCAAGATAATTCGCTGCGACATCGACGTCGTCGCGAGCGTATCAGATATGCGCCGATGCTCTTGCCAGCGCATCTCTGAAACAGATGCTTCAATGATCGAAACATCCGCTTTGCACGCAGCGCACGTGCGGTCGCCGGAAGCCTATCGCGCGCCGGATTCCGCGCCGCGGCATCTCCTGCAGACGCATGTGGAAGTCCGCGATGGCGATCGCCTTGCCGGACAGTTTCACCGCGTCCGTGCGCGATGGGTCAGCGACTGTGCCGCAAGCCGCAGCGGTCGGCCGCCACCTCGACCGTCATCGTCCTTGCGACCCTGCATCATGATCGCGCTGCCCATGGCGGCGGAGCCGAAGGTGACGAGGAAGGAGGCGAGCAGCACCAGCAGCGCGATGCCCGGCGCCTGGTCGGCGAAGATCAGGTCACGCAGATGGCCGGGATTGAGCCAGAGCAGGCCGCCGACCAGCAGCGTCGCGGCCGCGGCGCCGATGGCGAGGTTGATGGCGAGCAGGCGGAACAGCGGATTGCGCGTCAGGGCGGAACGGTCGGTCATGAATTGGCTCGCTTGCGGTGGGAGCGCGGCGCGACGATGTGATGAGCCTAGCGGAATCGGACTCCTGCGTCATGTCCGGGTTTGCCCCGGCGCGCGTCCCCGGACCGACGACCGAAAATGTTCCGCATCACGCCGCCGGCGCGAGCGGGCCGGGCGGCTTGGCCTCTTGCGCCTGGCGGCGCGCCATCATGCCCTGCCAGAGCGTGGCGATGCTGGCCTGGGTCTGCGGCGCGATCAGGCAATGGCCTTCATTGTCGAAGCCGCAGAATCGCACCGACGGGTCCTGCTTCACCTCGGCCAGTGCCGCGTTGATCATCTCGAGGCAGGTCATGACCTCGCCGACGTTCTGCAGCCGCGTATGATGCAGGATATCCATCAGGCGGAAGGTCATCACCGCGGGCTGGCCATAGCTGATGCCGGGCCGGCCGAATTCGAACAGCACGTTGACGGCCGGAAACGCGCCGCGGATGTGCTCGAGCACGCCGGCCATGTCCTCCACGCTGCAGGCGACGAGATGGGCCGGCTGCATCGGCGCCGCGGCCGGGGTCCGCGTGCCGAATCCGAGCGAAGCGGCCACCTCCTGCTCGATCCATTGCCGCACCGGCGCGGGCGCCTTGCGGATCTGCTCGGCGGTCAGGGTAATTCCGATCATGGGCGTCACTCCTGTTTGTCGCAGTCTATGAACGCGGCCGCGGGCCCGTGTTGACGCGGATCAACCGCGCGGCTTTGACGCTGCTCCGGTTCCCGGGCATGATCGCAAGACCACCTCGTCGCGTCCGCTTCGCAGACGCCGCCCCGGAGATCGCCCCGCATGTTGAGATACGCTTTTGCCGCCGCCTTCGTCCTTTGCCTTGCCGGCGCACCGGCGCAGGCCGCGCGCTGCGGCGGCGACTTCAACAGCTTCATCACGGCGATGACCGCGGAGGCGCAGGCCGCCGGCGTCTCGGCGAGCGTGACCAGCGCGGCCTTCAGCGGCATCACCCCAGACGGCGCCGTGCTCGCCTTCGACCGCCGCCAGCGTTACACCTTCAACAAGAGCTTCGAACAATATGTCTCGACCCGCGTCGGTCCCGGCCGCATCAATGGCGGCAAGGCGCTGCTGCAGCGCCACGCCGCGCTGCTGTCGCGGATCGAGCAGAAGTTCGGCGTGCCGCGCCACATCCTGGTCGCGATCTGGGGCCTGGAGAGCGATTTCGGCAAGGGCGACATCGGCAAGATGCCGGTGATCCGCACGCTGGCGACGCTGGCGCATGATTGCCGCCGCACCGAATTGTTCCAGGGCGAGTTGCTGGCGGCGCTCAAGATCGTCCAGCGCGGCGACCTGCCGCTGCGCGACCTGATCGGCGCCTATGCCGGCGAGATCGGCCAGACCCAGTTCCTGCCCTCGTCCTACATCAAGTACGGCGTCGATTTCGACGGCGACGGCCATGTCGACCTCCGCCACAGCATTCCCGACGTGCTCGCCTCCACCGCCAACCTCCTGCACACCAACGGCTTCAAGATGGGCCAGCCCTATGGCGAGGGCACACCCAATTTCGATGCGATGCGCGAGTGGAACCGGGCGGTGGTCTACCGCAAGACCATCGGCTATTTCGCCGACCGCCTCGCGGGGCAGTGAGCGACGCACCGTCAATCCGTCATTGCGAGGAGCGCAGCGACGAAGCAATCCAGACTTTTTCCGCTGAACGCGCCTGGATTGCTTCGCGGAGCCTGTCATCGGGCCGCGCTTCGCGCGGACCCGTTGGCTCGCAATGACGGGGGCGCAAGATTGCCGCCTTGCGCCTCACGCCCTCTTCGCCATTCTCTCCAGCTTGCGCTGCAGCGGCGCCCAATAGGTCCCCGGGCGGAAGCGCTGCAAGAGGTCCATGAAGCGGGCGTCGCTGCCGATCAGGATGCGCGGCTCGTTTGTCTCGATGCCGCGGATGATCCGCAGCGCGGCGTCCCGCGGGCTCGTCTTCGCCGCGGTCTCGAAACGCTCGATCATCTGCGAGCGCCGCGCATTGTCGGTGACGCCGACCCCGGTGCGCGACGAGCGCGCGATCGCCGTCGCGACGCCGCCGGGATGCACCACCGACAGCTTCACCGGGCTGCCCGCCATCGCAAGCTCGTGCCGCACGCTTTCGGAGAAGCCGCGCACGGCGAACTTCGCCGCCGCATAGGCAGATTGTCCCGGCGGAGCGATGATGCCGAAGATCGAGGACAGGTTGACGATATGCGCCTCGGCCTTCGTCTTCAGATGCGGCAGGAAGGCGCGCGTGCCGTGCACCACGCCCCAGAAATTGATGTCGAACAGCCACTCCATCTGCGCCTGGTCGATCTCCTCGAACTGGCCGAGCAGCGCCACGCCGGCATTGTTGACGAGGATGGCGAGCGCGGGATGGGCGGCGATCGCCTCCTGTGCGAACCGCGCGATGTCGGCGGGCTCGCTGACATCGACGCGATGCACGCTCACCTTGCGCGCGGCGCCGATCTCGGCGGCAAGCGTCTTCAGCCCGGCCTCGTCGCGATCGGCCAGCGCGAGATCGCAGCCGCGGCTCGCCAGTTCGATGGCCAGCGCGCGGCCGATGCCGCTCGCCGCGCCGGTGATGGCGGCCGCGCCGCGAATTGCCGTCATGCTGTCCCCCCTCGCGTGAACCGAAACTGGAAGCCGACGGGCATTTAGGCAGCCGGGAACTGAAACCGCAACAGGGGGCCAAGTCGCCAGTTCTGCCGCGCATCCGTCAGCTTTCGTCACGTGAGGGCGGGTGATAGGGTCAGGTCATGACCCTGTCCTTCCTGCTCACTTCGCTGATCGTCGTCGCCTCGCCCGGCACCGGCGTGCTCTACACGCTGGCCGCGGCGCTGACGCGCGGACCACGCGCCAGCCTCGCGGCCGCCTTCGGCTGTACGCTCGGGATCGTCCCACACATGTGCGCCGCGATGCTCGGTCTCGCCGCGGTGCTGCACACCAGCGCGCTCGCCTTCGCGACGCTGAAATGGGGCGGAGTGCTCTACCTGCTCTACATGGCCTGGCAGGCGCTGCGCGAGAGCGGCGCGCTGGCGGTCGACGGCAAGGTGAGCGAACGATCGAGCGGCCGCGTCATCGTCACCGGTTTCCTGATCAACATCCTCAATCCGAAGCTGTCGATCTTCTTCCTCGCCTTCCTGCCGCAGTTCATCGCGGCGGAGGAGCCCCATGTCCTGGCGCGGATGCTCGAATTGAGCGGCGCCTTCATGGCGATGACCTTCGCGGTGTTCGCGCTTTACGGCCTCTGCGCAGCGTCGGTGCGCGATCGCGTCATTTCCCGCCCGCGCGTGATGGCCTGGCTGCGCCGGAGTTTCGCCGCCGGCTTTGCCGTGCTCGGGGCGAGGCTGGCGCTCGCCGATCGCTAGCACGGGACAATAAAAAAGCGGGCCTGTCGCCCGCTACCGTCCTGCCAGCTCAATTCCCGAGGATCAGTCCCGAATCCCCCGACCCGACGCCCGGGCGGAGCAGGCTCCACCCGGGCAAAGAAAAGTAGCCTCGTTACTTCTTCTTCGCCTTCTTGGCCTTTTTCGCCTTCTTCTTCGTCGCCTTCTTCGCTTTCTTAGCCATAGTATCCTCTCAAGGGTTCATGGTGAAACGCGACACGAGGGATGCGCGGCGGAGGGCCAGCCTCGCAACATCCTCGACGACAAACTCAGCAGATTCGCAGCTTGCTGCCCCGCGCCGTCACATCCATGTCATCCTGTTATCCACAGATCAGATGCATTTTCGGATGATTTTCGTCCGCGAATCCGCATCGACCGCAGCCGGCAACGGTCGCTCCACCTTCGTAAGCCTTGCTTAACGATGCCGGAAAGCGCCAGAGCAATTCATCAATCCAAAACCAAGGGCCGAGTTTACGCGATCGCGGTGAGACTCCGTTAAGCGCAACCCGCGCATGGTTCCGCCCAATAAGACGGGGCGGGTCATGAACAATCCAGTGCCACAGGTAAGGGACGCGTCGTCGCGCGCGCGACCGCTGCCATGTTGAACGTACCGACACTCTGGACCGTGTTCGTCGTCAACTTCCTGGCGCTCGGCGTGATCTGGGCCTATGTGACGCGCTCCTACCCGAAATTCGAGGCCGCGCGGTTCTGGATGGCCTCCGCCTTCGTCGGCGCCGCCGGCGCGATGTCGGCTCTGGTTCGCCTCATCAGCGGCTCGCCTGCACCGATCTTGACTGGTGCCGCCGGTATCATGGCGGCTAGTTCCCTCGCGGCCATGGGCATCCAGTGCTTCTACGGCAAGCCTATCGCCTGGCGAGCGATCGGTGCGATCTTCGTTCTCAGCCTCGGCGGTCTCCTGTTCTTCCGGCTGGTCTACGAGAGCATGCAACTGCGCCTGCTCTCCTACACGATCGGGCAGGCCTTGCCGCTGGTGATGACCTTGCCGCTGCTGCTGTCCCGGGCGGACGGCCGCGCCAGCCCGGGCGCCCGGCTCGCCGGCTTCGTCATCGTCACCATGACCGCGATCTTCGTGGTGCGTACGGTGAGCGACGTGCCCGTCGGCGACGTGTCCGTTCAGGGAGGTGGCCTGGTGCACAGCATGCTCGTGCTGTCGCTGCTCTTCCTCTCCATGACGCTGAATTTCGGCTTCCTGCTGATGGCGATCGACCGGCTGCGCAACGAGGTCGCCGACCTCGCGCTGCTCGACGATCTCACCGGCGTCGCCAATCGCCGGCATCTGCTGCAGCGCCTGACCGAGGAATGCGCCAGGTCCGAGCGCAGCGGCGAGCCGTTCTCGCTGCTGGTGATCGATCTCGACGGGTTCAAGGCGATCAACGACACCCATGGACACGCCGCCGGCGACGATTGCCTGCGTCACTTCACGCTGATGGCGCAGAGTCGGCTGCGGCCGGGGGACCTGCTCGCCCGCACCGGCGGCGACGAATTCTGCGTCGTGCTGCCGTCCTCGTCCTTGCGCGAAGCCTCGGCAATCGCCCGCCGCGTGCTCGAGGCCTGCCGCCAGGATGCCGCCGGCTGCTCGGCCCGCGACATCCCGATCGCGATCTCGATCGGTGTCGCTGAATGGGACCGCGGCGTCGGCCTGTTCCCGGATCGGCTGATCGCCCATGCCGATCACGCGCTTTACGCCGCCAAGAAGAACGGCAAGAATGATTTCGCCGTCTACGATCCGGCGCCGCCGCTGTCGCCGGAGACGGTGGAAGCCGCAAAGGGCCTGCACAATTTCGCCTGACGCCGTGCTAGTTTTCCGTGCCTCATCCGGATTGCCATCGATGCTCGCGCGCCTTCTTGCGGTCGTTCTCGCCGCCCTCGTGATCTCACCCGCTGCAGCCATCGACGCCGAACTCGCCGGCATCGCGCGATCCTCGGGCACGCCCGACATTCCCGGCCTGAAGATGGTCTGGCTGGCGCCCTGGGGCGACGTCAGGCAGGCGCATCCCTGGCGCAACATCATCGTCCACCAGACCGAGGGCCCGGTCGGCTCGGCGCGTGGCGGCGCGCAGGCGCAGGCGAAGAACCCGACAAAGCGCGGCGTCACGGTCTGGGTCGAGACCGACGGCACCGTCTATTGGGCGGTCGCCGAGCATCTGGTGCCGACCCATGGCGACGGCGCCAACCGCAACGACAACAAGTACATCGACAACGGCGCGACCTATCGCCAGGTGGTGCGCGACAATTCCATCGGCGTCGAGTTCGCCGGCAATTATCCCGACGTCACGACCGGCCCGACCGACGCGCAGGTCGCGGCCTGGAAGATCCTCGTGCAGGTGCTCCGCGCCCGCTACGACATCCCGCTGACCCGCGTCTACGCGCACAACTGGATCGACTACAAGGACGCGCGCTATTGCGAAGGCTGCTGGCTGGCGACGCTGGCAAGGACCTGGGGGCCATAGACCGGGGCGCGGTGAGACTCGTCGAATCTCACCGCACCCCGGCAGCCGGGCATCGCTTCAGGAGAAAGCCCTGGGCAGGTCGGCCGACGGCTTCGTGACGATCTGATGCGCATCGCGCCACAGCACCTCGCGCTGACGCGAGGCCGTGATCACGCGCACGGGCAGGCCGCCTTCCTCGAGCAGCCAGGCGCAGTAACGCGCGCGGCTGACCGCTTCGCGGGCTCGGGGATCGAACCAGCAAATGCCCCAGATCGAATCGCGCCGCTTGAAGTGCCGCGCGATGCGTCCCGGAAGCGGCAGATGCCGTTCGAACCAGTCGAACTGCTCTGCCAGCTCCTGCCGGATCCATTCCGGACACTCGGTCCGCTGGATGTACCAGGACGCACGGAAGAAGCCGCTCTCCACACGGCTGCGCGGGTGGATCAGCGGCGTAACGAACCGCAAATACATGACGACACGGCGCGACGCCGTGTTGCGCCGCGCTCCTCGTGATCAGATGTGCTGGATGGAAGAACGGCCGCGGTGCGGCGTTCAGCTCATGACCGGCCGCCGGTCAAGGATGGGCGGCGGTCGGAACGATTCGATTTCAACGTCATGCCGCCTCCCTCGCGCGCGTGAACAACCGGCGCGATGTTGCGCCGGGCCGCAGCACATACACCAGCCGCCATTCCGCGACAAGCGGGCAGGTGCGTCACACCGGCTGCGCCATCCAGCCGAACAGACGCCGGAGCAGGCCCGGCTTGCGCGGCAAGTCCTCAGGCAAGTCCTCTGACAAGTCTTGCGGCTGGTCCGCCGCCAGCACGCGCCTGACGAGATAGTCCAGGAACACCATGTCGTTCGGCTCTGTGACGGTGAACTGCGCCTCGCCGAAGGAGACGCTGTAGTTGAAGAAGAACGGTCCCATGATCGGGATCGTCGCGGTCGAGGCGTAGTCCTTCGAGATCACGAACTCCGCTGGCTCGAGTCCGTGGTCGCGCATCGCCTGCTCGACCAGCGTCAGCTTGCGCATGAACTGGGCGGAGAAGCCGCCGACGGTGGATTGCAGGATGATCGACACGGTCACTCCGTCCGGATGCATGTGGCCGCCCGTTCATTCTGAGTCGGTTGACCGGCCGCGCGGGTTCGAGGCATGCTGAATCCTTACGACGAAGCGGGGGAGGGGACTGTGAGAACGATCGCACTCGGCAGCGCAAGTCGCATCGCCTGTCGCGACATGCGATGGCCTCCGGCGCAACGCGGTCTCCTTCTGGCCGGCACGCTGTCGGCGCTGCTGGCTCTGCTCTGTGCCTCGCTGCTGGCCGCACTGGAGACGCCGAGCAAGCCGTTTCTCGACAAGAACAGTTTCTATCTGGCCTCCGCCGGCTTTCGCGTGCAGACCGCCAACGACGCGGCGGGACAGAAGGCGCTGCGCGCGCTGCCGCCGCATCGCTTCGTCATCCATCGCAATGGTGGCGATGTCCGCTATCTCTATGCCGAGCCGCAGCACTGCGTCTGCGTCTTCATCGGCACGCAGGCGGCCTATGAAGCCTATCGCGGCATGCTGAGCCGCGGCACCGACCAGCCCGACTATGTCTCCGCCGACTACAAGACGCAGGCCAGTGCGCTGCTCGGCGATACGCCGGCACAGCTGGAAGACCAGGTCGAGCCGGACTCCCTCGCGGATTATTTCAGGGCGTTTTATTGAGCCCTATCTTCTCCCTCTCCCCGCTTGCGGGGAGAGGGTTGGGGTGAGGGGGAGTCTCCGCGAGCACGGTGACAGAGGGGGCGCGGAGACTCCCCCTCACCCGATCGCTTCGCGATCGACCTCTCCCCGCTAGCGGCAAGGCGATCGCATATGGTCTTTCAAGGATTCGCACAGGCCGTTCCTCGACGTCATGGCCGGGCTTGTCCCGGCCATACACGACCTTTCCCGCAGCACGAAGAACGTGGATGCCCGGGACAAGCCCGGGCATG
>CAYREH010000045.1:0-49577 GCA_964423245.1 uncultured Bradyrhizobium sp. | reverse complement strand
CGCACGGGGACCGCGGGTGCCAGCGGGCTCCCGGTCTTCCCTGCGCCCTCTTTCAATTGAGGGTGAAGCGGAAAGAACGACGCAAAGCTCGGGCGAGACAAGCCGCGAGAGCGCGAAGCTGTGCCTGCCAACCACACCCACGCCGTCATCGCCCGGCTCGACCGGGCGATCCAGTATTCCAGAGACATTAATGAATCATCCGAGACGCTGCGGCGTACTGGATTCCCCGCTTTCGCTGGGAATGACAGTGCGTGTTGCAGAGACAGAACTGCCCACCAAAGCCGTCATTGCGAGGAGCGCAGCGACGAAGCAATCCAGAAATCCCACCCAGGAAAGACTCTGGATTGCTTCGCTCCGCTCGCAATGACGAGGAGGATACATTGGTGAGTTCAATCACCGCTCTGGTGCGATGAGCCTATATGGGTGCGCCCAATCACCGCTCGCGTGCCCCGAACGCTGTGCTTTGCAGCGCATCCGCGACACGCGACGGTGCGCACAACTCCACCCCGGGCAACATCTCGCCGTCATAGTCTCTAACGGCCATCAACCAACACCTGACTTAAAACTGTCATAATCGCCAAATGGAACCCGCGCCTGTCCGTCCTTTACAGGCCGTTAAACGCCTCACCGCATTGCATAGGGTGGAAAGTGCGTTGGGGACTGCAATGAGTGCCGCGAAAAGAGCGCCGGGAAAACCCGCCACCGAAATGTTCGACGATATTCCCGTGCTTCAGCGCAAATGGCGTGCCGCGCTGAAGCCGGGCGAGCGACTGCCGCGCTACGAAGACGTCATGCTCGGCAGTCTCGGACGGCTCGCCGACCATATCGTTCTGCTCAAGGACAATGGCGCGCTCGAATTGTCGCGCAGCGGACGCTACGTGCAGTCATGGCTCGGCGAGGAGCGCTGGGACATTCCGCTCTCCGAATTGTCGCCGGATTGCGCCACGGCCTTGTCCGAAGCCGCGGCGAGCGCGCTCGCCAAGGGGCGGCCGCACCAGGCCAGCGCCCATTGCGTGCGCGACGGCATGGTCAGGACCTACGATGTCCTCGCACTGCCGACGGCCTCGCGCTGGGGCGCGACGCTGGTCGGCGCCTATGTCAACGAGCGCGGTGCCCACTACAATCTGCTCGATGCGATCTTCTCCTCCACCGACGATGCGGTCGTCTCGCTGGCGACCCTGCGTGACGCCGGCGGCAGGCCGTTCGATTTCCAGATCGTGCACCACAACAAGAGCGCCGCGACGCTGTTGAAGACGGCAGGCGAGAGCCTGTTGTGGCGCCGCATCGGGGAGGGCGGCACGCTGCTCGCGTCTCCCGAGGTCATGGACGTCCTGCTCAGGGCCGTCGCCGGCGGCCGCGGCGAGCAGCTCGAGATCGAGCACGACGACCGTCATTTGCGGATGAGCGCCACGGCCTTCGCCGACCTTGTCTCGCTGACGATCTCCGACGTCACCGCCCTGAAGCGGCGCGATGCCTCGTTCCGCCTGCTGTTCGACAACAACCCGATGCCGATGTGGGTATTCGACGCAACGACGAGGGAGTTCATCAGCGTCAACGACGCCGCGGTCCAGCACTACGGCTATAGCCGCGCGGCCTTCCTGCGCATGAAGCTCCACGAGATCTGGCCGCAGGACGAATGGGACAGCCACACCGCGGCCCTCGAACGCCTTGGCGACACCTACCAATCCTCGCGCAACTGGCGGCATCTGAAGGCGGACGGCAGCGAGATCGAGGTGCTCACCTTCGGGCGTCGCGTCACGTTCGACGACCGCGACGGCTATCTGGTCGCGGTGGTCGACATCACCGAGCGCCGCAAGGCGGAGGCGCGGATCGCCCACATGGCGCATCATGACGGGCTCACCGACCTGCCGAACCGCGAACATTTCCAGCAGCGGCTGCAACAGGCGCTCGATCAGGCCGCCGGCAAGCGCGTCGGCGTGCTCTATATCGACCTCGACCTGTTCAAGAACATCAACGATTCCTTTGGCCATCCCGCCGGCGACCGCCTTCTGAAGGACGTCGCCGAGCGCCTGACGAACGCCGTGCGCGGCGGCAATCTCGCCGCGCGGCTCGGCGGCGACGAGTTCGCGGTGATTCTCGGGGCGGACGTCTCGCCCAACGAGGCGAGCGCCTGCGCGACCTCGCTGATCGATCTGTTGAAGGCACCCTATGCGTTCGAGGGCCAGGAGATGGTGATCGGCGCCAGCATCGGCATCGCGCTGTCGCCGGGCGACGGTGTGACGCCGGAGGAACTGATGCGCAATGCCGACATGGCACTGTACCGGGCCAAGGCCGACGGCGGCGGCGTGCATCGCTTCTTCGAGCGCGGGATGGATCTGCAGGCCCAGAAGCGCCGCGACCTCGAGCTCGATCTGCGCCGCGCCTTCGCCAATGGGGAGTTCGAGCTGCACTATCAGCCGCTGGTGTCGGTCGCCTCCGATCGCATCTCGTGCTTCGAGTCGCTGCTGCGCTGGCGGCATCCGGAGAAGGGCATGATCTCGCCCGCCGAGTTCATCCCGGTCGCCGAAGACATCGGCCTGATCACCCCGCTCGGCGAGTGGGTGCTGCGCGAGGCCTGTGCCCAGGCGGTGACGTGGCCTGACGACATCAAGGTGGCGGTCAATCTGTCGCCTGCGCAATTCCGCAGCCGCAACCTGGTGCAGATCGTGATCTCGGCCCTCGCGCAGTCGGGCCTCTCGCCGCGGCGCCTCGAGCTCGAGATCACCGAATCGATCTTCCTCGCCGAGACCGAGGCGAACCTCGCCACGCTGCACCAGTTGCGCGAGCTCGGCGTCGGCATCTCGATGGACGATTTCGGCACCGGCTATTCCAGCCTCAGCTATCTGCGCAGCTTCCCCTTCGACAAGATCAAGATCGATCGCTCCTTCGTCAAGGATCTGGCGCAGCGGCCGGATTGCGGGGCGATCGTGCGCGCGATCTCCGGGCTCGGCCGCAGCCTCAACATCACCACGACCGCCGAAGGCGTCGAGACCGAGGATCAGCTCGACTGGCTGCGCGCCGAAGGCTGCAACGAGGTGCAGGGCTTCCTGTTCAGCGCGGCGCGGCCCGCCGCCGAGATCGCGAAGCTGCTCGCCGATTTCGGCCAGCGCGCCTCACGGGCGGCGTAGCTCGGGAGGATAGGTATCGTAGACGAGCGCCTTGAAGGCCGGCGTGATGCGGCCGCGCTCGTTCTGCGTCTGCTGCATCAGCACGTAGACCATGTCGAGCTTGGGATCGACGCCGAAATAGGTGCCGCTGCCCGAGTCCCATTTGAGTTCGCCGAGCGAGCCCGGCGGCGGCGGCCTGGCGTTGCCGGGATCGGTGCGGACCGCCAGTCCATAGCCGTAGCCGAAACCGTCGCCCGGAAAGTAGAAATAGTCGCGGCCGACGCCGGAGCCGGGGCCGACATGATCGGTGGTCATGTCCTTGAACGCGGCCGGGCTCAGATAGCGGCGGCCCTCGAACTCGCCGCCATTGAGCAGCATCTGCGCAAAGCGCAGATAGTCGGTGGTGGTGGAGAGCAGTCCGCCGCCGCCCGATTGCCATTCGGGGTGGGCGAGGCGCTCCTGCTCGGCGTCGAGCAGGATGCGGTCGGTAGGCAGCGGCCGGGCCATCCGCTCGCGTTCGTCCGGCGTGCCCAGCGCGAATTTGGTGCTGGTCATTCCCAGCGGGTCGAAGATGCGCTGCTTGAGGACATCGTAGAGCGGCTGGCCCGCGATGATCTCGATGACGCGGCCGAGCACGTCGGTGGAATGGCCGTAGCGCCACAGCGTGCCGGGCTGACGGGCCAGCGGCAGCTTCGCGATGCGATCGGCGAATACCCTGTTGTCGAACGGTCCTTCGAAGATGTTGGCGGCCTTGTAGGCGAGCTCGACCCACTTGCCGCCGATATAGTCGTAGCTGATGCCCGACGTATGCCGCATCAGGTCCTGGATCGTGACGGGACGCACCGGCGGCACGAGGTCGAGCGCGAGCGAGCCGTCCGGCTTGGTGATCTCGAGCCCGACCTTGGTGTCGGCAAAGGCGGGGATGTATTTCGAGACGGGATCGAGCAGCGCCAGCTTGCCCTCGTCGATCAGCATCATCGCCGCAAGGCTGGTGATCGGCTTGGTCATTGAATGGATGGCGAAGATCGTGTCCGGCGTCATCGACAGGCCGGTCCTGACGTCGCGCACGCCGAACATCTTGAAATAGACCGGCTTGCCGTGCTGCTGGATCGCGATCACGGCCCCCGGCAGCCGGCCGGCGGTGATCTCCGCCTCGAAATATGCGGTGATGCGATCGAGCCCGGCGGACGCCGGGGCCGGAACGTCGGCGGCGTGGCTTCGCGACATGGTGCCGGCCATCAGCGCGGCCCCGACCAGAAATTCACGCCGTCTCATTCGGACTTCCTCCCTCGGAACGAGGAACAAAGCCGCAAGACGCCGCCAGCGTCAACACGCGAACGATCAGAAACGCGTCACGATCTCCGACAGCACCGGGCGTGGCCGGTCCTCGCTGGGCTTTGTCGGCGTGCCGATATGGATCAGGCCGGCGAGTTTCTCGTCCGGCTTCAGGCCGAGCCCGTCCAGCACGTCGCGGTCGAACGAGAACCATTGGGTCAGCCAGCAGGCCCCATAGCCGAGCGCCGTCGCCGCGGTGACGATGTTCATCGCGCTCGCGCCGGCCGACAATTCCTGTTCGAAGGCGGGCACTTTCGGGTGCGGCTTCGTGAAGCTGACGAGGCCGATCACCAGCGGCGCATCGGTCAGCCGCTTGCGCTCGGCCTCGATGTCGGATGCGGAGGCGCCGGGATTCTTGCGGGCGAAGACCCGCGCGATCACCTCGCCGGCCCGCTGGCGCGCATCGCCCTCGAACACGATGAAGCGCCACGGCGCGAGCTTGCCGTGGTCCGGCACGCGCGCGCCGATGGTCAGGATGGTCTCGAGCTCGGCCGGGGAAGGGCCGGGGCCCGTCATCTCGCGCGGCTTGACCGAGCGGCGGGTCTTGAGCAGTTCGATGGCGTCGGGCACGGGCAGTCTCTCTCGTGGGATCGGTTTGACGATCGCAATACCATGCGCGCCGCCGCGCCACGAGGCCGCGGAGGCCCGATTAGACTGATTGTGATCGGCGCGGATCGGGACCCTATTTCACCACGCGTAGCGCAGGGTGCCCTTGCCGCCATAGGCATGCGTGACGGCGGAAAGCTCGCTCTCGAATGTCGCGGCGGCCGACCAGCCGTTGAACCAGTTCATCTCGACCGATGCCGTCGTGAGCGCGGAGTCACGCGCCTGGGCAGCGCCGCTGGTCGTGAAGCTCGCCCCCGGAAGGACCTGAAAGGTTGCGGCAGCCGAGCGATTGGGGTTGAAATCATGAGCCCAGGCGAAACGGCCGCGGAAGCTGAGGACGCCGTCCTGGAGCGCAACGGATTTGTCGCTGCGCAGCCCGAGTTCGCTGCGCGTGTCGGTCGCGCGCCTGGACGCGTAGCTCAGGGCGAATGCCGATGTGCCGGAGACGACCTGCTCCGCATAGGCCGGCTGATCGAACAAAGTGGCCTGCACGGCCGCATAGGGTGAAAGCCCGAATCCGCCGTTCACCGGCAAGACGAAGCGGGTGCCGCCTTCGAGGCGCGCGGCCCAGGCATTGGCCTTGAAATTGGCCCGCAGTCGATCGGCGCCGGAAATGGTCACTGTGCGGTCAGTGGTGACGTCCTGCCAGCCATAGGCGAAGGCGGCGGCGATGAAGGCCGCGCCCTCGGTGTGGCGCAGATGGATGCCGGCCTGAAACAGATCGGAGCGGCCGGATCCCTGCCCATTCACGCCAAAGCTGGTGCCGCCGCCGGCCAGCGCAAAGCCCGTCACGGTCTGCGGCGAGAGCCAGCGATCCGCACCGGCGGCGACGGCGTAGCTGCGGCTCGTGGCCTCGTTCGATCCGGTGGAGGCGTTGCCGGACGTGGAGCGGGCCCCGCCGAGGCCGGCCGCCCACACGTTCCAGCGCTGCTCGAAGCTGGCGGGCGGCGTGTCCGCGAGCCGCGCAAACGCCTCGGTGCGCCGTCCGGTTCGGTCGTCGGCAAAACCGCTGGCGCTGCCCGTGTGCGCGAGGCCCCGCGGGGTCGGGTCGGTGAGCAGGCCGACGAAGCGGCCCATCGCATCGAATGTCGCCTGCTGGGCGGCCGTGCCGGACTCGCCGGCCGCCTGGGTCAAACCTGCCGGCGTAAGCGCGCCATAGACCGCGGGTATGCCGCCATTGCGATTGAAGAAGTCGGTCAGGGCGTCGGCGACGGCCTGTTGATTGCGGTTCAGCCCGGATGGAACTGCGTAGGAGAGCGCAAGATCGAGATAGGCGTCGTTGGCGTCGTAGCTCAGGCTGGTCTTGAAGCCGAATGGCAAATTGGTGCTGACGACGCCGGGCGCGAACGTGCCGGAAATGCCGCCGCTGGCGGTGAGGATCGTGTAGGTCTTGCTCACATAGCCGCCACTGGCGAACACGGCATTGACGGTCGCACCGCCCAGCGAGGCCGTTCCGTTGACGGTTGCGAACGATGCGGTCGACGGATCGACCTGCACGCGATAGGTCGCGCCTGATTGCATGACAAGATTGCCGTCGATCGTCATCGACGAGCCCGGGGTGCCATTGCCCGGCGCCAAGGTGCCGCCGGCATCGATGGTGATGGTCAGCGGCGGATCGACAATGCCCGCACCGGTCAGTGTGCCGCCTGCGTTCACGGTCACCGCTGACGTGCTGGCGAGCGTGCCTTCGACGTCGAGCGTCCCGCCATTTATGATGGTTGCGCCGGTGTAGGTGCTGATCCCGGTCAGCCGCAGCGTGCCGCTTCCGGTCTTGGTCAGGCCGCCGCTGCCGGAGATCGTGCCCGAAAAGATCGTGCTGCTGTTGTCGCCGCCGGTGGTGAGGGTGGCGGCGCCCAGCGTGACGCTGCCTGCGCCGGCGAGAGACCCGAGGGTCTGGTCGAAGCCGCCCAGATCGAGCGTCGCGCCGCTGGCTACCGTGAAGGCGCTTGCAGAGGAGAACGCTCCGGCCGCGCCCGCCTGCAGGGTGCCGGCGTTCACATGGGTCTCGCCGGTGTAGGAGCTGGTCCCAGACAGGATCAAGGTGCCGGGGCCGATCTTGGTCAGGCCTCCGGCGCCGCCGATGTCTCCGGCCAGCGTCGCATTGTTGCCGTTGGTGTCGAAACTGCCGCCGCCGCTGTTCAGCGTGACAGCGCGGCCGGTGGTGAAGCCAACGAGAAATCGCAATGTGCCGCCGTCGAACGAGAGTCCCTCCGAGGCTGCGCCGAGACTTGCGTCGGAAGACACCGCGAGCACGCCCTGGTTGATGCTCCAGGGCGTGGTGGCGGTCGTCGTTCCGGTCAGCGTCCAGGTGCTGGCGCCGGTCTTCACGAAGGTCGAGAAGCCCTGATACTGCGCCGCCGGACCGATGCTGGAGACATCGAAGGTGCTGTCGTTGGCGCCCCCGAGGCGGAATGTGTCCGTGCCGGTGCCGACGACGTTGCCGGAGATCGCCGATCCTGCCTGCAGCTCCAGGACATTGCTCCCGCCGGTGAAGGTGATGGCATTGACGGGCGAAAGGCCGCCCGTTTGCAGCCCGCCCGAAATCGTGCCGCTATTGATGACCGTCAGATCGGCACCGAGGATGGCGACACCGGCATCGCCGGCTATCCCCGCCGTCGCGGGGCTGGAGCCGGTGCCTGCGTTCCCCGAACTGCCGCCCGTGATGCTACCGGAATTGATGATCGTCGCCGGACCGCTGGCATAGACAGCAATGCCACCATTGCCGCCGTCGCCGCCCCCGGAGCTGAACGAACTGCTCGGCGCGTTGCCGCCGTTGCCGCCGCTTCCGCCGGAAATGCTGCCGGCATTGTTGAGGACACTGCTGCCGGTCAGGAAAACACCGATGCCGCCATCGCCGCCGTTTCCGCCAAAGCCATCGCCGACTGTGTTGGCGCCGCCGGCGCCGCCGGCGCCGCCGCGGATGATCCCGGTGCTACCGTTCGTGTAGGTGAGAGCACTGCCATCGACGACGACGCCGTAGCCGCCGGCACCGCCGCCGCCGCCGCCGCGATTGGCGCCGGTCGTCGAGCCGCCTCTGCCGCCGCGAGTGCCGGCAACGGTCGCCGAGTTGGTGGTGCTGGTCGTCACCACCGCGCCGTGAACGCCGCCGGCGCCGCCGCCGCCACTGGTGATAAAGTCACCATTCTCGCCAGCGTCGCCGTTACCGTCACTGTCGGTGTCCGAGCCGCCCAAAACGTTGCCCGTACTGTCGCTTCCGCCAGCGCCGCTGGTCACGCCAGCACCGCCGCCGCCACCGCCGCGGGTCGCGTTCGTGTAGGCGACCCCGTTTTCGCCCGCACCGGTCGCCGAGCTGAGGCCGCCATTGGTGAAATTGGGGCTGCCGCTACCGCCCGAACCGCCGCGGGGTGTCTGCGCCGGAGCGGGGCTGGTGGCAACCAGCGCCAAGATTGCGGCACTTGCCGAACAAAGAAGTCTCAGCCGCCGCCGGGTCCCGCCGGGAAGGTCGCGAACAAATGCGTGAGCGGCCAGCAACGTCACCCCCTTGCGCCAAGACGCCCAATAACCTTTGCGGCGTCTACGGCTCCGCTCCTGCGGAGCGGCCTGCGTCCAGAAGGAGTTACCCGCGCTGCGGGGCCGCTAGAACTGAGACTTTTTGGGTGGATTCCGGATGCGCCGATCGAACGGAATGACGTGGCTTGCGGGCAACACGGCCACAGCTGCGGATCGAGGCTCCGCGGCAATCCGTCCGGGCCTAGGCAACGGGCCCGACATTGTGGAAGGTTGGCCGGATTGTTAACGCTTGCAGCGCGGCCGGACGTCCTGCCGGCTTTGTGAATGCTGGAAATGCCCGACGCGGCTCAGACACCCTCGCCCGACGCCGTTGCCGCGTTGCGCCGCCATCCCGCGTTTTCTCGCGCGATCCGGGTCTCAGCAGCCAGTGCAGTCGCGCTCTATCAATCCAGCCGCCCCCTCAATGCACTGTTGAACGACCGGGCGAGAGCCCTGTTCGGCCACGTTGCACTCTACCTGCATCATCATGGCCTCGAACCCGGCGAGCCGGGGCTGACCGTGGGCGCCATGAAGGAGCTCTGCGTTCGGCTCGACCTGTGCAGCCGCGGCCGTTGCGAAGCCATGCTGGCCTTGATGCGGGCAACCGGACTGCTGGCGCCTGCGCCGGATCCGGATCGGCGCAAGCGGCTGCTGGTGCCGACCGAGAAGCTGGTGGCGTTGCACCGGGTGCGCTGGGACGCTCATTTCGCCGCGATGCGCGGCGTGCTGCCCGAGGCTGCGGACTACAGCGCCGCCTTGACGGACCCGGACTTTGTGAGGGCGTTCGTGATCGCGCTGGGGCGGCGGTTCGTGGCAGGTCTGCGCGTTCTCGACAGTGCGCCGGAACTCGGATCGCTCGCCGAGCGCAATGCCGGAATTGTCATCCTGTTCAGCCTGGCGCTGGGCGGAGACGAGCTGGCGCCGTTCCCGCCACGCGAACCGGTCCCGCTCTCGATCAACGGGCTTGCGAGACGCTTTTCGGTGTCGCGCAAGCACGTGCTGACCTTGCTGCGGGACGCCGAGCGGCAGGGCCTGCTGCTGCGCAGCGGTTCGGCCGACAACGAGATCGTGCTGTTGCCGCCTGGTCGCGATGCGATCGAAGCGATGCTCGCGACGATGTTCCTCTATCTCGCGCAATGCGGGGACGAGGCGCTACGCAGTTGCGCGCGCAGCGCCTCGTCCCCGATCACAGCGCGTGCCGGCTAGACCGCAGCAACCGCCTCGCGCATCCGCCGGACATCCGGCGGGGTCGCCTCGTCGACGAGGGCGGCGATCGCCTCCGCCGTGCTCATCACCTTCTGTCCGTCGCTGCCGAGCCGGCGGACCGAGACCGAATGCGTCTCGGCCTCCTTCTTGCCCACCACGAGCAGCGCCGGGATCTTGGCCAGCGAGTGCTCGCGGACCTTGTAGTTGATCTTCTCGTTGCGCAGATCGATCTCGACGCGCAGGCCGGCGCGCCGCGCCTGCTCCAGCACCTGCTTGGCGTATTCGTCGCCCTCCGAGGTGATGGTGGTCACGAGCGCCTGCACCGGCGCCAGCCAGAGCGGGAAGTTGCCGGCATAGTGCTCGATCAGGATGCCGATGAAGCGCTCCATCGAGCCGCAGATCGCGCGGTGCACCATCACCGGCGGTTTCTTGCCGCCGTCATGGTCGATGTAGAAGGCGCCGAACCGCTCCGGCAGATTGAAGTCGACCTGCGTGGTGCCGCACTGCCAGTCGCGGCCGATGGCGTCGCGCAGGACGTATTCGAACTTCGGTCCGTAGAAGGCGCCTTCGCCCGGGTTGATCTCGGTCTTGATGTGATTGTTCTGCGACTGGATCTCGCGCAGCACCGTGGCCATCACGCGCTCGGCGTGATCCCACATCTCGTCGGTGCCGACGCGCTTCTCCGGCCGGGTCGACAGCTTCACCGTCAAATCGCCGGTGAAGCCGAAATCGGCATAGGTCGACAGGATCAGATCGTTGATCTTCAGGCATTCCTCGGCCAGCTGGTCCTCGGTGCAGAAGACGTGCGCGTCGTCCTGGGTGAAGCCGCGCACACGCATCAAGCCGTGCATCGCGCCGGACGGCTCGTAGCGGTGCACCACGCCGAATTCGGCGAGCCGCAGCGGCAGGTCGCGATAGCTCTTCAGGCCGTGCTTGAAGATCTGGACGTGGCCGGGGCAGTTCATGGGCTTCAGCGCGAACCAGCGCTTGTCCTCGGCCTCGTCGCCGGCGGACTGGGCCGCGAACATGTTCTCGCGGTACCAGCCCCAATGGCCCGACGTCTCCCACAGCACCTTGTCGAGGATCTGCGGCGCGTTGACCTCGTTGTAGTCCCCGGTCAGGCGGCGGCGCATATAGGCGATCAGCTGCTGGAAGATGGTCCAGCCCTTGGGGTGCCAGAACACAACGCCCGGACCTTCCTCCTGGAAATGGAAGAGGTCGAGTTCGCGCCCGAGCTTGCGATGGTCGCGCTTCTCGGCTTCCTCGATCTGCTTGAGGTAGGCGTCCAGATCCTCCTGCTTGGCGAAGGCGGTGCCGTAGATGCGGGTCAGCATCGGGTTGTTGCTGTCGCCGCGCCAATAGGCGCCGGCCACCTTCATCAGCTTGAAGGCGTTGCCGACCTTGCCGGTCGAGGTCATGTGCGGGCCGCGGCAGAGGTCGAACCAGTCGCCCTGGTAGTAGATCTTGATCGGCTCGTTGCCGGGAATGGCATCGACCAGCTCGACCTTGAAGGCCTCGCCCTTGTCGCGGAACACCTGCTTGGTCTTCTCGCGGTCCCAGACTTCCTTGGTGAACGGCTTGTCGCGCGCGATGATCTCGCGCATTTTCTTCTCGATCGCGGCGAAATCTTCCGGCGTGAACGGCTCGTTGCGGAAGAAGTCGTAATAGAAGCCGTTCTCGATCACCGGGCCGATCGTGACCTGCGTTCCGGGCCACAGCGACTGCACAGCTTCGGCGAGCACATGCGCGCAGTCGTGGCGGATAAGTTCCAGCGCGCGGGGATCGTCGCGGTTGACGAGCTCGATCTTCGCATCGGACTCGATGGGATCGTTGAGATCGGCCAGCTGGCCGTCGAGCGCCATCGCGACGGTGCGCTTGGCCAGCGACGGCGAGATGCCCTTGGCGATCTCGAGGCCGGTGATGCCCATGTCGTAATGGCGCTGGGCGCCATCGGGAAAGGTGAGGGTGACTTTGGGGGAGGGGGTCACAGGCTTCAGATTGGACAGGCTGTACTGGAAGCCGGACTCGGATTTGGGCTGTTCGGTCATTGCTTTTCTCCTGAAGCTCACTCCTGCGAACGAGCGCAGGTAAGCGGGAACGAGCGATATATCAGGCGATTCGGCCCATGCAATCCGGCATTTCCAAGAAAGTCGGGCCTTCGGTTCAAACAATTCAGGGCCGATGCCTTTCAAACGGAGCACAGTCGCTCTACATGCAATTGCATGGAAAAGACGCCCGCCGTCGGCCGCTTCGCGCCGACCGCCCTGATGCTCGGCAATCTCGTCACCGGCTGCACGGTGCTGGCGCCGGCCGGCATGCTGCCGGAATTATCGGCCGGTCTCGGCATCAGCATCCATACGGCGGGGCTGCTGATCACGTTCGGGGCGGTCGTGCTGTGCGTCGGCTCGCCGCTCACGGCCTGGCTGACCAGCCGTATCGAGCGGCGGGTGCTGCTGTCGACGACGCTTGCCGTGCTGGCCACGGGCAATCTCGCCTCCGCGTTCGCGGTTGATTACGACGGCTTGCTCGTGATCCGCCTGGCCATGCTCGCCGTCGGCGCGCTCTACACGCCGCAGGCGGCCGGCACGGCGGCCCTGATCGTGCCGGTCGAGCGGCGCGGCAGCACCATCGCCTATGTCTTTCTCGGCTGGTCTCTGGCGGCTGCGATTGGCTTGCCCCTGATCACCTTCATCGCCAGCCGCTACGGCTGGCGCGCGGCCTATGGCGGGATCGGTGCGCTCGGCTGCATCAGTTTTCTGCTGTTGCTGCTGCGCTTGCCGGCGGGCCTGAAGGGCGTGCCGGTCGATCTGAAGACGTGGGCCGAGGTCGGGCGCAGCGGCACCATCCTGCTGCTGCTGGCGATCACCGTGCTGCAGATGTCGGGACAGTTCGTGGTCTTCACCTTCATGGGCCCGCTGCTGACGAAATTGACCGGCGCCGGTCCCGATGCGATCGGCATCGTGTTCGGCATCTACGGGCTGTGCGGACTTGTTGGCATCTTGATCGCCACGCGGATCGTCGACCGCTGGGGACCCTACCGAACGTCCTTTTTGTTTACCTGCCTGGTGCTGGCCGGCGTCGGCGGCTGGGCTCTCGGCGCCGGCTCGCTCGTGGTGATGGCGATGGCCGTGGCGGTCTGGGGCCTCGGTTTCGCCTCGACCAATTCGATGCAGCAGGTCCGTCTGGTTTCTACGGCACCCATGCTGGCCTCCGCGACCGTCGCGCTCAACACGTCGGTGCTCTATGTCGGGCAGGCCGTCGGCTCGGCCGTGGGAGGCGTGCTGTTCGCTCGCGAGCATCTGTATCTGATGGGCTTCGTGGCCACCGGCTTCCTCCTGTCGGCACTGATCCTCATTCTGCTGAGCAGGCCGCGGCCCACCGCTCAGGCGCAGGGGTGACGGCCGTTTTCCAAGGCGCAAGGCGCTTGGCAAACCGCGGGGGAGGGCGCTAGAAGGCAGCCCATGGGGACCAAAGAGAGTTGACTGAGATGAGGATGATTCTGGCGGTTGCCGCGGTGCTCTATTCGGCCTCCGCGTTTGCGCAGACCGATAAACCGCCGATGGTCGGGGACAAGCCGCTGGTCCAGGTCAAGCCGAAGGGGACCAAGTCGGCGGCCGCCACCCCGGCGCCGAAGGGCAAGCCGCAGTCCATCGCGGTGCGGCTCCAGGCCTGTCTCGAGATCGACGACGGCACCAAGGACCGTCTCAACTGCTACGACGCGGTGATCCCGCCGGCCCCGAAACCCAAGCCGGCGAAGGCCAAGGGCTACGCCGATTGCCGCTTCCTCAAGGAAGAGGACGAGCGGCTGGCCTGCTTCAACGGCTTTGCCGAGAGCATCCCGAAGCTTCCCAAGACCTAGCTTTCCAGGACCTGGTTCCCAGGACCTGATCTGCGCCGGGAGTTCGATAGTCAGTCGCTGATCCGGCTCAGCACGGCCCTGAACGCGACACCCGGCACCTGCAACGCGGTGCCCTCGAATTCCGCGGTGTCACCATCCTCGCGCCCGAGCAGCGTCAGCGTGATCCGGTCAATGCCGAACAAGGCCTTGAAGGATGGATCGTCATTGTACCGCTGCGTCGTGATCTTGGCCTTGAGGTCGTTTCCGGCACCCGAATAGGTGCCGAGGAATGCGAAGGCTGAATTACCGCCGCGAATCCTGCCATCATGCATGTAGACGACGCCGCAGCCGGCTCCATGAACCGTGTGGAAGTCGACCTTGTAGAGTCCATCAAGCACCGTTCGTCCTCGCAGAATGCACAATCCGGCCAGATCGCAGGTTATGTCAGCAGTCTACGGAAGCAATCCGGGACGGCAGCAACCACGTACCCATCAACATCAATCGGGGCCGCGTCCGGCCGAACGGCCTGCGGCGGGGCATAACGCGCTGGCTGCGCCGACAAGCTACCGGCTCGGTGCAGAATTGGTTGCGACGCGTGTCACGGCGAGCGCCGGTGTGGCCGCCATCTTCACCAACACGTCCTTGACCGGGTATTGCGTCCAGGCGCGGTTGACATAGTCGCGATGGGTGATGCCGTCGCCGGTCTCGACGAACACAACGCTGCCGGGCCGCAACGGTCCGTCCATCTCTTCGGAGACCGTGATACCCTTCTGGCGGAGCATGCTCATCAATTCGCGGTCGCGCCGCGCGGTGTAGTGGGTGTAGGAACTGACGAAGAAGCCGGAGCGGTGTTTCTCGATCCAGCTGGCGAACTTGTCGAGTTCGCCGTAGATGGCGTCGAGAAGCACGACGCCGCGAACGCGGTCACTGATGCCGCCGACCTCGAGGCTCCAGGCGGTCGGCAGGAAGCCGCCGCTGTAGCCGACGATCACGATCGGCATGCTGGCAAAGGCGCGCGCGCTGTTGGGATCGCCGGTGAGGCGGGCGAGGTGGCTCGCCGACTCGTCGATGAACCGCTTGAGCCCGCCCGGCTGCCAGAACTTGCCGGCGCTGGAATCGGCGGCATCGACGGCCATTTGCGGCGCGAGCAGCACGGCGTTCGCGCCGGATTCGGTGATCTGCTGCGGGACCAATTGCCGGTCGCGGACGTCGCGCTCCAGCGTCGCGCCGTTGCCATGGAAGAAGACCACGATCACGCCCGGCTTGCGCACGTCGAAATGCTCGGGGACGTGCATCAGCACGCGGCTGTCATTGTAGGTCTCGTCCTGCCAGAACACGCGCCCCGAATAGCTGCGGTGACCGCGGCGGTCGCCCTTGGCGATGTTGAGGAACGGCGCCTCGGAGGCCGGATTGTTGCCGAAGTATGGGAAGGCGGACGACTTCAGGCTGACGAGCGTCGTCAGGTCTTCGCGTGGCGGGCGCTTGTAAGGGACCTGCGGTTCCAGCGACGCCACCTTGTAGGACGCCCGGTCCGGATGCTGCTGCACCGCGCGCTTCGGCGAAAAATCGGACATCTGCCGTTGCAGCAGGCTCTCGCTGGCCGAGGGGAAGCGTTCCTTGAATTGCGGTGCCGGAAAGCGATCCTCGAACGTATCGGCGCGCGCCACCTGCGGATGGGTCTTGGCGACGACCTGGACGTTGGCCTGCGAGTTTGCTGCGAGCGCCGCCGGGTTCGGCGCCTTGCCACATTGAACCAGCGTCAGGGACAGAGGCACCAAGGCTGAGATCAGGCCCGCCCGGAGCACACGCACGCGCCCGTCGGACGGCGTCCGATCGGCACGATTGTCAGCTCTCATGTTCGGAACGGCCCCGACCATTCACTCAAGACCCCAAGTACCCATGTCCCCAAGTACAAGCGGACCGGACCGATACCATCCGGCCACGCACGCTCCGTCGGCATTCCTTTGAGACAATTGAGCCAACGGCGTTTAGGCGGCGTTAAGCGTCCGGAAACTTACCCCACATCCGGAACGCTCAAAAGGACCACGAAATCGTGTCGTGATTGTGGGCGAGGGGACCCGGATTCTTCAGGGACAGCAGCGGTTTATTGGGCGAAGAGGTTCGTGACGGGTGTCATGTTACCAAACTCGCCCGCCTCATTTAACCCTTGTTAACCCTGCTTGAATTGACTGGACCAAACGGCAGGATGCTCCCACGAGGCGTTGCGCCTCAGGTTGAGGACCCGATGACGGCATCTGATGCGGGAACCGCGCCCTGGGCTGGCCGGCTGACCGGAAGCGGGGTTTCCGTCGTTGTCGCGACCGCCATCGTCGTTGCCGACATGATCGGGGTGGGGGTGTTCACCAGCCTCGGCTTCCAGGTCAAGGATATCCCGTCGGGCTTCTCGATCCTGCTGCTCTGGACCATCGGCGGCATCGTGGCGCTGTGCGGCGTGTTCTCCTACAGCGAACTGGGCGCGATGTTTCCGCGCTCGAGCGGCGAATACAATTTCCTCGGCCGTGCCTATCATCCGGCCTTCGGCTTTCTCGCAGGCTGGGTGTCCGCAACGGTCGGCTTCGCTGCGCCGGTCGCGCTCGCGGCGATGGCGTTCGGTGAATATGCCAAATCGGTCTGGCCCTCCCTGCCGCCGATCCCGCTCGCCATCGCCGTGGTATGGCTGGTTTCGATCGTTCAACTGACGGGCGTGAAGCACTCGGCCACTTTCCAATTGATCTCGACCATCCTCAAAGTCGTGCTGATCGTCGCCTTTCTCGTCGCAGGCTTCATCATCGGCGTGCCTCAGCCGATCAGCTTCACCCCGCAGGCGGGCGATCTTTCCCACATCGTGAGCGCACCGTTCGCGATCGGCCTCGTCTTCGTGATGTACTCGTTCTCGGGCTGGAATGCGGCGACCTATATCATCGGCGAGATGAAGACGCCGCAGCAGAGCCTGCCGCGGGCGCTGCTCGCCGGCACGCTGATCGTGCTGGTGCTCTATGTCGCGCTGAACGCGGTGTTTCTCCATACCACCCCGGTCGACGCGCTCGCCGGCCAGATCGACGTCGCCAGCGTCGCCGGCAGCGCCATTTTCGGCAGCCTCGGCGGCCGGATCGTCGGCGCGATGATCTGCGTCGGGCTGATCTCCTCGATCAGCGCGATGATGTGGATCGGTCCGCGCGTGATGATGACGATGGGGGAGGACATTCCGGCGCTGCGGGTGTTCTCGAAGCGCTCCGTGCGCGGCGCGCCGGCCTATGCCATCCTGTTTCAGCTCGCCATCTCGAATCTCCTGCTGTTCACGCGCAGCTTCGAGGCGGTGCTCGACTTCATCCAGTTCGCGTTGCTGTTCTGCTCGTTCTTCACTGTCGCCGGCGTCATCAAGCTGCGTATCACGCACCCCGACCTGCCGCGGCCCTATCGCGCCTGGGGATACCCGTTGACGCCCCTGGTTTTCCTGCTCGTGACCGGGTTCATGATGTATTACCTTCTGACCGAGCGCCCGGTTCAGTCGCTCTCGGGCATGCTCGTGATGCTCGCGGGCCTTTTGATTTATGCTGTTTTCCGCAGGCGGCCGGTCGCCGCTGGCACGTCACACAATCGCGAATAGACATGGTTCGACACCTGAGACTTGCGGCCGTTGCTCTTGCCCTGCTGGCTGCGGCCATTTCGTCCGTGCATGCCGCCGACGCCAATTTCGACGACACCGCGCGCTTCCTTGCCGGCATGCAGCCCTCGGCTGACTCGCCGCTGACACCGCTGACCAGGGATCCCGGCTGGCAGCGTCACGCCAAGTTCTTCGACAATGCCTTCGCGCAGCTGGAGCAGCGGCAGATCTCGAAGATCCGCAACTGGGCGGACGTCAATCTCGCTGCGCCCCGGCCGACCATGTTCTACCTGTTCAGCGGCCCGGACTTCCTCTACGCCAACGCCTTCTATTCAAAAGCGAGCACCTACGTGCTCGGCGCGCTGGAGCCGGTTGGGAACGTGCCGGACCTGACCCGGCTGCCACGCGGCGCGATGGGCGCCGCGCTCTACAATGTCGAACGGTCGCTCGGCTCGATCCTGAGCTTCTCCTTCTTCATCACCAAGCAGATGAAGGTCGATCTGCGAGCCAACGAGGTCAACGGCACCCTGCCGATCCTCTACGTTTTCCTCGCGCGCTCGGGCAAGACCATCCGCAACGTCGAGATGATCGCGCTCGACGACAAGGGCGCAGTTCGCACCGGCAGCGACAATCCCGGACCGAACGCGACGCGCGGCGTCCGCATCACCTTTGCGGGCCCGGATGGCGAAGCCCGGACGCTGTACTATTTCTCGACGGACCTCTCCAATCCCGGCGCGCGCGCGGCGGGATTCCTGAAATTCTGCGAGACTCTCGGGCCCGGCAACAGCCTGATCAAGAGCGCATCCTATCTGCTGCACTCCGGCAATTTCACCGTGGCGCGCGACTGGCTGCTCGCCAACAGCGCGACCATCATCCAGGACGATTCCGGGATTCCGCTCTCGAACTACAATGCGCGGCAATGGCGGTTCTTCCCGTTCGGCCGCTATCTCGGCCCGATCGGCGAATTCCCCGGCCGCTACCAGGAGCGCTATGCCGAATTGTTCACACGCGCCCAGCCCATCGATTTCGGCGTCGGCTATCGCTGGCGGACGCATGAGTCCAATCTGCTGCTTGCCGTAAAGGTGCCGGGCTCCGAGACCTCGCCATCGGCCGACGCGACATCGTCCGCTGAACCTGCGCCCCGGCCGCCGCGCCCGAAGCGGCCACGGCCGCCCGAACCGATCCCGCCGCCATCCGGCCGGTCTTTCTGGTTTCGCTAGCCGGGACCCGTCTCCAAACAGCTTGCCTGGAAAGCCGAGACCGGCCTCAAGCCGAACTGCCCTGAGCGACCACGACCAGAACCTCCGCCTTCTGCCGGCCGAGGCTTCTGACCTCGTGCGGGGTCTCGCCTGAAAAATAAAGGCAATCGCCCTTGCCGAGGGTCAGCTCTTCGCCGTCGAGCTTGATGGCCATCTTGCCATTGATCACGAAGAGCAACTCCTCGCCCGCATGGGATGCGCGCGTCGCCGACTTGTGCGGCGGGCTGAGCAGGAACGGCTCCATCATCTTGCGGGTGCGGCCGGTTGCCAGCGGCACGACGCCGAACCTGTCCTGGAACAGCGGCGTGTTGCCGTCCGCGCGTCGGAACAGCGTGTAGCGCGGGGCGGGCTCCGCGTTGGGGTCGAAGAAGGTCGCTACGTTGACTTCCAGCGCGGCGGCCATCCGCAGCAGCGCCGCAAGCGAGGGGATCTTGAGATTGCGCTCGACCAGCGAGATGTATCCGCGCGTCAGATCGCTCTGCCTGGCGAGTTGGTCCAGTGTCAGCCCCTTGGCGATCCGCGCCTGGCGGATGTTGGCCCCGACCGCTGTCGCCTTGCTGACGTCAAGCACGCATGAGTCTCCCGAACTGCTGCGATCTGTTCTGCAACAGATGCAGCCGGATCGCCAGCCCGGCGGCAAGGTCTGCCTTTTTTGCGGGCGCATCCGTGTATTCCCAAAGAAAACATCCGCGCGGAAATTTCGAGCAATCGCGCGGATATTGTAAGCAGATGTGCTGGCATTTCACGAAAATGAGCCGAAAAGAAGTGCAATATGCTCATTTTGCCGGGATCGGCGGCAGTTGCCGCGTTCCGCGACGTTGATTTCCAATAGTAAACATGATCCGATTTTACCGTCCCGGCTGCCGATGGGCGCCGCGGCCAGAACCAACTTCCCGTGGTGCCGGTACTATCTGGAGAGATCGATGACCGTAGCAGACGACGTCACCCTCAACGTAGCGCCGGACGAGGCGGCGAGCATGCGGCGTATCGTGTGGTCGAGCGTGATCGGCACCGCGGTCGAATGGTACGACTTCCTGATTTACGGCATGGCGACAGCCCTGGTGTTCAACAAGGTGTTCTTCGCCGCCGGCAATCCGACGATCGCCACCATTGCCGCCTTCGGTACCTACGCGGTCGGCTTCCTCGCCCGTCCGCTGGGCGCTGCAATCTTCGGACATTTCGGCGATCGGGTTGGCCGCAAGGCGATGCTGGCGATCACGATCATGGTGATGGGGATCGGCACCTTTCTCATCGGCCTGTTGCCGACCTATCAGCAAATCGGCATCGCCGCGCCGGTGCTGCTGATCGGCCTTCGCTTTCTCCAGGGCATCGGCCTCGGCGGCGAATGGGGCGGGGCGGTGCTGATGGTCGTCGAGAACTGCCCGACGCATCGTCGCGGACTGCTCGGCAGCATGGTGCAGGTCGGCAATCCCATCGGAAATCTGGCGGCGCTCGGCATGTTTTCGCTGGTGGCAGCCCTGCCGGAAAGCGAGTTCATGGCCTATGGCTGGCGCATTCCGTTCCTGGTCTCGATCCTCCTGGTCGGCGTCGGCCTCTACATCCGCCTCAACATGGAAGAGACTGCGGCTTTCCGCCAGGTCCAGGCCAAGAAGGATGTCGCGAGGCTGCCGCTGGTCGAGATCTTCAAGCATCACCGCCGACCGTTCTTCACCGCAGTCGGGTTGAAGATCTCCGAGATCGCCTATGCGAGCATCGGCGGCGTGTTCGTGATGTCCTATGCCACGGCGAATTTGGGCCTGCCGCGCACGGTGGTTCTGAACGGCGGCTTCGCAGCATCGGCGGTCGCACTGTTCGCCATTCCGCTGTTCGGCTGGCTGTCCGACATCGTCGGCCGCAAGAAGATGTTCTATGCGAGCTGCATGTTCTCGGCGCTGTTTGCTTTCCCGCTGTTCTGGCTGCTCGACACCCGCGATCCCGCCGTCGTCATCGGCACCATCGTGGTCGCGATCACCTTCGGTCAGATGGTCGGTTTCGGCATCGGCGCTCCCTGGTACTCCGAACTGTTCTCTGCCAGGCTGCGCTACAGCGGCGCCTCGCTCGGCTTTCAGGTCGGCGCCGCAATCAGCGGCGGGTTGACGCCGCTGATTGCGGCATCCCTGATGGCCTGGAGCGGCGGGGCAACCTGGCCGGTCTCCGTCATGCTGATCGTCTGCGCGGCCATCACGGCCACGGCGGCCGCCTTCGCGCCGGAAATGGCGAACAAGGAATTGACCTGAGTCCCCGGCGCGCCGCGGCCGGCGGCGCGCCAACTCCTCAAGAGGATTTCGTCATGCTCGATATCGTCAGCGCCGGTTCGGCGCACAGCGCAGCGCAACTCGGCTGGGCCGGCGTAGTGCGCTTCCTTCATCTCACCCCGCGCGCGTTTCTGCCGATGGGCGCCGCGGAAGCGCTTACTTTGGTCGCCGGACGGGGCATCGAAGGCGACCGTTACATGATCGGCAATGAAGCCGGGTTCTATTCGCACAAGCCCGAGGAGGGACGGCAGGTGACCCTGTTCGAGCTCGAGACTCTTGTCGCCCTCAAGCGCGATGCCGGCATCGAGCTCGGGCCCGAAGAGCATCGCCGCAACGTCACGGTCGAAGGCGTGCCGCTCAATCATCTGGTCGGCCGTCGCTTCTGGCTGGGAGAGACGCTGCTGGAGGCGACCCGGCTCTCGGTGCCGTGCCGGCACATCGAGGAGATCACCGGCAAGGCGATCTTCGATCCGCTCATCAATCGCTCGGGCCTGAATTGCAGGATTCTGCAAGGCGGCATCGTCAGGGTTGGTGACCGCGTCCGGAATGCGACATGAACGCGCGTCCGATCACGACGGTCAGGACGGTCGTTGCCGGCGTCGAGGAGGCTGGCCGCGACATCAAGCTGTTCACGCTGGTTGACCCCGACCGTTGGGAGCTGCCGCCGTTCAAGCCGGGGGCACATGTCGATCTGCATCTGCCGAACGGGCTCGTCAGAACCTATTCCTTGTGCAACGAGCCCGCGGATAGCCGGCGTTACGTCATCGGCGTCAAGCGCGAGGCTGAAGGGCGCGGCGGTTCCCGCGCGCTCCATGACGACGTCGGTATCGGCGACACGATCGGCGTGTCGCTGCCCCGCGGTGGCCTCGCATTCGCGCCCGAGATCACGCGTCGGGTATTCGTTGCCGGCGGCATCGGCGTGACGCCACTGCTGTCGATGGTACGCGATCTGCTTCGGAGGGGAGATGCGAACTTTGTGCTGCATCTGATCGTTCGCGACCAGGTGCCACTGGCCGCGCAGCTTGCGCCGCTCATCGATGCGGGCCATGTCGTCGTGCACCGGACCTCGCTCTCGGGACGGCCGAATCTCGCGTCGCTGATCGGATCGCCCGAGCCAAGCGTCGCGGTCGCGTGCTGCGGTCCGGAGGGCATGCTCGGTGACTTCGAGCGGCTGACCGGCGCGTGGCCCACAGACAAAGTTCACGTTGAGCGTTTCGTCGCGCCGCCGGTGACCGATCCCGATGCCAAGCCCTTCACGCTGACCCTGGCGCGCTCGGGCGCCGAAATCGAGGTTCACGCTGGCCAGACCATGCTGGCAGCGTTGCGGGAAAGTGGCATCGACATTGCGACCTCCTGCTGCGGCGGCATCTGCGGTGCCTGCAAGGTTGGCTGGATCGAGGGCAAACCGGTCCACCGCGACCGCGTCCTGTCGCCCTATGAACGCGAGCGCTACCTCATGGTCTGCGTCGCTGGTTCCGATGCCGACCGGCTGGTACTGGACCTCTGATGCCGCCTCACGGCGCGTTGACGCCGCGCCAGCGGCCGTAGCGCCACGGCAGATACCAGCGGGCGCCTTGCGGTGCGGCTAGCGGGACGTTGTCGATGCCCGAGGTGCCGAACGGATTGCAGCGGAGCAGGCGTGCGAGCGTCATCCAGCCGCCTGCCCAGAGACCGAATCGCTCGATGGCTTCGTCGCCGTAGACGGAACAGGTCGGCAGGTGCCGGCAATTGTATCCGACGAGCGGCGAGAGCGTATGGCGGTAAAGCCAGATCAGCGCCCGCCCGAATCTGCGAGGCAGCCGCAGCGCCTCTGCGGCCGGCCCGGAACAATGCTCGCAGGTTGAATGCTTCATGTGCGCGGTGATGCGATCTTGTGCGAGGTTCTGTGTGGTTCCGGAGCAGGGAACTGCAAGTGGATCAGTTGCCGTCAAATTCTAAGTGTTTTCACGAAGCAGTGCAGCAAGTCCCTATGGACGAGCTGTAGTCCCCCGGATACCCTTTTTGTGACGTCCATGTGTAGACTCATTGAACGTTGAAACGGGGCGTGCCTGAATCGGCTTGGGCTTTACGGCTTGGGGCTTGGGGAAGGAACCGGTTTGAAACTGCTGAGGTCGCTCAATCGTCGCGGCTGGTTGCTGGTGGGCGCCGCCGCCTGGGGGGTCGTGTTGGCCGGCGCCGCCTTGACCTTCGGGACGTCGGCCCGGGCCGGCAACACTCTCGAAGAGCGCAAGCTGCCAATGAAGTTCAGCTGGGTGGCATGTGAACCCAATTGCCGGGGGTGGATCAGCGCGGTCGGGATCATTACCGCCGACACTCCCAGAGACTTCGAGGAATTTTCCAAGGAACGCAAACTCGATGGCGCCACCGTCGTGCTCGATTCGAGCGGCGGCTCCGTCAACGACGCGATCACGCTGGGCCGGCGTTTCCGGAAACTGGGGCTCCTGACCACCGTCGGCATCAGCCTTCATGACCGCAGCGGGCAAGGAGCCCGTCCGAAGGTCGCGCCGCAGGCCTATTGCGAGTCGATGTGCGTGTTCCTGCTGCTGGCCGGCAACAAGCGCTATGTGCCCGAGGCCGCTCACGTCCGGGTCCATCAGATCTGGATGGGCGACCGCGCCGATGATGCGAAGGCAGCAAGCTACAGCGCGCAGGATCTGATGATCGTGGAGCGCGACATCGGTCGGCTCGCCAAATACACTTTTGACATGGGCGGCTCCGGTGACCTTCTGTCCTTGGCGTTGAGCGTGCCGCCCTGGGAGGACCTGCATGAACTCAGTCTGGACGAACTGAAACTCACGAACCTCGTCACCACGAACCTCATTGCCGATGTGCTTCCGCAGATCGATCAAGTCGCCCCGGCCATGGCGGACATCGCACCGAAGGCGCAGGATCGGTTCCAAGCGGATTCGGACGGGCATGCGATCCGTTCGACACGGACGGCGGAAGCGGCGGGGATGTGGACCGGTGCGGGTGCTCCGCAGCCGGCGGGCAATCAATAGATCGTGCGCTGGGCCGTCGCGCACCTGGTGACGCCGGTGCTGTCCGGGACAGGGTCCATCTTGCGTCTCTGCGAGATTTCCTGAAAATCGCGAATTGCCGGTCGGAGAGACCCCGGAGAGGCCAGATGCCGCTCGAGGACGTCGGATTGCCCGAGAGCTCTCTTGTGCAGCGCGACATCGTCGCGCGTGCCACCTACGTCGAAGCCTATCGCGTTCGCCTGACCAACCCCCAGGCTTCGGTGACCGAATTGTTCTTCGCGGTATTCGGGCATCGTCCGGTTTGGATGAAAGCCCTCTTCATCGCGCGAAACGTTCTGGTCCGTCCTCTCGGACTGGCCGTCCCGCCGGTCGCCCAAATCCTCTCCAACGCGCGCCGTGAGCGCTATTGCGCCGGCGACACCATCCTCAGCTGGCCGATCTTTGCGCTCACCGAAACCGAACTCGTCGCGGGTCGAAACAATGCGCATCTCGACTTTCGCTTCTCGATCCTGAAGGAGCAGCACGGCGACGGTGTCGATGGCGTGTTCTCGACGGTATGCGCCGCTCATCATTGGGGCGGTCGGTTGTACCTGAAGGCCATCCTGCCGTTCCATCGGCCGGGATTCCGCTGGCTGCTCCGGCGGGCGATCCTGACGGGGCGGCTCTAGGTCACCCCTGCGCGGCAGCCGGGTGCTGGGCCTTCGCTTCGATCTGGCCGATGGCATCGACCACGGCATCGAACGTCAGCAGGGTCGAGGCATGCCTCGCCTTGTAGTCCCGCACCGGTTCCAGCAGCTTTATCTCGTCCCACTTGCCGCCGGGAGGCGCGCCATTCTCTTTCAGCATCTTGCGAACGGTTTCGCGTAACTCGCGGAGTTCGCTCGCAGTCGAGCCAACGATGCGGCTTGCCATGATGGATGAGGAGGCCTGGCCCAGCGCGCAGGCCTTCACGTCATGGGCGAAGTCGGTGACGGTGTCGCCGCTCATCTTGAGGTCGACCTTCACGGTCGAGCCGCAAAGCTTGGAGTGGGCGGTGGCGGTGGCATCGGGGTCGGACAGCCGGCCGAGACGTGGAATATTGCCGGCCAGTTCGATGATCCGCTTGTTATAGATGTCGTTCAGCATGTGATGGAGTCCAACACTTCCCAACGGGATCGGTCTTGGCGGGCGCCGTCCGGGGTCCTATATAGGATTGGAACTGGCGGAAAAACAGTCCGGGCGTCGGCTTCAGTGGTCCAAAGCCGGCCCACCGACGTTACAGGGCGTGAGCTTTTCGCCTCGATTGTTTCTCTTCAGGCGTCCGGCGGCTTGCCGCCCCGTCTGCCGGTGACACTCCGGCCGCAAGGCCGTCGAACGGAGTCGATATGGACGCTGCCATCAAATCCATCCGCCCGGGCAAGCCCGCCGACCGCCAGCCCGAGAACCGGCCGGCCGAGCTCGACCCGGCCGAGTTCCTTGCGGCCGCCGTGCGTGCCGACCAGCCCCGCCCGGCGCGCGCTGAGGCGGAAGCCGCCGTGAGGACGCTGCTCTCCTACATCGGTGAGAACCCGGAGCGCGAGGGCCTGCTCGATACGCCGCGACGCGTGGTCGAGGCCTTTGACGAGCTCTATCAGGGCTACCACCAGTGCCCGGCCGAGGTGCTCGACCGCACCTTCGGCGAGACCGCCGGTTACGACGATTTCGTGCTGGTGCGTGACATCGAATTCACCTCCCAGTGCGAGCATCACATGATGCCGTTCTACGGCAAGGCCCACATTGCCTATACGCCGGTGGAGCGCGTCGTCGGCCTCTCCAAGCTCGCCCGACTCACGGATATCTTCGCCCGCAGGCTCCAGACCCAGGAGCACATGACGGCACAGATCGCCGCGGCCATCGACGAAATCCTCAAGCCTCGCGGTGTCGCGGTGTTGATCGAAGCCGAGCATACCTGCATGTCGGTGCGCGGCGTCGCCAAGCATGGCGCTTCCACCTTTACCAGCCGCTTCACCGGCATGTTCCGCGACAATCCGGCGGAGCAGGCCCGCTTCCTGTCCCTGGTGCGAGGCACGTAGCGCTGACCTCGCGCATGACCGGCCGAATTTGCAGTGTCCGCTCACTCCCATGAGATCGAGGAAGGGCTCTCCTTCCAGCCGAAATTCGATGCCGCCGGCCTCGTGACCTGCGTGGCGACCGACGTCGCCACCGGGGATGTTCTGATGGTCGCGCACATGAACGACGAGGCGCTGCGCAGGACCATCGCAACGGGCGAAGCCTGGTATTTCAGCCGCTCGCGCAATGCCTTGTGGCGAAAAGGTGAGACCTCGGGTCAGACCCAGCGCGTGGTCGAATTGCGTACCGATTGCGATCAGGACGCGGTCTGGATTCGGGTCGAACAGATCGGTGCGGCCTGCCACACCGGCCGCAGGTCCTGCTTTTACCGCAAGGTCGTCTCCGACAACGGCAGCGCCAAACTGGTCTTCGTCGAGGCCGATCGGCTGTTCGACCCGGGGGCGGTCTACAAGACATAGCCTCCAATGACCCCGGTTCATCGCTGCCTGCTTCAACGCAGTGACCGGCGGGCGCGGCTCCGAATTAACGCCGCATTAACCATAATTGTCCCACGGTGAGACGATCAGGCGCCGGAATTCCGTCGCCGGCAACGTTTCGCGGCACGTCATCATGTCGGTCGACAATTCCAGTGCCTCACCGACGGCGGTTCTCGATCCGGCCCGGGCGCGCGTCGCGGGTGCCATCAAGCAGGCCTCCAGCCTGTCCGGTGTCAGCTTTCACTACATGCTGACGACCGCGAAGATGGAGTCGGATTTCGATCCTTCGGCGGGCGCGACCACCTCGTCCGCACACGGGCTGTACCAGTTCATCGACCAGACCTGGCTCGGCACCGTGAAGGAGGCGGGCGCGCAGCTCGGCTACGGCAACTATGCCGATGCGATCACGAGGACCTCGTCCGGCGGCTACACGGTCGATGATCCCGTCATGAAGCGGTCGATCATGAAGCTGCGCGACGACCCGGAAGCCGCTTCGAGCATGGCCGCGGCGCTGACGCAGTCGAACAGTTTCAAGCTGACCGGGCTACTCGGCCGCCGGCCCACGGACAGCGAACTCTACATGGCGCATTTCATGGGCGTCGGCGGCGCGGCCAAACTCATCGCGAACGCGCAGGACAATCCGCAGGCTGTTGGCGCGCGGTTGTTTCCCAATGCGGCATCGGCCAACCGCTCGATCTTCTACGCCAGGGATGGTCGTGCGCGCAGCGTGTCCGAGGTCTACTCCGTGCTGGATGCGCGCTATGCGAGCGCGTCGAATGCGAAATCGACGCGCAGTGCGCTGGCCATGTACGGCGACACGCCATCCACCACGCAGGTCGCGACTGCCAATGGCGTGCAGCCCAGCGTACCGGTGATCGACAATGCCGCGTACCTGCAGACGTTCCCGGACAAGCGCGCGGTGACGCCGGTTACAGCGGCCTCGCCGACGCGCGTTGCAGACAGTGCGCCGGTCGCACCGGCGTTCCGCTCGATCTATCAGCCCGGCGACGTCACGCAACCGGTCTCAACCACCGTGCAGAAACTGTGGGGCAACAACGCCTCGCTGACCTCGGTCGCCTCGGCGACGCCGGACGTGCGGCCTCCGCAGCCGCTCGATTTGTTCAGCGACCGCGCCGGCGCGTTCTCGAGCTGATACTCGCGTCTCTATCCATCGATCTCTCACGTGCGATGCTCCGCGCCAAGAACGCGCAGCGCCGAGCTCGCAGCGCGCTAGGCAGGCGCCGGTTCCCTTAACAAAACGTCAATAAAACCAGCCTGTTATGGTGAACGCTTTGTTAAGCGTCGTGGTTTATTTTGTCTTTCGGGTGACGAGCGTCACCAATGTCGTCAGGTTGCGTAAGCCGGAAGCATCATGATCGTTCGGCAGTTCATCAGTTGGATCAGGACGGCGTCCGCCGGCGAGCGGGCGGAGGCCACGCGGGCATTGGCCCGTGCCTGGCTGATCTCGGATCTTTCGCCAGACGACCGCATCGCCGCCGAAGGCGCGCTGTTGATGCTGCTCGACGATCCATCGCCGCTAGTGCGGCAGGCGATGGCGGAAACCTTCGCGCGCAGCCTCGACGCGCCGGCCGCGATCGTCCAGGCGCTGTCGGTGGATCAGCCGAATGTCGCACTGCCAGTGCTCGAATACTCTCCGTTGTTGATCGATGCCGATCTCGTCGACATCGTCGCAACCGGCGATGACGAGGTTCAATGCGCGATCGCGCGCCGCATCTCGCTTCCGGCCTCTGTCTGCGCCGCCATTGCCGAAGTCGGCTGCGCGGCCGCCTCGCTCGAACTGATCGAAAATCCCAATGCCGAGCTAGCTCCGTTCTCCTGGGATCGCATCGTCGAACGTCACGGCCATCTTGCCGCAATTCGCGAGGCGATGCTGGTGCTGGACGACCTGCCGGCTGCCACGCGCGCGGCGCTGGTCGCCAAGCTGTCGCAGACGCTGGCGCATTTCGTGGTCGCGCGAAACTGGCTGAGCGCCGATCGCGCCGAGCGGATCACCGCCGAGGCACGCGACCGCTCCACTCTCAACATCGCCGCGCGCTCGCGCGACGAGGACATGCAGGGACTGGTGCGGCACCTGCGTGTCACCCGCCAGCTGACGGCCGGGCTGATCCTGCGCGCGCTGCTGTCGAGCAATCTCGATCTGTTCGATGCTGCGCTCGCCGAATTGGCCGATCTGCCGAGGTCACGCGTCTCCGCGCTGCTGCATGAGCGCGGCGGCAACAGCCTGCATGCGCTGCTTCGCCGCGCAGGATTGCCCGAGGCGACCTTTGCGGCCTTCCAGGTCGCGCTCGATGCCTGCCACGAGCAGGGCTTCGTCGACAGCGACGATGGCGCGGTGCGCCTGCGCCGGCGCATGGTGGAGCGCGTGCTCACCCATTGCCAGACCGACCGGGGCGCTACCGAGCCCCTGATGGTGCTGCTGCGCCGGTTCGCGACCGAATCCGCACGCGAGGAGGCGCGGCTGTTCTGCGACGAACTGCTGGACGAAGAGACGATCGATCCCATCTACGACGATCTTATCGCAGCGTAGCGCGAACCTGCGTCCGCCAACTCAGTCCATGCAAGCGAAGAAATCCGCAAGCCCGCCGTCGAAGCGAGGCTCTGGATTGCTTCGCTGCGATTGCAACGAGGAGGGAGAGCCTAGTCAGCCGGCACGATGCTCGGGGCCAGGATCGCTTCGAGATGCTCGGGTCGGTCGCGGTTGACGTGGGCGAGGTAGTCGTCGGCGACCTTGCGCAGCCGGCGGCTTAGCTCGGCCGAAACGCTGGTGCTGTCGAGGCGCGTGTTCTCGTGGACGATCGCGAGGATGGCGTTGATGTGGTGCGTGAACAGCTCGGCCGGCACCTTCTCGAGGTCGGGTGCATGCTCGATCACGCGGCACAGGCTCTCGGCGATGCCGGCCGCCGCCGGATAGCCGAACGTCGCGGCATCGCCCTTGATGTCGTGTGCGGCCCGGAACAGCTCGCCGCGCCGCTCCTTCGTGAAACCGCCGTTGCGGATGGCTTCATAGGCCGCCGACAGCCGGTCGACCTCGGTCGCCATCCAGTCCTTGAACTCGCTGGACAGGCCGGCGAGGGCCTGCTCGGCGCGTCCGACCGGATCGTCCATGTCCTTTTCGTCGACGCGGCGCAGCACCTTTCGCAAGGGGTTGGGCTGCGTGATGATCTGATGCGAGGCGAAGGCCGTGACTTCGATGTCCTTCGCGCTGTTCTTCGCCATGATCTCTGCTCGCTCGTGTGAGAGGCTGCGCTAGACGGACGAACGGGCTTTGTCGAGCAGCGAGGGTTGCTGCAGCACCTCGTGCTTTTCACCGACGCGACGCTCGGGACCCATATAGGCTGAGTTGGTGTTGCGACGCCGGTCGGGGCCGAAATAGGTCTTGGTCTTGATGAAGGGGCGGGGACTGGCGACCACGTTGAGGATGCGCTGATAGAGTCCCTTGGCCGAGATCGGCTTGGCCAGAAATTCGGTGACGCCGGCATCGCGCGCCACCGTGACGCGGCGCTTCTCGGAATGGCCGGTCAGCATGATGATCGGGGCGTAGGGATTGCCCTTGGATTCCGGCTGGCGGATCATCTGTGCCAGCTCGAGGCCGTCGAAGATCGGCATCGCCCAGTCGGTGATGACGATGTCGGGCACGTAGTGGCTGTACATTTCCAGCGCGGTCGCGCCGTCCTCGGCCTCATAGACCTCGCGCGCGCCGAAGGAATGCAGCAGCGTCCGCAGAATGCGGCGCATGTGCGGATTGTCGTCGCACACGAGAAAACGAAGCTTGTTGAAGTCGATGCGGAACATGACGCCCAGGCCGAAGCGGTCAACTTTCGTTAACCATATCGCGCCGGGAGTTAACGAAGGGTTGCCGCCATCGCCTGAAGGCTCGTTGGAGATATCCCTTTTTGATATCGTAATTCTGCCATTTTTTATTGTAAAACAATAAAAATATTCACTCGCTTGGGGGCTTCGATGAGCGTCATCGCGTTTCCTTCTTCTGTGCCGGTCAAGCCGCGGCTGCAACGCATCGGTCGGATCGTGGTTGTCGGCGCGTTGGTCTGTATCGCCGGGGCGGTGCTCGCCGTCCCGCTTCTTTGGACGAGCGACGAGGTGTTGCGGCACTGGATTGCGACTCAGTCTCCGTTGGGAGGGCGTCCGTTCACGCTCTCTCCCGGCTCACGATTCGTCGGCGCACTGATCAGCTTGATCGGCCTTGCGCCCGGTCTCTACGCCTTGTGCCAGCTCGCGTTGCTGTTCTCCCGGTTTGCGCGTGGAGAGGTCTTTGTGACCGAAAATGCCTGGCGGATCCGCCGAATGGGTCTGGCACTGATCGTCAATGTGTTGATTTCACCGGTAGTGCAGATGCTCACCACGATCAACCTGACTCGCGCGAACGAACCCGGCCAGCTCGTGGTCATGTTCGGCATCGATCAGTCGCAGGTCCTGTCCGCGCTGGGCGGTCTCGCGCTTGTCGCGTTCGCCGCCGTGATGGCGGATGCCGTCCGCCTGTGGCACGAGAACAGCGAGATCATCTGATCATGCCGATCATCGTCAATCTCGACGTCATGCTCGCAAAGCGCAAGATCAGATCGCGTGAGCTGGCAGCGCGCATCGAGCTCACGGAGGCGAATGTCTCCCTGCTCAAGTCGGGGAAGGTGCGCGGCATCCGCTTCGACACGCTGGAGCGGATCTGCGCCGTGCTCGACTGCCAGCCCGGTGACATCCTTGAATACGTCCCCGACGGCGCAAGCGATGCGCTGGTGCCGCGCGCTTCCGACCGCAAGTCGGCCTAGCCCGGCCTCTCAGGCCAGGTTCCGTTCAACTCAAGACCAGGGTATCCCACGATGAACCGCCTCGTACGCGGTCATGCGATCGCGGCTGCGCTCATGCTTGCCGGTTGCAGCTCGATGCCGCTGACGTCGATTCCGCGGCTCGCCCGGATCGATGCCAAGACGACAGATCTGTCGGTATTGCGGGTCGCGGTCCAACTGCCCGAGGCGCTGCGGCCACGTTCGGGCGGCGTCAAGCTCGACGTCGTCACCAAGTTAACGGGCGAGGCCGAGACCAAGACGATCTTCTCCATGATGGAGATCAGCGAGGCGCGAGACCGCGTCGGCCTGCCGTCGGCGCCGCAGGGGGCAGCGATCCATGCCTTTCGCTTGGTGCCAGGCGATGCGGCGCGCTTCGAAGCGCTGCGCGCAACGATGCTCGAGCAGGGGAAGCTGGGCAAGCGGGGCTCAATCGGGATCGGCGTGGCCGCCAAGGAATTCTGCCGCACCAACGCTGCGCGGCAGGCCTCGCTGCCGGTCACGATCTATCTGATGACGTCGGAGACGAAGAGCTTCGTTCCAGTCGTCAGCGATTTCGATCTGCTCAGTGATCCCGCGCTGGCGGGCGGGCTTGACGCGATTCAGCCCTGCGGCCAGTAGTCCGCCCTCCGAGCTCAGTAGCCGAACTGCTCGCGCAGGATCCGCTCTTCCAGACTGTGCCCGGGGTCGAACAGCATCCGCATGGAGATGGTCCTGTCGGACAGCACCTCGACGCGGCGGACGTCGCGAACCTCGTCGTGGTCGGCGACCGCCGCCACCGGCCGTTTGTCACCCTCCAGAACCTCGATCACGACATAGGCCGTGTTCGGCAGCAGCGCGCCGCGCCAGCGGCGCGGGCGGAACGGGCTGATCGGGGTCAGCGCCAGCAGGGCGGCGTTGATCGGCAGGATCGGGCCCTGGGCGGAGAGGTTGTACGCGGTCGAGCCCGCGGGCGTCGCCACCATGATGCCGTCGGCGACCAGCTCCGGCATGCGCTCGCGCTCGTCGATCAGGATTCGCAGGCGCGCAGCCTGGTAGGTCTGCCTGAACAGCGCCACCTCGTTGATGGCGTGGTGAAGGTGGACGCGATCGTTGATGTCGGTGGCGCGCATGAGGAGCGGGTTGATCTCCGATTCATGCGCCGCCTCCAGCCGTCCGCGAAGATCGACTGTCGAGTACTCGTTCATCAGGAAGCCGACCGTGCCACGGTGCATCCCGTAGATCGGCTTTCCCGAACGCATATGCTCGTGCAGCGTCTGCAGCATCAGTCCATCGCCGCCGAGTGCGACGACAACGTCGGCCTCCTCGGGCGCGCAATTGCCGTAGTCCCTCGTGAGCTGGCCAAAGGCGGCCTGGGCCTCGGCGCTCGGGCTGGCGACGAAGGCGATCCGGTCGTATCGCGCAGGCTGGGTCATGGCTTCCCGGCGGGGCCGCTGGTTGGAGGAGGTCCTGTCCGGCTCGTCTAACGACCTGGGCCGCGATTGTCGAGGATGACCGCCCGACAAGGCAAACAGGACCCTGCGTATCACGTTCCGGTGCGGCGATCCGATCCCCCCAAACCGTCGCAATTGCTGGTTAGCCTGGACTTGGCTATCGGCCGTCAGTGCAGGGCAGGGAGGTGAAGTCATGGTCATGAGGTTGTCGAAGGTGTGGTGCGCAAGCCTTCTGCTTGCCTGGTCGGCCATGGTTTTGGCGGAAACTGCCCGCGCCGACGATCCGCCGCAGAAGCGCTCCGAAGCGGCCGCGCCGGCCGGAGCGAAGGGCGGCCGGAGTGCATCCTCGGCAGCCGCAGCCTCGTCCGCCGAACCGCATCGACTTCCGCCGGATTCGATCACGCGGCACACGCTCGATCTCCCCGGTCGCAAGCTCGACGTCTTGGCGACCGCCGGCTCGATCCGCCTGTTCGACGACAAGGGTGATCCGCTGGCCGATATTGCCACCACCTCTTATGAGCTCAACGGGGCCGACCGCACTGCGCGGCCTGTGACGTTCCTGTTCAATGGCGGTCCGGGCGCTTCGTCGGCATGGCTCCAGTTCGGCAGTGCCGGGCCCTGGCGGCTGCCGCTGGACGGCGAGGCGCTGTCGCCATCGGCTTCGCCCGAGGTCGGGCCGAACGCCGAGACCTGGCTTGACTTCACCGATCTCGTCTTCATCGATCCCGTCAGCACCGGCTACAGCCGCTTCGTTTCCACGAGCGACGAGGCGCGCAAGCGATTCTATTCCGTCGATGGCGATGTCAATTCGATCGCGCTGGTGATCCGCCGCTGGCTGGAGCAGCACGGCCGTTTGACGTCGCCGAAATATGTCGCGGGCGAGAGCTATGGCGGCATCCGCGGCCCAAAGGTCGTGCGCCAGTTGCAGCTCCAGCACGGCGTGGGCATCAAGGGGCTCATCCTGGTATCCCCGCTGCTGGACTTCCGCGAGTTCACGGGAACGAGCCTGCTCCAATACGTTGCGACGCTGCCGAGCTTTGTCGCGGTGGCGCGCGAGGCCATCGGGCCGGTCAAGCGCGCCGATCTCGCCGATGTCGAGGATTACGCCCGGGGCGAGTTCCTGACCGACCTCGTCAAGGGCGAGGCGGACAAGGAGGCGACCACGCGCCTTGCCGACAGGGTCGCTGCGCTCACCGGCATCGATCCGGTGGTGAGCCGCAGGCTCGCCGGTCGGTTCGATATCGGCGAATTCCGTCGCGAGTTCGATCGCAAGAGCGGCAAGGTGACCGGTCGCTATGACGGCTCGGTGCGCGGCATCGATCCCTATCCGGATTCCAGCAGTTCGCGTTTCGGCGACCCCTCGGGCGATGCGCTGCAGGCGCCCTTGACCAGCGCCGCCGTCGACGTGCTGACACGCAAACTCAACTGGCGGCCGGACGGGTCCTACGAGGTCCTGAACGGCAGCCTGGAAGGGCGGTGGGATTTTGGTCGCGGCATCAACCCGCCGCAATCGATCTCCGATCTGCGCCAGATCCTCGCCACTGACCAGAAGCTCCACGTGCTCGTGGCGCACGGACTGTTCGATCTCGCGACGCCCTATTTCGGAACGAGGCGGGTGCTCGACCAGTTGCCCGCCTTCGCCACCGCGCGCATCAAGTTCGTCGTCTATCCCGGCGGGCACATGTTCTACTCGCGTGACGGCTCGCGGCAGGCGCTCCGCAGCGAGGTCGAGGCGTTGATCAAACAGTAGGCCGGCGCTTGCGCGGCTTGTAGCGCCGCGCGATCTCGCGGGCGACGACGCTGGCCGGCTTGAGGTGAGCGCCTGCGATCCAGATGTCGCTGACCTTGCCGCGCTTGTCGCGAACGCGGCGCACCGGCTCGCCATGGCTGGAATAGCCCGCGGCCCAGGCCAGCCTGCCGGCGTCGCGGCCGCTGACCTCGATCTCCGCGGCGTCCATGAAGGGATTGTTGAACTGCGGGTTGGCGACCAGCACGCGGTTGCCGACCGGCACGAGATCGCTCGCGCCCCAGATCGTCCACCAGCGGCCCGTCCAGTCGCGCAGCCGCCGGTCGGGTGCGCCGCGGCTCTGGAAGACTCGCAGGATCTGCATCGCGCCGTCGATCCAGACCGGCGCCGCGCCATCGATCGAATTGCTGAGGATACTGATCGCGAGCTCGCAGGCGGGGATCGTGCAGGTCCGGGAGATATAGCCCTGGAATCCGCCGCTGTGGCCGAACCAGTCCCAGCCGTCGGTCTTGCCGGCGTTGACGCCGAGACCGTAATAGCCCTCGATGCCCTGCGGGATGCGCCAGTGATGCCGCGTCATCTCGCGGCGGCTCGCCACCGACAGCACGCTTCTCTTCGCATTCGGTGCGAGCTGCGCGAAGAAGCGGGCGGTATCGCCGGCGGTGGCGGCGAAGCCTGCCGCCGAGGCCATCGCATGAGCGGGATTGTCGCCGGGGATCACGCAGCGCTCGCCCAGCGGCAATTTGCGGGTATGGCCGCGCGCGAAGGGCGTGCCCCTTTGGAGCGGCATGTTCGGCTCGGTTTCGCGCAGGCCCGCCGGTTCGACGATCTCGCGCTTGATGAAGGCGGCGTAAGGCTCTTTCGTGATGGCCTCGATCACGAGGCCGATCAGGGCAAAGCCATGGTTGGAATATTTGAAACGCGTGCCCGGCTCGATGGCCGTCGGCTGCCCCAGTTCTGCGAGCAGTTCGGCCGCGTCCAGATAGGGGCGGCTGTCGATGAACTGGCCGGAATCCGCGCCGTCGCGCGTCAGCCCCGCGCTGTGCGAGAGCACCTGGCCGATCGTCGTGCCCGCGACGTGCGGGTGCAGGCCCTTCACATACTGGCCGATCGTGTCGTCGAGCCGCAGCCGACGCTGCTCGCGCAGCTTGAGCACGCCGGCCGCGGTGAAGCTCTTGGAATGAGACGCGATGCGGAAGCGATGGCGCGGTGTGAGCTTTTCTCCGGTATCGAGATTGGCAAGGCCAAACGCGTGCTCCGCGACGACCTCGCCGCGGTGGGCGATGGCGATCATCACGCCTGGCTGCTGTGACGCCGCCAGCTGAAATTCGATCCAGGAGCCGATGTAGTCGATCGCGGATCGCAGCCAGGGGTCCATTGCGCACCGATTTGGGAGGAGAGGATGGGTGCGGGAAGCTAGCCGAGAAAGCGGAACGGGCACAACCGGAAAGGTCGTGCCCGTTCACTTCAGTCCGTGATCGTGCGTCTCAGTAGACCAGCGTCGTGCCGGTCGGCTTGTCGAGTGCGGAGGCCAGTGAGCGATATTCCGAGCTGTCGGTGCCGGCGAGCGAAGCGATCTTGTTCAGGTGATATTGCGCCTGTTCGCGATTGCCCTGCTCGAGCTGCCACAGCCCGTAATACTGCCAGGTGCGGACGTGGTTCGGATCGTCCTTGAGCGCCAGTTCGTAATAGATCTTCGACGACTGGTAGTCGCCGAGCTTGCGATAGGAGTAGCCGATCAGATTGGCGACGTCGGCGACGTCGTCACGCTTGAGCGACTTCAGCTGATTGATCGCGCCCGAATAATCCTGGCGGTCGTAGACCGCGGTGTAGGCGGTGCGATAGGCCGCAAGGAATTTGGGATCGGTGACGGAGGAGCTCTTCTTCTTCTCCTTCTTGGTCGAATCCGAACTCGGCGGTGACGACGGCGTGTCGCTGCCGGCGGCGTTGGCGCTCGTGAGCACCGGTCCGGCCGCCAGTGCCATCGAGACAAGTCCCGGCAGCAGAAGCATTGAGAGTTTGCGCATCGAAGTTCTCCGGTATGGAACGTGGCGATCCTACACGATTGCCCAGAGACCGGAACACCCGCCAGGCAAAAACATTCCCGGCGCCCGCGGCATTGGGACGCCGGGCGAGATGACAAACTTGTCATCCAGATGAACGGAAGCTGGCGACCGGCTTCAGATCGGGTTCAGCGCGCCGCGCCTAGGCTGCCACCCACGATCAAAGAGATGGCGAGAGGGCGCCGCCTCGAGATCCTTCAAAGAGGAGACCAACCATGTTGAAGACCATTTCCGCAGCCTTGCTCGCAGCTTCCGTCATCGCCGCCCCGGCCTTCGCGACCGAGACCGCCAAGACAACGACGACCGCTCCCGTGATCAAGGCCGACCAGAGCCAGACCAAACTGTCGACCAGCACCGCCAAACCCGAAACCGGCGTCAAGGCCGACACCAAGGCTGCCGACGTCAAGGCGGACAGCAAGACCGACGCCAAGGTCGACGCCAAGGCGAAGGCCATGAACGCCAACGCGGCCGTGACGCCCGACGAGCACAAGACCGTGAAGACCCACCGTCATCACCACAAGCATCTGTCGGCCAAGAAGTCGCCGACGGCGCAGCCGGACGTCACCAAGCCGGCGATTTCGGACAAGCGCAGCTAAGACTGGTCCCGCGCGGCGGCGTCCCGCATTGCCCCGCCGCCGTGTGCGGAATTCAGGCCCGGCCTGTTGTCCTGCCTCGTGCGAGAGCCCGAGGTGTCGGCGGCGGGCCGGTGCGTCCATTGAGAGGAGGCGGCACGCGAATTCCGATCGCTCTGCGACCACGAACGGGATGCGCGAAAACAACCCCATGCACAGTGGAAGGCGACAGGCGGATCGACGGCTTGATGCTCATCGTGATGCGGATTTTGCGAATCCGTTTGACGCGTCGGGCAAAACACCTTTAGGGATGCATCATCGCGATCTTCGGGTTGAACGTCTCGGGGATCTGGTCGAGCGGCGAGCGTGACTTGTGGGGCAATTGGCGAAACGTGCGATGATCCTGGCATTGCCGCTGGCGCTCGCGGGGTGCTTCGGCGGCGACGGTGATCGCCCGTCCCTGATGGGCGGGACCCAGGCCGGCGGTCCGCAGCCGTTCCCCGACAATTTCCGCAGCGACACGCTCGCCCTCATGCGCACCTATCTGAACAATCCGGTTGGTGTGCGCGAGGCCAGCATGGCCGAGCCGGTCCTGCGCGAACTCGGCGGCCGGCAGTTCTACGTCAGTTGCCTCCGCTTCACCCCGCGCGAGACCGACGGCAGCACCAAGGGCGCGCGCGAACGCGCGGTGGTGTTCGTCAATGGGCGGGCGGATCGCGTCGTCGACAAGACGGCCGACCTCTGTGCGGGCGCGGTTTACGTACCCTTTCCGGAACTGGAAAAGATGACGCGGTAGGCCAAAGCCGGCCTTCATCGTTCGCTGGTAAGACAGCGCCTCGGAACCGTCGGATCACGTTTCGGCGAGGCTTGGGGAGATGTGGCGTTCCGTTGCGACAAAACGTTACGGCACCTTTGCTGCGCGAAGAAAATTCCTAGGTGGAGGGGAACAAAATCGTTCTGTTGCCACTGCGTCACAGTAACGAACGATCAACGGTCCGGCATCGCCGCGAAGCAACCCAATTCACGCCACGTTGTTTGCTGAGTGTCGAGTTTGAAACAATGGGGATGACCATGAGAACGATCCTGCTCGGTGCGGCTGCTCTGCTTGCGCTGGCCGCGCCTGCCGCCGCTGCCGACATGCAGCCGCGCACCTACACCAAGGCTCCGGCCTACACCCCGCCGCAAGTGATCTACAACTGGACCGGTTTCTATATCGGCGGTCACGTCGGCGGCGCTTTCGCCGGTGACAGCAGCTTCCAGTCGAGCGATGCCCGGTTCCTGGGCGGCGTGCAGGGTGGCTTCGACTACCAGTTCGCCCCCAACTGGGTGATCGGCATCGAGGCCCAGTACTCCTGGCTGCCGACCAACAATGGCGGCGTGGTGTTCCCGCTGGGAACCACCGTGACGTCCAATACCGACCAGATCGGGTCGGTGACCGGCCGCCTCGGCTACACCTGGGGTCCGGCGCTGCTCTACGCCAAGGGCGGTTACGCCTGGCGCAACAACAATCTCGGCGTCAACGTGGGCGGCGTGCCGGCCGCCTATACGACCAGCGGCAACAGCAAGGACGGCTATACCGTCGGCGCCGGCCTTGAATACATGTTCGCGCCCAGCTGGTCCGCCAAGGCCGAGTACCAGTACTACAACTTCGGCAGCACCACCTTCACCTCAGGCCCCGTCGACATCGTCGGAGCCCGCGGGCGGAACGACGAGCATACCGTCAAGGTTGGCGTGAACTACCGCTTCGGCTGGGGTGGCCCTGCGGCCTCCCGCTATTGATCGGCCGAAAGGCGCAACGATCCTTGAAAGGCCGGCTCCGCCGGCCTTTCGTTTGCCTGGCGTGAACCATCTGGCGCGTCATTTGCATTCAAACATTCAGGCACGCGCCTTCTCACGCGTGTCACGGGGCGACGGTAAAGCAAAACTAATTCTTGCCATCTAGGAACTCGCGCTCCGGCAAGCGTTTTATGAGAATGACCGGGCTGGTGGGACAACGGACATGCGTATCTTGGTGTCGGCGGTGGTGCTCTCGTGCTTCATGTCCATGCCGTGTTCTGCACAGACAATCCTCAAATCCGAGCCTCTGATGCTGGCACCCTATGAGGTGGCCTTCGTCAAGGATGCCTCTTGTCCGTCGGGCAAGGTGCTGAAGGTGACCGGCGCCATTCGCGGTCTGCACCGCCGCAAGGCCTGCGTGATGCTGTCCGGCGAGCAGGCCTCGCTGGCGACCGCCACACCTTGAACAGCCCCGATCCAAGGCCGCGCTACGACCTCACGGGTTGAGCTGCAGTTCCAGCCTGGACTGCCGCTCGGCCTCGGCCTTGTTCTGGGCCGGATCTTCGCCGGGCACTGACGGGCAGGGTCTGATCTCATAGTCGTTGTGGAGGATCCGGCGCGGCCCGGGCCGCTCCTCGTCAGCGCTGACGTCGACGACGAGACCGCTGCGCTGGGCGAATTGCCAGACGTCAGCCTCGCTTGGATAGGCCTTGCTGATCTGGGCGTCATTGCAGAACAGGGCGTAGGGCATCTTTCCGCTCCGGAAACCCCGTTAACGGCTTGATCCGGCTCCAGTTCCGGGGCGGGCATGGATCACGGCCCCGTGATCGGGGACAGCGGTTCCTGAGTCCTTAACGAGTCCTGAATCCGCAAAAAAAGAATCCTTGGGACTCGTTTGCCGGAATCAGCGGATGTTTCCGGCCATGACGATGGACCCCAAAACCTGCTGTGGGCACATGCTTCTGCCGCTGACGCTGGCACTGTTCGGCGCTTGCGCCGCCAATTTGTGGTTGGTCTGGTCCTGGCTTTAGACGGCCGGCGGCGACTTCCGGGCCGGTGTCTGGGCACCGCCATCGCGGATTGCGGCCCGGAGCTTCGTGAGGGTGGCCGCGCAATATTCCTCCCTCTCGCGCTCGAACCGCTCCTGGTGTTTGCGGAAACTGGCGATCCTGGCCTGCATCTCGCGGCGAAAATCGCCGGTGGGGCGGGCCGGCGGCGCGGGGGTTTTGAACGGGTCCTGGGTGAGGGCCGGAACGTCCGGCATCTCTCGCAGGACCGTCGTCTCGATGGCGGCGATTTCCACGGTCAGCGCCGATGTCTTGACCTCGGGCGGATGGAGGTCCGTCCGGCCGGTGACCGATTGCACGAAAGCCATGGTCTGCGCGATCAGCGCGTCACGTTCCCTGATCCATTTCATGGATGCACCCTCGCTGGCAGCATTCCAGCAAAGCGGCTGGGACGAATCAAGAAGTTGCGGGGCCGGGGATTGCATATTTTTCCCGCTGGCCCGAGATTAGGCGAATGGATGCCGGACATCAATGGTTGAAGGAAGCCCAGGGCTTGCGGCTGCTGCGTGCATTCCTGCGTCTGCCCCCTGAGAAGCGGGCGGAGGTCATCGCCTTTGCCGAGAACCTCGCCGGCGGCCAGACGCCACCCCGGCAGGATGCAGGCGCGCGGGCAGGTAAAGGCTAGCGCCGGTGCGGATCGACGTTCGGAACGAAGGGAGAGCCGACCACCCGGACGGGCTCGTCCTGGGTGGCGACGGTCACGAACCGACTGGCAGTGGTCGACTGGGCCGTTGATTCCGGCCAGAAGGCCGGCCCGAGCAGGGCCAGCGTGCCCGACACGGCTGCACAGCACAGCGTCACTGCCCCCAGCAAAACCATGTTTCGATTTTCTTCCCTGATCCGCATGGGCCAAGAACGACGAGGCCGCCGGAATCGTTCCCGCGCGGGCCGATTTGCCCGACATCGGTGCCGAAGCTGACGCCGCGCGAGAAACTCCATGAGTTTTCCGTAAAGTTACTTCTCGACATTCACATCAAATCTTAACGGCCACGGGTTCCAATGGAGCTGCTGATTGGGCCGCCGAGGCCCGCACCTCATTGGACGGATGGCATGGGTTTCCTGAACAATCTGAAGATCGTGTGGAAGGTGGCGCTGATCGTCGCCGCGATGGGCTGCGCGATGATCGTCGTCGCGGCCTTTGGCACGGGTGAACTGTCCGCGACCATCGAAGGTTATGGCGAACTGAACGCCGCGCAAACCTCGGCCTTCAACCTCACCCGTGCGCTGCGCCGGGTCGAGACCTATCATGCCGCGCTCTATGCCGTTCTGACCGAGACCACCGAAGCCGGCAGTGCCAGCCGTCTCAAGACCGGAAATCAGAGCCGCGACGAAATCCCGCAATTTCTCGCGGCCGCCGAGCAGGCCGATCGCTCCCGGAGCGCGGACATCAAGGCCATCGGCGAGCAGTTGACGGCCGTCTTCAAGGGGTGTGATCCCGTGCTGCTCGCAGGTTCGCAGGCCACCGCCCCCGAGGAAAACGCAAAGGCCGCCCAGCGCGCGCACAAGGAATGCGACCCGCTGATCGACGCGGCTCTGGCGCGCATCTCCAGATTCTCCAATGAGACCGCCCAGGTGGCGGCCCAGCGCGAAGAAGCCATCACCCGCAAGGCGAAATCCGCCACCTGGACCGTGATCGGCGTGAGCGGCGGCGGGCTTCTCGTCGGCATCATGATTGCGCTGTTCATCGGCCTGAAGGCGATGTCGCAGCCGATCGCCCGCCTCAAGCTCGCGATGGAAGGCCTTGCCCGCAATGATCTCAGGATCGAGGTCCCCGAGAAGGAGCGCGGCGACGAGATCGGCGACATGGCGAAGACGCTCGAGGTCTTCAAGACCAATGCATTGGAAGTGGAGCGACTGAAGGCCGCGCAGGTCGAGGCCGAGCAACTCGCTGCGGAGCAGCGCCGCCGCGACATGGTCGACCTTGCCGACGGTTTCGAACGTGCGGTCGGGGAGATCATCGAGACGGTCGGCTCCGCCTCGACCGAACTCGAAGCCTCGTCCTCGACGCTGGCCACCACCGCGCAGCGCGCGCAGGAGCTGACCTCGGTGGTCGTGAGCGCTTCGGGCGAAGCGACCGGCAATGTGCAATCGGTGGCGACCGCGACGGAAGAACTGTCCTCCTCGGTCAACGAGATCAGCCGCCAGGTGCAGGAATCCGCGCGTATGGCGGGCGAGGCCGTCAGCCAGGCGCGCACCACCACCGAGCGCGTCAGCGAACTCTCGATCGCCGCCACGCGCATCGGCGACGTGGTCGAACTGATCAATACGATCGCCGGCCAGACCAATCTGCTGGCGCTCAACGCCACCATCGAGGCCGCGCGGGCGGGCGAGGCGGGCCGCGGCTTTGCCGTGGTCGCATCCGAAGTGAAGACGCTGGCCGAGCAGACCGCGAAGGCGACCGGCGAGATCAGCCAGCAGATTTCCGGCATCCAGGCGGCGACCCAGGACTCCGTCAGCGCGATCCGCGAGATCTCCGCGACCATCGAGCGGCTGTCGGAAGTGTCGTCCACCATCGCGGCCGCCGTCGAGGAGCAGGGCGCCGCGACCCAGGAGATCTCCCGCAACGTGCAGCAGGCCGCCCATGGCACCCAGCAGGTTTCGATGAACATCACCGACGTGCAGCGCGGTGCGGCCGAGACCGGTTCGGCCTCCTCGCAGGTGCTCTCGACCGCCAAGATGCTGGCGACCGACAGCAACCGCCTGAAGGACGAAGTCGGAAAGTTCCTGCGCACCGTGCGCGCGGGCTGAGCGGCGAGCGGCGGCGCTCGTCGCGGCGACGGCCGCGCCGGCGCGCGCTGCGGATGCCGATGTCTGTTGCGGCTGGACCCGCCAGGTCGCGATGGAGCAGGGCTGCCAATGCGCCGACTTGCCGGCGTTCTGTGCCGGCGCGCGGGCGCTACTCGTGGAAGCCGGTGGCTATGTTGCCGCTGCCGAACGCCTCGCGCGCAGCCGCGGCCATGGCTGACGGACGATCATGCCGGCGCGGCGGCTCTGCCTGTGAAGGACGTCGGTCCGGGGGATCCCCGGCATTGGCCAAGTCCGCGCGACGACCGCATCCCGGCGCGAGCCAGCTCCCGATGGAGTAGCAGGGCGGCGGCGCGGGAGTGGTGCTGGCCCTAATTGTACTGGAGGTCAGCAGAAATCCCGTTCCCTTGGTGGCGACCGTGAACAGGAGTGTCGCGGTGACGAGAGTGCCGCTGACGCAGACTGCGATTACGTTGATCGCATTGAATTTCGACAAGGCCAACAAGTTACGCATCGAAACACCCGTAAACTCAACAACTTCAGAACGATAGCTTCACTGCCAATCTTTGCCGTAGGTCTGTCGGAACGACCTGTAAGCCATCTCGACCATGAAGGTCTTCATCGACTTGCCGGCCGCGTACGAAACGATCAGCGCAGCGAGGGCTGCAACCCAATGGTCAACGGCATTGAAGTGAACGCTTGCAGCGATCACCAGGCCGAAAACACAGAACGTCAAAAGAATTTGAACGATCCTCATCATCCAACCCCCGGTTGCAATAGATTATTGTGCGTCGTGCGTCGCCGCAACCCTTTTCGGTTGCATTCGGGCAGGGGGGGGCCGGCGCGCGAAAAATCCCGGGAGGCCGGTCCATGAGCGAGAATGCCAGCGATGGTTGGGCGGCTTCGGCGCCCGCCTGGATCGTCGAACAGGGTGATGCCGGCGATTACGGCCGCCGCTTCGTGCTCGACGCCCCGATGCGGGCGCGGATCGAAGGACGCCGTTTCAGCCATGCGCTGGATGTCGGCTGCGGGGAAGGGCGCTTCTGCCGCATCATGCAACGTGCCGGCATCCGCACGACCGGCATCGATCCGACCGAAGCGCTGCTCGCGCGCGCCAGGGAACTGGACCCCGCAGGCGACTATCGTTTCGGCCGGGCCGAGACGATGGCGATCGAGGCCTGCCACGATCTCGTCGTGAGTTATCTCAGCCTGATCGACATCAGCGATCTCGACACAGCCATCGCAAGGATCGTGGCGGCGCTGCGGCCCGGCGGTACGCTGCTGATCGCAAACCTGAACAGCTTCACCACCGCGGGGCATCCCGACGGCTGGACCCGCGATGCCGACGGCACGATGCGGTACGCGATCGACCACTACATGGACGAACGGCCGATCTGGCAGGACTGGCGCGGCATCCGCATCAGGAACTGGCATCGCCCGCTCAGCGCCTACATGACGCTGCTGCTCGCTCACGGGATGCAACTGCGTCTGTTCGCCGAGCCCGTGCCCAGCGGCGGAACGCCTGAACAGATCGCCCGCCATCGCCGGGTGCCATTTTTCCATATCATGGAGTGGCAGAAGCCCGGCTGAGCCGGCAGGAGCCGAAATCCCGATGGCGATACGTTCGTCATCTCGCGCTTCCCAGGCCGCCCCTGATAGGATGCGCCGATGACCACCGATCGACCCCCCGTGCTCGCCCATGACCGGTTCGTCGCCGATCGCGCGAATTTCGCCGGCCTCGATCTCGCCGCGCGGTTCGAGCGCATCGAGCGGACCAATCTCTGGGGCGCGCCGACGTCCGTGTCGGGCCTCGGTTCGGAGGACGCCGCGACCGCGGCGATCCGGGATGCGCTTCCGGCCCTGTTGCGGCGGCACGGCGTGCGGGCTCTGCTCGATGCGCCCTGCGGCGATGCCGGCTGGATCGGGCGCCTCAAGCTGGATGTCGACTATATCGGCATCGACATCGTGCCGTCGCTGATCGAGACCAACATCAGGCGTGCCGCGAAAGGAGAGTTGGCCGGGCGCTTCGCGGTTGCCGATATCACGCGCGATGGGCTGCCGCCGGCCGACATGATCCTGTGCCGGGACTGCCTGGTCCATCTCAGCTTCGAGAATATCGCGCGCGCCATGGCCTGCTTCCGTGCCAGCGGCGCGCGGCTGCTGCTGGCGACGACCTTTCCCGAATGGAATGACAATCGCGATTGCGAGGACGGCGACTGGCGCGCGCTCAACATGGAGCAGCCGCCGTTCAACTGGCCGCGGCCGCGCGACATGATCAACGAGCGCTGCGAGGAAGGCGGCGGCAGCTGGCGCGACAAGAGCCTCGCGCTGTGGCGCCTGGACGAATTGCCGGTCGGCGGCGGCGGGGCTTAGGCCCGCCTCTTGGGCAAGGCGCTCGAACCATTCGGAGCGCGGCGCGACCAAGAGACATGGCAAACGCAATCAAGAATGCGAGGCTCGCCGGCTCCGCAGCCGTCGGAGTTCTCATTTCGACGATGCTGCTCGTCCTGGAAGCACTCACCGACCACGGCCTGTTGTCGTTGAGCCTGCAAATGCCGGGCATCAACGCGGCGGATTTCTTCCGGGGATCGGCGGGCGGTTCCGCTCTCGTCGGCGTCGCCATCGCCTGGCTCGTCAACGCGGTCGTCTACGGAACGGGCGCGTACATGGTGCTCGCGGTTATCGGCCTCGTCAGGCAAGACGCGACGTCGTGAGGATCGCTCCTCGCCTAATACCCGTCTCATTCTCCGCAAGTGAACCATCGCTTCCCAACTAAGCCATCAGTCCGATGGGACATCGCAAGCTTGTTGCACGCGCTCCGTCGGTCGATCGGCGGAAAGGCGAGCTTTTCTGTCACTACAACTTCACATACACGATTGATCATAATCAACGTAGAATATTGGATGGGGATTCATATGTCGTGTTTGAAGAAGAATCTGGTTGCCTGTTCGGTGCTGCTTGCAGGAGCGTTTGTCTCCGGCGCTCAAGCGGCGCCGGTCACCTACAATGTCTTTGATCAAATCGGAGATGGAAGTTCTGCCATCACGGTCACCGGAACGATCACGACCGATGGCACCATTGGCAACATCTTGATCAGCAATATTTTGAGTTACTACCTGAAGGCCACCAAGAACAATGTGGTTGCTACCACGTTTCAGCCGGACGGCTTCCGCAACATCATTTCGTCGGAAACCGGCCTTTCAGCTTCGGCCACTGCGCTGACCTTCGACACATCGATAGCCAACGCCTACTTTGGGATCAAGGACAGCCCGTTTAACGAGTACTACTGCCTTCAGGGAAGCTCGGGATTCTGCAATGGCGTCCCGGCGTCCGGACAGCACTACTTGAACTCGTTCGTTGCTGCCGGTGGCGGAGCGCTCACCGGCGTATTCCAGTTCGCAACAGTCGCAGCCGTCCCTGAGCCCGCAACTTGGGCGATGACGATTGTGGGTTTTCTGGGCGTGGGAGTTCTCGCCTATCGCCGTCGGCAGCAATCCCATCTGATCGCCTAATCGCTTGTTTTGATACCTTGATACGACTGGAAAGCCGCCTTCGGGCGGTTTTCTGGGGATCGGTTAGTCACGCCAATAGATCCAAATTGGCGCCAACTTGGCCGAGCGCAAGCGCGTACCAGTGGGCTCGCATGATCTGGTGCCGGCTGAGGGGATTGAACCCCCGACCTTCGGTTTACAAAACCGCTGCTCTACCGCTGAGCTAAGCCGGCGACGCTGATCGGGGCAGGGCCGGCCGATGCCGGGCTGCCGCGCGGGTCGCAATATCAGACTTGGGCAGAAAGTGCCAGAACCCGTCGGCCCACAGCAAAACAGGCGGCCCGAAGACCGCCTGTTCTGATGCGTTGTGCCGAGGACGTTTACTGGCAGATGTGGGGACGGCCGTCCTCGCCCTTGAACCACGTGCCGGGCGTGCAGACGAACCCGTTGCGCTGGGCGTAGCTGCGGGTGTCCCAGCCACGATTGCCCCAGCCGCGGTTGTCCCAGGAATTGTCGTAGGCGTAGGAATTGTCCCAGCCCCCGAACGGCGCCGTCGCCACGGCGGCAGCCGTTCCGACGGCCGCGCCCGCAGTGCCGATCGCAACGCCGGCAATGTCGCCCGCCGCGTCAGCGGGCCAGAAGCCGGAGCGATCCCTGTTCCAGTCGTTGTTCCAGTCGCGGTTGCGGTAGCTGCCCTGACGATAAGCGTTCTGGCGATAGCTGTCCTGACGATAGCTTTCCTGGCGATTGCTTTCCTGGCGATTGCTCATCCGCCGATTGCGATAGCCACTGTCGGTGAACGGATTGCCCGGTCCGAGGTTCTGGCAATTGGCGTTGGGAAACTGGGCGGCGCAACGGCCGGGCTCGTTGATGACAGCCTGGGCCAGGGCGGGTGTTGCAAGCATGGTCGCGGCAATGGCGGCTGCGCCCAAAAGCGTCGTCTTCGTCATGAGTGTCTCCTGTGAACTGACGCGACGCTAAACATTCGCGACGGTGAACGTTCCGGGAGCTGCCGCGATTTTCTCGCGTGCGCAGTCAAACGGATGTGAGGCGCTTGCAGGCAAGTTCCCTCGCGAGCGCTGGCCTCGTTAATGGATCGATAGCTCGCTCCATCGCATTTGCGTCGCCGCCGCGCCGGCCGCGTTAGGCTTACCGGAATTTGGTGAGGGGGCCTTAACCCTCTCTGAGCACCGATCGGGTAGGTTGGGCGCGGATAATCCGGGGATCTTCCATGCGCGCAGCCGCGCTTGCAGCCATTCTGATCGGACTGCCCGCCACGGCGTTTGCCGGTGGCGGCTTCGATATCGTCGTCCCCGGCCGTCCGGGCGTGCCCATCATCATCAACGGCATCGACGCGTCCTATACGGTCGTCGAAGGTGAATGGGGGCTGGGCAAGGGCATCCAGGTGCAGCCGACCATCTATGGCGGGCGCTACATCGAGGAGCGACAGCCATCGGACGTCGGTCACTATTACCCGACACTCGGCCTGCGGCCGGGTTATGGCCGGCTCGAGGTCGAGCCGCCCGCGAACCGCAAGCTGCCGAAGCCGGCGGAGAGCTACTACCAGAGCTGGGGCGCCCAATCCGCGCCATTGCCGCCGCAGATGAACGTGCCGGTCGATCCGCCGCCGGTAATCCTCGCACCGGAGATCAACGCCGGTCCGCAATATCGCCGGCCACGGCCGCGCGTCGAAATGCCCGGCAGGCCGCCGGGTTAAGAAACGTCAATCAACGAACGGAAATCAACAGGAGAGAGTAATGCGTCAGATGATTTCGGGACTGGTCGTGGCGGCTGCCGCGATGTTCACCGCCGCCGCGCCCGCCGCGGCCTGCGGTTTCAACCCCTGCCAGCCGGTCGCGCCGGTCTATTCCGGCTGCAACACCGGTTGCGGCGGTTATGGCTACGGTGCCTATGAGCGCCTCGCCGAGCCCACCACGCAGTACTATTACGTCAACCAGGGTCCGACCTATACCGGCCCGGGCGCGTTCGCGCCGTATCCGACCTATCGTGAGGATGCCGTCGTCGCGCCCGCCAATTACGGCTATGGTTACGGCTATCGCGCCGCTGCGGTCGCAGCTCCGGCGGCCTATCCCTATCACCGTCCGTACTACCGTCCGTATCGCTATGGCTACGGCCCGCGCGCCGGCTATCTGCCGCGTGTGCATTACGGCCACGCGGCGCGCTACGGCTATGCCCACCGCCACGCACCGGCGCCTTATTATTACGGCGGTCACCGCGTGCTGCGCCGCTATTACTGATCGTCCGATCGGTTGAACCCATGCAGCGCCCGTCCGCAGATTGTGGACGGGCGCTTTGCGTTTCAAACCTGGCTCAGCGCTTCATCAGCCCGAGCCGGCTGGCGCCGACATAGAGCGAAAGCGCGGCGGCATTCGACACGTTGAGGCTCTTGATCTCGCCGGGCATGTCGAGCCGCGCCACGACGCTGCAGGTCTCGCGGGTCAATTGCCGCAGGCCCTTGCCCTCGGCACCGAGCACCAGCGCAAGCGGCTCGCGCAAGGCGACCTCGGACAGGTCGGCGCTGCCTTCGCTGTCGAGACCGACGGTCTGGAAGCCGCGCTCGTTCAACGCCGTCAATGCGCGTGCAAGGTTCTGCACGGTGACAACAGGCACCAGTTCGAGCGCGCCGGAGGCAGCCTTGGCCAATACGCCGGTCGCTTCGGGGCTGTGGCGCGCGGTGGTGACGATCGCCTTCACCGCGAAGGCCGCGGCCGAACGCAGGATGGCGCCGACATTGTGCGGATCGGTGATCTGGTCGAGCACCAAGACCATGCCCTCCTGGGACAAGGTCTCGATGTCGGGCGAGGGCAGGGCATCGGCCTCGGCGAGCAGGCCCTGGTGCACGGCGTCGGGCGACAGCAGCCGGTCGATCTCCTGGGGCCGGACGATCTCGGGCGTCACACGGGTCTGGATGTTCTCCTCGGCCAGGCGCCTTGCGGCGTTCTCGGTCAGCGTGAGCTTGCGGATCCGGCGCTGCGGGTTGGCGAGCGCCATGGTCACCGTGTGCCAGCCGTAGAGGACGACCGGCCCGTCGGGGTGCGAATCACGCTCGCGCCAGGCCGGCCGGCCCGCCGATTTTCCTGTTTTCTTGAAGGGCTTAGCGCCCCCACGGGGGCCCCTCGGGGCAAATTTTCGATCCGTCATGCGCTCGCTTGTGTCACGAGCCCCGGATTATGGCAATTTGGCTGCGAACGAGCATGATTTTAGCTGTTCGCCTCGGTTGACTTTGCCCCACCGCATCCCCCATAACCGCGCCCGGTCGCGCCCCCATCCGGGCTGTCGCGGCCTTCACGTTCCACGGCCGTTCTCGGTCGCCGGCATAGCCCGGCCCGATTGTGCTGCCGTCGAGCGGGGGGAGTGTCCCGAGTGGCAAAGGGAGCTGACTGTAAATCAGCCGCCTCATGGCTTCGAAGGTTCGAGTCCTTCCTCCCCCACCAGCCTTCGCGAGCTACGGCTCGGCGAGCTAGCAAAGGCGATCGTGGCGCGAAGCGGGCAAAGGCTGTAGCGCGCAGGGCGAAGGCGGAGCGGCCAGCGAACGTCAGGTCTTCGGCTAGGCCGCAGCGCTATCTCCCATGTTCCTCGCGCTCGTGGATCACGTTGGCGCGGCCGACCAGGAGGTCGTCCA
>CAYREH010000044.1:0-51371 GCA_964423245.1 uncultured Bradyrhizobium sp. | reverse complement strand
GAGGGTGAAGCGGAAAGAACGACGCAAAGCTCGGGCGAGACAAGCCGCGAGAGCGATGAGTTGTGTCTGCATCCCCATTCCGCCGTCATCGCCCGGCTTGACCGGGCGATCCAGTATTCCAGAGACAGTCATGTTCAACGGAGAAGCCGCAGCGTACTGGATTCCCCGCTTACGCGGGGAATGACAGCGGAATTTGAGGAACCGATTTCCAACCAAATCGTCATTGCGAGCGCAGCGAAGCAATCCAGAGTCTCTCCGCGGAGGGATTTCTGGATTGCTTCGCTTCGCTCGCAATGACGATGTGGAGACATGGGTGCGCCCCGAAGCACTCTTGTATCTGCGCTCTCGATCGCCCACACTCGTGATGATCGCGATCAAGCAGAGGAAACGGACATGGCGCGCATTCGCTGTATCACCGAGATGGGCATGGGCGTCGATGTCCATGGCAGGGACGCCACCAAGGCGGCCAGGCGGGCGGTGTCGGATGCGATTCGTCATTCCAGCCTCGGTTTCTTCCGGATGATCGACAAGACGGCGAACGACATGTTCGTCGACGTCACGATCGGCGTGCCCTATCCCGAAGCCGTCGACACCGACGCTGTCGCCAGGGAGCTTCCCTACGGCACCGTGACGGTGACCGCAGTGAAGGGCGGGCTCGAGATTCCCTCGGCGACCGAAGTCGCGAACGACCCGATCCTGATCGCCAACGCCGCGGTCATCGTCAGCTTCGAGAAGGACTAACCGGTGTCGGACGCCGAGGAGGCGCTGCTGGATCATCCGATCTGGAGTGCGCTGACGACCCGGCAGAAGCATCTCGCCGAGGGCGGCCCGCGCGCGCTGCGGTTCCCAGTGGACATCGCGCCGTTCGCCGACATGCCGGACATGACGCCGGCCAGCTTCGCGGCGCTCGGCGAGGTCCTGGCGCCGTCGCAGGTCGCCGTGCTGTTCACGCCGGAGCCGGTCGATGTGCCTGCAACGTTCAGGGTCGTGCTCGCCGAGCCCGGCGAGCAGATGATCGGCTCGCCCGTGGACAGCCCGCTGCGCGACGCGGAGATCGTCCGGCTGGGCGCGGCCGACGTTGCCGCCATGACCGCACTCGTCGCCCTGACGAAGCCGGGCCCGTTCGCGGAACGGACGCACGAACTCGGTACGTTTCTCGGAATCCGAGTCGGCGGCGAACTCGTTGCCATGACCGGCGAGCGGATGAAGCCGGGCCGCTTCACCGAAATGACGGCGGTCTGCGTGCATCCCGATCATCGTGGCCGCGGCTATGCTCAGGCGCTGCTGGCGGCCGTGGCGCGCCAGATCGAGGCGCGCGGGGAAGTGCCGTTCCTGCATGTGTTCGCCAGCAATGCCTCGGCCATCGCGCTCTATCGGCGGCAGGGCATGCACATCCGCCGGCGACTGCACGTCACCGCGCTGATGAAGGCGGAGTGAGCGCCTGCCATCAGGGCTTCATATCCGGCGAATTCGCGCTATATCCGTCGCGACAGAAGAGGGGGATGCATGGACGCCAGGGCTAACGATTTTTCCGCCGTGCGGACGGCGATGCAGCGCTACGTCGATCAGGACATCATTCCCGGCGCGTCCTGGGCGGTGCTGCGCGGAGGCGAGGTCGTCGACCGGCAATGCGTCGGCTTCGCCGATCGCGAGGCCGGCACCGCGCTGCAGCCCGACCACATCTTTCGCGCGTTCTCCAACACCAAGATCTTCGTGACCTGCGCGATCATGTTGCTGGTCGAGGAGGGGCGTGTCGGCCTGGACGACGCCGTCGCGAAATTCCTCCCGCAGCTGGGCCAGCGCAAGGTGCTGAAGGCGGGTGCGACCAGCCTCTCCGAGGTCGAGCCGGCGAAGAGCGAGATCACCATCCGCCAGTTGCTCACCCATACGTCCGGCCTCAGCTATGGCATCTTCGATCCCGGCTCGGTGCTGTTCAAGGCCTACAACGAAGCGCGGGTGCTCAATCCGTTGACGCCGCTGACGGACATGATCGACAGGCTGGCCGAGCTGCCGCTGTCCTATCATCCCGGCGAAGCCTGGGAGTATTCGGTCGCCACCGACGTGCTCGGACGCGTGGTGGAAGTGGTCTCGGGCCAGTCGCTCGATGCGTTCCTCGAGGCGCGCATCTTCGATCGGCTCGGCATGACCGATACCGGTTTTCACGTGCCGGAGCCGCAGCAGGGCCGGCTGGTCGCGCTCTATAACGGCTCCGACGTGCTCGATCCGATGAAGCCGGGTCTGACGCGCGCCGATCATCTGCCTTATCCGCAGGCCTATCGCCGCGCGTTTCCGCGCTTGTCCGGCGGCGGCGGCCTGGTCTCGACCCTGCCCGACATGCTGGCCCTGGTGCGCGCGCTGTTGCCCGGACCGGACGCGTTGCTCAAGCCCGAGACGCTGCGGCTCATGATGACGAACCAGCTGCCGGCCGGCCGCACCATCCGCTTCGCCAATCTTGGCCCGATGGCCGGCAAGGGGTTTGGTCTCGGCGGCGCCGTCACCTTCACGCCGATGCCCTTCGATCCGCCGAATTCCACCGGCGAGTTCCAGTGGGGCGGCCTCGCCGGCACCCATTGGTGGATCTGTCCCGAGGCGAACACCGCCGGCGTCCTGATGGCCCAGCGCTACATGGGCTTCTGGAATCCGTTTTTCTTCGAGTTCAAGCGGCTGGCCTACCAGGCGGTTGGGGCCTGATCATCAGCCCGGCAGGACGAACCGTGCCGACCTTCCTCGGCCTCGATGGCTTCCGGTTCGGCTGGGTCGCAGCCTGGATCGACGCACGCGGCGATCACGGCTTCGATTATTCGCCCGGCCTGACGCGTCTGCTCGCGATGCCGCATGCGCGGGCGATGATCGACATGCCGATCGGGTTGAAGCCGAGCGGCTATCGGATCTGCGATCTGCGGGCGCGCGAGCTCGTCGGGCCCGCCGTGTTTCTCGGCGCGCGGCGGGATCTCTGGACGTTTCCTGACATGGCGGTGGCCAACCGGCATTACTGGGAGACCGAAGGCAAGGGCAGGGGCGTGTCGGCGCAGCTCTGGAACATTCGCGACAAGATCTGCGAGGTCGACACGATGATGACGCCGGTGCGGCAGGCGACGATCGGTGAAGCGCATCCGGAACTGATCTTCTGGAATCTCGCTGGGCAGACCGCGCTTGCGAGGAAGACGACCGAGCAAGGTCGCGCGCAGCGTATCGCTCTGCTGGCGCAACGCGGCTTCACGCGCCTGCCGAAATGGCTGACATGGCGCCATGGCACCGGCATCGGTCGCGACGATCTGATCGACGCCTGTGCCTGCGCGGTGGCCGCCCGGGACAGCACGCAGCGTGTCGGCGGCGAGGAGATCGATCCGCGCGGATTGCGGATGGAGATCAATTATTGAAGTGCGATCGTCGTGCCTTGCGCGATCCGGGCCGCAGCCTAGATTGAGCTCACATCAACATCAGACAGGTGCCTCATGCCCGATCTCTCCGCATTTCCGGTCACGCGGCGCTGGCCGGCCAGGCATCCGGAGCGGCTCCAGCTCTATTCCCTGCCGACACCGAACGGCGTCAAGGTGTCGATCATGCTGGAGGAGATCGGTCTGCCCTACGAGGTGCATCTGGTCGATTTCGGCAAGGACGACCAGAAGACGCCGGAGTTCCTCTCGCTCAATCCCAACGGCAAGATTCCGGCGATCCTCGATCCCGATGGTCCCGGCGGCCAGCCGCTGGCGCTGTTCGAGTCCGGCGCGATCCTGCAATACCTCGCGGACAAGACCGGCAAGCTTCTGCCCGCCGATGCCGCCCGGCGCTACCAGACCATCCAATGGCTGCATTTCCAGATGGGCGGCGTCGGGCCGATGTTCGGCCAGGTCGGCTTCTTCCACAAGTTCGCCGGCAAGGATTTCGAGGACAAGCGACCGCTCGAGCGCTACGTCAATGAAGCGAAGCGTCTGCTCGGCGTGATGGACACGCATTTGTCCGGCCGGCAATGGTTCATGGACGACGACTACACCATCGCCGACATCTCCATGCTCGGCTGGGTGCGGAACCTGATCGGGTTCTATGGCGCCGGCGATCTCGTCGCGTTCGATCAGTTCAAGGCCGTCTCGGCCTGGCTGGCGCGCGGGTTGGCGCGGCCGGCCGTCCAGCGCGGGCTCGAGATTCCGAAACGGCCGTGAACGCTAGAACAGCCGGCCGCCGTTCGGCACGGCTTTGCTTGGCTGCACCAGCACGACCTTGCCGTCGGCATCGGGGAAGCCGAGCGTCAGCACTTCGGAGACGACGGGTCCGATCTGGCGCGGCGGGAAATTGACGACGGCCGCGACCTGCTGCCCCACCAGCGTCTCCAGCGGGTGGTTCTCGGTGATCTGGGCCGAACTCTTGCGAACGCCGATGACGGGACCGAAGTCGATCCACAGCCGCCAGGCGGGCTTGCGGGCCTCGGGAAAGGGTTTTGCGTCGACGATGGTGCCGACACGGATATCGACGGCGAGAAACGCGTTGAAGTCGATCGTCGGAGAGACGGCCGCGGCGGGATCGTGGGTGACGTGCATGCGATGATCCGTGCAGGTTGGTGCTCGCGATATTGTCGCGAGATCGGGAGTTTCGTAGAACACGGCTCGACGCTCAGGCAGCATGCGCGAGGACGGCCTTGCCCAACATCATCTACGGCATCAAGAATTGCGACACCATGAAGAAGGCGCGCGCCTGGCTCGACAGCCACGGTGTCGCCTATGCGTTTCACGACTACAAGTCGGCGGGTATCGACAAGGACAAGCTCCGGCAGTGGGCCGGCAAGGTCGGCTGGGAAACGCTGCTCAATCGCGCCGGCACCACCTTCAAGAAGCTCCCCGATGCCGACAAGGAAGGCCTTACCGAGACGAAGGCGCTGGCCTTGATGCTAGCGCAACCATCGATGATCAAGCGCCCTGTGTTCGAAGCCGGCGGCAAGATCCTCGTCGGCTTCAAGCCTGATGTTTACGCCAGGGAGGTTGGTGCCAAGTCGCGCTGACGACGTCGCGAGAAATTCCATTCGCAGCGATCGTCCGGCGTAGCGTCATTTCGGCGCACAGGCTTTGTCGCGGAGGATATTGCCAGTGCGGCGGGCCGCGCGCTCGTTAACGACCGAGTTGGAAATTCCACTGCGCGCCATCATGCTTCGGGAAAATTTCTGGCGAAGGCTGGCGCAGCGGACGAAAGACCGCTAACGACAGCGGCACGACCGGTGCTTTGCAAACCGGACAGCCGCGCAGGCACCATGGGCGCTTCGACTAAGGGATCATCTCGCATCCCGCCGAAGACCTGATCTGCTCAGCTTTCCGCCTTGCCTAACCCCCGTCATCTCCGGCATATTCCGCGCCCGGAGGCGGCGGGCCGGATGGGCTGCAGCAGGGCCTCCGGAAAGCCGAAGTCAATAAGCACAGCCACGCGCGGCCAGCGCGTCGCGCGGGCGGGGGGAAATCTGTTTGGCCGATGAGTTCATTCTCGAAACGGAAGGCTTGACCAAGGAGTTTGCAGGCTTCTTCGCCGTCCGTGACGTCGCGCTCAAGGTTCGCCGTGGGAGCATTCATGCGTTGATCGGCCCGAACGGCGCCGGCAAGACGACGTGTTTCAATCTCCTGACCAAGTTCCTCAAGCCGTCTGCCGGGAAAATCCTGTACAAGGGACAGGACATCACCGCGATGGCGCCGGCCGACGTGGCCCGCATGGGACTGGTGCGCTCGTTCCAGATCTCGGCGGTGTTCCCGCATCTCACCGCGCTGGAGAACGTCCGCGTCGCGCTTCAGCGCCAGCACGGCTCTTCGTTCGATTTCTGGCGCTCGAAGTCGGTGCTGAACCGCTACAACAACCGCGCGCTCGAATTGCTGAACGACGTCGGCCTCAGCGAGTTCGCCAATACGCCTGCGGTCGAGATGCCCTACGGGCGCAAGCGCGCACTGGAGATCGCGACCACGCTCGCGCTCGACCCGGAAATGATGCTGCTGGACGAGCCGATGGCGGGCATGGGCCACGAGGACATCGACAAGATCGCCGCGCTGATCAAGCGCATCTCGGCGAAGTACACCATCCTGATGGTCGAGCATAATCTGAGCGTCGTCGCCAATCTGTCTGACATCATCACCGTGCTGACGCGCGGGCAGGTGCTCGCGCAGGGCAATTACGCCGAACTCACCAAGGACGAGCGCGTCAAGGAAGCCTATCTGGGAGCCGGTCATGCCTGAGACAGCCATCGCGGACGCTCCCGCAAAGGCCGCGGCCGGCGGCAATATCCTTCAGGTCCGCAACCTCGAGGCCTGGTACGGCGAGTCCCACATCCTGCACGGGATCAATTTCGACGTGAACGCCGGCGAGGTCGTCACGCTGCTCGGCCGCAACGGCGCCGGCAAGACGACCACGCTGAAGTCGATCATGGGCATCATCGGCAAGCGCACCGGCTCGGTGAAGTTCAACAATCAGGAGATCATCCGCTCTACCTCGGACAAGATCGCGCGGATGGGCATCGCGTTCTGTCCGGAAGAGCGGGGCATCTTCTCCAGCCTCGACGTCCGGGAGAATCTTCTGCTGCCGCCGGTGGTGCGCGCAGGCGGTTTGCCGCTCGAGCAGATCTTCGATCTGTTTCCGAATCTCAAGGAGCGGCTGAACAGCCAGGGCACGAAGCTGTCCGGCGGCGAACAGCAGATGCTCGCGATTGCGCGGATCCTGCGGACCGGCGCGAGCTTCCTGATGCTGGACGAGCCGACCGAGGGCCTCGCACCCGTCATCATCCAGCAGATCGGCCACACCATCGCGCGGCTGAAGAAGGAGGGCTTCACCATCCTTCTGGTCGAGCAGAACTTCCGCTTCGCCTCCACCGTCGCCGATCGCTATTACGTGGTCGAGCACGGCAAGATCATCGACGGTTTCTCGAATTCGGAGCTCGCCGCCAACATGGACAAGCTCCACACCTATCTCGGCGTCTAGGGCCGCGACGGGAAAGTGACAAGGGAAGTAGCATGAAGACAAAGTCGATTGCCTCGTTTCTGCTGGGCACGGCGCTGGCGGTGACCACCGCGGGCGTGGCGTTCGCGCAGGACAAGACCGTCAAGATCGGCGCTTTGTCCGATCAGTCCGGCCTCTATGCCGACCTCGGCGGTCCAGGCTCGACGCTCGCGGCCCAGATGGCGGTCGAGGATTCCGGCCTCGCCGCCAAGGGCTGGAAGATCGACATCATCTCGGGCGACCACCAGAACAAGCCCGACATCGGCACCGCGATCGCGCGACAATGGTTCGACGTCGACAAGGTCGACATCATCGTCGACGTGCCGAATTCCGGCGTGGCACTTGCCGTCAACAACGTCATCAAGGAGAAGAACGGCGTCTACATCAACTCGGGTGCCGCGACCTCCGACCTCACCAATGCGCAGTGCTCGCCCAATACGGTGCACTGGACCTACGACACCTACATGCTCGCCCACACCACGGGGCAGGCGCTGGTGAAGGCCGGTGGCGACACCTGGTTCTTCCTCACCGCCGACTATGCCTTCGGCGCGGCCCTGGAGCGCGACACCACGTCGGTGATCGTCGCCAATGGCGGCAAGGTCGTCGGCGGCGTCAAGCATCCGCTCAATACGCCCGACTTCTCGTCCTTCCTGCTGCAGGCGCAGGCCTCCAAGGCCAAGATCATCGGCCTTGCCAATGCCGGTGGCGATACCACCAACTCGATCAAGCAGGCGGCCGAGTTCGGCATCGTCAAGGGCGGCCAGAAGCTCGCCGCGCTGCTGCTGTTCCTCACCGACGTCAAGGCGATCGGCCTCGAGACGGCACAGGGTCTCAATTTCACCGAAACCTTCTACTGGGACATGAACGACCAGACACGCGCCTTCTCGAAGCGCTTCGCCGCCAAGATGAAGAACAACGCGCCACCGACCATGGTTCAGGCGGGGGTCTATGCGGGCGTGCGCCACTATCTCAAGGCGCTGGAGGCGCTCGGCGGCAATCCCCATGATGGCGTCAAGGTGGTCGAGAAGATGAAGTCGTTCCCGACGGAGGATGAACTGTTCGGCAAGGGCGAGATCCAGCCGAACGGCCGAACCATCCACAGCGCCTATCTGTTCGAGGTGAAGAAGCCCTCCGAGTCCAAGGGACCGTGGGATTTCTACAAACTCGTCGGCACCGTGCCGGGCGATCAGGCGTTCACGCCGCTCTCCGAGAGCAAGTGCGCGCTGCTCAAGAAATAACACCAACAGCCCGCTGGCTCCGAGCCGGCGGGCGCTCAAGGGAACGCCGAAGGGACCGGGTACGGGATCGATGCAGGCTCTTTACGCTCAGCTACTTGTGGGATTGATCAACGGCTCGTTCTACGCGCTGCTCAGTCTCGGGCTCGCCGTGATCTTCGGCATGCTCAACATCATCAACTTCGCCCATGGCGCGCTCTACATGATGGGCGCCTTCGTGGCCTATTTCCTGTTGAACCTCGGCGGCATCAATTACTGGTGGGCGCTGCTGCTGGCGCCGATCATCGTCGGCATCTTCGGCATGATCCTGGAACGGACCATGCTGCAATGGCTGACCGGGCTCGACCACCTCTACGGCCTGCTCCTGACCTTCGGCATCGCGCTGATCGTGCAGGGCGTGTTCCAGAACTATTTCGGTTCCTCGGGCCTGCCTTACGCCATTCCGGACCAGCTGAAGGGTGGCATGAATCTCGGCTTCATGTTCCTGCCGATCTATCGCGGCTGGGTCGTCGTGTTCTCGCTCGTTGTTTGTCTGGCCACCTGGTACCTGATCGAGAAGACGCGTCTTGGCGCCTATCTGCGCGCCGCGACGGAGAACCCGACGCTGGTGCGTGCCTTCGGCATCAATGTGCCGCGGATGATCACGCTGACCTACGGTCTGGGCGTCGGCCTTGCCGCGCTCGCCGGCGTCCTCTCCGCGCCGATCAACCAGGTGCGGCCGCTGATGGGCGCCGACCTCATCATCGTGGTGTTCGCGGTGGTGGTGATCGGCGGCATGGGATCGATCATGGGCTCCATCATCACCGGGTTCGCGCTCGGCGTGATCGAGGGTCTCACCAAGTATTTCTACCCCGAGGCCTCCAACACCGTCGTGTTCGTGCTGATGGTGCTGGTGCTGCTGGTGAAGCCGACGGGATTGACGGGAAGGGCAGCCTGATATGACAGCCTTGACGGACGATACGCTGCCGGCAACGCCGCGCGCGATGCGCGACGAGATGACCGTCTTCGTGGTGATGGCGCTGCTGCTGGCGGCCGTGCCCTTCACCGGGGTCTATCCCTTCTTCGTGATGCAGGCGCTGTGCTTCGCGCTGCTGGCCTGCGCCTTCAACCTGCTGATCGGCTATGGCGGATTGCTGTCCTTCGGACATGCGATGTTCCTCGGCACGGCCGGCTATTGCAGCGCGCATGCGCTGAAGGTGTGGGCGCTGCCGCCGGAGCTCGGCATCCTCGTCGGGATCGCGGCGGCCTTCGTGCTGTCGATCATCACCGGCTACATCTCGATCCGCCGCCAGGGCATCTATTTCTCGATGATCACGCTGGCGCTGTCGCAATTGCTCTACTTCATCTATCTCCAGGCGCCCTTCACCCACGGTGAAGACGGCATCCAGGGCATTCCGCAGGGCTGGATGTTCGGCGTGCTGGATCTGTCGAAGCCGACGATCCTCTATTATGTGGTGCTCGCGGGCTTCCTTGCCGGATTCCTGCTGATCTTCCGCATCATCAATTCGCCGTTCGGCGAAGTCCTGAAGGCGATCCGCGAGAACGAGCCGCGGGCGATCTCGCTGGGTTACCGGACTGACCAGTACAAGTTCCTGGCCTTCGTCCTGTCCGGCACGCTGGCCGGCTTCGCCGGTGCCTTGAAAGTGTTCGTGGCGCAGAACGCCTCGCTCACCGACGTGCACTGGTCGATGTCGGGCGAGGTCGTGCTGATGACGCTGGTGGGCGGCCTCGGCACCATCTTCGGTCCCGTCGTCGGCGCCTTCGTCATCATCGCCATGCAGCAATATCTGGCGGGGTTCGGCCAGTGGGTGACGGTGATCCAGGGCGCGATCTTCGTGACCTGCGTGCTCACATTCCGTCGCGGCGTCATCGGAGAGATCGCGCACTACTTCCGTCGGTCGCTCTAAGTCCTTGATCTCGCAAGAGTTCAGGCGAGGTGTGAAACCGGTGGATGATGGGGTCCCGCGGGCGTGAGTTGGCGCGCGCGGATCGAAAATGGTCTATGACAGTTTTATGACGGCCGCTCGGCCGGGCCATTTTCAACCGGTAGACGATCTCCCATGATGCGTTGGTTTCGTGCTTTCCTGCCCAAGGAAGAACGGTTCTTCGACCTGTTCGACCGCCATGCCCAGACCGTGATCCAGGGCGCCATCGCGCTCCAGGGCGTGCTCAATGGCGGCGAGGAGACGCCCGTCTACTGTCAGCGCGTCAGCCAGTTCGAGAACGATGCGGACAACATCACCCGGGAAGTGCTGACCGCGGTCCGCCGCACCTTCATCACCCCGTTCGACCGCGGCGACATCAAGAATCTGATCACCTCGCTGGACGATGCCATCGACCAGATGCAGCAGACCGCCAAGGCGGTGATGCTGTTCGAGGTCCGCACCTTCGAGCCGCCGATGCGTGAAATCGGCACGCTCCTGATCGAATGCGCCAATCTGGTCGGCCGCGCGCTGCCCTTGATGCAGGAGATCGGCAAGAACGTGGCGATGCTGACGGCGATCACCGAAGAACTGACCAAGCTCGAAGGCCGGGTCGACGACCTCCATGACATCGGGCTGAAGGAGCTGTTCCTCAAGCATCGCGAGGGCAGTGCGATGGATTTCATCGTCGGCGTCGAGATCTACGATCACCTCGAGAAGGTCGCCGATCGCTTCGACGACGTCGCCAACGAGATCAACAGTATCGTCATCGAGCAGGTTTAACGCGCGATCCGGAAAAGTGCAGGGCGGTTTTCCGGTCAGATCATGCGTCAAGAATAGGACTTTGCTGCCGTGGATGCTGCATTGGGTCTTCCGGTCCTGGTCGGACTGATCGCCGTCGCACTGCTGTTCGATTTCCTGAACGGCCTGCATGATGCCGCCAACTCGATCGCCACCATCGTTTCGACGCGCGTGTTGCGGCCGCAATTCGCGGTGTTCTGGGCCGCCTTTTTCAACTTCGTCGCCTTCACGGTGTTCGGTCTGCATGTCGCCCAGACCATCGGCACCGGCATCATCGATCCCTCAATCGTCGATGCCCAGGTGATCTTCGCCGCCCTCGTCGGCGCCATCGTCTGGAATCTCGTGACATGGGCGCTCGGTATCCCGTCCTCCTCCTCGCACGCGCTGATCGGCGGCCTGGTCGGCGGCGGCATGGCCAAGGCGGGCCTCTCGGCGGCGGTGTGGAGCGGGTTGTCGAAGACGGTGCTGGCGATCGTGCTGTCGCCGCTGGTCGGCTTCCTGCTCGCCATGATGCTGGTCGCGATCGTCTCCTGGCTCTCGGTGCGCTCGACGCCGTTCGCCGTCGACCGCGCCTTCCGCATCCTGCAGTTCGCCTCGGCCTCGCTCTATTCGCTCGGCCATGGCGGCAACGACGCCCAGAAGACCATGGGCATCATCGCCGTGCTGCTCTATTCGCAGGGCCATCTCGGCAGCGAATTCTCGGTGCCGTTCTGGGTCGTGCTGTCGTGCCAGGCCGCGATGGCGCTGGGCACGCTGATGGGCGGCTGGCGCATCGTTCGCACCATGGGCCTGCGCATCACCAAGCTGACGCCGATGCAGGGCTTCTGCGCTGAAACCGGCGGAGCGGCGACCCTGTTCATGGCGACGTTTCTCGGCGTGCCCGTCTCGACCACCCACACCATTACCGGCGCGATCGTCGGCGTCGGCGCGGCGCGCCGGGTTTCGGCGGTGCGCTGGAACGTCGCCAGTTCGATCGTCTATGCCTGGATCATCACCATTCCGGCCTCGGCCGTCGTCGCGGCGCTGACCTGGTGGGCGGTGAAGCTGTTCGTCAGGTAACGAGCTTCAGGCCGACGATCCCGGCGACGATCAACCCGATGCTGGCGAGACGCAGCGCGGTGGCGGGCTCGCCGAACAGAACGATGCCCAGCACAGCGGTGCCGACCGCGCCGATGCCGGTCCAGACCGCGTAGGCGGTGCCGATCGGCAGCGATCTGAGGGCGAGACCGAGGAGGATGACGCTGCCGGCCATGGCGGCCAGCGTCAGGACCGATGGCACGAGCCGGGTAAACCCTTCCGTGTATTTCAGCCCGATCGCCCAGGCGATCTCCAGCAGACCGGCGACAAACAGGATGATCCAGGCCATCACGACCCTCCGTTCAAGGCAGGGCCGTCCCCGCGATCATGTGCTGAGCGGGAAGGTCGTCCTTCCCCGAACCGGATATGGGGCTGGCCGAACGGCGCTGCAATCACCATATCGGGCTTGATCAGGCCGTTTTTCCCTGCCAAACGCTCCCGCCATGTCCGACATCGCAACCCCTGCCGAATCGCCGGCCCGTTCCCCGCTTGCCGCTGAAGTGTCGCGGCGGCGCACGTTCGCGATCATTTCGCATCCGGACGCCGGCAAGACCACGCTGACCGAAAAGCTGCTGCTGTTCGGCGGCGCCATCAATCTGGCCGGCCAGGTCAAGGCCAAGGGTGAGCGGCGCAACACCCGGTCGGACTGGATGAAGATCGAGCGCGAGCGCGGCATCTCCGTCGTGACCTCGGTCATGACCTTCGAGTTCGAGGGGCTGGTCTTCAACCTGCTGGACACGCCGGGCCACGAGGACTTTTCGGAGGACACCTACCGCACGCTGACGGCCGTGGACTCTGCCGTCATGGTGATCGACGCCGCCAAGGGCATCGAGGCGCGCACCCGCAAGCTGTTCGAGGTCTGCCGTCTCCGGGACATCCCGATCATCACCTTCATCAACAAGATGGACCGCGAGAGCCGCGACGTCTTCGAACTGCTCGACGAGATCGAGAAGACCCTGGCACTCGACACCACGCCGATGACGTGGCCGGTCGGCCGCGGCCGCGATTTCCTCGGCACCTACGACGTCGTCAATGGCGGCGTGCGCCTGCTCGAAGGCGGCGGTGCCAAGACCGGTGCGGCACAGCAGATCGCCATCGAGGAGCTCACCAAGCTCAACGCCAATCTCGACGTGTCGGCGGTGAAGGACGAACTCGAACTCGTCACTGCGGCGTCCAAGCCTTTCGAGCTCGACGCCTTCCGCGAGGGACATCTCACGCCGGTCTATTTCGGCAGCGCACTTCGCAACTTCGGCGTCGGCGATCTGCTCGAAGGCCTCGGCAAGTTCGCGCCCGAGCCGCGCGCACAGGACAGCGACCAGCGCAAGGTCGAGGCGACCGATCCGCGCATGAGCGCCTTCGTCTTCAAGATCCAGGCCAACATGGATCCGAACCACCGCGACCGCATCGCCTTCGCGCGGCTCTGCTCCGGCAAGCTCTCCCGCGGCATGAAGGCCAAGCTGGTGCGGACCGGCAAGAGCATGCCGCTGTCGAGCCCGCAATTCTTCTTCGCGCAGGACCGTTCGGTCGCGGACGAGGCCTTCGCCGGAGACGTCGTCGGCATTCCCAATCACGGCACGCTGCGGATCGGCGATACGCTCACCGAGGGCGAGGATTTCAACTTCGTCGGCGTGCCGAGCTTCGCGCCGGAAATCGTTCGCCGCGTGCGCCTCACCGACGCGATGAAGGCGAAGAAGCTGAAGGAAGCGCTGCAGCAGATGTCGGAGGAGGGCGTCGTGCAGGTGTTCCGCCCGCGCGACGGAGCCCCGGCGCTCGTCGGCGTGGTCGGCGCGCTGCAGCTCGACGTGCTCAAGGCGCGGCTCGAGGCCGAATATTCGCTGCCGGTCGAGTTCGAGGTGAGCGAGTTCCAGCTGGCGCGCTGGGTCTCCTCGGACGACCGCAAGAAGCTCGATACGTTCATTGCGGCCAACAATTCCAGCATCGCCGACGATGTCGATGGCGATCCCGTCTATCTGGCGCGCAACGAATTCTATCTCGGCTATACCAGGGAACGCGCCGAGGGCATCGTATTCGCCAACGTCAAGGACGTGAAGAAGAAGGGCTAGGCGGCATCAAGGCGCCGCGCGCGGCGATGTGAATGCGCGCCGCCTTGACGCGGTGACCGACGATGCCACCTTTCTCCTGATGGCCGTGCGAGTTCCCGTCATGTGGCGATGTCTGTTCATTCTCACCTTGCTGGCGGCATCGGCCGTTGCCGCCGACGCGCGGCCCCGCCAGATCAACCCGATCCCGTTTGCGCACGAGCCGTGCAGCGTTCTGGACGGCCGGCCCTGCACGCCGTCCTATTGCAGCGTGCTCGAGCACGGCCCCTGCATTCCCGAGATCGACTATCCCACGGGGCAGAACCTGCAGCTCACGATCGAAAGCGTTCCGCCCGAGGCGGATCGCGCCAAATACCGGAAACCGGATCACGATCTCGATACGATCGGCGACCTGTTCGCCGAGTTGCGCAGCTGCTGGTCGCCGCCCTCCGACAACGCCCGCGCCGGCATGCAGATGTCGGTCCGCTTCAGCTTCAACAAGGCGGGACGTCTGATCGGTTCGCCGCGCCTGACCTTTGCAACCGCGGGCGTCCCGGCGGATGTTCGAGCCACCTATCTCGATGCGATCAACGACTCGCTGAAGTCCTGCCTGCCGATGAAATTCACCAGCGGGCTCGGTGGCGCCCTGGCGGGCCGGCCGATCGCGATCCGCTATGTCGACAATCGCGATCCCGGGCAATAGCCCGACCGCGGCGAGAGTTGCGACCGGCGACGGATTGATGATACGCCATGAGCGGGGCGCTGGTTGAGGGGAGGATGTCTTGGGTCTGCTGGTCATGATCCTCGGGCTGCTGCTGTTTTTCGCGGCCCATGTTTTCACAACGAAACGTGAGGCGCGCGCGCAGGCGGTCGCGCGGCTGGGCGAGGGCACCTACAAGATCATCTATTCGCTGGTGTCGCTCGCGGGATTGGCGCTGATCATCTGGGGCTTTGCCCACTACCGGGCGACCGGCTGGGTCGACGTCTGGTACCCGCCCAAGGCGCTCAAGCACATCGCGCTCGCGCTGATGCTGCCCGCGGTGATCATGGTGGTGGCGTCGTATTTGCGCGGACGCATCTACACGACGCTGAAGCATCCGATGCTGGCGGGCGTCAAACTGTGGGCTACCGCACATCTGCTCGCCAATGGCGACCTCGGCTCCATCATCCTGTTCGGCTCCTTCCTCGGCTGGGCGGTGTTCGATCGCATCTCCCTGAAGCGCCGCGGCGATGCCGGCGGCCCGCCGATCCCGGTCGGCGGCCTCACCAACGACCTGCTCGCGGTGGCGGTCGGTATCCTCGCCTATCTGGCGCTCGCCTTCGCGTTCCATCCGGTCGTGATCGGCGTTCCCGTGGTGGGGGTCTAGCGGCAGCCGATCGGCGCAAGACGGGCCGTCCGCTTCGTGGGCGGAAGGTGACAGCAGCAACGAGCCGAGGCGTTCCCGATGCAGTGGTCGCAAATGCCAATCCCGCCGATGCGGCTCGAGGCGCGCTTCGGCGATCGCGTGGTGCCCGCCTTCCGCGGCCGGCCGAAGAGCCTGTGGGCCATGATCGCGGAGGCCTGCGACCGCAACGGCGATGGCGAGGCCCTGATCTGCGGCGATGTCCGCATCACCTGGCGTCAGGCCGCGGAGCGCGCCACGCGGATCGCAGCCGGCTTTCGCAAACTCGGCCTGCGGCGCGGCGACCGCGTCGCGATCCTGCTCGGCAACCGTATCGAATTCCCGCTGCTGCTGTTTGCCGCCGCGCATGAGGGTCTGGTCACGGTGCTGCTGAGCACGCGCCAGCAGAGGCCGGAGATCGCCTATGTGCTCGGCGATTGCGGCGCGAGGCTCCTGATCCACGAGGCCGCACTCGCAGAGCGGCTGCCCCAGGCGCAGGATGTTCCCGGCCTCGTTCACCGCATCGCGATCGATCACGATCCCGCCTTGTCCGGCTTCGCGGCGCTGATCGATCATGCCCCGGCCCCGGCGCCGGCCGATGTGGACGAAGAGGATATCGCCATGATCCTCTATACGTCGGGGACCACGGGCAAGCCGAAGGGCGCGATGCTCGCCCATTGCAACATCGTGCACTCCTCGATGGTGTTCGTGTCGTGTCTGCAACTGACCACGGCCGATCGTTCGATCGCGGCGGTGCCGCTCGGTCATGTCACCGGCGTCGTCGCCAACATCACCACGATGATCGCTTGCGCTGGTGCGCTGATCATCATGCCGGAGTTCAAGGCCGCGGATTACCTCAGGCTCGCGGCGCGCGAGCGCGTCACCTACACGGTGATGGTGCCGGCCATGTACAATCTCTGCCTGCTCCAGAGCGATTTCGACAGCCATGACCTGTCGAGTTGGCGCATCGGCGGCTTCGGCGGCGCGCCGATGCCGGTCGCGACCATCGAGAAGCTGAAGGCGAAGATCCCGGGGCTGAAGCTGATGAACTGCTACGGTTCGACGGAGACGACCTCGCCGTCGACCATCATGCCCGGCGAACTGACGGAGAGCCATCTCGACAGCGTCGGCCTGCCGTGCCCCGGCGCGCGCATCGTCGCCATGGCCGCGGACGGCCATGAAATGCCGCCGGGCGAGATCGGCGAGCTCTGGATCCAGAGCGCCTCCGTCATCAAGGGCTACTGGAATAATCCCAAGGCGACGGCCGAGAGCTTCACCGGCGGATTCTGGCACTCCGGCGATCTCGGCTCGGTCGATGCCGAAGGCTTCGTCCGCGTCTTCGACCGGCAGAAGGACATGATCAACCGCGGCGGCCTCAAGATCTATTCGGCCGAGGTGGAATCGGTGCTCGCCGGCCACCCCGCGGTGGTCGAGAGCGCGATCGTCGCCAGGGCCTGCCCGGTGCTGGGCGAGCGCGTCCATGCCGTGGTGGTGACGCGGGAGCCGGTGTCGGATGCCGCGCTACGGGCCTGGTGCGCCGAGCGCCTGTCCGACTACAAAGTGCCGGAGACCATGGCGATCACGCCGGAGCCGCTGCCGCGCAATGCCAATGGCAAGGTGCTGAAGCGGCAGCTGCGGGAAGCCCTGGGTAGCTGAGCCGAAGCTGCGGAGCCGCCGGAGCCCTGGTGGTTAACGCCTTGATTGGGCTCGCTTTGCCTTGCCACCGCCATATCGTTAGGCTACCTCGCCGCCACGTGGGGGACGGGATTCCTGACGCGAACGCCTTGGCGTGCGCACCCGGCCGGGTCGAGGATTGGCTTAAGTGTCTGAATTATTTGACGAAGTCGACGAGGAAGTCCGTCGCGAACAGCTCAAGAGGCTGTGGGACAAATATTCGATCTTTTTCATCGCGCTGATGGTGCTGGTCGTGGCCGGCGTCGCGGGCTGGCGCGGCTACCAATATCTGGAAGGCAAGAAGGCAGCCGAAGCCGGCGCCGCCTTCGAGAAGGCGGCCGAATTGTCCGATCAAGACAAGCACGCCGAGGCCGAGGCCGCTTTCACCGAACTGGCCGCCAAGGCGCCGTCGGGCTACCGCACCCTGGCGCGATTGCGGGCCGCGGCGGAGGCTGCACCGCGCGATGCCAAGGCCGCCGCCAAGATGTATGACGACATCGCCGCCGACCGCAGCGTGGGTGGCGAGTGGCAGGATCTGGCGCGCCTCCGCGCCGCCGGCCTGCTGGTCGACACTGCCTCCTATGCCGACATGCAGCAGCGGCTGGAGGCGTCTGCGACGCCCAAATCGACGTTCCGCCACAGCGCGCGCGAGATGCTGGCGCTGTCGGCCTGGCGCAACAACGATCTGCCGGCGGCCCGCAAATGGCTCGACGCCATCGCCGAGGATGGCGAGACGCCGCCCGGCCTGCGTTCGCGCGCCGAGGCCCTTGCTGCGCTGCTGCCGCCCGTCGCCAAGAGCTGACGACGGCTCCCAGAACTCGACGAGAGACCGATATGCGCCGCATGCCACGTTTGATCGCAGCCGCCGTTCTGATCGCCTTTGCCGGCGCTCTTGGCGGCTGCTCCAGCGGCGGGTTCGATCCGAGCGACATGCTCGACTTCCTCGACACCAAGAAGAAGCTGCCAGGGGATCGCAAGCCGGTGTTCCCGGAGGGCGTGCCGGGCCTCGAGCAAGGCGTGCCGAAGGACATGTACAAGGGCGCGCAACAGCAGCCCGATCCGAACGCTCCGGCCGTGGCGGCGCTGCCGGCCGAGCCGCCTCCCGAGGCCAAGCCGGCCAAGGGTGCCAAGGCCAAGAAGACCAAACAGCCGGCTGCGGCAGCGGCGCCTGCCGAAGCGCCCGCCGGCGAGGTCGATGGCGAGGCCCAGCCCGAGGCCGCGCCGCCAACCGCCGCGCCCCCGCCGAAGCCGAAGATCGTTCGCCGTCGCACCACCGCGCCGCCGCCGGACCAGCCCGTCCAGCAGGTCCAGCCGACCCAGTCCACCCAGCAGCAGTCGCAAGGCGCTTTCCCGGCACCGCTGCCGAGCGGCACCTTCTCGCGCTGATCCCTTCATTTCATTGACAGGCGCAGCCCCGGCAGCGCACGAATGACCAATGTCTTTCACGATCGCCATTATCGGCCGACCCAATGTCGGCAAGTCGACGCTGTTCAACCGTCTGGTCGGGCAGAAGCTTGCGCTGGTCGACGACCTGCCCGGCGTCACCCGCGACCGGCGCGAAGGTGAGGCGCGGCTCGGCGATCTCGAGTTCACCATCATCGATACCGCGGGCCTCGACGAGGGCGCCAAGGGCTCCCTGACCGCGCGCATGCAGGAGCAGACCGAGGCCGCCATCGCCCAGGCCGACGCGCTGTTCTTCGTCATCGACGCCCGCATCGGCCTCACCCCGAACGACCGCGCCTTCGCCGATTTCGCCCGCAAGGCCAACAAGCCGGTGCTGCTGGTCGCCAACAAGAGCGAAGGCAAGCACGGCGATGTCGGTGCGATGGAGGCCTTCGCGCTCGGCCTCGGCGATCCCATCCAGATCTCGGCCGAACACGGCGAGGGCATGGGCGAACTCTACGACGCGCTGGCCAGGCTGATGCCTGAGCCCGTCCACGACGACGACGAGGATGAGGACGACGCGCCGCTGTCGGAGGAGGAGGCCGCGACGCGGCCGATCCGTGTCGCCGTGGTCGGCCGTCCCAATGCCGGCAAGTCCACGCTGATCAACCATCTGCTCGGCGAGGAGCGGCTGCTGACCAGCCCCGAGGCCGGTACCACGCGCGATTCCATCGCGGTCGAGATCAACTGGAAGGGCCGCGATTTCCGCGTGTTCGACACAGCGGGTCTGCGCCGCCGCTCGCGGATCGAGGAGAAGCTGGAGAAGCTTTCGGTCGCCGATGCGCTGCGCGCGGTGCGCTTTGCCGAAGTCGTCGTGCTGATGATGGATACGCAGAACCGCTTCGAGGAACAGGATTTGCGGATCGCCGACCTGATCGAGCGCGAGGGTCGCGCGGTCGTGCTCGCGGTCAACAAATGGGACCTGATGGAGACCAAGGGGGGCGGTGCGATCTCCTCGCTCCGCCGCGATGCCGACCATTGGCTGCCCCAGCTCAAGGGCGTGCCCATCGTTGCGGTCTCCGGCCTGATGGGTGAGGGCATCGATCGCCTGATGCAGGCGATCCAGGATGCCTATGCGATCTGGAACCGGCGCGTGTCGACCTCCGCGCTCAATCGCTGGTTCGAGCAGGCGGTGCAGGCCAATCCGCCGCCGGCGGTGTCGGGCCGGCGGCTGAAGCTGAACTACATCACGCAGACCAAGGCGCGTCCGCCGAGCTTCGTGCTGTTCTGCTCCCGCGCGGACGCGGTGCCGCAATCCTATCTGCGCTATCTGATCAACTCGATGCGTGAAACCTTCGAACTGCCGGGAACGCCTGTCAGGATCGCGTTGCGCGAAAAGGCCAATCCTTTCGCGCACAAGCGCAAGCGGCCGTCGTGAGCGGAGAGGCCGGCGAGGCGACGGCGCAGGGCGCTGCGCCTGTCCGGCGCGGCGCGGTCGCTTTCATCTTCGTCACCATCCTGCTCGACATGCTCGCGGTCGGCGTCATCATGCCGATCCTGCCCAAGCTGATCGAGAGCTTCGTCGACAACGATACTGCGCATGCGGCGCGCATCTTCGGCCTGTTCGGCACCGCCTGGGCGCTGATGCAGTTCGTGTTCTCGCCGGTGCTGGGGGCACTGTCGGACCGCTTCGGCCGGCGGCCCGTGGTCCTGCTCTCGAACTTCGGGCTCGCGGCCGACTATGTGCTGATGGCGCTGGCGCCGACGCTGGCCTGGCTGTTCGTCGGACGGGTGATCTCCGGCATCACGTCGGCCAGCATCTCAACCGCCTTCGCCTACATTGCAGACATCACGCCGCCGGAGCGGCGCGCGGCAACCTTTGGCCGGATCGGCGCCGCGTTCGGCGCGGGCTTCATCCTGGGCCCGGCGCTGGGCGGGCTGCTCGGCGACATCGACCCGCGGCTGCCGTTCTGGGCCTCAGCGGCCCTGAGCCTCGCCAACGCGCTCTACGGGCTCTTCATCCTGCCGGAATCGCTGCCGCCCGAGAAGCGCGCGCCGTTCCGCTGGCGCAGCGCCAATCCGATCGGCGCGCTGCGCCTGTTGCGCTCCAACGCGATCCTCGGCGGCCTGTCGGTCGTCAATTTCATCGCGCAGGTCGCGCATGTGGTGCTGCCCTCGACCTTCGTGCTCTACGCGACCTATCGCTATGGCTGGGATACGCGGACGGTCGGCTTGACGCTGGCGATGGTCGGCGTCTGCGCCATGGTCGTCCAGGGCCTGGCGATCGGACCGATCGTGCGTACGCTGGGCGAACGCAAGGCGCTGCTGCTCGGCCTGTGCTGCGGCGCGCTCGGCTTCATCATCTTCGGTGTCGCGCCGACCGGGCCGCTCTCATGGCTCGGCATTCCCCTGATGGCACTTTGGGGCATCGCGGGAGCGGCCACGCAATCGCTGATGACGCGGCTGGTGTCGCCCGATCAACAGGGACAATTGCAGGGTGCGACCGCCAGCGTGCAAAGCGTCTCGCAGCTCATCGGTCCGTTCCTGTTCACGCTCACGTTCTCGTATTTCATCGGCGCGAGCGCCCCGGTGCATCTGCCCGGCGCGCCGTTTCTGCTCGCGGCGATGCTGATGCTGGTGTGTGTGGCGATCGCGGTGCGGACGCTGGCGACAACCAAAACGGCCTCGTAGAGGGCAACGCCGAGCATGGCCACCAATCTTCGAAGTCGTGAGGAGATGCGGGTCACGGCCCCCGCGCGCCTTTGCTTGCGCTCGTATCGGCGCAACCTGCTGAAATGCGAGAAGGTGGGTTACGCCTTCGGCTTAACCCACCTTCGATACACCTGACATCGCGATCCCGGGTTCGCGTGCTGCGCACCGTCCCGGGATGACCGCTACGCGGTCACTTCTTGACCAGCGGGCAATCGCTGTCCTTGAGCGGCTTGGCGGCATCTTCGGCCGAGATGTTCGAGACCAGCTTGTAATAGTCCCACGGTCCCTTCGACTCCTCGGGCTTCTTCACCTCGAACAGATAGGCCGGGATGATGCGGCGTCCGTCCTCGCGGAGCGGGCCCTTGCCGAACAGCGGATCGTCGGTCGGAAGTTCCTTCATCTTGGCGACGACCTTGGCGCCGTCATGGGGGTTGCCGCCGAGCGCCTCGAGGGCCTTGAGGTAATGCAGCACGCCGGCATAGTTGCCGGCCTGCGTCATCGACGGCATCGCCTTGTTGGCCGTCTTTTCCTGGAAGCGCTTCGCGAAGGCGCGCGTGTTGTCGTTGAGATCCCAATAAAATGATTCCGTGAAGGTCAGGCCCTTCGCGGTCTTCAGGCCGAGCGAGTGCACGTCGTTGATGAACAGCAGGAGCGCGGCGAGCTTCTGGCCGCCCTCGACGATGCCGAATTCGGCCGCCTGCTTGATCGAATTCGTCGTGTCGCCGCCGGCATTGGCGAGGCCGATGATCTTGGCCTTCGAGTTCTGCGCCTGCAGCAGGAACGACGAGAAGTCGGACGTGTTGAGCGGATGCTTCACGCCGCCGAGCACCTTGCCGCCGTTGGCGGTGACCACGGCGCTGGTGTCGCGCTCGAGCGCGGCCCCGAAGGCGTAGTCGGCGGTCAGGAAGAACCAGCTTTCGCCGCCGGCCTTGGTCAGCGCCTTGCCGGTGCCGTTGGCCAGCATGTAGGTGTCGTAGGTGTAGGAGATCGTGTTGGGCGTGCAGGCCTTGCCCGTGAGGTCGGCGCTGGCGCCGCCATTGTTGACCAGCACGATGTTCTTTTCCTTGACGACGTTGCTGACGGCCAGTGCCACGCCGGAATTGGGCGTGTCGGTGATCATGTCGACCTTCTGGGTGTCGATCCACTGCCGCGCGATGTTGACGCCGACATCAGGCTTGTTCTGGTGGTCGCCGCTGATGACTTCGATGGTCCAGCCCTTCGCGGCCAGACCCGAATCTTCCACGGCCATCTTGACCGCGACCACCGAGCCGGGACCGCCGATGTCGGCATAGAGACTCGACATGTCGTTGAGCACGCCGATCTTGACGGTCTTGTCCTGGGCAGAGGCAGATGTTGAAAATCCGAAGGCAGCGGCACAGGCAAGAAGGGCCGCGGAGCGGCGCGCGAACGTCGTCGTCATGAAAAGTTTCCTCCATTGGCAAAATTACGTCCGGCTCTCTTGTCGGAGCCTTGTTTCGGTTGACCGCTCTAGCGTGTCCTGCGGTCCGCGGCAATGCGCCTAAAGCCGGATGACGCTGCGTCGCAGCGTCATCCGGCTGTTAATTTTTGGGCAGCGCCGGGCGGGACCTATTTCAGTGCATCCGACGTCAGCCTGAATTTCTGGATACGTTTTCCGGTATCGACCTCGGCGGTATAAACATTGCCCCTGGCGTCCACCGCCATGGCGTGAACCCAGTGGAATTGACCGGCGTTGCGGCCGCTGCGGCCGAAGCTGCCGACCACGACACCGTCCTCGCGCCTGATGATCCGGATCTCGTTGTTCTCGCCGTCGGCGCTCAGGAGCCAAGTCTGCTTCGGATCGGGCCAGATCGCGACATCCCAGACGGCGCCATTCCCCAGCGTGTTTTTTTCGAAGAAGAACTCCTTCACGAAAGAACCGTCCTTCCGGAACACCTGGATGCGGTTGTTGATGCGGTCGCAGACATAGACGAGGCCGTCATTGGCGATCTTGACGCAGTGCACGGGGTTGCCGAATTGCTGGGCAATCGGCGCCTTGGGATCGTAAGGGGGCTGCTTCTCGTCACTGGGCTTGTTGCCGTAGGCGCCCCAGTGCCGCTTGTAGGCGAGCGTGTCGGCATCGAACACGATGACGCGGCGGTTGCCATAGCCGTCGGCGACGTAGACCTCGTTGGCGTCCTTGTCGATCGCGGTCTCCGCCGGCTTGCCGAGCTGGGTCGTGTCATTGCTGCCGAGGCTCGGCGCGATCTTGCCGATCTGTGCGACGAACTTGCCGTCGACGGTGAATTTGAGGATGGCGTTGTCGTTGTCGGCGTTGCCGCCGACCCAGACGAAACCACGTTCGTCGACCTCGATGCCATGCTCGCGGCCGACCCATTCATAGCCCTGGCCGGGACCACCCCAGGAGCGCAGCAGGTTTCCCTCCGCATCGAATTCGAGCACGGGAGGTGCCGACACGCAGCATTTCGAACGCGGCGGGTTGAGGCTCGCGCCCTTTTCGTCATCGGTCAGCGAGCGCGGACGATGGATCACCCAGATGTGGCCCTGCGCATCGACGGTGATGCCGCCGACCTGGCCGAGGATCCAGTTGTTGGGCAGAGGCTTCGGCCAGGCGGCATCGACCGCGAAGGTCGGGACGTCGCCCGCCGCGGCACTCCGCGGAAGGACGCATGCGATGGCCGCGACCAGAATGGCGAATGCATGTGAGACGCGTCCGAATGCACGGGCGAAGCCCGTGCAACCATGCCACGGCGTCATGGTGACCTCCCTGTTTCCGCGTGCGGCTTGCTGCCGCTTGAGCGCGGGCAGTCAATCGCGGGGAGGCAGGCGAGTCAATCAGGCCGGCGGGCGGAAGCTCATCAGGCTGCGAGTCTTGTAGTCGTAGAATCTGCCGGTCTCGGTCCAGTCGGGCGCGCAGAGCGGGACGATGAACTCTGCAACCTGCTCGGGCGTGTCCAGCGTCGCTGGGTCTTCGCCCGGCATCAGGGTGGCGCGCATGCGGGTGCGGATCGGGCCCGGATTGAACAGGTTGACGCGCAACTTCGTGTTGGCGGTCTCCTGCGCCCAGGCGCGCGCCAGCGTCTCCAGCGCGGCCTTGGAGGCGGCATAGGGGCTGACATAGGCGGTCGCCTTGTTGGCCGCGCCCGAGGTGATGAACACCGCGCGTCCCGCGTCGGACTGCTTCAGCAACGGCTCCATGCAGCGGATCAGCTGGAAGTTTGCGGAGACGTTCACCGCCATCACGTCGTTGAAGGTGTTCAGCTCGATGTGGCCGATCGGCGAGGAGGGGCCGAGCACGCCGGCATTGCCGACCAGGATGTCGAGCTTGCCGTAGCGCTCGTGCAGGCCGGCGCCGAGCCGCGCGATGCCGTCGGAATCGGTGAGGTTGAGCGGGACCAGCGTGGCGCTGCCGCCGTCCTTGCGGATATCGTCGTCGAGCTCTTCCAGCCCGCCCTGCGTGCGCGCGACCGCAACGATATGTGCGCCAGCCTTGGCCAGCGCGATGGCCGTCGCATAGCCGATGCCGCGCGAGGCGCCGGTGACGAGTGCGATGCGGTTGGCGAGGGGTTTTGTCATTGAACGTCTTTATTCAGCGTCGTCCCGGCGAAGGCCGGGACCCATACGCCGTGACGGTCATGATTGTCGAGGATGGTCATGACGACCTTGTTCGAGCCGCGCAAGCCTGTGGCGGGTCCCGGCTTTCGCCGGGACGACAAGCCTAGCTTGCCTCCGCCAGCAACGACAGCTGCCGCGGCTGCTGCTCGGTCTGGGTCTGGTCGGTGAGGTGGGTCGGGTAGGCCCCGGTGAAGCAGTGATCCGAGAATTTCGGATTGGCCGGGTCGCGGCCGGGCTCGCCCATGGCGCGGTACATGCCGTCGATCGACAGGAAGGCGAGCGAGTCGGCGCCGATGATTTCGCGCATTTCCTCCAGCGAATGCGTGGCCGCCAGCAGGCCACCGCGATCCGGCAGGTCGATGCCGTAATAATCGGGATAGAGGATCGGCGGCGAGGCGAGGCGAAAGTGCACTTCCTTGGCGCCGGCATCGCGCATCATGCGCACGATCTTCTTCGAGGTGGTGCCGCGCACCAGCGAATCGTCGATCAGGATGATGCGCTTGCCCTCGATCGCGGCGCGGTTGGCCGAGTGCTTCATGCGCACGCCGGATTCGCGGATCGCCTGCGTCGGCTGGATGAAGGTGCGGCCGACATAATGGTTGCGGATGATGCCGAGCTCGAACGGCACGCCGGAATGCTGGCTGTAGCCGACCGCGGCAGGCACGCCGGAATCCGGCACCGGCACGACGACGTCGATCGGCACGTGGCTCTCGCGGGCCAGCTGCGCACCGAACGCCTTGCGCACCTCGTAGACCGAGCGGCCGTGGACGATGGAGTCCGGACGGGAGAAATAGATGTATTCGAAGATGCAGGGACGCGGCGCCATCGGCGGGAACGGCTTGTGGATGTCCTGGCCGTGCTCGTCGAACACAATGACTTCGCCGGGCTCGATGTCGCGCACGAAGCGCGCGCCGATGATGTCGAGCGCACATGTCTCCGAAGTCAGGATCGGACAGCCGTCGAGCTCGCCGAGCACCAAGGGTCGGATGCCGCGGGGATCGCGCGCGCCGACCAGCTTCTTGTTGGTCAGCGACACCAGCGCATAGGCGCCCTCGATCTCGCGGAGCGCGTCGATATAGCGCTCGATGAAGCGGTTGCGCTTGGAGCGCGCGACGAGGTGCAGGATCACCTCGGTGTCGGTGGTCGACTGCATCATCGCGCCGCTCTTCACGAGTTCGCGGCGCAGGGTCAGGCCGTTGGTGAGGTTGCCGTTGTGGGCCACCGCGAGGCCGCCGGCATTGAGTTCGGCGAACAGCGGCTGCACGTTGCGCAGGATGGTCGCGCCCGTGGTGGAGTAGCGGACATGGCCGACCGCCATGTTGCCGGGCAGGCGGTCGATCACCTCGCGGCGGGAGAAGGTGTCGCCGACGAGGCCGAGGCGGCGTTCGGAATGGAAGCGGCTGCCGTCATAGGAGACGATGCCGGCGGCTTCCTGGCCGCGGTGCTGGAGGGCGTGCAGCCCGAGCGCGGTGATGGCGGCGGCATCCGGATGTCCGTAGATGCCGAAGACACCGCACTCCTCGCGAAGCGTGTCGCCTTCCAGATCGTCCTGGAGCTCCAGCGCGGATGGACCTGGAGCGGTCTTCGGATCGAGATCAAACAGGGCGTCCTGGTCAGGGTGTCGCATCTCGTCCGCGCCTCTCTCTCGGCTCAAATCAACGCGCCGCAGGTTTCTCGATCAGTTTCTTCAAACTGTCACGAGCCGGTTTACTGTATCCATCGCCACTGCCCGAAGGCTGCTGCTCGGAATCAGCTTGATCATCATCTGGTTTGTTTTTCTTGAATCTCTTCAAGATGGTGTTCTCGGGGTCGTCAGGCAAGAGGGACATCAGCCAATCGCCGGTTCCCTGCAGAACGACGCGGGATTTGGCCCCCGTGACCCAGTCCGGGCGCTGCTTGTCGGGCACCAGCCAGGTGAAGAACAGGAAGGCGACCACGACGATCAGCAGCCCACGGGCCAGCCCGAAGAGGAAGCCGAGGGTCCGGTCCAGAGCGCCGATCCGGGAATCCAGGATCATGTCCGAGATCCGCACCGTGATCACGGACACCACCACCAGTGTGCCCACGAACACGCCGGCAACCACAACGACGCTCGCGACCGTGTCGTTGTTGAAATAGGTCTTGGCGGTCGGCAGCAGCTTCGAGAAGGAGTACAGCGTCACGATGGCCGCGGCGCCCCAGGCGGCAATCGACAGGATTTCGCGCATGAAACCGCGGACCATGGCGAGCAGGCCCGAAATCAGCATCACACCGAGCAGGATCAGGTCGAGGATTGTAACTGGCATCGGCTGGTCTGGTCCGCTCGTACTCTCGAAGGTGCTCAGCGAATCGGTGTTTGGCCGCTGCCCTAAGTGAGGGGCAGACGGGGTTCCCGGCAAGGCCGCAACCACGCAATCCCATGCTGCTTTTGTGACGGGTGTATAGCGGCGGGACCCGGTGGCGTCACCTACGCCTGGCCCTCTCCACGGCGGAATCTTGCCGGTGTGGCATTTTTCTCCCCCGGGGCGCTCGATTCACCGCGGCGCGAGCCCCGGGCCGCGATCTCGGCCACGAGCGTCGTCAGGCTGTTGATCGCGTTCAGCGACAGCCCGGACTCGCCCGCGGTCTCGCCCCGCGCCGATTCGGGCAGAACCGCGCGCTTGAAGCCGAGTTTGACCGCTTCCTTGAGCCGGGCGGGCGTCTGCGCCACCGGGCGGATCACGCCGGACAGGGAGATTTCGCCGAAATAGACCGCCTCGCTCGGCAATTGCGCATTGACCAGGGAGGAGACCAGCGCGGCCGCAGCGGCGAGATCGGCCGCGGGCTCGTGGATGCGCAGGCCGCCGGCCACGTTGAGGTAGACGTCGTGGCCGGACAGCTTGACCCCGCAATGGGCCTCCAGCACCGCCAGCACCATCGACAGCCGGCTCGGATCCCAGCCCACCACCGCGCGCCGGGGCGTGCCAAGCGAGGTCGGGGCGACCAGCGCCTGCAATTCGACCAGAAGGGGGCGCGTGCCCTCGATCCCCGCAAAGACCGCGGTGCCGGGTGTCCCGAGATCGCGCTCGGACAGGAACAGTTCGGAGGGGTTGGTGACCTCGCGCAGGCCGAGGCCGGTCATCTCGAACACGCCGATTTCATCCGTCGGTCCGAAGCGGTTCTTGACCGCCCGCAGGATACGGAATTGCTGCGAGCCCTCGCCCTCGAAGGACATCACGGCGTCGACCATGTGTTCGACCACCCGTGGACCTGCGATCTGGCCATCCTTGGTGACGTGGCCGACCAGGATGATGGCTGCGCCTGTCTTCTTGGCGAAGCGGATCAGGGCCTGCGCCGAGGCACGCACCTGGGTCACGGTGCCCGGTGCTGATTCAACCGTGTCGGTCCACATCGTCTGGATCGAGTCGATCACGATCAGCCTGGGCACCGCGCCTTCTGACAAGGTCGAGACGATGTCTTCCACCGATGTTTCGGCGGCAAGCTGCACCGGCGCATCCGACAGGCCGAGCCGCTCCGCGCGCAAACGGACCTGCGCGATCGCCTCCTCGCCGGAGATGTAGACGATGCGGTGGCCGGCGCGCGCCATCATGCTGGTCGCCTGCGTCAGCAGCGTCGATTTGCCGATGCCGGGGTCGCCGCCGACCAATAGCACCGAGCCGCGCACGAAGCCGCCTCCGGTGACGCGGTCGAGCTCGGTCATCCCGGAGGACAGCCGCGGCGCATCCGGGCTTTTTCCGGCGAGGCTCTCCAGCGCAAAGGTCCGGCCCTTGCGTTTGGAGCGGATCGACACCGGCACGCTGCCGGTCGTGTCCTCCTCGGCCAGCGTGTTCCACTCGCCGCAGGATTCGCACTTGCCCTGCCAGCGGTTATAGGCCGCGCCGCAATTCTGGCAGACGAAGGAGAGGGTGTTCTTGGCCATGGGCGAACGTCGGTGTCAGGAGGAGTGCAGGGCGTTCCATAGCATGCTGAGACCGGCCGCGACCATGATCGCATCCATCACATGTCGGAATGTTTCGGGCTTGAGATGCATCACGAAACGCTTGGCAACGAAGGCGCCGAACATGAGCGATGATCCCGCGATCAGCCCCTTGACGAAAACATCGCCGGTCATCGCGCCAAAGCGCTCGAAGGTCACGGACTTCGCGACGTAGAGGCCGAGCGAGGCGGCGGCCTCGGTGGCGAGAAAGGCACCCTTGCTCAGCCCGTAGAACAGGAACAGCGGCACGCTGAGCGGACCGGTCGACACGACGAGTCCGGTGAGAAAGCCGATGATCGCCCCGCCAATCGCCAGATGCCATAGATTGGCCTTGAGCCGGTGGCGCGCCAGCCAGTGCCGCACCGGGACCATCGCGATCAGGAACAGGCCGATGGCGACATCGACGGTGCGTGATGGCAGCGCCAGCAGCGTCCTCGCGCCAAGCGCGGCGGCGGGAATGCCGGTGAAGGAATAGGCCGCGCAGGCTCGCCAGTCGACCTCGCGCCACCAGGCCAGAATGCGCGAGGCATTCGCCATCACGGCGGCGACGGCCATGATCGGCACGGCCTCCTTGGGCCCGTAAGCATGGACCAGCACGGGCATCAGCATGATCGACGAGCCGGTGCCGACGATGCCCGAGATGGTGCCGGCGGCCAGGCCGACCATGAGCACGAAAAGGAAGGCCACAGGGTTTGCTCCGCGGACGCTCCAGTGTAGCTGGCGCGCGCGAGTCGCGCGAACGGACATGCAACCGGAAGTCCTGGCTCATCGATGCCAGAGCTTTAAATCCGGGTTTAAAGCTGGCCGACAATCCGACCGGCCCGAGGGACTGATCCTTAGAATTTGAGGCGTATTGGTTCGAGCGCTGCTTCAGACAATGCGAGGTCCGCGATGCCCGATCACCGTTCCTTCTCTGCGCTCGATCGCCACGCGGTGCTGAGCGGATCCGACAGCGGTTTTCCCTGGGTTGCCGGTGCAATGCTCGCCGTTGAAGCCAGTGAGGTGGTGCGGCTGCGCTGCGAAAAACTCAGTCATGGCGATGCCGCTGCGGGGCAGGAGGCTGTGCTGATGGTGAGCGAGAAGATCGCCGCGGCCTTCGAGGCGGCGGCAAGCCTGCTCAATGGCGCAACGCCAGCGGCCATCATCAAGCGCTATCGTGAGCACGTCGCCGCGAACGCGAGACGGCTGTCAGAAAACTGAACGACCAACAGGCTGCGGGATCTAGCGAAGTACGATCCAGGCCGGTGCGTGATCGCTCGCTCCATCCTCGCCGCGAATTTTCCTGTCGACACGGGCCTTCGATAGCCGCGAGATCAGGGCCGGGCTGATCAGGAGATGATCGAGTCTCAGGCCCGCATCGCGCGGCCAGCGGTTCCGCTTGTAGTCCCAGAACGTATAGATGCGCTCGTCCGGGTGCAATTCGCGGATCCCATCGCACCAGCCTTGCGCCACCAGGGATGCGAACGCCGCGCGGCTCTTCGGCTGGACCAGCGCGTCGTTGTCCCATGACCGCGTCGGATAGATGTCGAGCGCCGTTGGCGCGACGTTGTAGTCGCCAGCGAGCACGACCGGCAAGTCCTGCTTGATGAATGTCCTGGCGTGGCGCCTCAGCCGCGCGAACCAGTCGAGCTTGTAGTCGAATTTCGGTCCGGGCTGCGGGTTGCCGTTCGGAAGATAGATGCTGGTGACGACGACGCCGCGCACGGCGGCCTCGATGTAGCGCGCCTCGTGATCGCCAGGCCGCCCCGGCAAGCGATCGCGTGTCAGCACAGGGGCGGCGTTGCGGGCGAGGATGGCGACACCGTTCCATGTCTTCTGCCCTCGCCAGACCGCACCGTAGCCCGCCTTTTCGATCGCTGCCGCGGGAAAATCGCCATCGCTCGCCTTCAGTTCCTGAAGCGCGACGACATCAGGTTTCGCCGCGCGTAGCCATGCCAGAAGATTGGGCAGGCGACGGTTGATGTTGTTGATGTTGAATGTCGCAATCTTCATGTAGAGCTACCGGCTCCTGTCGTCCGTTCCCGGAGATACAATGTCCAAGTCGACTTTTGCCGCCCTCGCATTTGCCCTCGTCGTCTCCGGGGCCGCTTCCGCACAATCATCCGATCCGCGTGGGGCCTGCAAGGCGGACTACGACAAGTTCTGCGCCGGCATCGCGCCCGGCGGCGGCCGCATCGTCGCCTGCCTCAATGGCAAACGCGATCAGCTCAGCGACACCTGCAAGGCGGCGCTCGACAGCCGCAAGAAGTAACAAGACGCAAGTGGTGTGGTCCGCCCGTGTATCGCGCGGGCTGGATCCCGAGAACGACGCGTGCCCACCGCCGCACGGGCCCGGGCTCGGCAACGCCGACGAGACGTTGCGGTGCGGCTGGGGGCCTGCGTGCCGGTCAGCCTGGCAGCGGCGGCGGCGCGGCGGGCGTGTCTGCACCTGGCGAGGCGGTGGCTACAGGCCCATGTAGCGGCTCATCCGCATTGCCGCCCTTGTAGATGCGGGCGTAGCGGTGGCCGAGACTGGTCAGCACCTCGTAGCCGATCGTGCCGAAATGATGCGCCAGTTCGTCGACTGTGATGCCGTCGCCGATCAGCGTCACCATGTGGCCGCGCCGGGCTGCGTTCGGCGGCAAATCGGTAATGTCGATCGCGATCAGGTCCATGGAGATGCGACCCGCGACCGGGCAGCGCTTGCCGGCGACGATGACTTCCGCACCGCGCGTTCCGTCATTCGAGCTGGCAGCGCGGAAATAACCGTCGGCATAGCCGACCGCGATGATGGCGAGCTTGGTCGGCCGCCGCGCCGTCCAGGTGCCGCCATAGCCGACGCTCTCGCCGCGCTCGACGTTGCGGGTCTGCACGATGCGGGCCTTTAGCTCGACCACGGGCTGCATCGGATTGTCCGCCTCCGGCGTCGGATTGACGCCGTAGAGCGCAGCGCCCGGCCGCACCAGGTCGAACTGGAACGGCGCACCGAGGAAGATGCCGGACGAATTGGCGAGCGCGGCCGGCACGCCGGAGAATTCGCTGGCGATGGCCCGAAAGGCTCCGAGTTGCCTCGCGTTGACCGGATTGTTGAGCTGCTCGGCCGAGACCAGATGGCTCATCACCAGCGTGATGCCGTGATCGCCGGCATTGATGCGCGGAATGATGGCCTGGGCTTCGGCGAGCGTTAGCCCGAGCCGGTTCATGCCGGTGTCGACATGGATCGCCGCGCCGCCGGTCCAGCCGGTACGCCGACAGAACACGTCCCATTCGGCGAGTTCGTTGAGATCGCCGATCACCGGCCTGCCGTTGATCCTGGCGTAGTGGTCGCCGGTGTTCTGGAAGTAGCCGCCGAGCACGTAGAGGATGGCATCCGGCACCGCCCCGCGCACCTTGCGTGCCTCTTCGAGGGTGGCGACGAAGAAGGTCTTGCAGCCGGCCTTGTTGAGGGCGCGGGCAACCTGCTCGGCGCCGCAGCCATAGGCATCGGCCTTGATCACCGCCGAGCACTCGGCGGGCACCGCGGTCTTCTCCAGCTTGCGCCAGTTCGCGACGATGGCGTCGAGATCGACGGTGAGTACGCCGCCGAACGCGGCGAGCGCGGCGGCCTGGTTGGCCTCCGCGGAGAGGAGGCCGGATTGCGGGATCAGTTTCGGGTCGGGCGCCGGTGTCATGGGCGCCGTTGTACGCAAGAGGCCCGCGCGGTTCAACCCGGGGAACCGAGCCCCAACTCAGTAGTCGTTGCCGCCACGCTCCGGCAATTGCGCGTCAGGCGCCAGGTCGCCGAACCGCGTGACCGAAGCCTCGAAGGCCAGATCGACCGTGCCGGTCGGTCCATGGCGCTGCTTGCCGATGATGACTTCGGCCTTGCCGTGCGCAAGGCTCATGTCGAGCTGCCATTTCTCGTGTTCCGGCGTGCCCGGGCGCGGCTCCTTCATGGCGAGGTAATATTCCTCGCGATACACGAACAGCACGACGTCGGCGTCCTGTTCGATCGAACCGGATTCGCGCAGGTCGGAGAGCTGCGGCCGCTTGTCGTCGCGTGACTCGACCTGGCGCGAGAGCTGCGACAGGGCGATGACGGGAACGTTGAGTTCCTTGGCGAGCGCCTTCAGGCTGGTCGTGATCTCGGTGATTTCCTGCACGCGGCTGTCGCTGGCGCGCTTGCTCGAGCCGGACAGCAGCTGAATATAGTCGATGACGAGCAGATCGAGACCCTTCTGCCGCTTCAACCGGCGTGCGCGCGCCATCAGCTGCGCAATCGATAGGCCGCCGGTCGCGTCGACATAGAAGGGCAGCGATTGCAGCTCGATCGAGACCTCCCGGATCTTCTCGAAATCGGCCTCCGTGATGCCGCCGCGGCGGATGTGGGAGGAGGGCACGCCGGTGCGCTCGGCCACGATACGCGTGGCGAGCTGGTCGGCCGACATTTCGCAGGAGAAGAAGCCGATCACGCCGCCATTGGCGGCCCTTGTGGTGCCGTCGGCCTGCACTTCGGGAACGTAAGCGCGTGCGACATTGTAGGCGATGTTGGTCGCCAGAGAGGTCTTGCCCATGCCTGGGCGGCCCGCGACGATGATCAGGTCGGAGTGCTGCAGGCCGCCCATCTTGTTATCGAGGTCGCGCATGCCGGTCGAAATACCGGACAGCTTGCCGTCGCGCTGAAAGGCCTTGGCCGCGAGATCGACGGCGACCGCCAGGGCCTGCGAGAACTTCTGGAAGCCGCCGTCATAGCGGCCGGATTCGGCGAGTTCGTAGAGCTTGCGCTCGGCATCCTCGATCTGCGCGCGAGGCTGGAAGTCCACCGGGGCGTCATAGGCCACATTGACCATGTCCTCGCCGATCCCGATCAGGTCGCGCCGCAGCGACAGATCGTAGACGGTCCGGCCGTAGTCCTGGGCGTTGATGATGGTGGTCGCTTCCGCGGCAAGGCGCGCCAGATACTGACCGATGGTCATGCCGCCGACATCGGTGTCGGCCGGCAGGAACGTCTTCAGCGTCACCGGCGTGGCGATCTTGCCCATCCGGATCAGGCTGCCGGCGGTCTCGAAGATGGTCTGGTGCAGCGGCTCGAAGAAGTGCTTCGCCTCCAGGAAGTCGGAGACCCGGTAGAAGGCGTCGTTGTTGACCAGGATTGCGCCCAAAAGGCTTTGTTCAGCCTCGATATTATGCGGCGCGGTCCGATAGGCGGGCGTGCCGGCGTCGGGGGCGAGCTTGAGGACGTTCGAATCAGTCAGGGCCATGATCGAGCGATAGCAATTTTCTGGGCGAATGCGGGGCGGGGATAAAGCGCTGCCGGCGCCCAAAGCGAAAGCAAAAGCTGGCCGCTATCAACCGATCATTAAAGCGGTGGATGATTGACGGTCAGCGCCCCGGCTGTGCTTGACGGATTTTTGTGGAACCTGCCCCGCGCGAAGGCGCCAAGACTGCTGCATCGAACAAGGCTGTGTCGTCGAAATGGGGATGGCCGTGAACCTTGGCCTTGAACCTTGGCCGGGGAAGCGCCGACCTATCCGAGAGCGCGCGACATGGCGCCCTGCGGGATCGTCAGATCAGCAGGAGGTAGACCAGCGCCGCCAGGGCCGCCGCGACGCCGGTTACGATCAGGGCGTAATCGGTCCGGAGGTCGTCCTGAAGCTCGAACGAGGTTTGTGTCGGCTTGTTCATGGGTGTTGATCTACCCCCGGGCGGAACTGGCCGGTGTGAAGCAGATCACATCTCCCCGGATTCTTTCGGGGGTCTACGTCCGGAACCGGCAGACGGGCCGGGCATTGTCTTGGATGGCCATCAGGGAAACGAGGCAGATCATGCGTCCGGAACCGCAGCGCCAGATCGGGCAGGGCGAAGCTGAGAGCCGGCTCTGGTTGTCCGGACTGATCGATGCGGCCGAACTGGCCCAGCGACCGGACATCCGCCGCCAGCCGGTCGCTCCGGAAACGCTGGCCCGATTGCGGGCGCAATTGGCGTTAACGAGTTCTTGCCGTCCTTCCCGGAAGTCACACCTTCATCGCTGACGCCTCATCTCCGGTCAGCCGGGTTTCTTGCCGCGACAAGACGGGGCCGGGTTATCGATACGAGGCCGGACGCTTGGTTGGCTGGGTCGCAACATTCATCATGGCCTGCTCGCGGAAGGTCATCTCGCATGCGGGGACACAGGACCCGCGCATCCGGGCAAACCGCTTCCTCGCATCGCTCCATGACGCGTTTACGCCAGGCCTTCAGCGTCTCGGGAGCATGCAGCCGAAGGGCCGCGTAATCACAGGCTGGCAGCGGCAGCCTGCTTCCATTCGTGGCTCAATCGGCTAAAAGGTGACCGCCGCCGAGCCCAGGCCGGCTGCATCTGTCAGATTTCAGTGGAGATGATGAGAATGTCGAGCCGAGCGCTCAGCCTCGCGACGGTGGTGCTTCTGATCGGCTTCGGCGCGATCGATTCCGTGCTGGCGCAGGCGACCAATCTCGAGGCCGGCAAGACCCCCTCCCAGCTTTTCGCTCAGACCTGCAACGTGTGCCACAAGAGCCCCCGCGGGCTGTTGAAGTCGGTTGCGCCGGGATCACTGCCGGGCTTCCTCCGCCAGCACTACACCACGAGCTCGGACATGGCGGGTGTGCTCGCCTCCTACCTCGTATCCAACGGGGCGACCGATACCCGCTACCAGGCCAAGGACACCGGCAAGGACAAGAAGGACGGCAAGGACGCCGGCGCCAATTCCGCGCAGGCGCCCGAGCATCAGGGCCGCCGCCAGCGTTCACAGGACGCCGCGCGGCCCGAAGCAGAGGGCGCGGCTCCCGCCGGCGAGACGAGCCGTCAGAAGCGGGCGGCGCGTCCGAGCGAAGAGACCGCCAGGCCCGAAGATCAGGCCGCGCCTGAAGGCCGGAAGGGCAAGCGTCCGGCCAAACGCAGCAAGCCGGAGACGGACGAGACCCCCAAGGTCGACGCTGCCGACGACAAGAAGGGGGGCGCGCGCCCCGAAGCGACGAAGCCGGAGCCCGAGAGCAAGCCGGCCGAGAAACCGGTCGAGGCCAAGCCGGACAGCGCCAAGGTCGACCCCGCCCCGCGAGAGGCTCCCGCCGTGCGTGCTGATCCGGTCCCGCCGGTGACACCGGCTCCGCCGGCCGCGGCCGCAAAGCCCGCCGAGACGTCGCCGCCTGTGGCCTCCAAACCCGCCGAGGCGCCGCCGGCCGCAAGCCCCGCTCCGTCGGCTCCGCCAGCGGCGGCGGCCGCGCCAGCGTCTTCGGATTCGTCCGCACCGCCAGCACCGCCGATCTCCCGCTAGCCCCTTCGCGCGGTCAGGCGGCGGAGTCCAAACTCAACCTGCTGTCGCCCGCGGTCGGCGAAGAGCAGGTCTGCCGTGCCAATGTGATCGATCCGGACCGCCACGTCGCTGTCGTCGACGCCGACTTACGCAGCCTCAACGACGGCGTCGAAAGGCACTCCGCTGCCGCGCAGGCCTCGATCGCGATGATCAACCACGACGTCGCCGGCAAAACGAAAAGCCCGGCCGCCTGAGGCGACCGGGCTTCATGTCGCGCGAGTGCGCTGGTCTTACTTGTCGTCCGCAGCCGGGGCCGGCTCGACGTCGTCGAGCTGTGCTTCCGGATCGAAGAACTCGCCGGCAGCCGCGATGGCTTCGGCAGCGGCGTCGCGATCCTCGTTGCGGGTGGAGATGTCCTCGCCGCGGTTGATGCGCTCGGCCTCGTCCTGGCTGCGCGCCACGGTGACGGTGACCTCGACCTCGACCTCGGGGTGGATGGCGACGGTGATGGCGTGCTTGCCGATGGTCTTGATCGGCGCGTCGAGCTGCACCTGGGGACGGGACAGTGAAACGCCGTCGGCCTCGAAGGCGACGACGACGTCACGCACCGTGACCGAGCCGAACAACTGGCCGGACTCGGAAGCCTGGCGCAGCACGATGATGTTCTTGCCCTCGACCTTTTCGGCGACCTTGGAGGCCTCGGCCTTGGAGGCGAGGTTGCGAGCCTCGAGATCGGCCTTCATGCCGTCGTACTTGGCTCGGTTCTCGGCGGTGGCGCGCAGCGCCTTGCCACGCTTGAGCAGGAAGTTGCGGGCATAGCCGTCGCGAACCTTCACGACTTCGCCCATGTGACCGAGCTTGTTGACGCGTTCCAGCAGAATGACTTCCATGTTTCGTCTCCTTTGAAGTGTTGGGTGAGTTGGATGTCAGGGGTGAACTCAGGGTGTCGGTAGCGGCGGCGGCCGTCGGCTGCGCAGGAAGCGTTCCCGGAAGCCGAACACGGCATCCGCAAGGCCGAGGATCACCATCGCGATGACGGGCCAGCCGAACACCACGACGACGGCATAGGCCGAGCCGAGCCACAAGGTGCGGCTCTTGAGCGCGAGCGTCAGCGTGTGGAGCACGGCAAACCCGGTCAGCGCATAGCCCATCATCAGCGCCGCCGCGGAGATCTGTGCGACGATCGCGAGCAGGCCGCCGGTGAAGCAGAAGGCCAGCGCAACGCAGAGGCCCACCAGAGTCATCGGCGGCAGCTCCGCCGTCTTCATGTCCGGCCAGGGCCGGTGCAGCCGGCCCGAGGTCGCCGTCACCTTGGCGGCGAGCCACAGATTGAGCGTCAGCGTCATCATGGCGACGATGGTGGCGGCCGCAGGGGCGACACGCACCAGCAGGTCGACGAACTGGTCGACCTCGCCCGACGCCTGCGCGGTGGTGGAACGGAGCAGGCGCATCAGGCCGCGCCGCAACGCGCCCGTGATGGTCTCCGCATCGGTGCCGAGCGTCAGAAGGGCTGCGATCGTGGTCAGTGCCGCAAAGCCCGCGATCCACAGCAGCAGTCGGCCCACCGGGTACCATTCAAGCTCGGGCTCTGTCGCCGGAGCGTTGACGCCGACGGGCGTGGCCGGTTCCGCGGGGCGGCTGAGCAGGACGAGATGGCCGAGCCACCAGGCCGGCAGCGCGACGGTGACGGCGAATGCGATGCAGTAGGGCAAGCCGAACAGGGCGCCGAGGCCGATCGCGGCCGTGATGCCGCCGACGCTGGCGCAGAGTGGACCCCAGCCGATCGAGGCGACCATCAGCGGCAACGGCGCGAGATAGAACAGCACGAGCGAGATCAGCGCGCCCGACACGATCGAGGCGAACATCAATGCCGACGCGAGGCCGGCGATCTGCGCTATCAGTGCAAAAGCCATCATCAGCTGTCCCGCTCCCTTCGAGCGGTTAGAGGCATTTCGCCCCAACCATCGGCGACCGGACGACCCGGAAGCCTTATGAGTTCGTATTACAGGTTTGGATCAAGTCGTGACCGGCGGCACGAGGCCGCCGGTCGAATTCGTCTTAGCGAATGACGTAGGGCAGCAGGCCCAGGAACCGCGCGCGCTTGATGGCGCGGGCGAGCTCACGCTGCTTCTTGGCGGACACGGCCGTGATGCGGCTCGGCACGATCTTGCCGCGCTCGGAGACGTAACGCATCAGCAGCTTGGAATCCTTGTAGTCGATCTTGGGAGCATTGGCGCCCGTGAACGGGCAGCTCTTGCGACGACGGAAAAACGGACGGCGTGCACCAGCTTCAGCCATTGTTCTTACTCCGCATCCGAGGTGGTTTCAGCTTCTTCGCGCGGACGGCGCGGGCCGCGATCACCGCGGAAGCCGCCGCCGTCGCGATCACCGCCACGGAAACCGCCCTCGCGGTCGCCACGGAAGCCGCCTTCGCGCTCGCCGCGGAAGCCGCCGCCACGGTCGTCACGCTCGCGATCACGGTCGGCCTTGCGCATCATCGCGGACGGACCTTCCTCGAGCTCCTCGACGCGGACGCTGAGATAGCGGATCACGTCTTCGCTGATGCGCTCCTGGCGCTCGATCTCGGCGATCGCCGCGGAGGGCGCGTCGATGTTGAGCAGCACGAAGTGCGCCTTGCGGTTCTTGTTCATGCGATAGGTGAGGGAGCGAACGCCCCAATTCTCGGTCTTGGTGACCTTGCCGCCGAGACCTTCGACGATCCCGGTCATCTGCGCAGTCAGTTCTTCGACCTGCTGCGTGCTCGCGTCCTGACGCGCGAGAAAGACATGCTCATAAAGAGGCATGGAAGTCCTTTCCTCATGTTGGCGCATCGCCCGGCGTCAAGCCCTTGAGAGACCTTCGGAAAGGACTCTGGGATGAAGCTCAGAAGGCGGAAACACGGGACGACGGGCCAACTGGCCCTGCCACACCAAAATCACGAATGATTTGCTGAGACCGTCCGTTCAGCTCCCGGCCGGGGTCTGCGGATGGGCGCCTTATACGGATTCTGACCGGGTTTGCAAGGTTGCGGGGGCGCTTTTCGATGTGGGGGCCGCGAGCCTGGCAACCGGGCTTCCCCGGGCACGGGCTACCCTCAAGCCTTGGCTCTCTCAAGCCATGGCTCCCTCAAGCCGCTTGATCTCTTTGTTTGTATGTCATACAAATAAATTGAGGGAGAACGCCCAATGGCGGAAACAGCGCCTCCAACACCGGACGAGACCGTCAGCGATCCCAGGCATGCGGCGCGCGCGACCCGGTCGGCTGGCCGCAGGATGCGGTCCTTGTTGCTGGATGCGGCCAGCCCGATGTTCCGGGAGCGTGGCCTCTCGGGCGCGTCCATCTCGGACATCGCCGCCGCCGCCAACGCCTTCCCAAGCCAGATCACCTATTACTTCCGCACCAAGGAGGCGCTGTTCGTCGAGTGCGCCTGCCGCGAATTACTCTATGTGGCGCGGGCGACCGAACAGGCGGCGCTGAATGCGCTCACGCCGCCGGAGTACACGAGGGCGCTTGTCGAGGCCGTCACCGCGAGCGATTCCGTCGCATTCTTCGCCGAGGCGCTGACGCTGACGCGGCGGCGGCAGGATCTCGCCCCGCTGGTCGAACGCACCATCGAGCGGCTGCACGGCGAGGGCGCGCGGGCCTATGCGGCCCAGGTCGCGCGTCGCGGCTGGCGCTCCCTGCGGGCGCCGGACGAGAGCTCGCGCCGGTTCTGGGCTGTCGCGATCGGCGTCATCCTCGAAGGCTATGCCATGGGCCGTTCGCCCGACGATCTCGCTGCTGAGATGCTGCGTGTGCTTGGCGAGCAGGCGAAATCCGGTGGCGGAACAGCACGCCTGCGCCTTGTCGACGGACGAGGGGATACCGACCATTCCAACGAGGAGAGCTAGGCCATGACCGCGCTTCGCATGCGGGCCCGCGATGTCCTGACCGACGAACAGCTCGCCGATGTCCGCCGGCGCGTGACGTGGAAGGGCGTCGCGATGATCGCCCATGCGTGGGCGCTGATCATCGGCGCGATCGCGCTCGTGGCGTGGTGGCCCAATCCGCTGACCTATATCATCGCCGTCGCCATCATCGGCTCGCGTCAGCTCGGGCTGGCGATCCTGATGCATGACGGCGCCCATGGCTGCCTCTCCTCTGACGAGAAGACGAATCTGGCACTCAGCCAATGGTTCTGTGCCTATCCGGTGTTCGCGGAGACACGCAGCTACCGGCGCTATCATCTGCAGCATCATGCCCGCACGCAGCAGGAGGACGATCCCGACCTCGTGCTGTCGGCCCCGTTTCCGATCACGAAGCTGAGCTATCGCCGCAAGTTCATCCGCGACATCACCGGACAGACCGGCTACCAGCAGCGCAAGGCGCAACTGCTCAATGCGCTCGGCCCTTCCGACTGGCCGTTGCGGCAGCGCGCAGCGAATTTCTGGGGAAAGCTCGGCCCGCAATGCCTCGTCAACGCCGCGATGTTCGCCGCGCTTGCCGCGGCCGGCGTGTGGTGGGCCTATCCGCTGCTATGGCTGGTGCCGCTTCTGACCTGGATGATGGTCATCACCCGCATCCGCAACATCGCAGAGCACGCCGTCGTGCCCGACAGCCAGGATCCGCTCCGCAACACCCGGACCACCCGGGCGAACTTTCTCGAGCGCCTGTTCATCGCGCCCTATTATGTGAACTACCATCTCGAACATCATCTGCTGTTCTACATTCCATGTTACAACCTTCCGAAGGTGCACCGGTTGCTGAGCGAAAGCCGGCATGCTGCGCGGATGGAGGTACAGCCGAACTACGCGGCGGTGTTGCGCCTCGCTACTGCGAGGCCGAACCACGACGACAGGCCGGGCGAGCTGGTCAGCAACGTTCGTCGCGCGCGGGCGGGCGCCGAGGTCGGCGCCGACCAGCGGGCGGGCGGATTCTGAGCGCCGGTTCGCGGCGAGGTTGTCGGGGTGTCCATCCCGGCTTGACAGTCCGGCCCCGGACAGTGTCTACGGCCCCCTTTGAAGCTTGATCCGGAACCGTGGCGCGAGGCCGCGTGTCACCTGTGGCCCGGTTCCAGCAGCGATCATGCTCGACAGGCAGGGAGCGCCGATGACGGCAGCATTCACATTTCCAGGGCAGGGGTCCCAGGCGGTCGGGATGGGCAAGGCCCTCGCCGACGCCTTTCCGGTCGCACGCGCCGTGTTCGACGAGGTCGATGCCGCGCTCGGCGAGAAGCTGACGGCGATCATCTGGGAAGGCCCGGCCGAGACCCTCCAGCTGACCGAGAACGCCCAGCCGGCGCTGATGGCGGTGTCCGTTGCCACCTTGCGCGTGCTCGAGGCTGAAGCCGGATTTTCCGTGGCGCGGGACGCGGCCTTCGTTGCCGGCCATTCGCTCGGCGAATATTCGGCGCTGGCGGCGGCTGGCAGCCTGACGCTGTCCGATACCGCGCGCCTGCTGCGCATCCGGGGCCTTGCGATGCAGAAGGCCGTTCCGGTCGGCGCCGGTGCAATGGCCGCGCTGCTCGGCCTCGACTACGAGGCCGCCATCGAGGTCGCCAGGGAAGCCGCGCAGGGGCAGATCTGCCAGGCCGCCAACGACAATGGCGGCGGCCAGGTGGTCGTCTCGGGCGACAAGGCCGCGGTCGATCGCGCCGTCGAGATTGCCAAGACCAAGGGCGCCAAGCGCGCCATGCTGCTGCCGGTCTCCGCGCCGTTCCATTGCCAGCTGATGCAGCCGGCGGCCGATGCCATGGCCGAGGCGCTCGCCAAGGTCACCATCAAGGCACCGGCCGCGCCGCTGGTCTCGAACGTGCTGGCAAGCGCGATCACCGATCCCGACGAGATCCGCCGCCGTCTGGTCGAGCAGGTGACGGGCACGGTGCGCTGGCGCGAGTCGGTCGCCTACATGGCCGGGCAGGGTGTCACGCGCTTCTTCGAGATCGGCGCCGGCAAGGTTCTCACCGGTCTCGTGAAGCGCATCGCCGACGGGGCCGTCGGGGTCGCCGTTGGCGGACCGAACGATATTGCCGCTGCCAAGGACGCTTTGGCCGCCGCTAAGCAGGGCTAGAGGAGCAGGTTCATGTTCGATCTCACTGGCAGGATGGCGCTCGTCACCGGCGCAACCGGCGGCATCGGCAACGCGATCGCGCAGGCGTTGCATGCGCAGGGCGCTACCGTCGCGATTTCGGGGACACGCAAGGAGGTGCTGGACGAACTGGCCGGCAAGCTCGGCTCGCGCGTCCACGTGCTGCCCTGTAATCTCTCCAAGGCCGACGAAGTCGAGGCGCTGGTGCCCGCTGCGGAAGCGGCCATGGGACAGGTCGACATCCTGGTCGCCAATGCCGGCATCACGCGCGACAATCTCTTCGTTCAGCTCCGCGATGAGGATTGGGACGAGGTCATCAACGTCAATCTCACGTCCACCTTCCGCCTCGCGCGCGCCGCGACCAAGCTGATGATGCGCAAGCGCTTCGGTCGCATCATCGCGATCACCTCGGTGGTCGGCGTCACCGGCAACCCCGGGCAGGGCAATTACACCGCCTCCAAGGCCGGCCTGATCGGCATGATCAAGACGCTGGGCGCCGAATATGCCAAGCGCGGCGTGACCGCGAACTGCATCGCGCCCGGCTTCATCAAGACGCCGATGACGGATGCGCTGAACGACAAGCAGCGCGAGACGATCCTGACCAAGGTTCCGGCGGCCCGCCTGGGGACACCGGAGGACATCGCGGCGGCTGCAGTCTATCTCAGTTCGAACGAAGCGGCCTACGTCACGGGGCAGACCATCCATGTCAACGGCGGCATGGCCATGATCTGACGCGCCGCAACGCACATCGCGGCACGAGTGCGGCAAACGGCCGTTTCCAGAGCGAAATGAGGCTTGTAGTCAAGGCAGTTGAAGTATGATAACCGGACCTTCAACGGATGGGCAAAGAACGCCATTGCAGGTTTTTGAAACCCTGTATATTGGCGATGCGGAGCCTTGGCCGTCGTTCGCCGGGCCCTGTATCGGTGAGATCGGGGCCAATCAAAGTTCGTAAGCGAAGGCAGTCAACGACCACGACGGCTCGTATCGTCCCGGGGGGTCGGGTCTACAGGGAACAACACGAGGTTAAGCAATGAGTGACATTGGCGAACGGGTTAAGAAGATCGTGGTCGAACACCTTGGTGTTGAGCCCGAGAAGGTTGTCGACAACGCGAGCTTCATCGACGACCTCGGCGCCGACAGTCTGGACACCGTCGAACTGGTGATGGCGTTCGAGGAAGAGTTCGGCTGCGAAATTCCGGACGATGCCGCCGAGACGATTCTCACCGTCGGCGACGCAACCAAGTTTCTCGAGAAGAACGCGAAGAGCTAAGGCTCTTCATTTTCGCGGGGACAACACGGAAACCGGACGGGCCGCTGACCAGCGGTCAGCCGGTTTCTTGCTATTGGCCGTGAACCTTTCGATGCGGAGTTTTCGGATATGAGGCGGGTTGTCGTCACAGGTCTCGGCATGGTCTCGCCTTTGGGCTGTGGCGTCGAGCCGACCTGGAAACGCATCCTGAACGGCGAAAGCGGCGCGCGCAGAATCGAGAGCTTCGACGTCTCCGATCTCCAGACCAGGATCGCCTGCACCGTCGTGCGCGGCGACGGAACCAACGACACCTTCAATCCCGACAAATGGATGGAGCCGAAGGACCAGCGCAAGGTCGACGACTTCATCATCTTCGCGATGGGCGCGGCGGGGCAGGCGCTCGACGATGCCAACTGGCATCCGCAGAGCGAGGAAGACAAGTGCGCGACCGGCACCATGATCGGTTCCGGCATCGGCGGCCTCAACGGCATCGCCGAAACAGCGATTCTCCTGAAGGAGCGCGGCCCGCGCCGGGTGTCGCCGTTCTTCATTCCCGGACGCCTGATCAATCTCGCATCCGGCTATGTCTCGATCGCCCACGGACTGAAAGGGCCGAACCACTCGGTGGTCACGGCGTGCTCGACCGGCGCCCATGCGGTCGGCGATGCTGCCCGCCTGATCGCGCTCGGCGATGCCGACGTGATGGTCGCCGGCGGCGCGGAATCCCCGATCAGCCGGATCGGCATCGCCGGCTTCAATGCCGCGCGCGCGCTGTCGACCGGCTTCAACGAGACTCCGGAAAAGGCCTCGCGCCCCTACGACAAGGACCGCGACGGGTTCGTGATGGGCGAGGGCGCCGGTGTCCTGGTCCTTGAAGAGCTCGAACACGCGCAGCGCCGTGGCGCCAGAATTTATGCCGAGGTGATCGGCTACGGCCTGTCCGGCGACGCCTATCACATCACCTCGCCGTCGCCCGACGGCGATGGCGGTTTCCGCAGCATGTCGGCTGCGCTCAAGCGCGCCGGTCTTTCGCCTTCAGATCTCGACTACATCAACGCCCACGGCACTTCGACGCCGCTCGGTGACGAGATCGAACTCGGTGCGGTGGAACGCCTGCTCGGCAACGCCGCCTCCAAGGTCGCGATGTCCTCGACCAAATCGTCCACCGGTCACCTTCTGGGAGCCGCGGGCGCCATCGAAGCGATCTTCGCTATTCTGGCGATTCGGGATAATGTCGTTCCGCCGACGATCAATCTCGACAATCCGTCGGTCGAAACCGCGATCGATCTCGTGCCGCACACGGCGAAGAAGCGCGAAGTGAACGTCGCCTTGTCGAATTCCTTCGGTTTCGGCGGTACCAATGCGTCGGTCGTCCTCCGGCGCCTGGTGCAGTAGAATAGACGACGGAATAGTAAGTGTTGGCGGCGAATTCACTGTTTTGCCGTATTCGGCGCTGAGTCATACGAGCGGGCGTGCGCATTTTGGCAGGACGAGCGATTGTCAGGCCGCGATTGAACCGGCAGGATCCAGGTTGCTTCGATGAGTGAAAGGCCGCCCATTTCGCCGCGGAGTCCGCGGGCCGCGCTCGAACCCGAGCAGCTGCCGCCTCCGCCGAAGCGTTCCGACCGCGCGCGCAACCCCTTCGTGATCGTCGGCAATGCCATCATCACGTTGCTGCTGATCCTGATGGTCGGCGCCGGTGGCGTCTATTATTACGGCAGGCAGGTGCTCGAGGCGCCGGGGCCGCTGAAGGAAGACAAGATCGTCAACATCCCGCAGCGGGCCGGCAAGCGCGATATCGCCGAGACGCTGAACAAGGAAGGCGTCACCGACGTCAATCCCTGGATCTTCATCGCCAGCGTCGCGGCGCTGAAGGCGAGCTCGGATCTCAAGCCGGGCGAATACGCCTTCCAGAAGAACGCGTCGCTGCGTGACGTCATCGCCACCATCGTCGAGGGCAAGGTGGTGCAGCACGCGGTGACGATTCCGGAAGGGCTGACCTCCGAGCAGATCGTGGCGCGGCTGACCGACAACGACATCTTCACCGGCAGCGTGCGGGAATTGCCGCGCGAGGGCACGCTGCTGCCCGAGACCTACAAGTTCCCGCGGGGCACTCCGCGCGAGCAGGTGATCCAGCGCATGCAGCAGGCGCACAAGCGCGTGCTCGCCGAGATCTGGGAGCGCCGGAACCAGGATATTCCGGTCAAGACGCCCGAACAGCTGGTGACGCTCGCCTCGATCGTCGAGAAGGAAACCGGCAAGCCGGACGAGCGCAGCCGCGTCGCGGCGGTGTTCGTCAACCGCCTCAAGCAGCGCATCAAGCTGCAATCCGATCCGACCATCATCTACGGTCTGGTCGGCGGCAAGGGCACGCTCGGCCGTCCGATCAAGCGCAGCGAGATCACGCAGCCTTCGCCCTACAACACCTATGTGATCGAAGGTCTGCCGCCGGGGCCGATCTCCAATCCCGGCCGGGCCTCGCTGGAGGCCGCCGCCAACCCGGCACGTACTCGTGACCTCTATTTCGTCGCCGACGGGTCCGGCGGGCACGCCTTCACCGAGACCTACGACGCGCACCAGAAGAACGTCGCCAAGCTGCGGGCGCTGGAGAAGCAGATCCAGAACGACACGGTCGAGCCGGCAGAGGAGGCGCCGCCGGCTGCGGCGGCCGCGCCCGGCGCGACCGACACGCCGACCGCGGCCACCGCGCGGCCGGGCCAGCCGAAGAAGCCGCCGGCGGTCCGTCCGGCCAATCCGGCCACTCCGCCGCCGGCCCGCCAGGGCGCCGTGCAGCCCTCGCCACCGGTGGTCCAGCGCTAGGCGCGGAGCAGGGCCCCGCGGGGCTTTGCGGATTCCACTTTCGTGCAAAATAGTCTTAAGATTCGCGTGCCTTGATGGCCCCGCGAATCCCTGCCTCTTTCCGGAGAACCTGACCTGATGGCGCTGTCGTCCATGACCGGCTTTGCGAGATGCCACGGCGCGAGCGGGCCGTACACGTTCGAATGGGAATTGAAGTCGGTCAACGCCAAGGGCTTCGACCTCAGGGTGCGGCTGCCGCAGGGCTTCGACGAGCTCGAGGCGCATGCCAAGAAGCGCGCCGGCGAGCTGCTGTCGCGTGGCACCGTCTACGCCAATCTCAACGTCAAGCGCACCAATGCGGCGATGACGGTGCGCGTCAACGAGGACGTCCTCAATGCCGTGCTCAAGGCCGCCACACTGATCGCGGGCAAGGTCGATGCGGTGGCGCCGAGCGTCGACGGCCTGCTCGCCATCAAGGGCGTTGTCGAGGTGGCCGAGCCCGAGGGCGATGAGGAGGAGGAGAAGGCGGCGCGTGCCGCGGCGGCCGACGCCTTCGATCGCGCGCTGGCCGATCTCGTCGAGATGCGCAAGCGCGAGGGTACCTCGCTCGGCCAGATCCTGACGCAGCGGGTCGACGAGATCGAGCAGCTCGCGAAGAAGGCCGAAGCCGCGCCCGGCCGCAAGCCCGAGGCGATCAAGGCCCGGCTCGCCGAGCAGATCGCAACGCTCCTCGATACGTCGGACCGGTTCGACGCCGACCGCCTGATGCAGGAAGCGATCCTGATCGCGACCCGCGCCGACATCCGCGAGGAGCTCGACCGTATCGCCTCGCACGTCGCGCAGGCGCGAGAGCTGATCGGCAAGGGCGGCCCGATCGGGCGCAAGCTCGATTTCCTGGCGCAGGAGTTTCACCGCGAGGTCAATACCTGCTGCTCGAAGTCGAACGACATCGAGCTGACCAATACCGGGCTCGCCATGAAGAACGTGGTCGAGCAGTTCCGCGAGCAGGTGCAGAATCTGGAGTGAGGGATGACGACGGGCGGTCACGGAACTGACGGTGTCGAGCGGCGCGGCCTGATGTTCGTGCTGTCCTCGCCATCGGGTGCGGGCAAGACGACGCTGTCGCGGATGCTGCTCGAGCGCGAGCCCGGCCTGAAGATGTCGGTGTCGGCGACCACGCGGCCGATGCGGCCGGGCGAGGTCGAGGGCCGCGATTATTTCTTCGTCAGCAAGCCGAGGTTCGAGAGCATGGTGGAGCAGGGCGAACTGCTCGAATGGGCAACCGTGTTCGACAATCTCTACGGCACGCCGCGCGCTCCGGTGGAGGCGGCCCTGTCCGTCGGACAGGACGTGCTGTTCGACATCGACTGGCAGGGCACCCAGCAACTGCACCAGAAAGCAAGTGTCGACGTCGTTCGCGTCTTCATCCTGCCGCCCTCGGCCTCAGACCTCGAGAAGCGGCTGCACTCGCGGGCGCAGGATTCCGACGAGGTGATCCGCAAGCGGATGAGCCGCGCCAGCCACGAGATGAGCCACTGGGCCGAATACGACTACATCGTCATCAACCGCAACGTGGACGAGGCCTTCGCCGAGGTGCAGTCGATCCTCAAGGCCGAACGCCTCAAGCGCGAGCGGCGGACTGGCCTCGTGGGCTTCGTGCGAAATCTGCAAGGTCAGCTTCAGGGCTAGGCTGCGCCAGCCGCGGGCCTTCCTGCGCCAGCCGTTCGAGCATCGCCGTGATGACGTCGATGTCGACGGGCTCCTCGCCCGCGGCCTCATCATCGCGCTGGGCGGGCGCGGCTGCATCTTCATCTTCATGAAGATCGATATCGGCGGCGACAAGTTGCGGCGCCGGGTCCTCGATCCCGAAGTCCTGGTCGAGCGGGTCTGAGCGATGGTCGTCCTCCGCCGGGGCGGCGGGACGGGCAGGCGTGGCGGTCGCGGCGGAGAATGCGGCGAGCTGAGCGGCTCGCGGACGCGCGGCATCGAAATCCACCGGCCGCCGCTGCGCGTGGGGTGAGACCGCCACCGGCGCGGCAAGCCAGGGCGCACGCATGTCGCTCGGATCGAGCGGCTCGCGATTGTCCCATTTCGCGCGGCGTGGGTCGGCCGCCTGGACGCGCACACGGCCGCCGGCGAAACGGTAGATCAGACTGGCAATCAGACCCGCGAGCGCGAGTGCGCCGACGATCACGAGCAGGAGGGTCTGCAGCGAGCCGGCCGGCTTGTCGGCGGGGAGTTCGGCGGCGGCGAGGGCCACGGCGCCGGTCGACCGTGCGGGCTTGGCGGATGGTGGTGGCGGCATCGGCGCGGGCTGGGCCGTGGCCTGCGGCGCGGGCGCTGTCGGCGTCGCATCGGGCCAGCGCGTCGTGACCGGGGGCTGCGCGGAACTCTCCTCCGTGGCGGCCGGGACCTGCGGGGCCGGCGCGGGCGCGCTGGGCGCAGGCGCGACATATTCGGCGCGCGCATTCTGCACCGACGGGGGCGCGGCAGGATTTGCCCTGGGAGTCTCGGAAACGGCCGGCGCGCCTTGTGAGGTCTTCACGCTGTCCTTCACTGGCTCCTTGCCGCCTTCGGCGCGCAGGTACCAGCATTGCCGCTTGGTCGTGCGCTCGAGACGGTAGTACCAGTGCTGGCCTTGCGGCGCGGCCCCCTTGGGCGAGGCGAGGCAATCACTCGCCGCGTCGGCCGAACTCGTCGTTGCCGGCGGCGCATTCTGCGACACGGCGGCCAGGGGCGCGCCGGCGACGATGCTGGCGACAAGCGTGGATATGAACTTCGCGGCGCGGTTGCCCATCCTGGTCTCCCGGTTACGCATGACGCAACTCGTTACCGTTCCCTTCTCGCCCAGGAGTTGGGTGGCAATGAGCCGCAAATCCGGAGAGGATGTGGCTTCAATCGGGCCTGCGGCGTGTTCCCGCCGCCGCGAAATCGCGCGTCTGTCGAACCGCTATTGCTTGGCCGAGGTCCAGGTGCCGCCGCAGCCGTCGGAGCGGCGCCAGGTCCCGGAACCGCTGCGGCCGGAGAGGCGGCCCGCGCCGGTGAAGGTCACGCCCTGGCCCTGTCCCTGGGTGCTTACCGAGCCGCTCGGGCTGACGGTTCCGGTGACGCCTTCGCCGATGACCTTGCCCGAACTGACCACGACCGCGCCGCTCGTCGAGCCGCCGCAGCCGACGCTGGTGACGATCCAGGCGCCGTCGAAACTTCCGCCGCCGCCACCTCCATCGCCGCTGCGGCGTGCGGAGGAGCGTTCCTCGGCGGCGGGCTTGCTCCGCCGTGCCGGCGCGGCCGGTTCCGCGGAGCGGTCCGAGCGCGAGCCGGATAGCGATTTCTCGTCATTGCCGATCGAGCCGCCGGCGCTGCCGGATTGGGCGAAGGCGGGCGGCGCGGCGAGGGCGCCTGCCAGAAACGAAACGAGCCAAAGATTGCGGACGTGGCCGTGGGGCATGAGCGACAAATCCAGAAAATGAAAAAGGACTCAGCGGCCGGAGCCGTCGGCGCAGACGGACCCGATAATGCGGCAAGCTTTGCCAGCCTTGCCGCATTCGTCAAGCGCGGCGTCCTTCGCCCGCTGCACGCCCTCGCGCTGGACCAGCGACCAGGATTTGTCGGAGATCGCGAAGGCGCCGCAGCTCTTGCCATAGAAGGACAGCTCGACCGGGCATTTGGCGCCGCCGCAATTGCCGCGTGCGTCGGCCACCGCGGCGCGTCGCGAGGCGTGATTCCACGATATGCCCCATTTGCTGCTGTCCGGACCGTACACGATCGAGCCCCATGGCTTGAGCTCGTCCATCTTGCGCATCCGCAGCAGCAGGCCTTCGGTCGCTTCACCCGTCGGCGTCATCGCGATCCGCTGCTGCAGTTTCGTGATCGCGCGCGTGAGGCCATCGGGCGTATCGGGGTCGAAATTCAGTTCGTACAGCCGCTCGCTCAATTCGCCGAGCAGCGCGGCATCGCGCAGGGGCACGCGATCCGGATCGGCGCGCAGGCGCTCGGCGGGTAGCGGATCGGGCTGCATCGCGGCGACCTGCGGCGGCGCGGTCTGCGAGGGCGGCACGAAGTAGAACGTGCCGTCGATCGGCGAGGACGACACCCAGGGCTGTTGCGCGCCCGACGTGGCGCGCTTCACCGCGAGACCGACCTGGTTGAAGGTCTGGAACACGTCGAGCCCTGCGGTGCGGACCGTGGCCGCCAGCGCCTTGGTATAGGGGCTGTGGCCGTCGGTGCCATCCTGCGCGACATTGCCGGGCTGCGTCGCGTAGGAGATCAGCGTGCCCTCGGGCGCGCGCATCTGCGCAAGGCCGCCATCGGCGCTGCGCAGGCCGCGCGAGCCAAATGGATTGTTGCGGCAGGCATCGAGGATCACGAGGTTGAGCCGCGTGCCGGATCCCTGCATCTGGCGCAGCACCAGATTGACGTCGGTCATCTGGAAATCGACGTCGGCCTCGCGCGTCGGATTGGCGCCGACCGGCACGAGGTAGTTGGAGCCGGCGACCTGCACGCCGTGGCCGGCATAGTAGAACAGCGCGACATCGGCGCCCTGGACCTGCCGGCCGAAATTCTGCACGGCGATGTCCATCGCGGCCTTGTCGAGATCGAGCTGGGCCCGCTCCCCGACCAGCGTGAAGCCGAGCGAACGCAGCGTCTCCGCCATCAGGCTCGCGTCTTTCGACGGATTGTCGAGCGGCGTGATGTTCCTGTAGGCGGAGTTGCCGACCACGAGCGCGACGCGCTTCTCGGCGGCGGCCTCGTCCGTCGCGGCGGTGAGCGTCGCCGCAACAAGCGCGGCCAGCCCCACGACGCGACCGAAAATATTCGCGTGCATGAAACCCCCCAAGGCAATGACTTCAGTCTAGCAGTCTCGCGCCCCCGGGAAAAGCAGGCGCGACGCACCGTCGGGCCGCCGGGTGAGCGGGCCCTTGTTGTTCGCGCAGTAACGCGGCCAGGACAGGCCCTGTCCCGGACGCGCCGCAGCGTGCAACGCTGCTGCGCTGCGTCCGGGGCACGAGAGCGTAGGTTTGTGGCACGCCTGTTTCCACAATCGTCATTGCGAGGAGCGCAGCGACGAAGCAATCCAGACTGCCTCCGCGGAAAGATTCTGGATTGCTTCGCTGCGCTCGCAATGACGGAGTGTGATGCGCGGACGTCGTTCTTCAATTCGCATTTCCGGTTGCAGACATGCCATCGCAATCCCGCGGCGCGTTTCGCCCGAGTTGTTCTGCCGTCTTGCGCCCCAAATTGCCAAAGGGCGCAGGGAAGGCCGGGCGCCGGCTGGCACCCGAGTCCGTGCA
>CAYREH010000043.1:0-53129 GCA_964423245.1 uncultured Bradyrhizobium sp. | reverse complement strand
TTCTTCCTGCGTGTGCATTTCGCGCAGCGGACCGCGGGTGCCGGTCGGCACCCGGCCTTCCCTGTGCCCTCTCGATCGAGAGGGCGGAGAGACCCAGGCAAAGCTCGGGCGACATGCGCCGCGAGATCGCCAGGACGCGCCCCCACGCAAGGGCGAGCTTTCACGCGGACCGGGTCGACGTCGCGTGAAACTCCAACGCATGATCACGATGGTCCGGAGACATGTCGCACTGGCCATGCACAAACGCAGCTGTACAGGCTGCCTTGCTCTTTCTAACCTCCGCTGCGCGACTTCAGGAGATTCACGTGGCGAAGAAGACGGCGACCAGGACCAGCGTTTCCAAAAGGCGGGCGAAGGCCTCGACCAAGACCAGCACAGCCCGCAAGGCGGCCGCCGCGCGGCCGGCCAAGACAGCGGCCGGGAAAAATCCCAAGCGAACAAACAAGCCAACACCGAAGAAAATGACTGAGAGAGCCGCTACGACGGGCGCGTCCCGCGCGACCTCCGCGCCGCGCCCGCCCAAGGGGCCGGCCTGGCAATGGTCGGCGGTGGAGACTGCGGCCGCCATCCGCTCCGGCGCCATCTCCGCGGTCGAAACCGTCGAGGCGCATCTCGAACGCATGCGCGCGGTCAATCCTGCCCTCAATGCCGTCGTGGTCGATCTCGGCGAGGAGGCGCTGAAGGCGGCGCATGCGGCGGACAAGCAGCGCGCCAAGGGCGGCGAACTCGGCCCGCTGCACGGCGTGCCCGTCACGATCAAGGAGAACGTCGACTATGAAGGGCGGCCGAATTTCAACGGCGTTCCGGCCAACAAGGGCCTGATCGCGCCGTCGGATGCGCCTGTGGTTCGCAACCTCAAGAAGGCCGGCGCGATCGTCATCGGCCTCACCAACACGCCGGAATTCTCCTTCCGCGGCTTCACCGACAATCCGCTGCATGGATTGACGCTCAATCCCTGGGATCCGGATATCACCTGTGGCGGCTCGTCCGGCGGCGCCGGCGCTGCGGTTGCCGCCGGCATCGGCACGATCGCACATGGCAACGACATCGGCGGCTCGCTGCGCTGGCCCGCGCATTGCAACGGTGTTGCGACCATCAAGCCGACGCAGGGCCGCATCCCCGCCTTCAACGGCAGCGCGACGGCGGAACGTCCGATGCTGGCCCATCTGATGTCCGCGCAGGGGCCGCTCGCCCGCCATGTCGCCGACGTCAGGCTGGCGCTCGAGGTCATGAGCCAGCGCGATCCGCGTGATCCCTGGTGGGTGCCGGCGTCGCTGGTCGGGCCGAAGCCGAAGGGGCCGATCAAGGTCGCGCTGGCCAGGATCCCCGACGACATGGTGGTCGATCCCGCCGTCGCCGCGGCGCTGCGAACGGCGGCCGATCATCTGGAGCGTTCCGGCTACCGCGTCAGCGAGGTCGAGGTGCCCGACATCAACGGTGTCTGGCAGACCTGGTGCGACATCATCACCAACGAGACCGTGGTGCTGCAGGAGGCCGGCATGCTGAAGGTGACCTCCGACGATTTCCACAAGGCGTGGAGCGGGATGAAGTCCAAGGCCAATGTGCTCGATCTGGCGGCCTGGATGCGCGCCAGCGCCGCGCGCAGCACCCATATTCGCGCCTGGCAATTGTTCTTCGAGGACTATCCCGTTGTGCTGGCGCCCACGACCGTGAAGCCGACGCCCGGGCCGCGCGACGACACCGTCAGCGCCGAGCGTGTGCAGGAGATCTTCTGGGGCGAGATTCGCTTCATCTCGGCGATCAACGTGCTGGGCCTGCCCGGGGCCGTGGTGCCGGTGGCGCTGAATGGGCGCCAGCCCATTGGCGTGCAGCTCATCGCCGGACGCTACCGCGAAGACCTCGCGCTGGACGCCGCCGCGGCGATCGAGAAGCGCGCGGGCGTGTTCAGTCGTCGGCTCTGGGAGTCGATGGCCTGACCCGTCTGGCAAGGGCTTCGCACCAGTGCCGCGAAGCCCTTGCCGCGGCGGGCGGCTAGTTCGTCAAATGGGAGGAGGCGACGGCCTTCTGGAACAATGCATTGAGGGCGTCGCTGATGCTGGCGTCGCTCGAGACCTCGTAATAATAGCCCGAGGTGGCGCAGGCCTGCATCTTGGTCGCGATTTCGGTGCGCCACGGCTTGATGTAGGTGTTGTACCAGCTGTCCGTCATGGCGAGGTAGGTGGTGTAGAGCACCGCGATCTTGACGCCGCGCGCCTTGATCGTGTCGCAGGTGGTCGTCGTGAGCGGTTCCTGGCAGCGTCCCGGACTGATCGTGCTCTTGCTGCAGGTCGACGGATAATAGTAGTCGGCCACGCCATCCGAGATGAAGAACAGCCATTTCTGCGGCGAGGATGCCGAGCCGCTCCCCGGAGTCGGAATGGTGCTGTTCATCGACGACAGGATACCGTCGAAGTCCGTGCACTGGTCGCTGTTGTAGTTGCTGTAGGGAATGGTCATCAAATCGACGCTGCTGACGGCCGTCTTGACCGAGGAGAGGCTCGACGTGAGTGCCGAGACCGTGGTCAGGCTGATCGCGCTGCAATCGCTGCCCATGGTGTAGACCGCCATGCGATACTGGTTGCTGACGAGTTGACTCGCGGTGGCAGTGTCCGTGAGCGATTGCGTGGCGTCGCGGACCAGGTCGATCCGCATCTTGATCCCGAGTTTCTTCGCGATCGAGTAGTAGCTGGACGTCTGCAGCTTCTTCTTCGAGCTGTCGGTGTAGATGTCGTGACAGGCAAAGGCGCAACCGTCGGACGTTGCCTTCTGCAGCGCCGCCATGTCGGTCGTGGTCGCGCCCAGCCCCTGCGAAGGCGAGTTGTCCAGCAGCACGTAGAAGTCGACATAGGCCGGCAGCGAGGCTGCCGAAGTCGACGTTGCGGACACCATGAGCGTCTTGTAGCCCACGAGGCCCATGAAATAGGTTGTCACCACCGACGTCGCCGTTCCCGTCGCGGTGCGGGTGGTCACGCTGTCGGTGACGTTGATGGTCACCGAGTTCGTCGTCAACCCCAGTGCCGACATCTGCCCGCTGAACGTGTTCAGGGCATCGCTCTGAGCGGCCGACGTGCTCTTGGTGATCTCGCTCTTGGCCGTGGCCACCAGGACGGCGGTGTCGAGCGCTGCGATCAATTTGGTTCTGGCGCGGGCAGCAAAGGAGTAGTCGATCGCCGCACCGACGAAGGAGATCAGCGGCACGAGTGCGATCGCGAAGATCACTGCGATATTGCCCTGGCGGTCGTGGGAAAAACGCCTCACCAGCCGACGAAGATTTCCGGACATCATATTCAAGCTGAACAATCCTGAGCGGCAATCGTTGCGCTGAAGCTAGCACCGAGAGCCTTACGCAAGCGTTGACCGCGGTGTGAACTTGCGTGTCCTGCCGTGTCAGACCATGTCGTGATCGATCCAAACGACCGTCAAATGCCGATGATTACGTGCATTCCGCGGAGGTTCCCGTAATATTACGGGTGCGTCGCTTGACCGGCGTCAGGGAATTGACGTCAACATGGCAAAAAGCGCGCGCTGCAGGCACGCGTCAACTCTGAGTGGGAGGAAGCGCGATGCCGGACGACGCCAGGATCATCCTGCACCATTTCGACGAGTCGCCTTTCTCCGAAAAGATCCGGCTGATCTTCGGCCTCAAGGCCATCGCCTGGACGTCGGTGCGCATCTCCCGGATCATGCCGCGGCCTGATTTGATGCCGCTCACTGGCGGCTATCGGCGCACGCCGGTGCTGCAGATCGGGGCCGACATCTATTGCGACACCCAATGCATCATCCTTGAGCTGGAGCGCCGCTATCCGGAGCCGAGCCTCTTTCCGGGCGGCAACGCGGGACTCGCCTGCGCGAGTGCGATGTGGACCGACCGCTCGTTCTTCCAGAACACGGTGAACCTGGTTTTCGGCTCGCTTGCCGACAAGGTACCGCATAGCTTCATCGAGGATCGCGAAAAACTGCGCGGCGCCAGGTTCGACGTCGCGGCGATGACGGCCGCGATCCCGCAGATGCGCGACCAGTATCGCGCTCATGTCGGCTGGATCGAGACTCAGCTCGCGGGCGCCGGTCCCTGGCTCTCCGGCAAGGCGCCGAGCCTGTTCGACATCAATGCCTACATGAACCTATGGTACGTCCGTTCCAGCCTGCCGTCCGCTGCAAACGACCTGCTGGCCGAATATCCGGCTGTGCGGGCCTGGGAGGATCGTGTGCGGGCGATAGGCCACGGCACGCGGACCGAGATGTCGACCGCCGAGGCGCTGGAGATCGGGCGTGCTGCGACACCTCGGACGGTCGAGATGGCCGATCCGCACGATCCCAATGGACGCAAGATCGGTGATCTCGTCGAGGTCAGGCCCGACGACTATGGCAAGGTCGCCGTGCGCGGTCGCATCGTCGCCCTCTCGGCCCAGACCATCGCCATCCGTCGGCATGACGACATTGCCGGTGACATCGTCGTCCACTTCCCGCGCGCCGGATTCCTGGTGAGTCCGGCGGGATAGGGCTGCGCCGCGGCCCCGACGGGATTGATTAATCAAGTTCGATTCAAATTTTAGCGGCTTTGACGGCAATCGTTAGGGTTACTTCCTCGATCTCTAGGCGAATTATTGTCCGCTTTACCACCCGGCTCTAACAGGAGGACGGCGGACAACGCACATGCCTCATACAGGCCAATGAGTGCGGCCGCTCCACGTGGAGGTGGCACGATGCGCAATGAGACGATCGCTATTCACGCCGGCTACGAGCCCGAAGCCACCACGCACGCGGTTGCCGTGCCGATCTACCAGACCGCCGCCTATGCCTTCGACAGTGCCGACCACGGCGCCGCGCTGTTCAATCTCGAAGCCGAAGGCTACCGCTACAGCCGCATCGCCAATCCCACCAGTGCCGTGCTGGAGAAGCGCATCAGCCAGCTCGAGGGCGGCGTCGGCGCACTCGCGGTCGCGACCGGGCAGGCCGCGCTGCATTTCGCCTTCGTCAACGTCGCCGACCACGGCGGCAACATCGTTTCGGTGCCGCAGCTCTACGGCACCACGCACACGCTGCTCTCCCACATCCTGCCGCGGCAGGGCATCACCGGCCGCTTCGCCGAGAGCGACAGCCCGGACGCCATCGCGCGTCTGATCGACGAGAATACCCGCGCCGTCTTCGCCGAAACCATCGGCAATCCCGCCGGCAATGTCTGCGATATCGAGGCGCTTGCAAAGATCGCGCATGCCCATGGGGTGCCGCTGATCGTCGACAACACGGTCGCGACTCCGATCCTCCTGAAGCCGTTCGACTACGGCGCTGACATCGCCGTGCATTCGCTGACCAAGTTCCTCGGCGGCCACGGCACCACGCTCGGCGGCGCCATCGTGGATTCCGGAAACTTTCCCTGGGCGAAGCATGCGGATCGCTTCCCGGCCTACAACAAGCCGGATGCGTCCTATCACGGGCTCGTCTATGCCGAGCGCTTCGGCCGAACCGCCTATATCGAGCGCGCACGCAGCGTCTACCAGCGCACCATGGGTTCGGTGCTGTCGCCGTTCAACGCCTTCCTGCTGCTCCAGGGCATCGAGACCGTCGCGCTGCGCATGGAGCGCCACGTCGAGAACGCGCGCAAGGTCGCCGAATTCCTGCGCGGCGATCCGCGCGTGGCCTGGGTCAATTACACCGGCTTCCCGGACAGCCCCTATTATCCGCTGGTGCAGAAATATCTCGACGGCCAGGCCTCGTCGCTCTTCACCTTCGGCATCAAGGGCGGCATGGAGGCCGGCAAGACCTTCTACGATTCGCTGAAGCTGATCACCCGTCTCGTCAATATCGGCGACGCCAAGTCTCTGGCCTGCCATCCGGCCTCGACCACGCATCGCCAGATGTCGGCCGAGCAGCAGCGGGCCGCCGGCGTGCTGCCGGAGACGATCCGGCTGTCGATCGGCATCGAACATTCCACCGACATCATCGAAGACATCGACCAGGCGCTGGAAAAGGCCTGCCCGTCGGCACGCCTCCAGGCTGCGGAGTAGGCGGCGGCCCCGATGACGATCCTGATCGACAGGGATCAAGGCCTATCGAGCCCGGCACTGGTGCCGGGAGACGACATTGCGCGCGATCAGGACGACGCCGAACTCACCATCGGCTTGATCAACAACATGCCGGATGCTGCGCTCAAGGCGACCGAGCGGCAGTTCGTCAAGCTGCTGCAGGCGGCGGCGGGTCCGCGGCGAATTCGCCTCCACTGCTTCTCGCTGCCGACGGTGAAGCGGTCGCCGGAGGCGAAATGGCACGTCGAGAGCGAATATCGCGACCTGTCGGATCTCCGCCGGCAGAGGTTCGACGGACTGATCGTGACCGGTGCCGAACCGATCGCGCCGGAGCTCGATCAGGAGCCCTATTGGCATGATCTCACCGAGCTGATCGACTGGGCCAGGACCAACACGCGCTCGACGATCTGGTCGTGCCTTGCCGCGCATGCCGCGGTGCTGCATCTCGACGGCATCAAGCGGCGGAAGTTGCCCGCCAAATGTCACGGCATCTTCGATTGCGAACCGGTGACGCGCGATACGCTGACTCGCGATGCGCCGTCTCCGCTCAAGGTCTCGCATTCGCGCCTCAACGAGATCGCCGAGCGCGACCTTGCCGAGGCCGGCTATCAGGTGCTGACGCGCTCGGCGGAGGCCGGCGTCGATATCTTCGTGCGACAATATGCAAGCCGCTTCGTGTTCTTCCAGGGGCACCCGGAGTATGATGCGCTGTCCCTGCAACGCGAATATCTGCGCGACATCGGCCGATTTCTGGCACGCGAGCGCGAGTCCTATCCGCGGCTGCCAGTGTGTTATTTCGACGCAGCCACGCAAGAGAAGCTGGATCGCTTCGAGAAGCGAGCCAGGCACGAGCGCCATCCGGCTCTTGCCAACGACATTCCGGCGCTGAATCTCCGTACCGATATCGCCGCCGGGGCGGCTGCAGCTGCACTTTTCCGCAACTGGCTGCACGATCTCGGCGCGGACGCCGAGGCCCCATTGCTTGCACCCTAGCCGGACGGCGGTGACGGCCCGTTAGGTTTAACCGGGCGTTCAGCTTGCCGGGTCAGGTTTTCGAATGTTTCAGTCGCGTCTATCTAGTCACGGGGAATGCAATCGTGTGGTCGACACTCAACGGACGCGTGAGCAATCGGCTGGCACGGCATTTCCTCGCCGCGCCGCACCCTTTGCCGGCACATGCGCCCATGGTGAGTTTCACCTTCGACGATGCGCCTGACAGCGCCGCAGACGAGGGCGCGACGCTGCTGGAGGAGTCCGGCGGCCGCGGTACGTTCTATCTCGCCGGCAGCCTGATCGACCAGCCGTCGGAGCATTGGCACGGCCTGTCCCGTGACGAAATCCTGCGCCTGCATCGCGGCGGCCACGAGATCGCCTGTCACACCTTCTCGCATTCACGGGCGGTCGATCTCGACGAGGCCGCGATGGCGCGCGAGATCGAACGCAATCGCGGCTATTTTCGCGGCCTCGATCCGTCGATCGCGCTGGAGAATTTCGCCTACCCCTATGGTCTGGCCTCGGTCTGGCGGAAGCCGCAACTGGCGAAGTCCTTCCGTTCGGCGCGCGGCATCCTGCCCGGCGTCAATCGCGACGTCATCGATCTCCAGTTCCTGCGCGCTGCGCCGCTGGTCAACTGCGAGATCGATGCATCAGGCATCGATCGGTATTTCGACGAAGCGGTCGAAAGCGGCGGCTGGCTCATCTTCTACAGCCACGATGTCGTCGATGCGCCGAGCCCCTATGGCTGCACGCCCGAACTGCTGCGCCATGCGCTGAAGGCGGCAAGCACGCGGAACATGCCGATCGTCACGATCGCGGAAGCGCTGCGAAGGATCGGGGCGTAGGGCGTTCCGCCTCGTCCCGCTCAGGAGGCTCCCCGAACGGATCGCGATTGTGGTGAGGCGGACCGCAAAGCCTCGAACGGCCTTGCCACGCCCGCGCCGCCATGCGACTGGCCTTGTGACGAATCCCACGCCTCCGGTCGCATCCCCATGTCCATCCCGTCCACCGTTTCCTTGCCTGTGTCGGCCGAGGAGCGCAACGCGCTGTCGGTGCTGCATTCGGTGTTCGGGCTGCCCGGGTTCCGCGGCGCCCAGGGCGAGATCATCCGGCACGTCACCAGCGGCGGCAATTGCCTGGTGCTGATGCCGACCGGCGGGGGCAAGTCGCTGTGCTACCAGCTGCCGTCGCTGCTCCGCGAGGGTTGCGGCATCGTCGTGTCGCCGTTGATCGCGCTGATGCGGGATCAGGTCGCAGGCCTGCGCGAGGCCGGTGTCAACGCCGCCGCGCTGAACTCCTCGCTGACGCTGCAGGAGGCGTCCGAGATCGAGCGCCGCTTGCTGGCGGGCGATCTCGACCTGCTCTATGTCGCTCCGGAGCGTCTGGTGACGCCGCGCTGTCTGTCGCTGCTGGCGCAGGCCAAGGTCGCCTTGTTCGCGATCGACGAGGCGCATTGCGTCTCGCAATGGGGGCACGATTTCCGGCCCGAATATGTTGGCCTCTCCATCATCGCCGAGCGCTTCCCCGATGTGCCCCGCATCGCGCTGACGGCGACCGCCGACGAATTGACGCGCAAGGAAATCGTCGCACGGCTCGGGCTAGACGGGGCGCCGCAATTCGTCTCCAGCTTCGACCGCCCCAACATCCGCTATGAAATCGTCGACAAGCGCAACGCCGTGGCGCAACTGAAGGAGTTCATCCGCGAGCGCCATGACGGCGATGCCGGTGTCGTCTACTGCCTGTCGCGCAACCGGGTCGAGGAGGTCGCCGCCGCGCTGGACGAAACGGGCATCACCGCGTTGCCCTACCATGCCGGCCTCGACGGCGGCGTCCGTTCCCGCAACCAGGATCGCTTCCTGAACGAGGACGGGATCGTCATCGTCGCGACCGTCGCCTTTGGCATGGGGATCGACAAGCCGGACGTACGCTTCGTCGCCCATCTCGATCTGCCCAAGAGCATCGAGGCCTATTACCAGGAGACCGGACGTGCCGGCCGCGACGGCAAGCCGTCGGCCGCGTGGATGGCCTATGGCCTCTCCGACATCGTGCAGCAGCGCCGCATGATCGACGAGTCGAGCGCCTCGGACGAGTTCAAGCGGGTCTCCATCGGCAAGCTGGATGCGCTGGTCGGCCTCGCCGAGACCGCGCAATGCCGGCGCAAGCGGCTGCTGGCCTATTTCGGCGAGGCGGTGACCGCGGAGAATTGCGGCAATTGCGACAATTGTCTGAGCCCGCCCAAGATGCGTGACGGCAAGGTGCTGGCGCAGAAGCTCCTGTCCTGCGTTTACCGCACCGGCCAGCGCTTCGGTGCGATGCATCTGATCGACGTGCTGATCGGTCGCCTCACCGAAAAGGTCACGCAGTTCGGCCACGACAAGCTCTCGGTGTTCGGCATCGGCCGCGAGCTCAACGAGAAGCAGTGGCGCACCGTGCTGCGGCAACTGGTCGCGATGGGACATCTGCAGAGCGACAGCGAAGCCTTCGGCGCGCTGAAGCTGACGGAGACCGCGCGCGGCGTGCTGCGCGGCGAAACCGAGGTCTGGTTGCGCGAGGAAACGCCCGGCACCCGCGTCCGCTCCACCCGGAGCAAATCCCGCCGCGGCGATCTTGCGCCGGTGCCCGATGCGGTGCAGGGGGACCTCGATCCGGAATTGCGGGCCCGGCTGCGCGCCTGGCGCTCGGACATCGCGCGCGAACGCGGCGTCCCCGCCTATGTGGTGCTGCACGACGCCACCATCGACGGCATCGTGCGGGCATGGCCGACCACGCTCGACGAACTGCGCAACGTGCCCGGGATCGGCGACAAGAAGCTCGAGCATTACGGCAACGAACTGCTGCAGATCATCCGGACGCGGTAGGGCTTCTCGTCATCCCGGACAAGCGCAGCGAAGCGGAGCGCAGATCCGGGATCCATAACCACAGGCCGATGTGGTTATGGCAAGCCGGTCACCACGAGTCTTCGCCAAATGCGGCCTGTGGTTATAGGTCCCGGGTTCGCGACTTCGTCGCGCCCCGGGACGACAGCGGAGAGGCGGCGAGAGCTACGCAGCCTCACCCGTTCCGGAACGCATAAGCGTATCCGTTCAGCGCTGGCGCGCCGCCGAGATGGGCGTAGAGAATCTTCGCGCCCTTCTCGAAATGGTCCTTCGCGACGAGGTCGATCAGGCCCTGCATGGATTTGCCCTCATAGACGGGGTCGGTGATCATGCCCTCGAGACGTGCGGTGAGACGGATGGCCTCCTTGGTCTCCTCCGACGGCACGCCATAGGCGGGATAGGCGTAGTCCTCGATCAGCACGACGTCGTCGGCGACCAGATCCTGGCCGAGTTCGACCAGCCTGGCGGTGTTCTGCGCGATCTCGAGCACCTGCGCCTTGGTCTGCGCGGGCGTGAACGAGGCATCGATGCCGATCACCTTTCGCGCGCGGCCGTCGGCGGCGAAGCCGACCAGCATGCCGGCATGGGTGGAGCCGGTTACTGTGCAGACGATGATGTAGTCGAACTTGAAGCCGAGTTCCCTCTCCTGCTGGCGCACTTCTTCCGCGAAGCCGACATAGCCGAGCCCGCCGAACTTGTGCACGGAGGCGCCGGCCGGAATCGGATAGGGCTTGCCGCCGGCGGCCTTCACCTCTTCGATCGCCTGCTCCCAGCTCTTGCGGATGCCGATGTCAAAGCCGTCGTCGACGAGGCGCACGTCGGCGCCCATGATGCGCGACAGCATGATGTTGCCGACGCGGTCGTAGACCGCATCCTCGTGCGGCACCCAGGCTTCCTGTACCAGCCGGCACTTCATGCCGATCTTGGCCGCGACCGCCGCGATCATGCGGGTGTGGTTGGACTGCACGCCGCCGATCGAGACCAGCGTATCGGCATTGGAGGCGATCGCGTCGGGAATGATGTATTCGAGCTTGCGCAGCTTGTTGCCGCCATAGGCGAGGCCGGAATTGCAGTCCTCGCGCTTGGCGTAGATCTCGACCTTGCCGCCAAGATGCTTCGACAGGCGGTCCAGTTTTTCGATGGGCGTCGGGCCGAAGGTGAGCGGATAGCGCGGAAACTTGTCGAGCTTCATGGAGGCATCCCGATTGGCGTTGGTGTTACCTCTCGGCTAGCATCCTCACGACCAAATGTGCTCTCGAATGTTGCAGCCATATTGCAGCATAAGTTGCAGAAGATACCAGCTTTGATAAAATTAATTCCATAAATATCGTATTCTGCGAAAGGATCTTCCGTGTCGCTTCGGCTTGACCGTATCGATCTCAAGATGTTGAGATTGCTGCAAAATAACGGCCGGCTGAGCAATGCCGAGCTGGCCGAGACCGTCGCCATCAGCCCCGCCACCTGTCATCGCCGCACCCAGCGTCTGTTCGAGGACGGCTTCATCGCCGGCGTTCGGGCGCTCGTGGCCCCGAAAAAGGTGGCGAAGGGGACGCTGGTGATGGTCGGCGTCGTGCTCGACCGGTCGACCCCCGAGAGCTTTGCGGCCTTCGAGCAGGCCATCGCAAAGCTGAAATTCATCCTCGACTGTCACCTCGTCGCGGGCGATTTCGATTATTTCCTCAAGATCCGTGTCGGTGACATGGAGGATTTCAATCGCCTGCATGGCGAGCTGCTGATCGCATTGCCCGGCGTGCGTCAGACCCGCACCTTCTTCGTGATGAAGGAAGTCGTCGACAACGCGCCGCTGGAATTCTGAGCAGGACCGTCACGGCAACTTCACTTGCCTTGCGCGGATACGCGGGCGACGTTTGCCTCGTCTCAACGAGGAGAGTCCCGTGCGCCTTCCCATTCTCGATCCGAAAGACCTGACCGACGAACAGAAGCCGCTCTATGACGACATGCGGGCCGGAATAACCGACCATTTCAAGGGCTTCGTGAACATGCGCGAGGACGGCGCGCTGCTCGGCCCCTGGAATCCCTGGCTGCGCGAGCCGCGCTTCGGCAAGCCTGTGTGGGAGTTGGTCAAGGCGATCGCGTCGAACCCGCTGCTGCCGGCGCCGGTCCGCGAGGTCGCGATCCTCGTCACCGGCTCGCACTTCCGCTCCGGCTACGAACTCTACGCCCATGTGCTGGTCGCCGAGCAGCGCGGCCTCTCGGACGACAAGCTCGCCACCATCGTCTCCGGGCAGCGTCCGGTGGACCTCACCAAACAGGAGGCCGTGGCCTACGACATGGCGTCGGCCTTGGTGAGCGGCGGCGTGTTGCCGGAATTGACCTGGCGCGCGGCGGTCAAGGAATTCGGCGAGCACGGCGCGGCCGAATTGTCCTATCTCGTCGGCGTCTACTGTATGGTCTCGGTCACGCTCAATACCTTCGACGTGCCGGTGCCGGACTGACCGTCGCCTAGTTCCTGACGGCGTAGATCGGCGTCCGCAAGGTCAGCTGATAGGACGGCTTCGGCATCCACGCGACCTGGGCGGTGATGCCGAACAGGCGGTTGTCGTTGTCGTCGAGGCGATCGAGGTCGAGCCGCAGGATCGGCTGGGTGAAGGACTCGGCGACCGTGCGGCCGCCGAATTGCGCGCCGCCGAACGATTGCATGCCCAGCCGTCCCGTGACTTTCCAGTTGCTCGGCCATTGGTAATAGCCGCCGGCATAGAGGATCGTGTTGGGCCTGACGCGCGCGAGCGCACTCGCGACGTCGGTGATGGTGTATTGCATGCCGGCGAGCCAGCCGCGCGTTTCGTCCTCGTCCAGGGCGTAATCGAGTTCGAGGATGTTGTTGAACGTATTAGTCATGCCCCGGTCGTTCGGTACCGACTGGGTCAGGGTGGATTGCAGCGTGACGGTCGGGATGCGACCGCCATTCTGCTGGTAGAGATCGGCCTGCACGCCGATGTTCCAGCTCGTGATGTCGAACGTCGACCAGCCGGCGCCGATGTCGGTGGTCGAGCCCGATATGCCGCCATAGAGCGAGACGCGATCGCTGACGTCGACCGTCAGCGGCAGATCGGCGGCGATCGATTTTGCCGCAGGCAGGCCGTTCGGCAGTGTCGCGCCGCGTCGCGCCGCCAGCGCTTCGAAGGCGTTCGAGATCGAGCTGTCGCCGAAGCCGAGCGCCAGCGTGCCGGCCGGGATCGTGGCGTAGGTGGTGCGCAGGTCGAGATAGAGGTTGGGAAAGGCCGGCTTGGACGGAGCGTCCTCGTCCCTGTCCGCGGCGGAGGCCGCACTGGCGGCAACACAGCACAGCCCCATGAGGAGGGCACAGGCGACCGGGCCGGATAATGGGCTATGGAGCAACACGGGACAATCCGGCGCGGCACTGGAAACGGAACCTGCGGCTAGATGGAACGTGATCGCCGGTTGGGTCAAGCGCTATCCGCATGCAATGGACGGCTTGAATCTGCGGGACTAATCTGCCGTGACTCGGTCGACACACTCGTCGGCCACATGCTGGGACAACGGAGAATGAACATGAATACGTCACGCCGCATCCTGCTTACCGGCCTGGCGGGGCTTGCCATCGTACCCAACGCGGCAGGGGCTGCGCCGGTGCCTGCGAGCGACGGGACGACGGTCGCCGAAGAGCGTTTCGCGCGGATGATCGCCGCCGCCCATGCGCCCGACATGACCTGTGCGCGGCAGGCCGAACGCTATGCGGATGCGTATTGGCCGGACTACATCGCCGCTGCACGCGCCGTGATCGATGCGCGAGGCGAAGGCTAGGCGAGGCGTTTCACCGCGCCGTTGCCCGCCGGACCTGCTCGCCAATCTGCGACAGCACGAGCTTGGCCTGCGGCAGGATCGCGCCCATCGCGTGGAAATTGTGAACCATGCCGTCATGGCAGACGTGCTCGACGGTGACCCCCGCGGCGAGCAGCTTGCGTGCATAGGCGTTGCCTTCGTCGCGCATCGGATCGAACTCGGCGGTGTGGATGATCGCGGTCGGCAGGCCCGCGAGCCGTGTCGCGCGCAGTGGCGAGATGCGGGGATCGGCGGCGTCGATGCCATCTGGCAGGTAATCCGCGAGATCGGCTTCGATGGTAGCGCGATCGATCAGATGCCCCTCGGCGAATTCCTCGCGCGAGGGCGAAATGTCCTCGAAATCCATGACCGGGCAGATCAGACATTGCGCGACGATGGAGAGACCGGCGGTCTGCGCGGCCTCCTGGCACACGATCGCAGCCAGCGTGGCGCCGGCGGAATCGCCGCCGACGACGAGACGTCCGGCGTCGATGCCGAGCGTCGAGGCCTGTCGCGCCACCCATTCAGTCGCGGCGATCGCGTCGTCCACGGCCGCAGGGTATTTGTGCTCGGGCGCGAGCCGGTAATCGACCGAGACGAGCCGGCAGCCCGTCGCATGCGCCAGCGCCGCGGCGATCCGGTCGTGCGTCGCGATGCTGCCGGCGACCAGCCCGCCGCCATGGAAGAACACGAAGCCGGGGACGTCCGCGTCGACGCCGGCGGGGGAATAGAGCCGATAGGGCAGGGCTCCGCCGGGACCCGGCAGTGTGCCGTCGGACGCCGTCACGTCGGGCGCCTCGACGCGCGCGAATTGCATCAGCTTGGCCAGCGATTGTCGCCGGGCGTCCACGCTGGGCCGGCTTCGCGCCTGCGGTCCGGCCGCCGCCATCATGGTCAACAAACGCTTTGCGAGCGGATCGAGCGGCATGTCGTTGTCCTTGTCTCCCGTGAGAGAGGGTAACGCACGGTGTCGTCGCAGGAAATCCTTTAGAAAATTGCGACCATAGTGCCCCGTTCCAATCAAGGGAGGCCGGTCATGGCCGAGATCAGGAAGCCGATCGCCTATTCGCCGAGCTGGACCTTCTTCGACGGCAAATGGCACGACGGCAATGTGCCGATCATGGGGCCGCGCACCCATGCGGCCTGGCTCGGCTCGGTGGTGTTCGACGGTGCCCGCGCGTTCGAAGGCGTCGCGCCAGATCTCGATCGTCATGTCGCCCGCGCCAATCAATCCGCGATCAATTTCGGCCTGAAGCCCGTGGTGGATACCGACACCTGGCTCGCACTGGCGCGCGAGGGCATCGCGCGCTTTGCGACCCATGCCGAGCTCTATGTCAGGCCGATGTACTGGGCCGAGAACGGTTCGGGCGGCGGTGTGCTGTTCGATCCCGAGACCACGAATTGGTGCCTCTGCATCTACGAGGCGCCGATGCCGAAGCCGGTCGGCAATGCGATCACGCTGTCGCCGTTCCGCAGGCCGACGGCGGAGTGCGCCCCGGTCGAGGCCAAGGCGGCCTGCCTGTATCCGAACAATTCGCGCGCGCTCGCGGAGGCCGCCTCCCGCGGCTTCAACAATGCGCTGATGCTCGACATGCTCGGCAATGTCGCGGAGTTCGGCAATTCCAACGTGTTCATGGCCAAGGACGGCGTCGTCTATACGCCTGTTCCGAACGGCACTTTCCTGAACGGCATCACGCGCCAGCGCGTCATCAGCCTGCTGCGCAGCGACGGCGTCACCGTGGTGGAGAAGACGTTGCGCTATGCCGACTTCGTCGCCGCCGACGAGATCTTCTCAACCGGAAATTTCGCCAAGGTCGCTCCCGTCATCCGCATCGACGATCGCGAGATGAAGCCCGGCCCGTTCTACACCAGGGCGCGCAAGCTCTATTGGGACTTTGCGCACGCGCTGAAGCTGGCGGCATAAGCCCGCGAGGCTTGGCGAAGGCCTTCATTTCGCGGCGCAGAAGGCCATAGGTATCCCAGCGCAGCGGGGCGACTGCGGCTCAATTCTGTCGCCGAAACCGGCTGAACTGGAACGCCTGCGTCGACTGCCACGGCGTGTGATGGGTCTCGCGCCGCGTCTCGACCATCGCGAAATCAGTCCCGAGCTCGGCGGCAAGGCTCGCGCTGTCGTGCCGTTGTACCGGCAATCCGCTGCATTTCTCCGGTCCGTCCGGTGCGAAGGTCGCGATGATCACCTGCCCGCCGGGCCTGAGCGCAGCGCGCAGCCGTTCGACATAAGCGGCCCTGTCTTCAGGATCGGTCAGGAAGTGAAACGCCGCGCGATCGTGCCAGACATCGTAGGTCCGTTGCGGCCGCCATGTGGTCGCGTCCACCACGATCCAGTCGATTGTCGTGCCGGCAGCGCCGATCCGCAGCTTCGATGTCTCGAGTGCTTTCGCCGAGAGATCCAGCACGGCGAGGTCGCGGTAGCCTTCGTCCAGGAGCGCGTCCACCAGCCGCGAGGTACCCCCGCCGATGTCGATGATGCCGGCGCTGTGATCCGCCGTGGCCGCCCGGATCATGGCGAGCGAGATCGCAGGGTTGTCCTGGAACCAGCTCACTTCGGCTTCGCCCTTGGTGGCGTAGACGTTCTCCCAGTGAGGGCTACGGTCGGTCATGGCGTGGGCTCCGCGCCGTGTTGCGATCAGCGGTGCTGAAACGACAAGGGCCGCCCAGGCCTTGGCCGGGACGACCCTCGCATGGCTGCATCGATCGGTGGGTGAAAGACTATTCGTCCTTCTTCGACATCCGTTCGAGGCGTTCCTGCATTTCCTTCATCTGCTGGCGAAGATCGTCGATGTTGGTGTCCTTGGCAGGTTCCGCGCCCGCTTCGGGCTCCGGTTCCGTGGTGGTCCCGGTGCGTGCCCCCGGCGCAAAGGGCTTGAACATCGAGAAGGTCTGCTGGAACAGCTCCATGTTGCGGCGGACCTGCTCCTCCAGGGGCGCGAAGGGCGTGCCGGACAGCGTATTGGCGATCTGCTTGCGGAACTTCTCCTGTTCCTGGGTCAGGGTCGCGATCGACTGTTCCAGATATTTCGGCACCACCATCTGCATGCTGTCGCCGTAGAAGCGGATCAGCTGGCGCAGGAACGTGGTCGGCAGCAGGTTCTGGCCGGCCTTGTTTTCCTGTTCGAAGATGATCTGGGCCAGCACGGAGCGGGTGATGTCGTCGCCCGTCTTGGCGTCGTAGACCAGGAAGTCCTCCCCGTCCTTGACCATGGCGGCGAGGTCCTCGAGCGTCACATAGGTGCTCGTTCCGGTGTTATAGAGCCGACGATTCGCGTATTTCTTGATCGTGGTCGGTTGGTCAGATTTCGCCATGGGCTCTCACTTGCAAGACGCTGAGAACGGGAACCTGCGGCATTGCCGCAAGGCGCGGGACGAGTACGCAACGCAACAAAATAAGCATTTTCAAAGGGGGCACGCTACCGTTTTGTGCGCCACGGTTAATCGCACAGCAAAAACGTGCTTGCGAAAGCGTCAGGAACGCTATTTTGAATGCGCTGCGGCATGAATTCGGTCACCCTCCGATTGACATGCCTCAACGACGTTAACAGGATGCCAGCCGAGACTGACGGGCCTATTTCCCCGCGCCCGTCTGCCCCTTTCTTCAGAAACTCAACCCCCAGGAGATGCCCATGTCAGACGATGTCGTCATCGTCAGCGCCGCCCGCACACCGGTCGGCAGCTTCAACGGAGCCTTCGCGACCCTTCCCGCCCATGATCTCGGCGCCGTCGCCATCAAGGCCGCGCTGGAGCGCGCGGGCATCGAGCCCGGCCGGGTCTCCGAGGTCATCATGGGGCAGATCCTGACGGCCGCCCAGGGGCAGAACCCCGCCCGGCAGGCCTCGATCGCGGCCGGTATCCCGGTCGAGAGCCCGGCCTGGGGCGTCAACCAGCTCTGCGGTTCCGGCCTGCGCACGGTCGCCCTGGGCTACCAGGCGCTGCTCAACGGCGATTCCGAGATCGTGGTGGCCGGAGGCCAGGAATCCATGAGCATGGCCCCGCACGCCCAGTATCTGCGCGGCGGCGTCAAGATGGGCGCTGTCGAGTTCGTCGACACCATGATCAAGGACGGTCTGTGGGATGCCTTCAACGGCTACCACATGGGCAACACCGCCGAGAACGTCGCGCGGCAGTGGCAGATCACCCGCGCCCAGCAGGACGAGTTTGCCGTCGCCTCGCAGCAGAAGGCGGAAGCCGCCCAGAAGGCCGGCAAGTTCAATGACGAGATCGTTCCCGTCACCATCAAGACCCGCAAGGGCGACGTCGTCGTCAGCGCCGACGAATATCCGCGCCATGGCGCCACGCTCGAGGCGATGGCCAAGCTCAAGCCTGCCTTCGAGAAGGACGGCACGGTGACGGCGGGCTCCGCCTCCGGCATCAACGACGGCGCCGCAGCCGTGGTGCTCATGACGGCGAAGCAGGCCGCCAAGGAGGGCAAGAAGCCGCTCGCGCGCATCGTGTCCTGGGCGCAGGCGGGCGTCGATCCGAAGATCATGGGCTCGGGCCCGATCCCGGCCTCGCGTGCCGCGCTGAAGAAGGCCGGCTGGAACGTCGGCGACCTCGACCTGATCGAGGCCAACGAGGCCTTCGCGGCGCAGGCCTGCGCCGTCAACAAGGACCTCGGCTGGGACACCTCCAAGGTCAACGTCAATGGCGGCGCGATCGCGATCGGCCATCCGGTCGGCGCTTCCGGTGCGCGCGTGCTGGTGACCTTGCTGCACGAGATGCAGAAGCGCGATGCCAAGAAGGGCCTCGCCACGCTGTGCATCGGCGGCGGCATGGGCATCGCAATGTGTCTGGCGCGCGACTGACTGTGTCAGTGGCGCGTGCGTTGCACACGTGACTGAGTGCGTTGCACGCGACTAAAAAGGCGGCGGTTGCAAATCAAATATTCTTCGCAACCGCTTCAGCCTCGACTAAAGAGAAAACGCCCGGCTCGATGCCGGGCGTTTTGTTCTTGATGTCCGTCAAACCAGCCGCATAATCCGCAAGTAAAAAACAATCACTCAAAAGCGTCCGAAGAGTCCAAGGGAAGGAATACGACATGGCACGTGTTGCATTGGTGACGGGTGGTACGCGGGGAATCGGCGCTGCGATCAGCAAGGCGCTGAAGGCGGCGGGCTACAAGGTCGCTGCGAGCTATGCCGGCAATGATACGGCAGCGGAGAAGTTCAAGGCGGAGACCGGGATCGCGGTCTACAAATGGGACGTGAGCAATTTCGACGCCTGCGCGGAGGGCGTGAAGAAGGTCGAGGCCGAGGTCGGCCCTGTCGACGTGCTCGTCAACAATGCCGGTATCACCAAGGACGGCGCCTTCCACAAGATGAGCCTCGAGCAGTGGAACGCCGTCATCGGCACCAATCTCGGCTCGCTCTTCAACATGTCGCGGCAGGTCATCGAAGGCATGCGGGCGCGCAAGTTCGGCCGCATCATCAACATCTCCTCGATCAACGGACAGAAGGGCCAGTTCGGCCAAGTGAACTATTCCGCGGCCAAGGCCGGCGAGATCGGTTTCACCAAGGCGCTGGCGCTGGAGAACGCCAAGGGCGGCGTCACCGTCAACGCGATCTGCCCGGGCTACATCAATACCGAGATGGTGCAGGCGGTGCCGAAGGACGTGCTGGAAAAGTCCATCCTGCCGCTGATTCCGATCGGCCGCCTTGGCGAACCCGAGGAAATCGCGCGCGCCGTCGTGTTCCTCGCCGCCGACGAGGCCGGTGCCATCACCGGCTCGACGCTGAGCGTCAATGGCGGCCAGTACATGGTGTGATGCGAAGGTATCACCCTCGTCCACATCTCCAAGACAGCGTCATGCCCGGGCTTGTCCCGGGCATCTACGTCATTACAACTGCCGTCGCCACGGACGAACGTGGATGGCCGGGACAAGCCCGGCCATGACAGAAGCATCTGGCCAATGACTCCCCGCACCGCGACGCTGATCGGATTGACCGCGATCCTGATGTGGTCGCTGCTGTCAGTGATGACGGTGGCATCAGGGACGATCCCGGCCTTCCAGCTCGCCGCGATGACCTTTGCGATCGGCGGCCTCGTCGGCCTCCTCACCTGGATCGGTCGCGGCGAGGCGGCGAACAGCCTGCGCCAGCCGCCGGTGGTGTGGCTCGTCGGCGTCGGCGGATTGTTCGGCTATCACGCGCTGTATTTCCTGGCGCTGCGCTTCGCGCCGCCGGCCGAAGCCGGCCTGCTGAACTATCTCTGGCCGCTCCTGATCGTGCTGTTCTCGTCGTTCCTGCCGGGCGAGCGGCTGGCCGTCCACCACATCGTCGGCGCCGTGCTCGGCCTCGTCGGCACGGTTCTGCTGTTCTCTGGCAACACCAGCGGCTTTGCGCCGGGCGCGGTCCCGGGCCTGATCGCCGCCTTCATCGCCGCGTTCGTTTGGGCGGCCTATTCTGTGCTGTCGCGGCGGCTGAAGGCGGTCCCGACCGACGCTGTCGCGGGGTTCTGCCTGGCCACAGCTGTGCTCGCCTTGCTGATGCATGCCCTGCTCGAAACCACGGTCTGGCCGGAGACGACCTTGCAATGGCTCTCGGTGATCGCGCTCGGGATCGGCCCCGTCGGTGCCGCGTTCTACGCCTGGGACATCGGCATGAAGCGCGGCGACATCCGCGTGCTCGGCGCCGCCTCCTACGCAACGCCGCTGCTCTCGACCGGCTTCCTCATCGCCGCCGGCTTTGCCAAGGCCAGCGCCAACATCGCGATCGCCGCGGTCCTGATCGCCGGCGGCGGGCTGATCGCGGCGAAGGACATGGTGCTGCGAAAGCGATGAAGCTTCGTCAGGGGGCCGGCTGCCAGCCCGGCGGCCGATACATCGCTTCCGGAATCTGCCCGAGTTCGGAGCGCTGCAGGCGTTGCGGCGTCAGGCCGTAGAATTCCTGGAAGCTCAGGATCAGTGGCCGCCATTTGTCCGGATCGATGCGATGACTAGCGCCCTCCATCATGATGCCGGGATGCGCATGCACGCGGGTGATGCGCACCTCGATCGCGGCAAGATGGCCACGCCAGACCGCGTCGTCCTGCGCCATGTCATGCACATGCGCGATCTTCGCCTCCATCTGTACCGGACACTCGGCCGCGCGCGGCGCGCCGACGGTCTCGCCGGGCAGCGCGGTCAGTCCGCTGAGTCCGAACTTGTCCTTCTCGTGCCGGTAGCCGCGATAGAGCTTGCCGGGCGGCACCGGGTCCGAGCCGGTGGTGCGGGCGAGGCGGTCGACGGCCGCGACCAGATCGGCCGACGGCAGATTGAGCACGCATTCGCCGGTACGGATCATGTTCTCCGTGGTCCTGGAGTTGCGCGCCAGCCCGAGCATGCAGCGCCAGCCGACCCACCAGGCCGAGGACATCGGCGCGAGATTGTTTGAGCCGTCGGTATTGGTCGATCCGATCAGCACGACCGGCGTACCGAAATAGAGAATGGCGGGATCGATCTGGACCGCTGCGGGGCCGTGTGTTCCGTGCATGGTGCGCTCCTGTTGACTGGAAGCGCTGTCCTAACGGGGCACGCGGATCGAACCCACCCGATTTCGGATCTCGTTACGGCTCCCAGCCCTTCGGCGCCAGTTCGAACGTCGCGAATTCGAAGGCGGGTGCCACGGTGCAGCCGACCAGCGTCCAGTCGCCCGTCGTCTCCGCCATCTGCCAGGCATCGGCCGGCACGATCGCCTGCGGCCGTTCGCCCTTCGCAAGGTCGGCGCCGAGCCGCAGCTCATGCTGCGAGCAGCCGTCATGGGCAATGCGCAGAACCAGCGGGCTTCCCGCATGATAGTGCCAGATCTCGACGGCATCGACCCGGTGCCAGTGCGAGCGTTCGCCACGCGCCAGCAGGAAATAGATCGCGGTCGAGCGCGATCGGCCGCTGCTATCGGTGATCTGATCGCGGAAAGTCTCGCGATAGTGCCCGCCTTCTGGATGTGGACGGAGTTCGAGGCGGGCGATGATCTCGGCTGCGGTCGGCATCGATCTCGATCAGGCTCGTTCGTCAGGACTTGTTCTTGCGCTCGCGCAGTTCGCCGAACACGGCGGCGGCATCCGCGCCCTTCATGTGGAGCCGGGCCGCGATCCCGGGATCGTCGGCGCGCAGGAACACGTTGGCACGTTTTTCCTCGCCGAGCAGCGAGGGGATGGTCGGCTTGTTCTCCGCCCGCAGCTTCGTCACGTCCGCCGCGCGCGCCTGCAGCGCCGCATTGTCCGGATCGACGGTGAGCGCGAACCTGACGTTGGAGGCGGTATATTCATGGCCGCAATAGAGCCTGAAATCGTCCGGCAGGGTGCGCAGCTTCAACAGCGACTCCCACATCATCGGGTAGTCGCCCTCGAACACGCGGCCGCAGCCGATCGAGAACAGCGTGTCGGCGGCGAAAACCGTCTTCTCATTGTCGAACACGTAGGAGATGTGATCGAGCGTATGGCCTGGCGTTTCGACGACGCGTCCGAGCAGATTACCGATCTTGACGACGTCGCCATTGGCGACGCGCAGGTCGACATTCGCGATCTTCGTCGTCTTGTCATGCGGTGCGACGACCCGGCAATTGAATCTCTGCTTGAGTTCGGCGACACCGCCGACATGGTCGCCATGGTGGTGGGTGATCAGGATGTCGGTGAGCTGCCAGCCTTCATGCGCGAGGGCCTTCAGGATGGGGGCGGCCTCGGGCGCGTCGATGGACGCCGTCGCCTTGGTTTCCACATCGTGGATCAGGTAGCCGAAATTGTCGTTTAAACAGGTGAAAGTACGAATTTCGGCGGCCATGACCTCTCCATCGCGCTCAGCCCCGCCAGACCAATATGGCGTTAACGTTGCGCAGGCAACGCAATATTCCGCGCGCGGCCGCAGCCTCGCGCATGATACATTGCCTCCATGAGCATCGACGTCGTCGACCTCCGCGAGTTCTATTCTCGCCGCCTCGGCATCGTGGCGCGGCAGATGATCAATCGCGGCATCAGGGAACGCTGGCCGAACGCCGCGGGCCAGCGGGTGCTCGGCATCGGCTATCCCACGCCCTATCTCGGCCTGTTCCGCGAGGATGCGGAGCGGTGCATCGCCTTCATGCCGGCGGCCCAGGGCGTGCTGAAATGGCCGACCGGGCGCCCGGCGCTGGCCGCGCTGGTGGATGAATTCTCGCTGCCGCTGCCCGACGCCGCCGTCGACCGCATCCTCCTCGTCCATGCGCTGGAAATGTCGGACGATCCGGCTGCGCTGCTGCGCGAGGTGTGGCGGATCCTCTCGCCGTCCGGCCGGGTCATCGCGGTGATCCCGAACCGGCGCGGCGTATGGACCCGCAGTGACAACACGCCGTTCGGTCACGGCCGGCCCTATTCGCGCTCGCAGATCACCGAACTGTTTCGCCAGACCTGGTTCACGCCGACGGCCTGGGGCGAGGCGCTGTTCATGCCGCCCTATGCCGGCGGCTGGGTGCTGAAATCGGCTCAGATGTGGGAGCGTGCCGGCGCGGCGCTGTCGCTGCCCTTTGCGGGCGTCCACATCGTCGAGGCCACCAAGCAGGTCTACCGCGCCATTCCCGCCAAACGCGAACGGGCCCGCCTGATTCCCCCGCTGCCGAACCGGGTTCTGGTCCCGCCCCCGACCACGGCGACGCGGAGCTGAAAAAAATCGTCCCGGCAAGGCCGGGACGATGTCAGGTCAGGACATTTCAGAGAGGTCTACTCGCCGGGAGCGAGATCATCGCTGGTGGCGGCGGCGGCCGGAGCGGCCTCGCGCTCGGGGCGCGGACCGTGCGGGCGCCGGCGGCGGCGTGGAAAGCGTTCGCCTCCGCCATTGCCGCCTTCGAAGCCGCCCTGGCCGTTGGGCTGCGGCTGCGGACCGGTGATGAAGGAGGGCAGGCGGTCGACGCCGGCATCGGCGATGACGGGCTGCGGCTGGCCCGGCGGCTGCGGCTGGGGCTGATATTGCGGCTGCGGACGATGATCGCGTTCGCGATGCTCGCGCGGCTGCTGCTGTTCGCGCTGGTAGGGCTGGTTGTCGCGCGGCTGGTGATCTCGCTGGTGGTGGTCGCGCTGGCCGTCGCGATCGCGCATGAAGGGCTGCGGCTGCGGTTGCGGGACGAAGCCCGGCTCCTGGCCGAAGGCCGAGAAATTCTCGCCGTCGTCGTCGCCATCGTCGCTGGTGCTGACGATCGGCTCGTCGCCGCGCGGCTGCTGGTTCTGGCGAAATTGCTCCTGGGCCGCTGCGATCAGGCGGAAGTAGTGCTCCGCGTGCTGGTAGTAATTCTCGGCCGCAACCGGATCGCCGGAGGAGCGCGCATCGCGCGCCAGCTGGAGGTACTTCTCGGCGATGTGCGAGGCAGTGCCGCGGATCTTGATGTCGGGGCCGTTGGATTCGTAGACCCGGGTCATCGGGTTCTGGCCGCGCCGGTTGTTGTTGTTGTTATTATTGTTGCGGTTGCGCATCCGCTGCTTGTTCTGACCGTTTCTCATGTCCTGCCTTTAATTCCAGCCCTAAAGGTTGCACGCATTACTGATTGCTAGGAGTAACCTGATGACAGCGGGGCAACACTCCTCGCGCGTATCCCGCGCATGAGCGGCTCAAGCCGTGCCGATGTCCGTCGACCGTCGCGTTCAACAAAGACGCGTTCCCCACCCGCCAGCATTGAGTGCCAGCGAACCCATTCATTTCGCTTGCCGAAACAAGCCCAGCGGTCTTGCGTAAGAGTTAAAGCGCAATATCAGGCTTTCGTTCACTTTGCGGTCGGTAAGCAGCGCAGCTCAACGAGGCTATCGCGCTAACAGGACCTGCGTCTTGGAACCTGTAATCGGAGCGGCTCTCTCCTGAGAGCCCGGCTTTCGCCCGTCGTCAACGGGGCCGGCGCCGATCTGTTGATGGGAACGTAGTCGGTCCCAGGGGATATTCCAAGAGCTTTTTGCAGACCAATCCGGCTTTTATGGGGGCATTTTTCGGGCCGAAACCGCCCGCGGGATACCGCCGAGATCAGCTTTGGGGGCGCGGTCCACCGTCAGTACGGCGGCCTTCATGAGGCCCTCGATGTCCAGGGCCTGGCCCTGTCCGGCCTCCACGATCAGGGCGCCGCCGGGGGCGAGGAGGTGCGCCGCCTGCGGGATCAGGGCGCGATAGGCATCAAAGCCGTCATTGCCGCCGTCCAGCGCCAAGTGCGGATCGTAGCCCCGCACCTCGATGCTCAATTTCGGAATTTCCCCTGACGGGATGTAGGGTGGGTTCGATACGACCAGATCGAACGGGCCGCGAAGCGCCGCCGCATAGGAGCAGGCGACGAAGCCGGCGCGGCCGGCGAGGCCGAGCGCGGCGGCATTGCTTCTCGCGGTGGCGAGCGCGGTCAGGCTGAGATCGGTGCCGACGCCGAAGGCGTCCGGGAGCTCGTGCAGCAGCGCGAGGAGGATCGCGCCGGAACCGGTGCCGATGTCAGCGATGCGCGGCGGGTGCGACAGTGCCTGCTCGCGCAGCATGTCGAGTGCATGCTCGACCACGGTCTCGGTATCGGGGCGCGGCACCAGCGTTGCCTCCGAGAGGCGGAATGGCAGGCCCCAGAATTCCCGTGTGCCGAGAATGCGTGCCACCGGCTCGCCGGCGATACGGCGCTTGCCATGCTGGACCAGGCGCGCCGCTTCGGCTGCGGTGAGCGGACGACCGGCCTGTGAGATCAGCCCGGTCAGGTCGAGGCCGACGGCGGCGCCGACCAGAATGCGCGCATCGAGCTCGGCCTCCTCGACGCCTGCCGCCCGCAACTGGCCGGCCAGCGCGCGCCGCGCGTTCTCGATCGATTGTCCGGTGAAGGAGATCGTCACGCGCCCGTCACGCCGCAGCGCCCTGGGCGGCGAGCTGCGCCGCCTGGTGCTCGGTGGTGAGCGCGTCGATCAGCTCGCCCAGCGCCTCGCCGGCGATGACCTGCGGCAGCTTGTAGAGCGTCAGGTTGATGCGGTGGTCGGTGACGCGGCCTTGCGGAAAATTGTAGGTGCGGATGCGCTCGGAGCGGTCGCCGGAGCCCACCTTTTCCTTGCGCTCGGCCGAGCGCGCGGCATCGACGCGCTGGCGCTCGGCATCATAGATGCGCGAGCGCAGGATGTTCATGGCTGAGGCGCGGTTCTTGTGCTGCGAGCGGCTGTCCTGCATCATCACGACGATCCCGGTCGGGATGTGGGTGATCCGGATCGCCGATTCCGTCTTGTTGACGTGCTGTCCGCCGGCGCCCTGCGCCCGCATGGTCTCGATCCGCAAATCGTCGTTCTTGATGTCGACGTCGACATCCTCGACCTCCGGCAACACGGCGACCGTCGCCGCCGAGGTGTGGATGCGGCCTTGCGTTTCGGTGTCGGGCACGCGCTGCACCCGGTGCACGCCGGATTCGAATTTCAGCTTGGAGAAGGCGCCGCGGCCCTGGACCTCCGCGATGATTTCCTTGTAGCCGCCGACGGTGCCTTCGCTGGCCGAGATCACCTCGACCTTCCAGCCCTGAAGGGCCGCGAAGCGCTCATACATGCGGAACAGGTCGCCGGCGAACAGCGAGGCCTCGTCGCCGCCGGTGCCGGCGCGGATTTCCAGCACCACGTTACGGTCGTCCATCGCATCCTTGGGCAGCAGCGCCACGCGGATCTTCTGCACCAGATCCTCGATCCGGGCGGTCAGCTCCTCGCGCTCGGCTTCCGCCATGCCGCGCATCTCGGCATCCGTCTTGGGATCGGCGATCAGCGCCTCGGTGTCGGCGAGCTCCTTGACGGCGGCGCGATAGGTCTTCACCGCCTCGATCAGCGGCGTGATCTCGGCGAGTTCGCGCGTGATCTGCACATAGCGCTCGGAGGAGAGCTGACCGAGCGATTCGGCCTCGAGGGACGCGTGATGCGCGAGCAGAAGATCGAGTTTGGCTTCGGGAAGTGACGACATCGGTTTGGTCTCGAAATGGCGGGCGGGCGCGAGGCGGGCGGTAGCGGCGACAGGCCCGCTACAAGGCCAGGCCTTCGGCCTCGGCAAATTCCGTCAGCTTCTGCCGGATCGACACGCTGCCGGCGGGCGCGTCGAGCAGCGGGCCGAGCATGGCTTCGGCCTTCCTGGCGTCGAGGTCGAGCACCATCGCCTTGACCGGGCCGAGTGCGGTGGCCGACAGCGACAGCGAGCGATAACCCATCGCGATCAGCGCCAGCGCGCCGATCGGCTTCGAGGCCATCTCGCCGCACAGCGAGAGCGACTTCTTCGCGGCCTGCGCCTTGCCGGCGATGTCGCGCAACGCGCGCAGGATCGGCGCCGACATGGTGTCGAAACGCTCGGACACCTTGGCATTGCCGCGGTCCACCGCGAACAGGAACTGGAACAGGTCGTTGGAGCCGACCGAGATGAAGTCGACCTTCTTCAGGAGTTCATCGAGCTGGTAGAGCAGTGCCGGCACTTCGACCATGGTGCCGATATCGATACGCTCCGGCAGCGTGTGGCCGTGCTGGCGCAGATAAGTCAGTTCGCGCTCAACCAGGGCCTTCGCGGAATCGAATTCGGCGACCTCCGAGATCATCGGGAACATGATGCGCAGCGCGCGGCCGCCGCCGGCGCGCAGCAGCGCGCGGATCTGGCCGCGCAGCAGGCCCGGACGATCGAGGCCGAGCCGGATCGCGCGCCAGCCGAGCGCGGGATTTTCCTCGATCACGGCTTCCATGTAGGGCAGCGCCTTGTCGCCGCCGATGTCGAGGGTGCGGAAGGTCACCGGCTTGCTGCCGGCGGCATCCAGCACGGCGCGGTAGAGCGCGAGCTGGTCGCTGGTGCGCGGCAGGCTCTGGCCGACCATGAATTGCAGCTCGGTGCGGAACAGGCCGATGCCGGCGCTGCCGGTCTCCTCGATATGTGGCAGGTCGATGGCGAGACCCGCATTGATCATCAGTTCGACCTTCTGGCCGTCCTTGGTGACGCAGGGCCGTTCGCGCAGCGCCAGATATTGCGCCTGGCGGCGGGCGCGGAAGCGCACCCGCTCCGCGAAGGCCGCCTCGACCTCCTGCGATGGCCGCACATAGATCGAGCCGGAGGTGCCGTCGACGATGATGGCATCGCCGGGATCGGCGATGCCTGGCGCGTTCGGCACCTCGCCGACCGCGGGAATGCCGAGCGCGCGCGCCACGATCGAGACGTGGGAATTGGCGGTGCCTTCCTCCAGCACGATGCCGCGCAGGCGCTTGCGGTCGTAGTCGAGCAGCGCCGCAGGGCCCATCGCGCGGGCGATGACGATGGCGTTGTCGGGCAATTGTTCGCGTGACGGCGCGTGGTCCTGGCCGACCAGCTGCCGCATCAGGCGGTAGCCGAGATCTTCCAGATCGTGCAGCCGGTCGCGCAAATAGGGGTCCGTGGAGCGCAGCATGCGCGCGCGGGTGTCGGACTGGACGCGCTCGACCGCGGCCTCGGCGGTGAGACCGGTGGCGACCGCCTCGTGCAGCTTGTGCGACCAGCCCTGGTCGTTGGCGAACATGCGATAGGCTTCCAGCACCTCGCGATGTTCGCCGCCCTCGGCGACGTCGCCGCGTTCCAGCATGCGGTCGAGATCGGCCCGCAGCTTGGCGAGCGCGGTGTCGAGCCGCTTGATTTCCTTGGGCAGGTCTTCGGCGATGTAGTCCTTGATGACGACGCGCGGCTCGTGCAGCACGACATGGCCGAGCGCGATGCCCTCCGACAGGATGGCGCCGACTTTCTGCGCGGAGTGACGCGCGGCCGGCTCCTGGCCGGGCTGGGCCAGTGCCGAGAGCTCGCCGGAGGCGATCAGCTCCGCCAGCACCATGGCGGTGGTCTGCAGCGCCTCGAGCTCTTCCTCGACATAATTGCGCTTGGCGCGGTTCTGCACCACCAGAACGCCGAGCGTGTTGCCGGCGCGCAGGATCGGCACGCCCAGGAAGGAATGGTAGATTTCCTCGCCGGTCTCGGGACGGAACGAAAATGCAGGATGGCTCTGCGCGTCGCTCAGATTGAGCGGCGTCGCCTCGCTGGCGACGAGGCCGACCAGGCCCTCATGGGCGCTCAGCACGGTGTGGTGCACCGCCTCGCGATTGAGGCCTTCGGTGGCGTAGAGCTCGAGCGTGTTGTCGATGCGCAGCACATAGACCGAGCAAACCTCGGCCACCATGTTGGCGGCGATCAGCACCACGATCTTGTCCAGCCGCTCCTGGGCCGAGACCTGCTCCGCCATGGTTTCGCGGAGCCGTCTCAACAAGACGCGGGGACCTCCCGACGCGCTCCGCATGTGCCGCCAACCTCCTCCGTCTGCCGGGACCGAAACGGCCCGCGGCGGCTCGCCCTGAAATCCAGAAAAACAACGAGTTTGCTCGTCCGGCGCCGGCCCAGGGGTCACCCGAGCCGAATCAGCACCGCCTGAACTGGGGCACAGTCTCCGGCAGCCCACCCTGTTCGCCGTATAGCGAATTGGGGCTTGTTTTGCCAAGCAAAACGCCTGCCAAACGCGAAAGTGTGGAGACTCCAGCGTTTGCTGCGGCCGCTAAGAGAAAATTAGTCTAAGCCTGATCCAGACCGTAGAGCGTATGCAGCGTGCGCACCGCAAGTTCGGTATAGGCGGTGTCGATCAAGACCGAGAATTTGATCTCGGAGGTTGTAATGGCCCGGATGTTGATATTCCGTCCCGCGAGGGCCGAAAAGGCCTGGGCGGCGACGCCGGCATGGCTCCGCATGCCGCTGCCGATCACCGAGATCTTGGCACAATCGGTGGCGGTATCGAGCCTGGCATAGCCGATCTTGGCCTTGGCGGCCGTGATCGTCTCCTTGGCGCGGCCGTAATCGGCGGCCGGCACCGTGAAGGTGAGATCGGTGGTCTTGCCGTCCTCGGAGACGTTCTGCACGATCATGTCGACATTGATGTTGGCATCGGCCAGCGGGCCGAAGATCGATGCCGCGACGCCCGGTTTGTCCTCGATCTGGCGCACCGAAATCTGGGCCTCGTCCTTCGAAAAGGCGATACCGGTGACGACGTGGTTTTCCATGATCTCCTCCTCGCCGCAGATCAGGGTGCCGGGCGGCTGTTTGGCATGCGGGTCGATATCCTCGGGCTTGTCGAAGCTCGAGCGAACGAAGATCGGCATGTTGTGGACCATGCCGAGTTCCACCGAGCGGACCTGCAGCACCTTGGCGCCCTGGGACGCCAGTTCCAGCATGTCCTCGAACGCGATCTTGTCGAGCCGCTTGGCCTTCGGCACGATTCGCGGGTCGGTGGTGTAGACGCCGTCGACGTCCGTGTAGATGTCGCAACGGTCGGCCTTGACGGCGGCGGCGATCGCCACCGCCGAGGTGTCGGAGCCGCCGCGACCGAGCGTGGTGATGCGATTGGTCTCGGCGTTGATGCCCTGGAAGCCGGCGATGACGGCCACTTCCTTGCGCTCCTGGAACCGCTTGATGATCTCGCTGCCGTCGATGTCCTCGATCCGGGCCGAGGCATGGGCGTCGCTGGTCTTGATCGGGATCTGCCAGCCCTGCCAGGAGCGGGCCTGGATGCCCATGCCCTGCAGAACGATGGCGAGCAGGCCGGAGGTCACCTGTTCGCCGGAGGCGACGACGGCGTCGTATTCGCGCGCGTCGTGCATGGGCGAAGCCTCGGTGCACCAGGCCACCAGCTCGTTGGTCTTCCCCGACATCGCCGAGACGACAACGGCCACTTCATGGCCGGCATCGACCTCACGCTTCACATGGCGTGCGACGTTGCGGATACGTTCGATGTTGGCGACGGATGTGCCGCCGAATTTCATCACGAGGCGGCTCATGACGACGCGTGCATTCCCTCATAAGGATAAGTATGGTGACCCGCGCGAGGCGATGCCGCGGACCCGACCGGGCGTATACAGAGGGGCGGGGCCTTGGGCAAGCGGGTTCCTGCGGGGGCCAATCCCGCCAATGGGTTAATCGAGGTCATGGCGCGTTACATCGACGAGATCCTGCAGCCGGGCGAGCGCGTTCTGTATTCCACCAATGCGCACTGGATATTCTACCTCCCGGCCATCCTGGCCTGGATCGTGGCGCTGGTCCTGTTCGTGCTGTCGCGCCAGACGATCGTCGAGGGGCTCGTGCTGCTGTCTCTCGTCGGGGCGGGCCTTGTCGCGCTGGCCGCCCTGTACTGGACCGTCAAGGCCTGGTTCCACCGCTTCACCACCGAGACCGACGTCACCAATCTGCGGGTGGTGCACAAGACCGGCTTCATCAAGCGCCGCAGCTTCGAGATGGCGCTGGACAAGGTCGAGAGCGTCGACGTCGACCAGAGCATTCCCGGTCGCCTGTTCAACTATGGCGATGTCACCATTCGCGGCGTCGGCGAGGGGGTCGAGACGATCAGGACGATCGCCTCGCCGCTCGCCTTCCGCAGTTCGATCACCACGCGGTAGGACCGCGCCTGACCATGAGCATGCAGCAAGATACCTCCACCCAAGCCACCCCGCCGCCGGGCTCCACCGTCGACGCCGCCGAGATCGCGAAGTTCTCCAAGCTCTCCGCCGAGTGGTGGGATCCGAAGGGCAAGATGGCGCCGCTGCACCGGATCAATCCGCTGCGGCTCGGCTATATCCGTGACGCGGCCTGTCGCAAGTTCGAGCGCAACGTGCGCAGCCTCAACTGCCTCGGCGGCCTGCGGGTGCTCGACATCGGCTGCGGCGCCGGCCTGCTGTGCGAGCCGCTGTCGCGGCTGGGCGCGCAGGTCATCGGCATCGATCCGTCGCAGAGCAATATCGCAGCGGCGAGGCTCCATGCCGACAAGGGCCATCTGGCGATCGACTATCGCTGCACCACGGTCGAGGAGATCGATCCGCGCGAACGCTTCGACATCGTGCTGGCGATGGAGGTCATCGAGCACGTCACCGACGTCGGCGTTTTCATCAAGCGCTGCGCCGCGATGCTGAAGCCGAACGGGCTGATGGTGGTCTCGACCCTGAACCGCAACTGGAAGAGCTTTGCGCTCGCCATCGTCGGCGCCGAATATGTCCTGCGCTGGCTGCCGCCCGGCACCCATGAATGGAACAAGTTCGTCACCCCGGACGAACTGGCCAAATATCTCCTCGACAACCGCCTCGTCATCACCGAGCAGACCGGCGTCGTCTACTCGCCCTTCGCCGACAAATGGTCGCTGTCGTCCGACATGGACGTGAACTACATGGTGGTGGCGGAAGGGATGGTATGAGGCTGTTGCCCGCAAAGGCCTCGCCACGTAATTCCTGACGCCGGCATCGCTCCCATGACATCCCCGCGGTTGACCCCGCCGGTCTCAGCTTGCAGGTTGGGCGCAGTCATTTCCCGCTAGTGCCCCCATCACCCATGTTCACCGTCGCCAGCCTCTGGATTCCCTTCACCATTGTCGCTGCGATTGGCCAGGTCGCGCGCAACGCGATGCAGCGGTCGCTGACCAAACCGCTGGGGACCTGGGGCGCGACCAATATTCGCTTCCTGTTCGGCTTTCCGTTCTCGCTGCTGTTCCTCGCGGTGGTGCTGGTCGCGACCGGCGATCATGTCGGTATGCCGCCGGCCGTGTTCTGGCCGTGGCTTCTGCTCGGGGCGCTCAGCCAGATCGCTGCCACCGGCCTGATGCTGCTGGCGATGAACGACCGCTCCTTCGTGGTGACGACGGCCTACCTCAAAACCGAGGCGATCCAGACCGCTGTGTTCGGCTTCATCTTCCTCGGCGATCACCTCACCTGGCTCAAGGTGCTCGCGATCGTCGTCGCGACGGTCGGCGTCGTGATCACGGCACTCCGGCCCGGCGGCGAGAAGAGCTTTGCCGAATTGAAGCCGACCCTCACCGGCCTCGTCGCGGCTGCGGCCTTCGCGCTGTCCGCGGTCGGCTTCCGCGGCGCCATCATCAACGTGCCCGGCGTGTCGTTCGTCACGGCCTCGTCCTTCACGCTGGTGCTCGGCCTGTTCGTGCAGACGCTGGTGCTGACGATCTATCTGCTGCTGCGCGCGCCGGACGTTCTCAAGGGCATTCTCGGCCTGTGGCGGCCCTCGATGCTGGCTGGCTTCACCGGCGCCTTCGCCTCGCAGTTCTGGTTCCTCGCCTTCGCGCTGACGGCCGCCGCCAATGTCCGCACCCTCGCACTGATCGAAGTGCTGTTCGCGCAGGCCGTGGCGTATTACTCGTTCGAGCAGCCGATCGCAGCGCGCGAAATCATCGGCATCGCGCTGATCGTGATCGGCGTGGCCGTGCTGGTGGGGGCGTGATCTCGCAATTGCCGTCATGCCCCGGGGCGAACTCATGGTGGGCAAACGCGGCCCGTCTCAGTTCCTGTCTTCCGGAAGCACCGGCAGCGGCGCCACCTCGATACCCTCGTCGATCAGCGACTTCGCCTCATCCGGCGAGGCCTCGCCGTAGATCGGCCGATGCTCCTTGTCGCCGTAATGCATCGCGCGCGCTTCGTTGGCGAAGCGCTCGCCGACATTGTCGGCATTCTTGACGATGTGGTCGCGCAGCTCCTTGAGCTTGGCGCGCAACTCGCGCTCCTGCGCCATCATCAGCGAGGTCGCGCCCGTGGGCGCGGCGTCGGGCAACGTCGCGGGCACCGTGGCCTCCGGCGGCGGCGTCGCGCGCCCGCGGCCCTTCTTGCCGACGATGCGCGGCGCCATGATCGCCTTGTCGACCTTGGCCGAGCCGCAGACCGGGCATGTCACCAGCTTGCGCTTGACCTGGGAGTCGTAGGCCGACGAGCTCTGGAACCAGCTTTCGAATTCATGGTCCCGCTCGCAGCGTAGCGCGTAGCGGATCATGCCGATCCCCGCACGAGGTGCAGATAGTCCGGCCCCGCCTTGGGATCAGCGACGCCGAAGCGGCGGCCGTGCTGCAGCGAGGGAATCGCGCGGCGGGCAGTCTCGACCTTGGCCGGATCGATCTTGGCCATGATGATCCCAGGCTCGACGTCGCCCTCGGCGAGGATCTCGCCCCAGGGCGAGATGATCAGCGAATGACCGAAGGTCTCGCGCTTGTTCTCATGCAGGCCCGCCTGCGCCGCGGCAAACACGAAGCAGCCGGTCTCGATGGCGCGGGCGCGCAGCAGGATGTGCCAATGCGCCTCGCCGGTCTTGCGGGTGAAGGCGGAGGGCACGGCCAGAAACGAGGCGCCGCTTTCGGCGAGCGCGCGGTACAGCGCGGGGAAACGAACGTCGTAGCAGATGGTCAGGCCGATCCGGCCCCAGGGCAGGTCGGAAATCACCGCCGTCTCGCCCGGCTGGTAGTTGGCGGATTCGCGATAGCTCTCGCCGTCCGGCAGTTCGATGTCGAACATGTGGATCTTGTCGTAGCTGGCGAGCACCTGGCCTTCGGGCCCGATCAGGAACGAGCGGTTGACCGCCTTCTCCTCCGAGAAGCGCAGCGCCAGCGAGCCGACATGAATGTGGATCTTCAGCTCCGCCGCGAGCGCCCGATAGGCCTTGAGCGAGGCGTCGTTCTCCTCGCTCTGCAGCTGCTCGAACAGTGCCTTGCGGTTCAGCTGCATCATGTTGCTGACCTCGGGGGTCTGCACGTAGTCGGCTCCCCGCGCGGCGGCCTCGCGGATCAGACTCGTGGCCTGCGCCAGGCTCGGCTCCGGCAACAGGCCGGTGCGCATCTGGATCATGGCGGCGGTGAACGACCGGTCCTTGACCTGCTCCTTGGCTTGATCCTCGCTCATGACACGGCCTTCACGCTTTCGAGCATGCCGTCGAGCTTGCCCTCGCGGTCGAGCGCATAGAGATCGTCGCAGCCGCCGACATGGGTGCTGCCGATCCAGATCTGCGGAAAGGTCGAACCTTCTCCGGCGCGGTCGTACATCTCCTGGCGCCAGGCCGGGTTCTTGGCGATGTCGAACTCGGTGAAGGTGGCCTTCTTGCGGGTCAGCAGCGATTTGGCCGCGGAACAATAGCCGCAGCCCGGCCTGGTGTAGATCTCGACAGCAGCGGTCATCTCGTCCAGCGCTTTCATGTCATGAAGTCGTTGAATTATATGGGACGGGGCCCGCTCTCGACAACCCGGGCGAAGACCAGCACGTCGACTTGGGCGGCCTTGGCGCGGAGCAGAGCCCGCGCGCAGGCATCCAGCGTCGCGCCGGAGGTCAGGACGTCGTCGATCAGGACGATGCGCCGGCCCTGGATCTCGGACTGCCGGTCGGGAGATACCTGGAATGCGCCCTGCACATTGGTGGCGCGCTGGGCCCGCGACAGGCCGATCTGCTGCTCGGTGGCGCGCACCCTGCGCAGCACCTCGGTTCGGACAGGCACGCCGCTCTGACGCGCGATGACTTTGGCGAGGGCCCCGGACTGGTTGTAGCGGCGCCGCCAGGCCCGGCGCCAATGCAGCGGCACCGGCACCAGCATGTCGGCACCGGCGAGCAGTTCGCCGCCCGCCCGCGCCATCCAGCGCCCCATGGCGGGGGCGAGATCGGTGCGGTCCTGGTATTTCAGCGCGTGCACCAGGGTCCGTGCAACGTCATCGTAGCGCACGGCGGCTCGTGCGCGCTGGAAGGCCGGCGGGCTCGCGATCGCCTCCATCGACAGCATGTCGGGACCGGGATCGTAGACGAAGGGAATACCGAGCCTCGGGCAGTAGGGCCGCTCGATGAACGACAGGCGGGACCAGCAGGCCGCGCAGACCCCCTCGCCATCGACGGGCTCGCGGCAGGACACGCACAGTGTCGGCAGGGCGATGTCGAGCGCGAACCGCGCCGCGCGCGACAGGACGCCGCGACCGGCAGACCACACGGTCCGCAGCGGTGCTGCGATGGAACGAGCAGGGGAAGCGTTGGCGTCCATTTGCGGAGGCTAGCGTTCCGTTGACGGGCGCTCAAGTCTCGTGCCCAGGAAGCAGCGCCACCTTGGCCGTGCGCCGATGCGCGTCCGGGACACGAGAGCGATTGCCAGAGCGGCTTGGATCGGCGTAACCAGCGGCATGGCGCAGACCCCGCAGACCCCACCTGCCTTGTTCGATCGGGCCTTGTTGCACGCGCGGCAGCAGCGCGCGCGGGCGGAAGGCGCGGTGACGTTCCTGCTCGAGCGTGTCGCCGAGGACATGGCCGACCGGCTGGCCGCGGTGAAGCGCGCGTTTCAGGCGACGGCCGATCTCTGGACGCCCGGCGACGGGCTTGCGGACCTGCGCGCAGGGCTGCCGTCACTTCAGCGGGTCGGACTGGGCGAAGCCGGTGAGGAAAGGCTGCCATTCTCTCCCGAAAGCCTCGATCTCGTCGTCTCCGCGCTGGCGCTGCAATTCGTCAACGATCTGCCCGGCGTGTTCGCGCAAATCCGTCGCGCGCTGAAGCCGGATGGGCTGTTGCTGGCCGCGATGATCGGCGGCGACAGCCTGACCGAGTTGCGGCAGGCCTTTGCCGCGGCTGAGGCCGAATGCGAGGGCGGCGTGTCGCCGCGCGTGGCGCCATTTGCCGATCTGCGCGACATCGGCGCGCTGTTGCAGCGCGCGAGCTTCGCGTTGCCGGTCACCGATGTCGATCGCGTCGTGGTGCGTTACGCCAATGCGTTCGCGCTGATGCAGGATCTCCGCCGCATGGGCGCGGCCAATGTCCTGATCGAGCGCCGCCGCACGCCGAGCCGCCGCGCCACGCTGCTTCGCATGGCCGAAATCTACGCCGAACGCTTCGCCGATACGGATGGCCGCATCCGCGCCACCTTCGACATCGTCTGGCTGTCCGGCTGGGCGCCCCATGAAAGCCAGCAGCAGCCGCTGAAGCCGGGCTCGGCGAAAGCGAGCCTCGCGGAGGCGGTGAAGAAGGCGGGCGAGGCGTAGGTCTTGCCCCAGAACGCGGCGTCATCCTGTGAGGTGCGAGCCTCTTCGGCGAGCGTCGAAGGATACTGGGAGGCAGCTTGCCGCCGTCGCCCTTCGAGGCCTCCGCTTCGCTCCGGAACTTCAGGATGACGGCGATCGTCCCATCACATCAGCAAATCGATCAGATGCGGGATCAGCGGAATGTCCGCCGGCGGCATCGGATAGTCGCGCAGCTTGTTGGCGCGGACCCAGGCGAGGTTCTGGCCCTCACGCGACGTCACCGTCCCGTCCCAGCGCCGGCAGATGTAGAGCGGCATCAGCAGGTGGAAGGTTTCGTAGCCGTAGCTCGCGAAGGTCAGCGGCGCCAGGCACGGCTCGGCGACGGTGATGCCGAGTTCCTCGTGCAGTTCGCGGATCAGGCTCTGCTCCGGCCGCTCGCCGGGCTCACACTTGCCCCCGGGGAATTCCCACAATCCGGCCAGCGCCTTGCCCTCGGGGCGCTGCGCGATCAGGATACGCTTGTCGGCGTCGACAAGCGCGCAGGCGACGACGAGGGTGAGCTTCAGTTCGGCCATCCGGTCAGGACCTGTAATCCCCGTTGATCGCGACATATTCCTTGGTGAGGTCGCAGGTCAGCACGCGGTCGCGGCCCTTGCCGAGGCCGAGCGAGACCAGAATCGCGATCTCAGGCGCCTTCATTGCTTCCGAGACCTGGGCCTCGTCATAGGACGGATCGCGCGCGCCGCTCTTGGCGACGCGGATGCCGTTGAAGGAGATCGAGAGCTTGTCGCGGTCGGCCGGCTCGCCGGCCTTGCCGACAGCCATCACCACGCGGCCCCAATTGGCGTCCTCACCGGCGATCGCGGTCTTCACCAGCGGCGAGTTCGCGATCGACATCGCGATCTTGCGGGCGGAGGCCTTGGTCTTGGCGCCCTCGACGGTGATCTCGACCAGCTTGCGCGCTCCCTCTCCGTCGCGGGCGACCTGTTCGGACAGGGTGGCGAGCACCTGGTTGAAAGCCTTGACGAACGCCTTCAGGCGCGGATCGCTGGCGCGGCTGATCTTGGGCGCACCCTGCGCGGCGGCGGCGCCGGTGGCGAAGGCCAGCAGCGTGTCGGAGGTCGAGGTGTCGCCGTCGATGGTGACGGCGTTGAACGTGTCCTCGACGCCGGCCTTGAGCAGCGCCTGCAGCGCAGCCGGCGCGATCGGCGCGTCGGTGAAGATGAACGACAGCATCGTCGCCATGTCGGGCGCGATCATGCCGGCGCCCTTGGCCATGCCGTTGATGGTGACCTTGGCCTTGCCGAGCTTGACGGTGGCGGTCGCTACCTTCGGAAACGTGTCGGTGGTCATGATCGCCCTGGCCGCGGCCAGATAGTCGCCGGGTGCGGCGGTCTCGGCGAGACGGCCGAGCACGCCGTCGAACTTGGTGGCATCGAGCGGTTCACCGATCACGCCGGTCGAGGCGAGGAATATCTCGCTCTCGCGGCAGCCGACCGCCTTCGCCGCGATCTTCGCGGTCAGCGCGGTGGAGGCCCGGCCGGTCTTGCCGGTGAAGGCGTTGGCATTGCCGGAATTGACGACGAGGGCGCGCGCCTTGCCGCCCTTCAGGCGGGCGCGGCACCATTCCACCGGCGCGGACGGACACTTGGATTTGGTGAACACGCCGGCCACCGCGGTGCCCGGGTCCATCACCGCCAGCAGCACGTCGGTGCGGTTCTTGTAGCGGATGCCGGCCTCGGCCGTCGCCAGACGGATGCCGGCGATCACGGGCATGTCGGGATAATGCTGCGGGGCGAGGGGAGAGACGGTGGATGACATCGGAGGTCGCGCCTTGGTGGGTCTGGATATGCAGATGGCCGGGCATTTGCCCGGCCATTGCGACGTTAGATACTATTGGCGTCCGAGAAGTGACAGCGAATTCTTACTTCTTCGCCGGCGGCGCCATCTTGCTGTCAGCGGGCTTGGCTGCATCGGCCGGCTTGGCATCCTTGGACGCGTCGGCGGCCGGCTTGTCCATCCGCTCGACCTTGGCCTCTGCGCGCAGCTTGCCGACATAATCGGCCTGGGCCTTGCGGGTGACGTACTGTTCGATCTGCGGCTTGACCTGGGCGAAGTCGGGCGCCTTGCGGTTGCGCTTCTCCTCGACCTTGATGATGTGCCAGCCGAACTGCGACTTCACGGGGTCGGAGATCTTGCCCGGCTCGAGCGAGAACGCCACGGCCGAGAATTCCGGCACCATCTGCTCCTTGGTGAAGAAGCCGAGATCGCCACCGTCGGCCGAGCCCGGATCCTTCGACTTCTTCTTGGCCAGCTCGGCGAAATCGGCGCCCTTGTCGAGCTCGGCCTTCACCGCCTTGGCCTCGTCCTCGGTCTCGACCAGGATGTGGCGGGCGCGGACTTCCTGCTCGCCGGTGATCTGCTTGGAGGCCTCCTCATAGACCTTCTTCATGGCGTCGTCGGTGGTGGCGGCCTTGCCCTCATTGGCGAGCAGGCTGTCCATCAGCAGGCGATTGCGGGCGAAACCCAGCCGCTTCTTGAACTCCTCGCTGTCGGCGACCTTCTTGTCCTCGGCCGCCTTGGCCACGATCTTCATGTCGATCAGGAAGGACAGGACGTTCTCGTCCTTGGTCGCCGGGTCCATCTGGGCGAGGCTGGGTCCGAGTTCCTCCTCGGCCAGGGCGACGTCGCTCTTGCGGATCTCCGAGCCGTTGACCTTGGCCAGCACCGGATCGTCGGCGGCCCGGAGCGGTCCGGCCACGGCCAGGGACAGCACCAGGGCAAGGCAGCCAGCCAGGGCGGACGCATGGCGGAAACGCTGGCCGGTGGTTGCCGGGAACGAGGTGGTCATGGAAAATCCTTATGTTGAAGCCTAGTGTTGAAGCCTAGGGCTCTTCGAAGCGGGGCGGACACTCGCCCAGGTGAGGGGGGCTTGGCAACGCGAAAAGTCTGTCAATTTGATGAATTAGCCGCAAGGTGGCCGCCGTTGACAAGGCCCTGACCCGGCCATATCTCTGCCCGGTCGCGTCCATGGCGATGGCGTTTATTTTGCTGCGTTTTTGGCCGTTGAACCCGGACTTGCCCAACACCCACCCATATCCTGGATGCCCCCCAAAAGGCCATTCATCGGCACGGGGCGGCGTCACGGTGAGTTGATGGGCGAGGGGGCGACAACCTCTTGGCTGCAACGCGTTTGAAGAGCGAACACAGGAACTGGTCATGATCGGCGCGCTCGCCCGCAAGTTTTTCGGCTCCTCCAATGACCGGCGGGTGAAGGGATATCAGTCCCGTGTCAGCGCGATCAACGCGCTGGAGCCCGAACTCGCCAAGCTGTCGGACGAGGCCTTGAAGGCCCGTACCGCCGAATTCAAGCAGCAGCTCGCCGCCGGCAAGACCCTCGACGACCTGCTGGTCCCCGCCTTCGCCACCGTGCGCGAGGCCGCCAAGCGCACGCTCGGCCAGCGTCATTTCGATGTCCAGCTGATCGGCGGCATGGTGCTGCACGAGGGCGACATCGCCGAGATGAAGACCGGCGAAGGCAAGACGCTGGTGGCGACGCTTGCGGTCTACCTGAACGCGCTCGCCGGCAAGGGCGTCCACGTCGTCACCGTGAACGACTACCTCGCCCGCCGCGACTCCGGCTGGATGGGCCAGATCTACGGCTTCCTCGGTATGACCACCGGCGTGATCGTGCATGGCCTGGACGATGCCGAGCGCAAGGCGGCTTATGCCTGCGACATCACCTACGGCACCAATAACGAATACGGCTTCGACTATCTGCGCGACAACATGAAGTACCGGCTCGAGGACATGGTCCAGCGGCCGCACTTCTTCGCCATCGTCGACGAGGTCGACTCGATCCTGATCGACGAAGCCCGTACGCCGCTGATCATCTCCGGCCCGCTCGACGACCGTTCCGATTTCTACAACACGATCGACAGCTTCCTGCCGAAGCTCGACAAGACCGATTACGACGTCGACGAGAAACAGCGCACGGTGACGCTGACCGAAGCCGGCATGGAGAAGATCGAGACCTTGCTGCGCGACGCCGGCCAGCTCAAGGGCGAGTCGCTCTACGACGTCGAGAACGTCTCGGTCGTTCACCACATCAACCAGGCGCTGCGGGCCCACACCCTGTTCACGCGCGACAAGGACTACATCGTCCGCGACAACGAGGTCGTCATCATCGACGAGTTCACCGGCCGCATGATGCCGGGCCGTCGCTATTCGGAAGGCCTGCACCAGGCGCTCGAGGCCAAGGAGCACGTCCAGGTCCAGCCCGAGAACCAGACGCTCGCCTCGATCACCTTCCAGAACTATTTCCGCATGTACGAGAAGCTCGCCGGCATGACCGGTACCGCCGCGACCGAGGCGGACGAGCTGTTCGACATCTACAAGCTCGAGGTCGTGGAGATTCCGACCAATCTGTCGATCGCGCGCCTCGACGAGGACGACGAGGTCTACCGCACCCAGAAGGAAAAATACGCCGCCATCCTCGCCGAGATCGAGCGCGCCAATTCGCGCCTGCAGCCGGTGCTGGTCGGCACCGCCTCGATCGAGAAGTCGGAAGTGCTGGCGGAATACCTCAAGTCGCACGGCTACAAGCAGATTGACTTCGGCAAGGAAGGCGCGCTCGACAAGCTCTACGCCGCCGCCCGCGCCGGCAAGCAGGCGAAACTGTTCGCGGTGCTCAACGCGCGCTTCCACGAGCAGGAAGCCTATATCGTCGCGGAAGCCGGCGTTCCCGGCGCCATCACCATCGCGACCAACATGGCCGGCCGCGGCACCGACATCAAGCTCGGCGGCTCGCTGGAGATGCGTATCCAGCAGGAGACCGCAGGCATCACCGACGAGGCCGAGAAGGCCAGGAAGATCGAGCAGATCAAGGCCGACATCGAGCGCTTCCGCGACATCGTGCTGAAGGCGGAAGAGACGGTCGAGATCGAGCCGGCCAAGGGCTCGAAGCCCGCCAAGACCGTGAAGAAGCCCGGCGGCCTCTATATCATCGGCTCCGAGCGCCACGAATCCCGCCGTATCGACAACCAGCTGCGCGGCCGCTCCGGCCGCCAGGGCGACCCCGGCCGCTCCAAGTTCTTCCTGTCGCTGGAAGACGATCTGATGCGCATCTTCGGCTCGGACCGGCTCGACAGCATGCTGACCCGCCTCGGCCTCAAGGAAGGCGAGGCGATCATCCATCCCTGGATCAACAAGGCGCTGGAGAAGGCGCAGCAGAAGGTCGAGGCGCGCAACTTCGACATCCGCAAGAACCTGCTCAAGTTCGACAACGTCCAGAACGACCAGCGCAAGGTGATCTTCGACCAGCGCGTCGAACTGATGAAGGACGAGAGCGTCGCCGAAACCGTCAACGACATGCGCCACGCCTTCATCGAGGACCTCGTCACCAAGCACGTGCCCGAGCATGCGTATGCCGAGCAGTGGGACGTCGCCGGCCTGAAGGAGGAGCTCAACCGCGTGCTCGGTCTCGACCTGCCGGTCGACGAATGGGCCAAGGAAGAGGGCATCGCTGACGAGGAACTGCTGAGCCGCATCGAGACCCGCGCCGACGAGCACATGGCCGCCAAGGTCGGCCAATGGGGCCCCGAGGTGATGCGCTATGTCGAGAAGACCATTCTCCTGCAGACGCTCGACCATCTCTGGCGCGAACATCTCGTCATGCTGGACCATCTGCGCCAGGTCATCGGCCTGCGCGGCTACGGCCAGCGCGATCCGTTGCAGGAGTACAAGACCGAGGCCTTCAACCTCTTCCAGGAAATGAGCGCGCATCTGCGCGAGGCGGTCACCGCGCAGCTGATGCGGGTCGAGATCGTGCCGCCTGAGCAGGAGGCTCCGGCGCTGCCGCCGATGGAGGCGCACAAGCTCGATCCCAACACCGGCGAGGACGAAATGGCCCTCGCCAGCATCTCGCTGGCCCCGCAGGCCACCGACGCCGCGTTGCGCGATCCGAACAACCCCTCAAGCTGGGGCAAGGTCGGCCGCAACGAGGACTGCCCCTGCGGTTCGGGCAAGAAGTACAAGCACTGCCACGGGCGCTACGCCTGATCCGGCAGGCGGGTGAGGCGAGTTCAGGCGCGCTCACCCGGCTCCGGGTTCCACTGAAGCGCGATGGACATCGTCGGAACCCTCTGCAACAAATGTTGTTGTCGATGTCGTGACTTGGCGAGGGCAGCCGCGAAGGCGTCCCTCGACGAGGAGCGGACAACGTAGTCCGTCGCCGTCCCGGCATTTCGTCCTGCGAAACGGGCGCGGGGTGGCTGGACGTGGATCCCTCCACGGCCGGCTTGTCGACGTGATTGCGCTCGATGTGTTGGATTGCGATCGCGCCGGGCCCAAGACGCTTCATGACTTCCGCAGACAGTTTCCCGACATCCCGCGCCGCGATCCTCGAGGCGCATGATCTTGCCAATCCATCCGACGATGGCGGATTCGGCGAGCTGACGGCCTTTGCCGCGGCGCTGTGCGAGGCGCCGATCTGTCTCGTCAGCATCGTCGGCGACACCACGCAGCGCTTCCTGTCGAAGCAGGGCCTCGATGTCTGCGAGACGCCGCGGGAATCCTCGTTCTGCGCCCATGCCATGCTCGGCTCCGACCTGATGATCGTGCCAGATGCGGCGGCCGATCCGAGATTCGCCGCGAACCCCCTGGTGACCGGCGAGCCCTATATCCGCTTCTACGCCGGTGCGCCGCTGCTGACCGAAGACGGCTTTCCGCTCGGCTCGCTCTGCGTCATCGACCGCGTGCCGCGGGCCGGGCTGACGCCGCTGCAGGCGCAGGGGCTGCGCGCCATGGCCTCCCAGATCATGGCCGCCATGGGCTCGCGCCGGAAGACCAGGCTGCAGGCGAAGGAGGAGGCGGTCGCCAGGCAGGCACTGTCGGAGACCGAGCAGAAATTTCGCATCCTCGCCGACACCATGCCGCAGATGGTGTGGTCGACACTGCCCGACGGCCATCACGACTACTACAATGCGCGGTGGTACGAATTCACGGGCGTGCCGGTCGGCTCTACCGACGGCGAGGGCTGGAACGGCATGTTCCATCCCGACGACCAGGACAAGGCCTGGGAGCGCTGGCGGCATTCGCTGGCGACCGGCGAGCCCTATGAGATCGAATACCGTCTGCGCAACGCCGAGGGCCATTATCGCTGGACGCTGGGACGCGCGCTGCCGATCCGCGATGCCGAGGGCAACATCACCCGCTGGTTCGGCACCTGCACAGACATCCACGAGCAGAAGCTCTTGATGGAGCAGCGCGAGATCGTCAGCCAGGAGCTGAGCCATCGTATCAAGAATATCTTCTCGGTGATCAACGGGCTGATCGGCCTGTCGACCCGCACCCATCCGGAGCTCAAGGGCCTGGCGGACGAATTGCGCTCGCGCATCATGTCGCTCGGCAAGGCGCACGACTTCGTGCGGCCGCACAGCGCCCACTCGCAGCCGACCGCGCGACAGGCGACCCTCAAGGGCCTGCTGGAGCAGCTGCTCTCGGCCTATCAGTCGGAGACGCAGCGAATCCTGATCACCGGGGGCGATTTCCGCATCGACGACCGCTCCGCGACGCCGCTCGCGCTATCATTCCACGAGCTGGCGACCAATGCCGCGAAATACGGCGCGCTTTCCACCCTGGAGGGGCGCGTCGCCATCGAGATCAGCGAGGCGGGCGATGACGTCGTGATCGCGTGGACGGAGAGCGGCGGTCCCCAGGTCAAGGCGGCGCCCGCCGTGGAGGGCTTCGGCTCGCGGCTGATCGCCTTGAGCATGTCCAACCAGCTCGGAGGGAAGATTTCCTACGACTGGAAGCCGGACGGCCTGAAGGTCGTGGCTAGGATTCCAAAGACCGCGATGAGCCGTCCGGTGCCGCAAAAAACGTGACGTCGGGGGAAAGCGGCTGGCGCACCTCGCCGGCGGCATGGTGGACCGCGGTCAGGATTGCGTCGTCGCTGAATGGTTTGCGGATGAAACCGATCGCGGTCTCGGCCCGTGGTGCGATCTGCGCGGGATTGGCGGTGACGTAGACGATCTTGGTGCCGTAGGTCCGCGACAGGTCCAGCGCGATCTGCGGTCCGGTCGAGCCGTCGCGCAGATTGACGTCGACGAGGGCGATCTGCGCCTTGGGACCCGCCTCCAGCGCCTCCTTGCGATCGGCCGCGATCGCGGCGACGCGATAGCCGGCATCTTCCAGGATGCGTGCGATGTCGCTGGCGACGAAAATCTCGTCTTCGACAATCAATACGGAGGGTGTCATTCGCGACCCCATGGGTGGCTTTTGATCAGATCCGGACGGCTCGGCGGATCTGTTCCTCCACGGCCGTATGAGCGGAGATGTAACGAGCCCCGCCGTTTTTTGTTCCGCCGCAGGGGGCAGGGCCGGGATTCTACGGGCAACGCCGCTTCCGGCGACCGGGCCTCAGTTCGAACTGTCGATCAGGCTTCCCAGAAGCCGCTTCAATTCGCTGGTCGACTTGTCGCCGTAGCTCTCCAGGATGTGCTCCTCCTGGTCCACCGCGAGCGAGTTGAGCCTCTTGCACAGCACCTTGCCGCGGTCGGAGATGAACATCAGCACCTTGCGGCGGTCGTTCGGGTCCTGCACGCGATAGACCAGCGTATCGGAGACCATCCGGTCGATCATCTTGGTCAGCGTCGGGTGGTTGAGCAGCACGGCGTCCGCAAGCTCGCCCATCGAATGGCCGTTGCCGTCGGACAGCACCTTGAGGATGCGCCAGTGCTCGACGGGGACGCCTTCCTTGCTGAGGCGCATTTCCAACTGGCGGTTGATCTCCCGGTTGGCCTGCGCCAGCAGGTAGGCAAGATGCTCGGTGATCGGGACGTTTTCTTTCGACGGTTTTGCCACGGCTAAGACTTCGTCTTGACCCAAATGAGTGAATGTCTTGCAATCAATGCTGCATCTATATGCACTTGAATTCTTGAATATTCAATATTTTCAAAATAGGATCATTGCCCAACAAAAGGGCGGAAGCCGCGGCCGCCTGCTCAATGTGCTTTCAGGTCTGGTGCCAGACAGGAGTTGGCGTGCGCGCGACGGTAAACTTCCCGGCTCACGGCGGTCCGGCGTTGCCACCGTCTCTGCTGTTCAGGAATCTGTCGCCGCGGACAGCGGACTTCGACCTGTCCCCGATCGATGCGCAATTCGCCAAGCGTCGCGGCGCGCGCAACAAGCTGCGCATCGGCAACTTCCTCACCTTCACCGGCTCGCCGGGCATCTGGGGCCCGACCTCCACCAACAGCGCGCTGCTGGCGATTGCCGAGATCAACAAGCGCGGCGGCATTCTCGGCCGCGAACTCGAAATGTCCGTCTACGATTCCGGCGGGCCGATCGAGGAGGTCGTGCAGCGCGCGGAACAGGCGATCGCCTGCGACGAAGTCGACCTCATCATGGGCTCGCATATCAGTGCCGTCCGCGTCGCGCTGCGCAAGGTCACCGGCAACCGCATCCCCTACCTCTACACGCCGGTCTATGAGGGCGGCGAACGCACGCCCGGCGTGATGGCGATCGGCGAGACGCCGCGCTGGCAGAGCCGGCCCGCGATCCACTGGCTCGCCGACGTCAAGAAGGCGCGGCGCTGGTACCTGATCGGCAGCGACTATGTCTGGCCCTGGCAGTCGCACCGCGCGGTCAAGCGCTACATCAAGGAGGCCGGCGGACAGGTCGTCGGCGAGGAATTCGTGCCCGTCGGCGAGGACAATCACGAGGCGCATCTGGCGCGCATCCGCGCAGCAAAGCCCGACGTGGTGCTGATCTCGCTGATCGGCACCGACAGCATCACATTCAACCGCGCTTTCGCCGAGGCGGGCCTTGCGGTCTCGACACTTCGGCTCGCCAGCGCGATGGACGAGACCGTGCTGCTCGGCATCGGCGCCGACAACAGCGAAAACCTGTTCTGCGCCTCCGGCTATTTCAACTGCAACCTCTCGCGCGCCAATGACGAGTTTCTCGGCAGTTACCACGCGATGTTCGGGCGCAACGCGCCGCCGGTCGGCTCGGTCGGCCAGTCCAATTACGAAGGGCTGCGCTTCCTCGAGACCATCGCCAGCCGCGCCGGCACGCTGGCGTTTCAGCCGCTCCTCAAGGCGGCGCGCAACACCGTTTATACGGCGGCGCGCGGCCCCGTGACGTTGCGCGATGGCCGCGCCAAGATGCCGATGTATCTCGCCGAAGCCGACGGTCTCGACTTCAGAATCGTCAAGACACTCTGAGATGTCGTCCAGGATCGATCGGGGTGCGAAATAATACTTGAAAAGGAAAATATTTCCGTCTGTAATATCGAGGCAGGGGCCATTCGGTTTGCGCGCGAGCGCGATCGGGCGGTCTGAAGACCACGCAGGGATCAAAGAAGCCTCAAGGAGTGCGCCGTGACAGTTTCCCTTCCCACGCCAGCCCAGTTGCTCAGCGTCGCCGACCAGTGCGGCCTGTCGCTCACCGATGAAGACGTCGCGTCCTTCCGCGGCCTGATGCAGGGGTCGATCGAAGCCTACAATCTCGTCGGCGCGATGCCCGACGAGGTGCCCGAGGTCAAATATCCGCGCACGCCGGGCTACCGGCCCTCGCTGGAGGAGAATCCCCGCAACGCCTGGTACCGCAAGTCGAGCGTGAAGGGCGCCGCCAGCGGCAAGCTGAAGGGCAAGACCGTCGCGCTGAAGGACAACATCATGCTCGCCGGTGTGCCGATGATGAACGGTTCGGCGACGCTGGAAGGCTACGTGCCGGATTTCGACGCCACCATCGTCACGCGCATGCTGGACGCCGGCGCCGAGATCGCCGGCAAGACCCACTGCGAATCCTTCTGCATGTCCGGCGGCAGCCATACCGGCGCGGTCGGCGCGGTGCATAATCCGCACAAGATGGGTTATTCGGCCGGCGGGTCGTCCTCCGGCAGCGGCGTCGTCGTCGCGCTCGGCGAGGTCGACATGGCGATCGGCGGCGACCAGGGCGGGTCGATCCGCATGCCGTCCTCGTTCTGCGGCACCTACGGCATGAAGCCGACCTGGGGCCTCGTGCCCTATACCGGCATCATGCCGATCGAGATCTTCGTCGACCACACCGGCCCGATGACGGCGACCGTCGAGGACAACGCCCTGCTGCTCGAAGTGATCGCCGGCGATGACGGCTACGACCCGCGCATCAAGGCCCCGAAGGTCGAGGAATACACCAAGGCGCTCGGCCAGGGCGTCAAGGGCATGAAGATCGGCATCCTCAAGGAAGGCTTCGAGCAGGTGACCGCGGAGGCCGCTGTGAACGAGAGCGTGCGTGAGGCCGCCAAGCGCTTCAAGGATCTCGGCGCCACCGTCGACACCGTGTCGATCCCGATGCACCTCGTCGGTCCCGCGATCTGGACCCCGATCGGCACCGAGGGCATGACCCAGACCATGATGTATGGCGACGGCTACGGCCTGTCGCGGTCCGACCTGTATTCGACCTCGCTGATGGATTTCCATCGCGGCTGGCGCCGGCAGGCGGACTCGCTGTCCGAGACCACGAAGCTGTTCCTGCTGCTCGGCACCTACATCAACAACAATTTCGGGCCGCGCTATTACGGCAAGGCGCTCAACATCTCCCGCCGCCTGACCGCCGCCTACGACAAGGCGTTCAAGGACTACGACCTCCTGCTGCTGCCGACGACGCCGATGAAGGCGACCAAGCTGCCGGAGCCGACCGCCAGCCGCGAGGACTACGTCGCGCGTGCGCTGGAGATGATCTCCAACACCGCGCCGTTCGACATCACCCATCATCCCGCGATGTCGCTGCCCTGCGGCATGGTCGACGGCCTGCCGGTCGGCCTGATGCTGGTCGGCCGCATGTTCGAGGAATCCACCATCTATCGCGCCGCGCATGCCTTCGAGCAGATCGGCGACTGGAAGAAGATGTGAGCAGGAAGCTGATGCGGACGGACGAGGCGGCAAGGCATGGCTAACGCGTTCGTCGCGGCGTTCGAGATCCTGAGCTTCGGCGCGATCATCGTGCTGATCGTGCTGGGGCTCGGGATCATCGCCAGCATGATGGGCATCTTCAACTTCGCGCAGGGCGAGTTCGTTCTGCTCGGGGCCTACATCACCTATCTCGCCTATTCCAAGGGCATGCCGATCTGGGCCGGCATGGTGGCGGCGCCCTTCCTGGTCGGCGCGCTCGGCTTCGTGCTGGAGGCGCTGATCATCCGCCGCTTCTACGCCGCGCCGATCGTGGCGATGCTCGGCACCTATGCGCTCGGCCTGATCATCCGCGAGGCCGTGCGCGGGCTGATCGGCGGCTTCTATCTCACCGTGCCCGAGCCGATCGGCGGCTCGATCGACCTCGGCACGATCCACATCTCGGCCTGGCGCTTCACCATCATCGTCATCACGCTGCTGGTCATGGCCGGGTGCTATCTGCTGCTGTCGCGGACCAGCTTCGGCCTGCGGATGCGGGCCACGCTGGAGAACCCGTCGCTGGCGCGCGCCTCCGGCATCTCCACGCCGCTGATGTACGGCGCCACCTTCGCCTTCGGCTCGGCGCTGGCGGGCCTCGCCGGCGCGCTGATCGTGCCGGTGTTCAGTCTCTATGCCGATCTCGGCCTCCGCTTCCTGATCCAGGGCTTCGTCGCGGTCATGGTCGGCGGCGTCGGCTCCTTCATCGGGCCGGTCGCCGGAGCTGGCGTCATCGGCACGCTCAGCGCCGCACTGCCGTGGGTGATGGCGCCCGTCGTCGCCGACGTCCTCGTCTTCGTTCTCGCCATTGTCTTCATCAAATTCCGGCCGCAGGGCCTCATCGCTGGAAAAGGGGTATAGCCACATGATTTCAGACCGCACCAATCTCACCCGCCGCCGCTTCCTCTCCAATGTCGCCTTTGCGACCGGCGCGGTCGCGACCGGCGTCGGCAGCTGGGTGATCCCGGCGCCGTGGGCCAATGCGGCCGAAGGCCCGATCAAGGTCGGCATCGCCACCGACCTCACCGGCCCGATCGCCTATGCCGGCACGGCGGACGCCAACGTCGCCAAGATGCTGGTCAAGCAGATGAACGATGCCGGCGGCCTGCTCGGCCGCCCGATCGAGCTCTACATCGAGGACACCGCCTCGAACGAATCGGTGGCGGTCGGCAACGTCCGCAAGCTGATCCAGCGCGACAAGGTCGACATGGTGCTGGGCGGCATCACCTCCTCGATGCGCAACGCGATCAAGGACCCGATCGTGGCGCGCGGCAAGACGCTCTACATCTATCCGCAGCTCTACGAAGGCAAGGAGTGCACGCCCTATCTGTTCTGCACCGGACCGACCCCGGCGCAGCAATGCGACGAATTCATTCCTTGGCTGATCAAGAACGGTGGCAAGAAGTTCGCGCTGCCGAGCGCCAACTATGTCTGGCCGCACACGCTCAACGTCTATGCCCGCAAGGTGATCGAGGCGAACGGCGGCGAGGTCGTGTTCGAGGAATATTATCCGCTCGACCAGGTCGACTTCTCCTCGACCGTCAACCGCATCATCTCCAACAAGGTCGACGTCGTCTTCAACACCGTCATCCCGCCCGGCGTCGGCCCGTTCTTCAAGCAGCTCTATGAAGCCGGCTTCCTCAAGAACGGCGGGCGCCTCGCCTGCGTCTACTATGACGAGAACACGCTGAACATCAACCAGGCCAACGAGATCGAGGGTCTGGCCAGCTGCCTCGACTATTTCAAGGTGCTGACCAAGGAGAACCCGTTCGACGCCAAGATCCAGGCGGCCTACGAGAAGGACTTCCCGGGCAACTTCCTGTTCGCCGCGGGCAGTGCCGCGACCGGCACCTATCGCGGCCTCAAGCTGTGGGAAGCCGCGGTCAAGGAAGCCGGCAAGGTCGACCGCGACTCCGTGGCCGCTGCGCTCGATCATGCGAAGATCGCCGAGGGTCCGGGCGGACCGGCCGAGATGGTGCCCGGCAAGCGGCACTGCAAGATGAAGATGTACACCGCGGTCGCCAAGGGCGGGAATTACGAGATCGTCGCGAGCAGCGCCGGTCTGGTGGACCCGAAGGAATGCTGAGGCCGGATGCGCGCTTCTCTCCTCACCTCTCCCGGAGGGAGAGGTCGCATCGCAGCGCAAGCTGCGATGCGGGTGAGGGGTTGGGCGCCATCCGATGCTGCGGCTCCCCCTCACCCGGATTGCGCCATCCGATGCTGCGCATCGCCCGCCGCAATCCGACCTCTCCCCGTCGGGGAGAGGTGAGCCACCATCACGCGAGATGACCGAACCGATGCCCGAACCCGGAATGCCGAAGGCCACATGCTGAAAACCCTGGATGCAGCCAAGCAGGCCGGCGGCGCCGAGTCGCATGCGCCTGCAGCCATGGAGCGGTCGGAGACACGCAAGGTCCTGCCGATCGTCGAGGGACTGGTGCTGCTCGCGGCGCTGGTGCTGCCCTTCGTGCTGCAGGACTATCTCACCGTGTTCGCGACGCGCGTCGTCATCCTCGCGCTGTTCGCGCTGTCGTTCGATCTGGTCTGGGGCTATGCCGGCATCATGAGCTTCGGCCAGGCGCTGTTCTTCGGCTCGGCCGGCTATGGCGTCGCGCTGCTCGCGCGCGATGCCGGCATCACCAACATCCTGCTGGTGCTGCCGGCGGGCACGCTGATCGGCCTCGCCTTCTCGTTGCTGCTCGGCGGCTTCCTGCTGCTCGGACGGCATCCCTCCAGCGTGATCTTCGTCTCGCTCGGCACGCTCACCGGCTCCTATGCGGCCGATCGCCTCGCGCGCGGCTGGTACTATCTCGGCGGCCAGAACGGCATTCCCTCGATCGCGCCGATGTCGATCGGCGGTTATGAATTCACGGAAGGGCCGGCCTTCTATTATCTGGCGCTCGGCATCCTCGTCGTCGTCTATCTGCTCTGCCGCTTCCTGGTGCGCTCGCAGTTCGGTCTCGCGCTCGCGGGCCTGCGCGAAAACGAGCAGCGCATCGCCTTCTTCGGCTACAAGGCCCAGCATCTCAAGGCGATCATCTTCTCGATCGGCGGCGCCGTCGCCGGACTCGCCGGCAGCCTCTACGCGTTCCACGAAGGCTTCGTCTGGCCCAACATGGTCGGCGTCGTGGTCTCGACCCAGGTCGTGCTCTACGTGCTGTTCGGCGGCTCCGGCACGTTGATCGGCGCCGTGATCGGCACCATCATCGTCGAGGGCGTCAGCTTCTGGCTGTCGGACAATTACCGCGAGGTCTGGCCGATCATCCTCGGCGTGCTGCTGCTGCTGGTGATCCTGTTCCGGCCGCTCGGCCTGATCAGCTTCCTGCTCGGCGAGCGCGAGCGCGTCGGCAGCTTCGGCGCGAGCCCGAAACAGGCAGGCAAGGAGACTCCCGATGCTCCTTGAAGCCGCCGGAATCAGGAAGGTCTTCGGCAAGCTCACCGCGCTCGACGGCGCCGCGCTCAGCGTCGGCGAGAACGAGTTCCACGGCCTGATCGGGCCGAACGGCTCGGGCAAGAGCACGCTGATGAAGTGCATCGCCGGCGCCGAGGTGCCGACGACGGGCAAGGTCTCCTTCGTGGGCACCGACATCACCGCGTTCACGCCGACCGAGCGGGCGCGCGCCGGCATGAGCCTGAAATTCCAGATCACCTCGGTGCTGCCCTCGCTGACCCTGTACGACAACATCCTGCTGGCGCTGCAGGCGCAGTCCTCGCTGGTCGACCTCCTGTTCTCGCGCACCCGCAAGGCGCTGCACGACCAGGTCATGACCATGCTGACCCAGTTCCGCCTCGCCGACCGCGCCTTCGACGCGGCGGCGGCGCTGTCGCACGGCCAGCAGCAATGGCTGGAGATCGCGATGGCGTTGGCCGGCAAGCCGAAGCTGCTGCTGCTCGACGAGCCGACCGGCGGCATGAGCCTCGAGGAGCGCCGCGTCACCGGCGAATTGCTGCAGCCGATCAAGCAGCACTGCTCGCTCGTCATCGTCGAGCACGATCTCGATTTCATCCGCGACATCTGCGACCGGCTGACCGTGCTCGACCAGGGCAAGGTGCTGGCCTCGGGCACGGTCGCGGAAATCCAGGCCAACAAGGCCGTTCAGGAGATTTATCTGCGCCGTGCCTGAATTCCTCGACATCAAGCATCTCGACGCGGGCTATGGCCGCAGCCAGGTCCTGTTCGACGTCAATCTCGGCATCCCCTGGCGCGGCGGCGTCGCCGTGCTCGGCCGCAACGGCGCCGGCAAGACCACGCTGATGAAGACCATCGTCGGCGAATTGCCGGCCTGGAAGGGCGAGGTCGGATTCGACGGCCGCGACATCACGGGACGCCCGACCCAGGAGCGCGTGCGCGCCGGCATCGGCTATGTGCCGCAGGAGCATTCGGTGTTCGCGCGCCTGTCGGTGCGCGACAATCTCGCGATCGGCTCGCTCGCCAGCAAGAAGACGGATGCCGTCGATCACGTGCTCTCGATCTTCCCCAAGCTCGGCCAGCGGCTCGACCAGCCCGCCGGCACGCTCTCCGGCGGCGAGCGCAAGATGCTGGCGATCGGCCGCGCCATGCTGGGCGATCCCAAGCTGCTGCTGCTGGACGAGCCGACCGAGGGCGTCTGGATCGGCGTCATCGAGGAGATCACCGAGCGCCTGATCGCGCTGGCGAAGGAAATCTCCGTCATCATCGTCGAGCAGCACCTCGACCTCGCGCTCCGCGTCGCCGACTATGCCTATGTCCTCGACCGCGGCCGCGTCGCGCTGCAGGGCGCCGCGCATGACGTGAAGGACAATCCGGAACTGATG
>CAYREH010000042.1:0-57009 GCA_964423245.1 uncultured Bradyrhizobium sp. | reverse complement strand
CTGCCGCGTCCACCGCTCCCCGGCGCGCGACGATGACGAAGGATCATCGCCCCTCGAGATCGCGCCGGGATGAACGACACATACGCCATTTCCGAATTTCGGTAAAGTGGAATATTTTCGCGCGCGGGACTTGACTCCGAGATGCGCAGAAATGTCGAGGTGTGTCGCCCCACGGACCTCTCGGCCCATGGAACGCGTTTCCGGGCCTCGCGCAGAAGTTCAGGTATGTCGGATTGCGCGACCGAATGGATCGAGGAGGCGAACGATTTCGCCCACGGCTTGCGATCACTCCCAGTTCAGCGCGCCGCCGTTCTGATATTCGATGACGCGGGCGAGCGCTCCTCGCGATACAGCACGTAGGCGCGCGCGACCCTGTGGTGCTCGCTGCGCATCAGGGCGAGCTCGACCTGGTCCTGCACGTCTTCGATGTGGAAGGTGCGTCCCTCGCCCACGCGTCAGTTCCGCTACGAAGTCGGACGGGATGAACCTTGTCCGCTCAAGCACTCGATTCGGCGGCGCCAATAGCAGCGAGGCATCGAAAGCGAACAGCAGGGTATCGCGGTCGCCCCTACCTCGGATGCTCGATCTTGCTGCCACGCTGAAGTATCCAATGCCCCGCGGTTCGCGAGAGCGTCGCTTCCTGATCGTAGGGCCTGTTGGCGTCGAAAGACGCTTTCACCTTGATATGAGTGTCATCTTCCCAGGCAACGAGCTCCCAGCTCTCGTACTGCTTGGCTCGATACTTGAACTCCAATTTGGGCGGGTCAGTCTCGAGAGACCAGATTGCAATGTCGTATTTGCGTTCGCAGGCGTCGTTATTATCTATCGACAGCAAGTATTTCGCGTTTTGCGACAGCAGCGGAATTTCACGCATCACAATCTCGCTGCCCGTGCGTCTACTGATAAACAAGTAGTCTGCACACTCGTAATATCCCTTTTCGACTACGTATGATTGGAGTTTCGGAAAGTAGCTCGAAATTCTGAAGAGGACGCATTTGTCGGCATCTCCATTTGGACCGTCACATGCAGCCCGGTTGCCGACATAGGTCCTAGCTCTTCCCCCGTCCAGTTTGAGGGTCAGCTCATCGCCCTCTCGTGTGAACAGCCCCTCAAGTGCGCTCCGACACGCGGCGTCCTCCACGTCGTCCTTGCTCTCACACCCAATGGGGGACTGGGCCGGATCGGCTTGAGCCAGTGCCTGGCTGTTCGCCAGCGGCGCCGTCAGGAAAAGAACCAATGCACAACGATGCACAAACACTGGCGAGGCACTCAATTTTTAGACCTGTTATGCGACTTGTATATCGCTGACCTCTTTTCCCTGTCCAGAACGCAGCACTACCCGATGCAACACGCTGCCGCCGGCCACCTTGCCTTGGAGGCCTCGGACGCCGAGCCACGTGCGAAGCGCCCCCCACGATGCACGGCGCAGATCGCGCCGTGTCCTTTCACAGAGAAAACCAGGGACGCGATCTCGTAGCGCCAGTACGCCTCATCGTTCAAGTCGAGATCGTACGTCTCCGGCCGAGCGGATTTGCCATGCGGACGATCTCACAGACCGCCACCAGCCCGATCAGCCATGCGGCGCTACGCAATCCGATCCTCGACACGATCTCGAAAGTGAAGGCCCCTTCGCCACCCAGGAATGGCGTCGCAGCGAAAAGGACGAGCTCGTAGGCGGCATAGGCGCAGACGAATGACAGCGCCAATGCCAGCGCGGCGCGGCCTTGCGGGAGCGCATTGAGTGCGACATAGGATGCGGCCGTGGCCGCCAGTGCCGCAGCTCCGATGGCGAAGCCCCAGGCGATCGTGTTGGCGTCGACCGGATAATGCAACATGCCGAATCCGATCGTCTGATTGACCAGCCACGCGCCGGTCACAACCAGCAGCGCCGGCCGGAGGCGCACCATCGCCCCAGCGATCACGGCGAAAGCGGCAAACGGCGTTGCGCAGGCGAAGGCGAAACTCGCAAGCACGCAGGCCACGATCAAAAGACCGAAGCAGAACATCGCAGCGTGGCGCTGCTCGACCGGATGCAGACGGAACCGGTCGGCGTCGGACGGCAGAAAGTTGAAGACCATCGGGGAATTCTCCTGTTGAACGAGTCTATCGCGATTTAATGCTGCGGAACAGTTTCTTGGGATCAATGCGGGGCTTCCATGGGGTTTTCAGCCTCGGACAAGTCGATCCGGTCATAGGCGGCAAGCCATTCCACCAGCGCAGAGGACAGCGCCCCGGTCGCTGCGAGCTGCCGGAGCGCAACCCGGACAGTGGCACGGCTGACGCGATCATTGCGGACGTCGAGAACGTTCGGGGCTTCTCCCGCGACGACCGCCCGCTCGACCTCCCGCTTGAGCGCCACGGTGTCGGCATCGCCATACAGGTCAAGCATGGCCTGAAAAGCCAATTGGTGTTGCGGCTGAAATTCGCGCTTGTGGCCAAGCTGGTCGCGAAGCGGATGAGCCGGATAGAGATGCGCGCAGGGAACCCAGCCCTCGGGCAGCGGCTCGGTCGCCGCATGGGTCCGGCCATGCGCGAGCAGCTTGGGCAGGACGTGGGTGTGAGGTCCATCAGGGCTGCGTCCGCCCGGCGGCGGGATCGGCTGAAACACTTCGGCTCTCCCGACCCGGCTGATGAAGACGCGGTGCGGATTGACTGCGAGGATGATCGCCATCGCATCATTCCCCGGCGCGAACACCGATCCGCCGACGCGCTCGCGAAGCGCCGAGACCGCGTCCGGATCCGTCAGACGGATGCAGGCGTCGATCTGCAACGCTCCGAGGCCGAGATCGAACAGGATGCCACTGCGGTCCCGGCTCAGCAGCGCCTCGCGATCCGGGCCGATCTCCGTCAGCGTGGTGCGCCCGTGCATCGCACAGGCATGCCGCGGAAGGCACAGCGCGACGCGATGGCTCCAGCTTTCGCTGGTCGGCGATTCCGACGCGATCAGCCGCAGTTCCGGCGTCGGCGAAACACGAATTCCGCCCTTGTCCGTCACCACGCTGATCGTCGTCCCATCACGAAGCAATTCGGCAGGCTCGCCGGATTCGCGGGTGAATTCGGCGATTGCCCCGAACGTCCCGACACTCCAGCCCGCCTCGACGTCGGCGAGTTGATCGGCGAGGAAGTCGATGACCGGATCGGGCTTCGCCATGCAGCCTCTCTGTCCCTTACCTGACATCGTAATTGGCCAGGCGGATGCCACCATAGACGCCGAGGCCCGGCTGGAGAAAGCCGGTCGGGTTCTGATAGTGCACATTGGCGAGATTATCGACCCGGCCGAACACCTTGAGCTGATCCGAGACCAGATATTCGGCTGCCACGTTGACGACGGTGTAGGCCGGCGCCAGCAGGCGCGGAATGCTGAAGTCGCGATTGCCGTCGATGAAGCTGCCGACGTGGAGAACCGTGGCCGACAGCGTCAGCGGATCGATCGGGTTCCAGATCACGTTCGCGCTCCACTTCTCCTTGGGACGGCGCAACAGTTCGAGCCCCGCGGTCGCGTCGACGGCCCGGGTGAAGGTGTAGTCGCCGCGCACGCGCAGGCGATCGGTGATCGCGGCCGCGACGAAATTCTCCGTTCCTTCCGTGATCGCCCTGCCGATGTTCACATTGGTGCTCGTGAACGTCACGGGGTCGAAGGCGCTCTGGATCAGGTCGGTGACGTTGTTGCGGAAATAGGTCGAGCCGAAGCGCACGCGATCATTGAAGAGCGGCTGTTCGAAGCCGGCGTCGTAGCCGACGCTCTGCTCCGGCTTCAAGTTGGGATTGGCAAAGAAGAAGAGCGCGGGAAAGCTGACATAGAGCTGGTTGAGCGTCGGCGCCTTGAACGCGGTGCCGTAGCTTGCCTTGAACTTGGTGTCCGTCACCGGCGCGATGACCGCCGAAGCCAGCCGGAAGGTCGGATGCTCGCCGAATCGCTCGTTGTCGTCCTGCCGGATATTGGCCGTCACGAAGATCCGCTCCTGCAATTGGGACTGCAGCTCCATGTAGCCCGCCTTGTTGACGTTCTGGGCGGAGACCGTCGCCGTCTGCAGCGTCTCGGTCTCGTGCTCGGCACCGATGACGACGTTGTTGCCTGGCGCGAGCTGCGTGACCGTGTGCCAGTCGTATTTGACTCGGGCTCCGGTGTTGACGGTCGCAGCCGCATCGCCCGGCGAGATGTTCCAGTTCCAGTGATTGCTGTAGTTGACTCCGAAATAGCTCTTCATCCGGCCGTCGAGCGCGGACCAGACCGCCTCGCCGCGCGTGAAGAGCTGGTGCACCGTCTGCGTGCTCTGGGCGGCGGCGGGAAAGCTCGCGAAGGTCACGGGATCGAAGGTGTCGCCGGTGAAATGCAGCGTGGCGTCTGTATAGCGGACGACGCCATTGAGCGTCAGGTTTTCGCTGACGTCGGCGCCGAGCTTGGTCGAATAGGTCATGTTGTCGTAGGCATTGCCGATCGCCTTCCGGCCTGGAGGCAGCAATTCGACAGGTGTCACCGGCACGTCAGTTGCGCGGAAATGCGCGACGTTGAACGCGTAGTTGAAATGGTCCTGCGAGCCGCTCAAACCCGTCGTTTGGTTAAACGTTCCAAACGAACCGCCCTCGACCGAGGCCGTCGCACGGGCCGGACCCTCGCCCTTCTTCGTCACGATCGAGATCACGCCGCCCAGCGCGTCGGCGCCGTATAGCCCGCTCTGGGGGCCGCGCAAGACCTCGATCTGCTGAATGTCAGCCGTGAGCAGCTGGCCGAAATCGAATGAGCGGTTCGGGTTGCTGGGGTCGCTGACGTCGATGCCGTCGATGAGCACCTTTGTGTGGTTCGAGTTGGTGCCCCGCGTGAAGATCGAGGTCTGCCCGCCGGGACCGCCGGTCTGGACCAGGTTCAGGCCGGGAACGGCGCTGAGTGCATCGGATGCGGTGCGGCGCTGGTCGCGCTCCAGGTCGCGCGCCGTCAGCACCGTGACCGAGTTCGCAACCAGGTTGGCCGGCGTGACGACGCCGGTCGGACTGACGACGACCGTCGGGAACAGATTGGCGGCAGACACGGCCGGCACGGGCGGAGAAGCGGGCGTCTCAGGCTTCGGCGCGCGCGCAACACGACGACGCTCGGGCTTGCCTTCCGCGGACCGGGCGACCGGCGGCCGGGCCGCGGGCTGGGCCGGCGCAACCTCGACGGGTGGCAGCAAGTTTGGCGATGCCGATTGTGCAAGAGCCGTGGTCAGATCGAGCGATTGCAGGACGATAGACACGACAAGGCCGGCGCTGAAGCGCCTGGCAGCAGACAGAGTACGGAACAAGGTTGTAACCTCGGTATGACGTCAGTGGCACGTCACAGCGAACGAGGTTTCAACGCCGCGCGAACTTGCTCGGCTGAAACTGATGTCTGTACTCCCCGACCGACATCTTTCGCGTGTGACCACGGCTGACGGCAGGTCTCCTGGCTCGCGGGTCGCCGCCTTTCCTCGCCTTCCCAGGACCGAGTTTCCCAGTGGCATATGAGGAAAGACTAGCCGCTTACAGTTGCGGGGGCAGCCGTGGCATTGGAATGTCTTCCGCACCACGTTCCCTTTTGATCTCCCGGAGGAGAACCGTCGAACGCAGAATACGGCTGCCGCGGAGATTGAGTCAATCGCGAAGAGCTAGGCGCGCCCGCGCGGACGCGGAAGCTGCGCCGCGACAGCGTCGGCCTCGCGCGGCGGAATATCGATGCGGCGAACCGGTGTCAGTTCGCCGGAGGCGGAGACGACAGCGGTCTCCTCGTGGCGACAGCGCGAACAGACGAAGCGGATCTCGCGCGGGGACGCCGACCACGTCGAACGCTTGACGTTGGCGGCCATCGGCCAGGCCTCGCAATGCGAACACGCCACCAGAAACCGCCCGGGGTCGAGCATACCCATTCCATTGGACTCCGTTGTCCTTCCGCAACTTTCCAATGACTATCCCAGGTCGGTCGTTCCGGGGATGCGGCTGTTGCGCCCGGATCGCGCCGCTCTTTTGGGAGGTCAGCGCGCGCCCTTGGGCTCAGCGCGCGCCCTTGAGGGTGCAGGAGGTCGTGCAGGTGACGGTGTTGCCGCGATCGCAGGCCCTGCAGGCGCTGACGCACTGGTTCATGTCGCGCGGATTGAAGGTGCTGTAGTTCCGCATCGGACAGGCGGCGGTCGACCCCGTGATGTCCTGCTCCTGGTTGCAGGCCGCCGTCATGAACGCGAACATGATGACTGCAAGCAGACGCATCGGATGGACCTGTCAGGCACGGTTCGAATTTTTGCGGCGACCCGCCCACCGCGAATCACCTGAATCCCGATACAGGATGCGCGCCAAAGCTTAAGAACGGCTTGCCCGCAGCGTGTCCCTGCGGAAGCCGGCCTGGCCAGGCCTCCCGCGAGGTTATTTCTGGTCGAACCGCCAGGCCCCGTCCCACCCGTCTGCCGGCGGCTGAACCTCCATCTGTGCGATGCGGGCCAGCAGCGTGCGCGACGGTCCGTCGGCGGGAACCGCCTCCAGCGCCGCGTTGAAGGCGTCGCGCGCGTCCGCGAAACGGCGCGCGCGATAGGCGGCAAGCCCGGCCGCATAGTGCGAGCGCAGATCGGCCTGCGCCGTCGTGAGCGCGCCTGCACCGGCCATGATCTCGAAAACGGCCTGCGGGGCGCTCTGGCCGGCGACGGCCAGCCGGTCGATCTCCCGCAATTCGAGCTCCGGGCCGATCGCATCGGCCGTCGCCCGGGAGATCAGGACGCGGGTGCCGTAGAACTTGTTGACGGCTTCCAGACGCGAGGCAAGGTTCACGGCATCACCCATCACGGTGAAGCTCATCATCAGTTCGGAGCCGATGCTGCCGGTCAGCACCTCGCCGGTGGCGATGCCGATGCGCAGGTCGCAGGCGCCAGGGATGACGCGGATGCCGAGCAGGTCTGGCAGTTCCTGCTGCAGGGCCGGGACCTGCGCCGCCATGTCGAGCGCGGCGCGGCCAGCCAGCAGCGCCGGCTCGTCCTGCTCGATGAAGGGCGGGCCCCAATAGGCCATGATGGCGTCGCCGATATATTTGTCGATGACGCCGCGATGGCTCCGGATCGGGGCGGACATCACCGTGAAATAATGGTTCATGACCTTGACGAGGCCGCGCGGCGTCATGCCTTCGCTCATCGACGTGAAGCCGCCCATGTCGCAGAACATGATGGTCATGACCCGGCGCTGGCCGTCGATGGCGACCTCCGGCCGGTCGATCAGGCCCTGCACCACCCTGGGATCGATGTAACGGCCGAAGGTCTCGCGCACGCGCTCGTTGTGCCGGAGCTGCTCGGTCATGCGGTTGAAGGCGGCGGCGAGTTCGCCGATCTCGTCCTGGGTGGAGACCGAGATCGTCTTGTCGAACCGGCCCGCCTCGACCTCGCGGGTGCCGGCGAGCAGCAGGTGAACCGGCCGCGTGATTCCGCTCGACACCAGCCAGGCGAACACCAGCCCGACGATCGCCGCCAGCATCGTCACGATGCCCGAGACCAGGATGGACTGACGCTGATGGTGGATGACGGCCGCGGTGCTCGCAAAAACCTGCGCGAGCATGTCCGCCCGTATCGTATCGATGCGCTGGGTGAAGAGATCGCGCAGCGCATCGACGCGGAGAAGCGTGCTGCGCGAGGCCGCGAGATCGCCGGTCTCGAGCTGCCGCAGCAGGTCTTTTTCTTCGGCCGAGAGTTCGCGCCGGAGTTCGGTGGCGGCGTTCTCGATGCGGGTATCGATCCGCGCCAGCGCGGCATTGTCGGATGGCGTATCGGGGTCGGCGATGATGGCGTTGATCAGGTCTCGCGCAGCCTGCGCCTCCTGCGTCACCACGGGATCGGTGTCGCGGAACGTGCGCAGCCGCGCCGCATAGCCCTCCTCGTCCGGCGGCGTCTGCATCTTCGCGATCACCATGCGCCGCAGCGCCAGTGCACGCTCCAGCGAGCGGATATTGGCGCGCGCGAGGTGGCTGTAGGCGGGGATGTAGCGATTGGTCAGTTCGTCGAGCAGCTTGCCGACCCGGCTCGACATCACCATCGACAGGATCGAGGTGACGAGCATGAGGACGATCAATCCAAGGGCGATGCCGACGATCTTGCGCCGGATCGACTGATTGAAGATAGGCATGGGAACGGCTGACAATGAGAGAGGACGATGGAACTCAATACACCGGTTTCGCCGGAGGGAACACGCGCAATCTCGTCCTCTCGCGACGCCCGGATGGCCGTGCGCGTCGGCCACCACGTTAACAAAGGTTAAAGCGAGGCATCCTATCCTGCGTTGCAGGAGTTCCCGCGTTCAATCCGCATTTCGCCTTATTGTTGCGTGAGCGTATCCTCATGCGACCCGAGTCCGCTGCGCCGATTCAGGTCGTCTCAGCCGCCTTTGTTGCGGACCTTGGTTTGTGGTGGTTTCGCAGGGGGACCATGGAATGAACCAGTGCCTACGCGCGCTCGCCTGCCTCGTTGCCGTGGTTGCGATGACCCTCGTTCCAGGAGAACTGGACGCGAAAGCCAGCCACAAGCATGCCGCGTCGAAGACAACGCACGACGCCAAATCCGGCAAGCCAGGCAAGTCGCGGCATGCCGCAGCGGACCGCCATCAGCAGGCCCGTGGCAAGCACGTCGAGGCCAAGCGCAAACCGAAGCCGGCGGAGGACGACAAGCCGGCGGCGCCGCCCCTCACCGGCGATCTCGCCGCGCTGAAGGACGCCATCGATCTCGCGCGCAAGGGCAAGACGGAGGATGCGATCGCGGCGCGCGACCGCATTGCCGATCCTGCCGGGCAGAAACTCGCCGACTGGTTCATGCTCCGCCATTCCGAGAGCACCGCGAATTTCAGGCGCTACGCGGCCTTCCTCGCCGCCAATCCGGACTGGCCGAGCAGCGCCCTGCTCCGCCGCCGCGCCGAGGCACGGCTGTGGCAGGAAAAATCCGATGCCGCCGCCATCCACGCCTTCACCATGGATCGGCCGACCAGCGCCAAGGGCCGGTTCGCGCTGGCCCGCGTGCTGCTGGCCGAGGGCGACAGCGACCGCGCAGCACGTCTGGTGCGCGAGGCCTGGCGCGGCGACGAACTGTCCGAGCGCAGCGAGGAGGAGGCTTACGAGACCTTCCGCGATCTCCTCACCGCCGACGACCATCGCGCACGCATGGACAAGCGCATCGGCGCCAGGGACCATGCCGGCGCGCGGCGCGCCGCGAAGCGGCTCGGCGAAGATGCGCTCGCGATCGTGAAGGCGTGCGCCGCCGTCAGCGGCAAGGCCGACAAGGCCAGGGATTACCTCGAGGACGTGTCCTCCGAGGCGCGGAGAGACCTCGGCTACGTCCTGTGCCGCGCGCAATGGCACATGCAGAAGGACCGCTTCGACGAGGCGGCCGAGGTGATGCTGGCGGCCGCACCGGAGACGATGGCGGCGCAGGACACCGACGCATGGTGGCGCGAACGCCGGCTGCTGGCGCGCAAGCTGCTCGACCAGGGCAAGGCCAAAGCCGCCTATGACGTCGTGCGGACGGCGGCGGTGCCGGCGATGGAGGTGTACCGCGTCGACTATCACTTCATGTGCGGCTGGATCGCGCTGCGCTTTCTCGACGATCCCAGGACGGCGCTCACACATTTCGCGGCGATCGACGAAGGCTCGGCCAATCCGCTCGCCTTGTCGCGCGCCCATTACTGGCGCGGCCGCGCCGCCGAGGCGATGGGCGCCAGCGCCGATGCGCAGCTGAGCTACCGGGCGGCGGCGCGCTATCCGACGGCCTATTACGGCCAGCTCGCCCGCAGCCGGCTCGGCCTCGAAGGCATCGAGCTGCGCCCGCCCTCGTCGCTGCCCGTCGCGGCCGAGACGCCGCCGCAAGATGCGCGCGTGCGTGCCGCCGACATGCTGTACGCCATCGGCGAGCGCGACGTCGTGCTGTCCTTCGCCGAGGACTTCGCCAAGGAGATCGGCGAGGTTGCGGCGCTCGAGGCGCTCGCCGAACTCGCCGGCCGGCGCAACGACGCCCGCGTGATGCTCGAGATCGGCAAGACGGCGCTGGCGCGCGGGCTCGCTCTCGACCATTACGCCTTTCCGACCATCGGCATTCCCGAGCACAAGCAGGTCGCCCCGGCGATCGAGACCAGCGTGATCTATTCGGTGGCGCGGACCGAGAGCGCATTCGACCAGCGCGACAAATCGCCCGCGAATGCGGTCGGCCTGATGCAGGTGACGCCGGAAGCCGGCCGCGACACCGCCAGGCGCTTCGGCCTGACCTATGACTGGGAGAGGATGGTCTCGGACCCCGTCTACAACACGCAGATGGGCGCGGCCGAACTCAGCGCGCTGATGTCGGAATATCGCGGCAACCAGATCATGACCTTCGCCGGCTACAATGCCGGCCGCGGCCGCGTGCGCGAATGGGTGCAGGCGCGCGGCGACCCCAGGGATGCCAAGGTCGATCCGGTCGACTGGGTCGAGCGCATCCCGCTGTCGGAGACGCGCAACTACGTCCAGCGCGTTATCGAGAACGTGATGGTCTATCGCACGCGCTTCGCGGGCAGCGGCGCGGTGGCCGGCAAGAGCGAGCAGCGCGTGGTGACGAAGGATGCCGCGGCGCTGCCGGTGGGATTGCGGGGGGCGGAGTAGGATCGACTAAACCGATCCGCGCTCCGTCCTCATCCTGTCAGGACGAGGTCCGGCGGGGCCGCCGGAACGCTACCTCACTCCACCTTGACGTTCGCGGCCTTGATCAGCGGCCACCATTTGCCGATCTCGGCCTTCTGCCTGGCCCCGAGGGCTTCCGGGGTGAGCTGGTCCTTCGGCGTCATTTCGAGGCCCTGGCCTTCGAGCTGCTTCCTCACCGCGGGATCGTTCAGCGCCTCGACGGCGGCGGCGTTGAGCTTGCCGACGATGTCCTTCGGCGTGCCCTTCGGCACCCACAGGCCCGACCACAGCGTCATGGTGAAGCCCTTCAGCCCCGCCTCCTCCGCGGTCGGAATCTCCGGCGCGGAGGCGAGCCGCTTGTCGTCGGTGATGGCATAGGCGCGGATGGTGCCGGCGCGGACCTGGCTGATCGAGTTGGAGGTCTGGTCGACGATGATGTCGATCTGCCCGGCGATGAGATCGTTGAGCGCCGGCGCCGTGCCGCGATACGGCACGTATTGCAGCTTGATGCCGGCCACGCTTTCAAAATAGAGGCCGGCAATGTGGCTGCCGGAGCCTGCGCCGGCGGTGCCGGCTGTCGGCGGCGAGGCGCGCGATTTCAGCCAGTCGATGAGCTCCTTCAGCGAGGTCGCGGGCACCGCATTCTTGCTGACCACGATCATCGGGTTGCTCGGCAGCAGCACCACCGGCTCGAGATCGGCGACGAGATCGTATTTCAGCTTGTAGACGGCGCCGTTGGCGACGTGGGTGCCGAGATGGCCGAAGGAGATCGTATAGCCGTCCGGCGGCGACTGCACGGCGCGGCCGACACCGATCGAGCCGCCCGCGCCGGTGACGTTCTCGACCACCAGCGGCTGGCCGAGCGTCACCCGCATGCGCTCCGCCAGCACGCGCGCCATCGCATCCGACGGGCCGCCGGCCGCGAAGGGCACGATGATGGTGATGGGATGCGAGGGGTAGTCGTCGGCGGCAAAGACCGGCGTCACGCCCACGATTCCAACGAGCAGCGCCATCAGCAATGAACGCATCTTCCCTCCTGGTTTCCACCCATCGACGGGGCGCCGATGCATAGCCGGGCCCGTTTTGAGCTCCTCCATATCACGCTCTCGGCAATGGACACATCACTGCGAAATGCGTATTGCGTCGCGGCGCAGCATCAAGCTGCGAGGGAACCGTGCTCGACAAGCCGCTGGGATTCCAAGGCTGACAGGGCGCGGCGACGGACCGGCACGACGCCCTGCAATGCAAACCTACTCAGCCCCCTTGCGGTGGATCCACTGGATCACCGCCGCTCTTTTCATCGCCACCATGTTGATCGGGCTGTACTGCGGCCTCCTGCCCGCGGGGACGTCACCGCGCCGCGAGCTGCTGGACGTGCACAAGTCGCTGGGCGAAACCTTGCTGCTGCTGACGCTCCTGCGTCTGGCCGTTCGAGCCGTGACCGCGGCACCGCCGCAAGCCGTCATGAACAGGCTGGTCAGGCTCGCGGCCGGCCTCAATCATGTCGGGCTCTATGTCCTTCTCATCGCCATGCCCGTCACGGGCTATCTGTACTCTTCCGCGGGCGGCTACAGCTTGAGGTATTTCTGGACGTTCGACCTGCCGCGTCTGTTCGCCGGCAATCGGCTCGTCGCCAGTTTCGGCGAACGAAGCCACGACCTCCTCGCCTGGCTGGTCTACGCGACCGTCGCGATGCACATCGGCGCGACGATCTGGCATGAGGCGGTCAAGAAGGACGGCACGCTGGCCCGCATGTGGCCGGGCCGAGCCGGATCAGGATCGACGCTCGACGGCTCCTGATCCAGCTCCCGGTCAGAACTGGGCGTAGTCGATCGGCTTGTGGCGATCGAGCGTGCGCGTCACGGGCGGCAGCGGGTATTTCAAACCGGTGGCGCAGTTGAACAGCATGACGCGGTCATTCTTCGAAACGCGGCCGTCGGCCAGGCTCTGCGTATAGGCGGCATAGGTCGCGGCGCCCTCCGGGCACAGCAACAGGCCCTCCTCGCGCGCGACCTCGTTCAGCGCCGCCGAGATCTTGTCGTCGTCGACCGCGATCGCAAAGCCCTTGCTCTGACGCACCGCGCGCAGGATCAGGAAATCGCCGATCGCCTGCGGCACGCGGATGCCCGAAGCGATGGTGTGGGCATCCTCCCAGCGCGTCGCATGCTCGGTGCCGGCATCATAGGCCCGCACCATCGGCGCGCAGCCGGAGGCCTGCACCGCGACCATGCGCGGACGCTTGCTCCCGATGAAGCCGATCTTCTCCAGTTCGTCGAACGCCTTCCACATGCCGATCAGGCCGGTGCCGCCGCCGGTCGGATAGAAGATCACGTCGGGCACGTCCCAGCCGAGCTGCTCGGCGAGTTCGAGGCCCATCGTCTTCTTGCCCTCGATGCGGTACGGCTCCTTCAGCGTCGAGGTGTCGAACCAGCCGACCTTGGCCTTGCCCTCGCCGACGATCTTGCCGCAATCGTCGATATAGCCGTTGACGCGGTAGACGGTGGCGCCCTGCAGCTCGATCTCGCTGACATTCACTTCAGGGGTATCCGCCGGGCAGAAGATCGTGGTCTTGATGCCGCAGGCGGTCGCATAGGCCGCGAGCGCGGCGCCGGCATTGCCGTTGGTCGGCATTGCCATGTGCCTGATGCCGAGCGCCTTGCCCATCGACACCGCCATCACGAGGCCGCGCGCCTTGAACGAGCCGGTCGGCAGCCGTCCCTCGTCCTTGACGATGATCTCGCCGCCGCCGAGCTTCTTGCCAAGCTTGGGCAGCCGGATCAGCGGCGTGGTGACCTCGCCGAGCGAGACGATGTCCTGGCATTTGCGCACCGGCAGCAGCTCGCGGTAGCGCCACATGTCGGCGGGACGCTGGCTGAGCGCGTCCTTGGTCAGCGCGGCCTTCACGCCGGCGAGGTCGTAGCGCACCAGCAGCGGCTTTCCGGCCTTGGACAGGTTGTGGATCTGGTCGGCGGCGTAATGATCACCCTCCATCGCGCATTCCAGATGCGTGACGAAGGTCGGGCGCTCGATGGTGAGGTTGTCGTTGTCGTGCATGGGGTGATTTCCTTCTCGTTATGCAAACGGCTCTCTCGGCCCGTCATTGCGAGCGGAGCGAAGCAATCCAGACTGCCGCCACGGAAAGATTCTGGATTGCTTCGCTGCGCTCGCAATGACGGTGGTGGCAGGCGAAGGCGCCCGTCAAATATTCAGCACCCGTCCATACGCGTCCAGCACGGCTTCCTTCATCATTTCCGACAGGGTCGGATGCGGGAACACCGTGTGCATCAGCTCTTCCTCGGTCGTCTCCAGGTTCATGGCGACGACGTAGCCCTGGATGAGCTCGGTCACTTCGGCGCCGACCATGTGGGCGCCCAGGAGCTGGCCGGTCTTCTTGTCGAAGATCACCTTGACGAGGCCCTGGTCCTCGCCAAGCGCGATCGCCTTGCCGTTGCCGACGAAGGGAAAGCGGCCGACGCGAATCTCGCGGCCGTTTTCCTTGGCCTTGGCTTCGGTCAGCCCGACCGAGGCCACTTGCGGGTTGCAATAGGTGCAGCCGGGGATCAGCAGCTTGTCCATGGGATGCGGATGCAGGCCCTTGATCGCCTCGATGCAGACCACGCCTTCATGCTCGGCCTTGTGCGCCAGCATCGGCGGCCCCGCGACGTCGCCGATGGCGTAGATGCCGGGGACGTTGGTCTTGCCGTAGCCGTCGATCACGATGCAGCCGCGGTCGGTCTTCACGCCCAGCTTTTCGAGGCCGAGATTCTCGATGTTGCCGACGACGCCGACCGCCGAGATCACCCGCTCGAACTCGGTGGTGACCGGCTTGCCCTTGCCGTCGTCGATGGTGGCGACGACGCTGTCGGCCTTCTTCTCCAGCTTGGTCACCTTGGTCGAGGACATGATCTTGATGCCCTGCTTCTCCAGCCGCTTGCGCGCGAAACCGGCGATCTCGGCGTCCTCGACGGGCAGGATCTGCGGCAGCACCTCGACCACGGTGACGTCGGAGCCCATCGTCCTGAAGAACGAGGCGAACTCGATACCGATCGCGCCGGAGCCGACCACCAGCAGCGATTTCGGCATCCTCTCCGGCACCATCGCCTCGAAATAGGTCCAGATCAGCTTCTTGTCGGGCTCGAGCCCCGGCAGCACGCGTGGCCGCGCGCCGGTGGCGACGATGATGTGCTTGGCCTGATAGGCGCCCTCGCCCAGCGTGCCCTTCGGCGCCTCGACGTCGGACTTCTTCACCGTCACCTTGCCGGGCGCGTCGATGGTGGCGGCGCCCCAGATCACGCTGACCTTGTTCTTTTTCATCAGGAACCCGACGCCGTCGTTCAGCCGCTTCGAGACGCCGCGCGAACGGGCGACCACTGCCTTTGGATCGTAGGAGATGTTGTCGGCGGACAGGCCGTAATCCCCGGCGTGCTGCATGTAGTGGTAGATCTCGGCCGAGCGTAAGAGCGCTTTCGTCGGGATGCAGCCCCAGTTCAGGCAGATGCCGCCGAGATAGGATTTCTCGACGATCGCGGTCTTGAAGCCGAGCTGGGCGGCGCGGATCGCGGTGACGTAGCCGCCGGGACCGGAGCCGATGATGATGACGTCGAAGGATGTGTCGGCCATTGCGGCTCCCATTCAACTGAACTTCGTAGGGTGGGCAAAGCAAAGCGTGCCCACCGCCTTCCAACGCTATGAAACAAGGTGGGCACGGCGCTTTGCGCCTTTGCCCACCCTGCGGATTCACCGTCCGCGGCTCACACCATCATCATCACGGGATTTTCGATCAGCTGCTTGAAGGCGCCGATCAGCTCGGCGCCGAGCGCGCCGTCGATGGCGCGGTGGTCGCAGGACAGCGTCACGCTCATCATGTGCGCGATCTCGATCTTGCCGTTGCGCACCACCGGCCGCTCCTCGCTGGTGCCGACCGCGAGGATGGTGGCATGCGGCGGGTTGATCACGGCGGTGAAATGGCTGATGCCGTACATGCCGAGATTGGAGACCGCGGTGGTGCCGCCCTGGTACTCTTCCGGCTTCAACTTGCGGGACCGCGCGCGCGTCGCAAAATCCTTCATCTCGTTGGAGATGGCCGACAGCGTCTTGGTCTCCGCTTTCCGGATGATCGGCGTGATCAGTCCGCCGGGCATCGCGACCGCGACGCCGACGTCGGAATGGTGGTGCTTGACCATGCCGCTCTCGGTCCAGCTGACGTTGCAGTTCGGGATCTTCTGCAGCGCCACCGCCATCGCCTTGATGACGAAATCGTTGACCGAGATCTTGTAGAGCGGCTTCTTCTCCTTGTCCTTCGGCGCGGCCGCATTGATCTCCTCGCGGGCCGCGAGCAGCTTGCCGATGTCGCAGTCGATGGTGAGGTAGAAGTGCGGGACGTTCTGGATCGAGGCCGTCAAACGTTGGGCAATCGTGCGGCGCATGCCGTCATGCGGCACGATCTCGTAAGATCCCGGCTCGAACAGCGACAGGATCTGCTTGTCCGACATGGTCGGCGCGATCGCGGGCGCGCCAGTGGACGGCGCCGCGGCGGGCGCCTTGAGGCCCTTGCCGGACTTGGCCTCCTCGACGTCGCGCGCGACGACGCGGCCGTGCGGACCGGTGCCCGTCACCATCGACACGTCGATGCCGGCCTCCTTGGCGAGACGGCGCGCCAGCGGCGATGAGAACACGCGGCCGGCCTGGCCGTTGCTCTGCGCGGCGGGCGCCGGGGCCTGCGGCGCAGGCGCGGCGGCGGGCGGCGGTGCAGCCTTCGGGGCGGCGGGCGCCGGAGCCGGGGCGGCGGCGGGGGCTTCGGCGGCTTTCGGCGGCGCGGCCGCAGCAGCGGGCTTGGCGCTGCCGGCGGCCTTCACGTCTTCGCCCTCGCTCGCGAGAACCGCGATCACGTCATTGACGGGAACGTCCTGCGTGCCCTCGGGCACCAGAATTTTGGCGATCGTGCCCTCGTCGATGGCCTCGACCTCCATGGTGGCCTTGTCGGTCTCGATCTCGGCAATCACGTCGCCGGATTTGACCTTGTCGCCTTCCTTCTTCAGCCATTTGGCGAGGTTGCCCTTCTCCATCGTCGGCGAGAGAGCGGGCATCAGGATGTTGATGGGCATGCTGACCTCAAGAAGAAGTTTTCAAAACGCCGTCTCCGGAAGCGAAGACGAACAGACCTAGGTTTAGTTGCCGATGTCGCCCTGCCAGAGGCGCTCATTGGCCGGGATGGAACGCCAGTTCTTCATCATGGTGATGGAGCGGTCGTCGGCAAGATCGATCCAGGGGATGCCGAACTTGTCGAGGATGTCCTTCGAGCCCTCGAAGGTGACGGATTCGCCGATCACCACCAGCTTCACCTTGAACAAGGCGAGCGCGCCGGCGCACATCGAGCACGGCGACAGCGTGGTGTACATGACGGTGTCGTGGAAGGAGATCGCGCCCGCCTGCCGCAGGCAGCTCATCTCGCCATGCAGGATCGGATTGTTCTCCTGCACACGGTTGTTGTGACCTCGGGCGATGATGGTGTTGTCACGCGTCAGCACCGCGCCGATCGGCAGGCCGCCTTGTGCGATCGAGGCCTCCGCCTCACGGATCGCCTCCAGCATGAGATCGTAGTGATGGGATTCGATGGCCACGGTCAGTGCCCCTTCCCGCGCGGCGTCGTGGTGCCGGTATCGGTCGGTCGCTCGATCTCGGCCTGGAACATGTCGAGGATCCGGCCCAGCGCGTCCTCCTCGGTATATTCGCTCTCGCGCGCATAGGCGCGCGCGGCGTGGCGGGCGAGATCGACCAGCAGAAGCCCCCACATGTCGGGCTCCTCGAACGCCCGCTGGAACGCCATCGACAACCCGCCGTCCAGCACGAACACGCGCAGGATCTCGACCGCGTCCTCGCGGCTCATGACGTCGGGTGGCAGTGGCTGCTCCTTCGGGCCCGCCATGGCCTACCTGTAGCAGACGGCTTTGGCGGCCTCGACGACCTCAGCCGCCGACGGCAGCGCCAGCTTCTCCAGGTTCGCGGCATAGGGCATCGGAACGTCCTTGCCGGAGACGCGCGCCACCGGGGCGTCCAGGTAATCGAAGGCGTGCTCCATGATGCGCGCGGCGATCTCGGCGCCGACGCCGCTCTGGGCCCAGCCCTCCTCCACCGTCACGGCGCGGCCGGTCTTCTTGACCGAGGCGATGATGGTGTCGGTGTCCATCGGGCGCAGCGTGCGCAGATCGATCACCTCGGCCTCGATGCCCTCCTTGGCGAGTTCGTCGGCAGCCTTCAGCGCATAGGTCATGCCGTTCGACCAGGAGATGATCGTGACGTGGCTGCCAGCGCGCGCGATGCGAGCCTTGCCGATCGGGATGATGAAGTCGTCGAGCTTCGGCACCTCGCCGGTGTGCCCGTAGAGCACTTCGTTCTCGAGGAAGATCACCGGATTGGGATCGCGGATCGCGGCCTTGAGCAGGCCCTTGGCGTCGGCGGCCGAATACGGCGCGACCACCTTGAGGCCCGGGATGTGCGAGTACCAGGACGAATAATCCTGGCTGTGCTGGGCGGCGACGCGGGCGGCGGCGCCGTTCGGCCCGCGGAACACGATCGAGCAGCCCATCTGGCCGCCCGACATGTACAGCGTCTTGGCGGCGGAGTTGATGATCTGGTCGATCGCCTGCATGGCGAAGTTGAAGGTCATGAACTCGACGATCGGCTTCAATCCGGTCATCGCAGCGCCGACGCCGACGCCGGCAAAGCCGTGCTCGGTGATCGGCGTATCGATCACGCGCTTGGGCCCGAATTCCTGGAGCAGGCCCTGCGTGACCTTGTAGGCGCCCTGGTATTCGGCGACTTCCTCGCCCATCACGAAGACGTCGGCATCGCGGCGCATCTCTTCGGCCATGGCATCGCGCAGGGCTTCGCGGATGGTCTGCGTCACCATCGCGGTGCCGGCGGGCACTTCCGGATCGGGTTCGGCGGCGGCTTGCGGCGCCGGTGCCGCCTTCGGAGCCGGCGCTTCGGCCTTCGCAGCGGCGGGCGGAGCCGACTCCGCGGCCTTCTGCTGGGCCGCCGGCGCGGGCGCCTTTGCAGTATCCTTGGCCAGATCGGCCGCGCTTTCACCATCGGCCAGGATGGTCGCGATCGGCGTGTTCACCGCGACATCGGCGGTGCCCTCGGGGATCAGGATCTTGCCGAGCGTGCCCTCGTCGGTCGCCTCGACCTCCATGGTCGCCTTGTCGGTCTCGATCTCGGCGATCACGTCACCCGACTTGATCGTCTCGCCCTCTTTCTTCAGCCACTTGGCGAGGTTGCCCTTCTCCATCGTGGGCGACAGCGCGGGCATCAACACTTGGATGGGCATGGATTATCCTCGGTAACGGCTCAAATGTTGAGGTCTGTTTTGAAGCTAAGACCTGTCACTCGATTGATTGCTGTAATTTGGTCGGGCTGCTTGCAGATCAGCAAAAGGTCTTGGCCCAAGCCGTGCGCCGCAAAGCTGCGCCTTGACCCGGATTGCTCGAGCCAGTCCTGCAGTTTCGCAAAGATATTTGCGTCGACCCAGTCGTTGTCCACCTTCAAATCTACACGCTCAATTCGGCCATTGCATGAAACCTCGACCCATGCGGTTTTCTGTTCGATATCAACGTAGTCCCGGACACTTTCGAATTTCAAATCGCCGTGGGCAAGTCGACCGCAGCATTCCACAATTCGAATGTAGGCTCCATGATCCTCGATCGCTTCCGTGTCAAAGTGCCAAACGTCGTCGGTCAGCGCCTCAAGCACAGCGAAAGTATTCGGATCGAATTGCTCGTCACCCATCATCGCCAAGAGAAGCTCGAAACCGCTTTTTTCTATCTCCATCCGACCGCCGTCGGCCAGCAACTGCTCCACGGTCACGCCCGGACGCAACGAAATCCCTACCTGGTCGAGATCGGCGAGCATTGTTTCGACCGTTTTCTTTTTGCTGAAACCAAACACTATCGCGTCGCTTCCAGCTTCAGCGATAAACGTCGGTCCAGAGCTCGGCGGCATCCGGCTCGGGATCATGCTGGGCGAAATCGGCGGAGGCGTTGACGATGTCGCGCACCTCGGCATCGATCGCCTTGAGATCGGCCTCGCTGACCTTGGCGGCCAGCAGACGGTTGCGCACCTGCTCGATCGGATCCTGGTCGTGGCGGACCTTCTCGACCTCCTCGCGCGTGCGGTACTTGGCGGGGTCGGACATCGAGTGGCCGCGGTAGCGGTAGGTCTGCATCTCCAGGATGAAGGGCCCCTTGCCGGCGCGGCACCAGGCCGCCGCCTCCTCGCCCGCCGCCTTGACGGCGCGGACATCCATGCCGTCGACCTGCTTGCCCGGGATGTTGAAGGAGATGCCGCGCCTGGAGAAATCCTGCTGCGCGGAGGCACGCGAGACCGCGGTGCCCATGGCGTAGCGGTTGTTCTCGATGACGTAGATCACCGGCAGCTTCCAGAGCTCCGCCATGTTGAAGCTCTCATAGACCTGGCCCTGGTTGGCCGCGCCGTCGCCGAAATAGGTCACGCTGACATTGTCGTTGCCGCGATAGTGGTTGGCGAAGGCGAGACCCGTGCCGAGCGAGACCTGCGCGCCGACGATGCCGTGGCCGCCGTAGAAGTGCTTCTCCTTGCTGAACATGTGCATGGAGCCGCCCTTGCCCTTGGAATAACCGCCGCGGCGACCGGTGAGCTCGGCCATCACGCCATTGGCGTCCATCCCGGTCGCCAGCATGTGGCCGTGATCACGGTAACCGGTGATGACCTGATCGCCCGGCTTCAGGGCCATCTGCATGCCGACCACCACGGCCTCCTGGCCGATATAGAGATGGCAAAAGCCGCCGATCGCGCCCATGCCGTAGAGCTGGCCGGCCTTCTCCTCGAACCGCCGGATCAGAAGCATGTCGCGGAACGCCTTGAGCTCCTGTTCCCTGGTGAATTCCGGAGGCGAACCGCCTTCAATCTTGTCCTGTGCAGAGCTTGCGGCGGCTTTCTTGGGTGCGGCCATGGGAATTCCGGGTCAGAGAAAACGTCTGGTCTCTCTAACCCACTTCAAACGGGTGCGAAAGCGCTGCGGCGACGCGGCACAGGTTTCGTTATGCCGCACCGCAACGTGATCGAAATTTTGCACAAGGAATGATCCCGCTGGGGCAACATTCGCTCTGCTCGCTCACGTCGAGGTGTGTGCGGAGGCTGCGCCGGGACACGACAGTGTCATCACGGCCCGCGTCGTGCGCCTGAGCGGCATTGAGTCGAGATAAAGAACGGAATCAGCCTCGGCGGAATCTGCCCACTCAAGCGGCAGTGCGCGCAAGCATCATTTCTGCGGGATCATCCGGACCAGATCGTGCGGATTGACATAGTCGAGCTGGAAACGGGCCCGCTCGTCCAGCATGTCAGGATCGATCCCTCCGGATCGCAGCAGCGACACGCGCTGCTCGCTCCGGGCGCGCTCGCGCTTGAGCTGGGCGAGTTCACTGGTCAGGGCGATGATCTCCTGATCGAGCTCCTGGCGGGCGTTGAGACCGTATTTGCCGGTATAGGCATTGACCCCGAAATAGCCGACGATCGCGGCCGCCATCGCATAGAGGGCAAGGCCGGTCAGGATCGATTTCAGGCGTGCGCGGGAGACCATCTTCGGAAGATGGGACAGGTTGGTTAAGGCGGAGCTAACGGCGATCCCCTGCTCGCTTCGCTCGCCATCATACCCGGGCTTGTCCCGGGCATCCACGGTCTTCGTCACCCACACGGCCAGCACGTGGATGGCCGGGACACGCCCGGCCATGACGGATCGTTGAGCGGACCGCGCGGAAACGTCTCAGCCGTGATGCTTGGCGACGTGCGCGGCGAAGGCGTCGATATAGGCCTGCAGCACCGGCTTCAGCGACTCCTTGACCAGATTGCCGTCGGCGTCGAAGGCGTCGCCGATGGCGTTCAGATAGGCCTCCGGCTGCTGCATGATCGGGCCGGCAATGCCGGGCAGGATGTTCTGCAGGTTCTTGGCCGCGCTGACACCGCCCTGCGGACCCGGCGAGCTGGAGATGATGCCGACCGGCTTGCCGTTGAAGGAGCTCTTGCCATAGGGGCGCGAGGCGATGTCGATGGCGTTCTTCAGAACGCCCGGGATCGCGCGGTTGTATTCGGGGGTGATGATGATGACGCCGTCGGACTTCTGCAGCTTCTCGCGGAAGGCCAGCCAGTCCGCCGGCGGCGCGGCTTCGAGGTCCTGGTTGAAGAACGAGATGCCCGCGGGCGTGATGACCTCGAGCTTCAGCGAGGCCGGCGCGAGCTTGGCGAGCGCCTGGCCGATCCGCAGCGAGAAGCTGTCCTTGCGCAGGCTGCCGGCGATCGTGACGATGTTGTAGGCCATGGATTGTCCCTGAAGGCTGGAGTGGTTGCCGCCCCGACTTAAGCCGGCACACCGGATGGATGCAAGTGCATGAACCCACCGGATTTGGAAACGCTGCGTTTCGCGAAAGCAGACGTTGAAGCGCCGGTCGTGTGTCCGCCCTAAAAAATCAGGCCGCCCTGCGGCGGCCTGATCTCATGAACCAATGTTCCGTTGCGCTCAGATCGTCGGATTCCAGGCCGACGGGATCAGGCGGTACTTGGCCCCGTCCTTCTCGACATAGCCGACCGAGGGGAATGTGAAGTGGAAGCCGATCACCTTGGCCTTCTCGGCGGCCGCCATGTCGTAGAACTTGTGGCGGGTCTCCTGGGCCATCGCCGGATCGGTGTCGAACATCACGTGCCAATCCGGATTGCGCAGGAAGAATTCCGGAATGTTGGTGACGTCGGACTGGATCAGGACCTTCGCGTCGCCCGAGGCGACCGCGAACGAAGTGTGGCCCGGCGTATGGCCGGGCGTGGCGATCGAGGTGATGCCGGGCGCCACCTCCTTGCCCCAGTCGAACTTCGTCACCTTGGATTCGAGGCCGGCGAAGGTCTTCTTCACGTTGGCGAAGTAGTTCTTCATCATGCCGTTGGACTCGGCCTTGGCGGCATTGTCCTCGCTGGTCCAGAACTCCCAGTCCTTCCCGGGCACCATGATCTCCGCATTCGGGAAAGCCAGTCCGCCGTCGGCGAGACGAATGCCGTTGGTGTGGTCGGGATGCAGATGCGAGAGCAGCACGATGTCGACGCTCTTGGGATCGACGCCCGCGGCCTGCAGGTTCTGCAGCATGCGGCCGACGGCGCCCTTGCTGGGCTCCAGATTGGCGACGCCGTTGCCGGTGTCGATCAGCACCAGCTTGGAGCCGGTGTTGATGAGTTGCGGATTGAACGGTACCGTGACCATGCCCTTCGGCATGTAGGCCGCCTCGCCCGCGGCGAGCGCCTCGTCCTTGGGGACGTTGACCACGAATTTGTCGGGCATCGGGAAGGTGCGTGCGCCATCGTTGATCGAGGTGCACTCGAAGCTGCCGACCTTGTAGCGGTAGAAGCCCGGCGCCTGAGTCCCGGCTTGCGGCACTGCGGCACCCGCAGCCGTCGGACGAAACCCCGTGGCAGCAGCGGCGCCGACGGCGGCAGCGCCTGCAAGCAGGTGACGGCGATTGAATTCGGTCATGGAGATGATCCCCTTCTGAGCGCCGCGCGGTTGTCCCGCCTTCAACGGCGGGCGGAATAATCTCCGGCTGTGCTCAGAAGGCAAGACCTTCTTTCGGTGATCCGCAGTCGCGGATCACGACAATTTATTCGGCGCGATGAGGAATTTTTCGCCGGTGGCGCGTTTGGCGTAGACCGCGATATTGGCGGGATCGAGCGCCTCGGGCAGCGACACGACCTTGGTGTAGTGGCTGGCGAAGGTGGTCTTCAATTCGTCCACCACACGCTGGCGAAGGCGCGCCGCATCCGCCTGCCCGATCTTCATCAGGAAGGGAAACAGCAGCCAGCCGCCGACGCCCCAGGCCATGCCGAAACCACGCGGCAGCTCGATCGGGCGAACGTCGAGCGCACCGTAGACATAGACCTGCTTGTGCACGTTGGAGCCGTAGCGGCTGTACTCCTTGGCGGTCTTGTTGATCGCGGTTTCCATGCAATTGAGGATGTCGCCGGCGAGCCGGCCGCCGCCGATGGCATCGAAGGCGATGGTCGCGCCCGTCTCCACCAGCGCGTTGGTGAGGTCGGCGAGGAAGCTCGGCGCGGTGGAATCGACGACGTATTTGGCGCCGATCTTCTTGAGAATGTCGGCCTGCTCCTTGCTGCGCACGATGTTGACGAGGGCAATGCCGTCCTTGATGCAGATCCTGTTCAGCATCTGCCCGAGATTGGAGGCGGCCGCGGTGTGCACCAGCGCCTTGTGCCCTTCCCGCCGCATCGTCTCGGTCATGCCGAGCGCGGTGAGCGGATTGACGAAGCAGGACGCGCCCTCCGCCGGCGTGGTGCCCTCGGGCAGCGGCAGGCACTCGCGCACCTTCACGGTGCGATATTGCGAGTACATCGCACCGCCGATCATGGCGACGGTCTTGCCCATCAGCGCCTTCGCGGCATCGGACGAGCCGGTCTTGATGACGACGCCCGCGCCTTCGTTGCCGACCGGCATGGATTCGTCGAGCCGGCCCGCCATCGCCCGCATCGCGGCATCAGGCACTTTCGCGGTGATGACGGGGGCGGCCTTCGTCCCCGACGCCTTCGTCGTGCTCATGTCGGCTGCGCCGATCAGGAGCCCGAGGTCCGACGGATTGATCGGGGCGGCCTCGACGCGGACGACGACCTCGTCCGCGGCAGGCTCGGGGGTCGGCACGTCGACCAGCGAGATCTGGAGCTCACCGCTCTTGCTGATCAGCGAACGCAATTGCAGTCCGGTCTTGCCGTCGCTCATGTCGATCCTCCCCGTCTGGTTGGTGGGAACGCCGGCTTATGCCAGCGCCTTCAGGGCCGCCTTGCCGCCATACAGCGCCTGCTTGCCCAGTTGCTGCTCGATGCGCAGCAGCTGGTTGTATTTGGCGGTGCGATCGGACCGTGCAAGGGAGCCGGTCTTGATCTGACCGCAATTGGTGGCGACCGCGAGGTCGGCGATGGTGGAATCCTCGGTCTCGCCGGAGCGGTGCGACATCACCGAAGTGTAGCCGGCCTTGTGCGCCATCTCGACGGCGGCGAGCGTTTCGGTCAGCGTGCCGATCTGGTTGACCTTAATCAGGATCGAATTGGCGCGGCCGGCCTTGATGCCCTCGGCCAGGCGCTTGACGTTGGTGACGAAGAGATCGTCGCCGACCAGCTGGCACTTCCTGCCGATGAGATCGGTCAGCTCCTTCCAGCCGTCCATGTCGTCTTCTGACATGCCGTCCTCGATGGTGACGATCGGATAGCGCGACACGAGGTCCGCGAGGTACTTGGCCTGCTCGGAGATCGAGCGGGTCTTGCCCTCGCCCTCATAGACGTATTTGCCGTCCTTGAAGAACTCGGTCGAGGCGCAGTCGAGACCAAGCACGATGTCGGTGCCGGCCTTGAAGCCGGCCTTGCCGATCGCGTTCATGACGAAGTCGAGCGCGGCGTCGGCCGACGGCAGGTTCGGCGCGAAGCCGCCCTCGTCGCCGACATTGGTGTTGTGGCCGGCCTTCTTCAGCTCCGACTTCAGCGTGTGGAAGACTTCCGCGCCGTAGCGCAGGCCCTCGGCGAAGGACGATGCGCCCACGGGCAAGATCATGAACTCCTGGAAGTCGATCGGATTGTCGGCATGCACGCCGCCATTGATGATGTTCATCATCGGCACCGGCAACAGCCGCGCGGCAGTGCCGCCGACGTAGCGATACAGCGGCATGTCGAGCGAGTTCGCCGCCGCCTTGGCGCAAGCGAGCGAGACGCCGAGAATGGCGTTGGCCCCGAGCCGGCTCTTGTTCGGGGTGCCGTCGAGATCGATCATGATCTGGTCGATCTGGGCCTGCTGCTCGGCATCGAGACCGCTGAGTGCCTCGAAGATCTCGCCATTGACGGCGCCGACCGCCTTGGTGACGCCCTTGCCGAGGTAGCGGGCCTTGTCGCCGTCGCGCAGTTCCACCGCCTCGTGAGCGCCGGTCGAGGCCCCCGACGGCACCGCGGCCCGGCCGAGCGCGCCATCCTCCAGGACGACGTCGACCTCGACGGTGGGATTGCCACGGCTGTCGAGAATTTCGCGTCCGATGATGTCGATGATGGCGGTCATGAGAGCCTCTTTTCGGGAACCAGGGGGCAGTTTGGCGGTGCTTCTACCGCAATGCATGGGGACGGAAAAGGCCGGGTGACGGCCTGGCCAGGATTGGCTAAGAGGGCCGCCACGGAGGCGACCTGATGTCGAAAAAGCCCAGCAAAACGACGAACTCCCCGGACCTGCAGCTCGGCCGGGCCGTGGAATGGCCCCAGACGCCCGAGACGGCGAAGCTCGACCGCGTGCCAAATCCGCAAGGCGGAACCGACTATCTCGTCCGCTTCACCGTGCCGGAATTCACCTCGCTCTGCCCGGTCACGGGCCAGCCCGATTTCGCGCATCTGATGATCGACTACGCGCCCGGTCAGTGGCTGCTGGAGTCCAAATCGCTCAAGCTCTACGTCGCGAGTTTCCGCAACCATGGCGCCTTCCACGAGGACTGCACCGTGATGATCGGCAAGCGCATCGCCGCCGAGATCAAGCCGAAATTCCTGCGCATCGGCGGCTACTGGTATCCGCGCGGCGGCATTCCGATCGACGTGTTCTGGCAGACCGGCAAGGTGCCCAAGGGCCTGTGGGTGCCGGACCAGGGCGTGGCACCCTATCGCGGACGCGGCTGATTGGAGATTGATGCGATGACCTCGGGGATGGCGACGACATTGCGCGGCTTCTGCCTGATCCTCGCCGGCCTTCTGGCCATGGGCGGGCCGAGCGATGCCGCCGAGGTCCGGGTGATGATCTCGGGCGGACTGACCGCGGCCTATCAGGCGCTGGTGCCGGAATTCGAGAAGGCCAGCGGGCACAAGGTGGTCACCGCCTACGGCCCCTCGATGGGAGCGACGGCCAATGCCATCCCGGTCCGGCTGGAGCGCGGCGAGCCGGCCGATGTCCTCATCATGGTGGGCTATGCGCTGAACGACCTCGCCGCCAGGGGCAAGGTGGTGCCTGCCAGTCAGGTCGATCTCACGCGGTCGCCGATCGGCGTCGCCGTGAAATCCGGCGCGCCCCGTCCCGACCTCAGTTCCGCGGAGACCGTCAAGCGCGCGCTGCTGGCGGCGAAGACCATCGCCTATTCGGACAGCGCCAGCGGCGTCTACGTGTCGACCGAGATGTTCGAGAAGCTCGGCATTGCCGAGGCGATGAAGGACAAGGCCCGCAAGATTCCGGCGACGCCGGTCGGCGAGATCGTCGCGCGCGGCGAAGCCGAACTCGGCTTCCAGCAGATCAGCGAGCTGAAGCCGGTCCACGGCATCGACATCGTCGGACCGCTGCCGGCCGAACTGCAGAAGGTCACGATCTTCTCGGCCGGTATCGCCTCGGCCGCGAAGGAGCCCGACGCCGGCCGCGCCCTGATCAGCTTCCTCGCCTCCCCGGCGGCACGCGACACGATCATCGCGAGCGGCATGGAGCCGGTCGCAAGCGGCGGCAAATAGGGTCGGCAGCGCCCGCACCGACGATGCGTTCGGGGGCCGGCTCGGGCCGATCAATAGGCGCTGAGCAGATCCACCTTGGCGTTCGCGGCGACCAGCCGGCGGGCCAGGATCGCGGCGAGGTTGCGCATGATCTTCAGCGCCGTTTCGGGATGCAGGCGGCGGTAATCGGCGAAACTGTCGAGCGGCAATTCCAGGCAGCTGACGGGCGTGTCGGCGAAGACGTCGGCGCTGCGGCCGCGCTCGAGGATCGCCATCTCGCCGAATTCCTTGCCGGGCCCGAGCGAGGCCAGACGCACGCCGCTGGGCAGCTTGACGCTGACCATGCCGCTCTGGAGGAAGAACAGCGAGTTGGCGGGCTCGCCGGCGGCAATGATGCGCTGGCCGGCGGCGTAATGGCGCGTGGTCGAGAGGTTGACGATCGCCGCGATCTCGTCGGCATCGAGTTCGGCCAGCAGCGCCTGCTCGCCGAGATGCGCACTCTCCTTCACGTCGGTGAAACCGCCGAAGCGGTAGATCACCTGGTCCTCGGCCCATTCGATGGCGTCGTCGAGCAGCGTGAAGCGGCGCAGCCTACGCGATTGCCCGGCGCGCGCGGAGATCGCGCGCCAAACCGCGGAACTGTCCTCGAGGCCCGACAGGATCGTGGTGACGCCGCCATGACCGAGCGCGGTCAGCGTCTCGCCGAGCAGTTCGGCGCCGGCGGCGGTGATGTCGGGCACGCGGCGGAAATCGATGATGAGGAGCGGCGCGTCCGGCGGATCGCTGCTGAGCTTGCGCGTCACGTAGTCGATGGTCGCGAAATTCATCGCGCCGACCAGTTCGAGGACGCGGACGTCGTCGTGATGGTCGTCGAGGATCTGCTGCTCGTGCGGCTGGCGGCTGCGGCGCGAGGAGATTCCGTAGATGTCGTAATCCGCCATCACGCTGGTGCGGACGTCGGCATTGCGGTTGAGCATGTGGAGGTCGTAGCGCGCGGAGAGGGATTCGCAGACCTTGAGGCCGCGCACGCTGTTGAAATGGTCGTCCAGCAGCGGCGAGAAGGTGCCGAGGCCGAGCTGCGAGGGCAACGCCGCCACGATGCCGCCGCCGACGCCGCTCTTGGCGGGCATGCCGACGCGATAGGTCCACTCGCCGGCATAATCGTACATGCCCGAGCTCGTCATCACCGACAGCGTGCGGGCGACGATGTGCGGCGTGATCACCGGCACGCCCGTCACGGGATTGACGCCGCGATTGGCGAGCGTTGCCGCCATCACTGCAAGATCGCGCGCGGTCACGAGGATCGCGCATTGGCGGAAATAGACGTCGAGCACGGCGTCGACATCGTCGGGCAGCACGGCGTAGTTTCGCAGCAGCCAGGCGATGGCGCGGTTGCGATGGCCGGTGGCCGCCTCGGAGGCGTAGACGCTCTCGTCGACGCCGAGTTCGCGGCCGGCGAACTGGCCGAGCTTGGCGCGAACGCGCTCGAAGGCGCCGGCCGGGTCGACCCCGTAGATCAGTCCCGAGCAGGCGATCGCCCCGGCATTGACCATGGGATTGAACGGGCGATTGTCGCTGGTGAGGCGGATCGAGTTGAAGGCCTCGCCGCTCGGCTCGACGCCGATCGCGGCCGAGACGCGCGCCTCGCCCACCGTCTCCAGCGCCAGCGCGAACACGAAGGCCTTCGACACCGACTGGATGGTGAACGGCACGGCGCTGTCGCCGACCTCATAGACATGGCCGTCGATGGTGACGAGCGCGATGCCGAAATGGTCCGGATTGGCGCGGGTCAGCTCGGGAATGTAGTCGGCGAGCACGCCGGACGAATCGCCGCGGAATTCCTCGTGGCAATCGGTGAGGAATCGGCGGAGCGGCGGCCTGGTCGAATAGCCGGCCGGTTTGGCGATGCCGGCAGCGCCGGTCGAGGGGGTCGTGTGGGCGTCCACGGTCTCACACCTTGGTTTGCCCAAAATCGAAGCAATGTATGTGCCATGTATACGTTGCGAGGGGGCGCTGCGACTTTGACCCGCGGCGCCGCGCACGGTGGTAATTTGATACTTCCATCAGCCGACGGCGTCGGCCGGTGCACGCTGCCGGAGCCAGCGGGCACAGAACAGCCCGAGCGCCACCATCATGACGGCGCTGGCCAGCAGGGTCGGCACCTTTCCGGCATGCTGCAGGCCGAAGCCATAGGCGAGCGGTCCCACCGTCTGCCCCATGAAGAAGAAGAACGAGTGCAGCGACATCGCGGTGGCCCGGGCGGTGACCGACAATTCGCTCGCGAACACCTGCAGGCAGCCATGGATCATGTAGAAGCCCCAGCCCATGGCGAGCATGCTGAGAACCTGCGCCTTCCAGCCGGGGCCGAAGGCGAGCACGCCGAGTTGCAGCGCGACGAGGCTGGCGCCGGCGATCATCATGCCCTTCACCCCGAGACGTGGCAGCATGCGGCTCACGGTGAAGGTGTAGAACAATCCCCCGACAGCAAAGCCGGCGATGACGATGCCGGCAATCGAGAGCGACTTCTCGCCGAGATCGAACAGCAGCGCGGCGATGAACGGAAACAGGCCGAACACGCAGCAGCCCTCGACGAACACGGCCGAATAGCAGAACCGGGTGTTGGGATTGGCGAAGATGGTGCGGTAGCCCCGCCGCACCGTCTTCAGGTCGGTCCGGGGCGCCGCCGCCAGGGCCGCGCCGCGAAAGCCCGCGGCGACCGCAACGGCCGCGACCAGCCCGAGCACACCGAGGATGACGAGCACGCCGCGCCAGCCGATGAGATCGCCGATGATCCCGGCGGCGGATGCGCCGAGCAGATTGCCGGTCATGGATCCCGCCATGGTGCGCCCGATCGCGACCTGCCGCCTGACGGGCGCGACGAGGTCGGCGGTCAGCCCGAGCGCGACGGGAAACACCCCGCCCGAGGCGATGCCGGCCAGGATGCGGCTTGCGAACAGGCCTGCGAAACTGGTCGCGAAGGCGCCGATGAGACAGGCCACGCCGAGCAGCGCCAGGCAGAGCGTCATCAGCCGCGCCTTGCCGAACATGTCGGCGGCGGCGCCGATCACCGGCTGCACCAGCGCGTAGATCAGGGCATAGCCGGCCGCGATGCTGGCGGCGGCGGTGATGCTCACCGAAAAATCCTCGGCGATGTGCGGCAGCACCGGATCGAGCGCCCGCGTCGACAGCGCCGCCGAAAATCCCGCAAGCGCGATGATGTTGATCGCAGGGGGAAACTTCTGTTCGGCCGATGTCGGGGCGACGGGCTGGTGCATCAGCGCATTCAGCTCTTGGCCAGCGCGTCGAATGCCATCAGCCTGCGGATCAACCCTTCGAACTCGCGCAGCGGGACCATGTTCGGCCCGTCCGAGGGCGCGCGGTCGGGATCGGGGTGGGTCTCGATGAAGACGCCGGCGACGCCGACCGCGACGGCCGCGCGGGCCAGCACCGGCACGAACTCGCGCTCGCCGCCGGACGAACTCCCCTTCCCGCCCGGCTGCTGCACCGAATGGGTGGCATCGAAGATCACGGGCGCCCCCGTCGTGCGCGCCATGATCGGCAGGGCGCGCATGTCGGAGACCAGCGTGTTGTAGCCGAACGAGACGCCGCGCTCGGTCACCAGCACGTTGGGATTGTCGGCGCTGGTGATCTTGCTGACGACATTGGCCATGTCCCAAGGCGCGAGGAACTGGCCCTTCTTGACGTTGACGACCTTGCCGGTCGCCGCCGCGGCCAGCAGGAGATCGGTCTGCCGGCACAGGAAGGCCGGGATCTGCAGGATGTCGACGGCCTGCGCGACCTCGGCACATTGCGTCGCCTCATGCACGTCGGTCAGCACGGGAAGCCCGAGCGAGGCGCGGATCTCGGCGAAGATCGGCAGCGATTGCGCGAGCCCGAGGCCGCGCGCGGCCGAGGCGCTGGTCCGGTTGGCCTTGTCGAAGGAGGTCTTGTAGACGAGGCCGATGTCGAGCCGGCCTGCGATCTCCTTCAGCGCGGAGGCCACCTCCAGCGCGTGCTGGCGGCTTTCGAGCTGGCAGGGTCCTGCGATGATCGAGATCGGCAGCTGGTTGCCGAACCTGACCTTGCCAATGGTGACGACCGGCGCGGCTGAAGAGCTCAAGGCCAAATTCCCTCGTTTCGCCGCGACCATAGCGGCGATGCGAGGCGGATCAACCCCATTCGGGCTCCCAGAATGGCTGGGTTGCAACCGCCCCGCCGAAACGCGAGGCGCGGCTACTTGACCGACGAGAAGGCCGTGGGCGTCAGCAGCTGGCTGACGATGTTGCCGACGATCTGGCCGTCTTCCTCGGTCTTCGCCCGCGCTGCGATCCAGTCGGGATCGGTCTGGAACGCCGTCCACTTCTTCTCGCGGTCGGCGAGCGAGTCCCAGGCCAGGAAATAGGTCAGCTCCTGGTTGGATTCGCCGATCAGCGTGGTGAAGAAGCCGGCCTGCTTGATGCCGTGCTTGTCCCACAGCTTCAGCGTCACCGTCTCGAAACGCTTCAGCAGCGCCGGCAGCCGGCCGGGCACGCAACGATAGACGCGCATTTCGTAGATCATGGAAGGTCAACTCCCTGCATTGTTGTTCTTGCGGCAGCGATTTGTCGCAACAAACGACGGGACCGTCAAAGGAAGAGATGGAGCTAGACCAGCCGCGACTGCACCATTGCCGCCTGGATGAACGAGGCGAACAGCGGGTGCGGCTCGAACGGCCGCGACTTCAGCTCGGGGTGGAACTGGACGCCGATGAACCAGGGATGATCCTCGTATTCGACGATCTCCGGCAGCACGCCGTCGGGCGACAGGCCGGAGAATTTCAGCCCGTGCTGCTCGAGGCGGTCCTTGTAGGCGGTGTTGACCTCGTAGCGGTGCCGATGCCGCTCGGAAATCTCGGTGGCGCCGCCATAGACCTGCGAGACCCGGCTGCCGCGATTGAGCGCCGCGGGATAGGCGCCGAGCCGCATCGTACCGCCGAGGTCGCCGGCCTGCGAGCGCTTCTCGAGTTCGTTGCCGCGCAGCCATTCCGTCATCAGGCCGACCAGCGGCTCCGAGGTCGGTCCGAACTCGGTGGAGTTCGCCTCCTCGATGCCGACGAGGTTGCGCGCCGCCTCGATCACGGCCATCTGCATGCCGAAGCAGATGCCGAAATACGGCACGTCGCGCTCACGCGCGAACTGCGCCGCCCTGATCTTGCCCTCCGCGCCGCGCTGGCCGAAGCCGCCGGGCACCAGGATGCCGTTGACGTGTTCGAGGAACGGCGCCGGATCTTCCTTCTCGAAGATCTCGCTCTCGATCCAGTCGAGATTGACCTTCACCTTGTTGGCGATGCCGCCATGCGAGAGCGCCTCGATCAGCGACTTATACGCATCCTTCATGCCGGTATATTTGCCGACGATGGCGATGGTGACGTTGCCCTCGGGATTGCGAATGCGCTCGTTGATGTCGCGCCAGCTGCGCAGCTCCGGCGGAATCCGCGCGGCGATGCCGAAGGCGGCGAGCACTTCGTCGTCGAGGCCCGCATTGTGATAGGCCTCGGGCACCGCATAGATGTTGTCGACGTCGCGCGCCTCGATCACGGCGCTTTCGCGCACGTTGCAGAACAGCCCGAGCTTGCGCCGCTCCTCCTTCGGGATCTCGCGATCGGTGCGGCAGAGCAGGATGTCGGGCTGGATGCCGATCGAGCGCAGCTCCTTCACCGAATGCTGCGTCGGCTTGGTCTTGAGCTCGCCCGCGCTCGGAATGTAGGGCAGCAGCGTCAGATGGATGTAGACGGCGTGATCGCGCGGCAGCTCGTTCTTCAACTGGCGGATCGCCTCGAAGAAAGGCAGGCCCTCGATGTCGCCGACGGTGCCGCCGATCTCGACCAGCACAAAATCGAAATCGTCGTTGCCGGAGAGGACGAATTCCTTGATCGCGTTGGTGACGTGCGGAACGACCTGGATCGTCGCGCCGAGATAATCGCCGCGCCGCTCCTTGGAGATGATGTCCTGGTAGATGCGTCCCGTGGTGATGTTGTCCTGCTTGGTCGCAGGCCGGCCCGTGAAGCGCTCGTAGTGACCGAGATCGAGATCGGTCTCCGCGCCGTCATCGGTCACGAACACTTCGCCGTGCTGATACGGCGACATCGTTCCGGGATCGAGGTTGAGATAGGGATCGAGCTTGCGGAGGCGGACCTTGTAGCCGCGGGCCTGCAGCAGCGCACCGAGTGCCGCTGAAGCCAGACCCTTGCCGAGCGAAGAAACCACGCCGCCGGTGATGAAGATGTACCGCGCCATGGGACTTAACCTCTAATCCCCTAAATTCGATTCGCCAAAGCGATTCGTATCCAGCCCCAAAGTTTCTGCGGGCCTGTGGGTGAGCCAAAACGAAGTGTGGTAACAGGGCCTTGATGGGGATTGTTCAGGCAAGGCGGTAGCAGTCGCCCTGCATGGCCCCCCTGCTTTATTGCGAGCGCGGCACCTGAGGCCCGCTCGGCGCCTGATTCTGCTGCTGCTCGTCGGCCTTCTTCAGCGAATCGAGGATGCCGCCGGAGGTCGGCGGGGCGATCGGCGCGCCACCCGCCGGCTGGCCTTGCGTGGCCGGCTGGCCGATGATCGACGACGGCGCGCGGCTGTAGCCCGCATACCAGGACAGGAACAGGCTGGTCAGGAAGAAGCCCGCGGCCAGGATCGCCGTCGTGCGCGACAGCAGATTCGCGGTGCCGCGGCTCGACATGAAGCCGGCGCCACCACCCATGCCGAGGCCGCCGCCTTCCGACTTCTGAAGCAACACGGCGCCGATCATCACGGCGACGATCATGAGGTGAATGACGATCACAACGGTCTGCATAATGCCCTTCCGTCACAAGCGGGCGGCGCCTGACGGCGGCCGATCGCGCTTCGCGGGTTTTCCTGAAGTTGCGCGGTGTTACACGATCGGGAGAGCCATTGCCACCCCCGACCGCCGGTTTGACCTGAGCTAGGGGCAGCCCTTCGCGATCGCAAGGAAGTCGGCCGCTTTCAGGCTGGCCCCGCCGACCAGCGCGCCGTTGACGTTGCTGACCGCCATCAGTTCCGCCGCATTGGAGGGTTTGACCGACCCACCATAGAGGATTCGCATCCTGGCCCCCTCCGCCTTGAACCTGGCCGTCAGGAACTCCCGTATAAACCCATGAATTTGCTCGACATCCTTGGTCGTGGGGGTGAGTCCCGTGCCGATCGCCCAGACCGGCTCATAGGCCACGACCAGCCTTCCGGCGGTCGATCCGTCCGGCAGCGAGCCCTCGAGCTGGCCGCGCAGGACGTCCAGGGTCTGGCCGGCGTCGCGCTGGGCCTGCGTTTCGCCGATGCAGACGATGGCCGTCGCTCCGGCACGCCAGGCGGCCTCGGCCTTTTGCCGCACCAGGGCGTCGCCCTCGCCATGGTCGGCGCGGCGCTCGGAATGGCCCACGATGATGGCGGACGCGCCGGCGTCGGCCAGCATCTCGGCCGCAAGATCGCCGGTATGCGCACCGGAGGCCTTGGGATGGCAATCCTGCGCGCCGACCGCAACCGGCTTGCCGCGCGCCTTCTCGGCGAAGGCGGCAATCAGGGTCGCCGGCGGACAGACCAGGAGATCGGCCTTGGCCGTGACGTCTGCCGCACCGCTGAGCATGGCGTCGAATTCGGCAATCGAGCCCTTGAGGCCGTTCATTTTCCAGTTGCCGGCAATCAGCGGTCGGAGGGCGTCGGTCATGTGAATGTCCAGCAAAATGAGGTTTGCGCATGCGCTAGCAGAGCTGCCGCGGCACTTCCAGACCCGCGGGCTTTTAACCGCACCGCCCGCCCTGAGGTTGCGGGGGGAAAGTCGCCACTTTATGATGACGGATCAATTCTGTGACGCGCTTTTGCGGAATCTGCATTAAGACGCGCTCCTGTTTCCCTCCTGCCAAACAAGTTGGACCAAATGCTTCGAGGAATTCGCAAGGCCTCATCAAACTGGGTCGGCAAGACCATCATGGCCATCGTGATGGGCGTGCTGATCATCAGCTTCGGCGTTTGGGGTATCGCGGATATCTTCAAGGGCTTTGGCCAGTCCACCGTCGCCAAGGTCGGCGGCACGGAAATCTCGCTGAACGAATTCCGGCAGATCTACACCGACCGCCTGCAGCAGATCGGGCGCCAGTTCGGCCGTCCGCTGACGCCGGACCAGGCCCGGGCCTTCGGCCTCGATCGTCAGGTTCTGCAGCAGACCATCGCAGAAGCCGCCCTCGACGAGGAAGCGCGCCGGCTCGGGCTCGGACAGTCCGACGAGCAGATCCGCCAGTTCATCATGACCGACCCGAACTTCAAGGGCGTCAGCGGCAATTTCGATCCGGCCCGCTTCCAGTCCGTGATCCGCAATTTCGGTTACACCGAGCAGCGCTACGTCTCCGAACAGCGCAAGGTGTCCTTGCGCCGGCAGATCACCGGCACGATCGGCGCGGGACTCGAGCCGCCCAAGGCGATGATCGACGTGCTGACGCGCTTCCAGAACGAGCAGCGCGCGATCGAGTTCGTCAAGCTCGACGCCGCCCAGGCCGGCACCATCGACGCGCCCTCGCCCGAGGCGCTTGCCGCCTATTTCGAGGACCACAAGGTCCAGTTCCGCGCCCCCGAATATCGCAAGATTTCCTTCGTCGTGGTCTCCCCCGAAGAACTCGGCAAATGGAACGAGGTCTCGGACGAGGACGCCAGGAAGGTCTTCGAGCAGCGCAAGGACCGGCTCGGCACGCCGGAGAAGCGCCAGATCCAGCAGATCGTGTTTCCTAACGCGGCCGACGCGCAGGCGGCCCGTGAGCGGCTCGTCGGCGGGCTGTCGTTCGAGGATCTCGGCAAGGAGCGCGGGCTGAGCGCCTCCGACGTCGACCTCGGCCTCGTCACCAAGTCGGCGCTCGACCCTGCCGTGGGCAGTGCCGCCTTCGCGCTGCCCTCCGGTGAGATCAGCCAGCCGATCCAGGGCGCGCTCGGCACCTCGATCGTCAGGGTGCAGAAGATCGAGCCCGGCGTGGAGGCGAACTACGCGAGCGTTGCCGGCGACATCAAGCGCGAGATCGCCACCGAGCGCGCCCGTATCAAGGTCGCCGAACTCCGCGACAAGATGGAAGACGAGCGCGGCGGCGGCGCCAGCGTCATCGACGCGGCACAGAAGCTCGGCCTCACTGCGGTGACCGTCGATGCGGTCGACCGCTCCGGCCGGGCGCCGAACGGACAGCCCGTCACCAATATTCCGCCGGGGCTCGACGTGGTGTCGCAGGCCTTCAACACCGATGTCGGCGTCGACAACGATTCGATCTCCTACAAGGGCGGCTATGTCTGGTACGACGTGCTCGCCATCACGCCCTCGCGCGATCGCAATCTCGACGAAGTCCGTGACCAGGTCGAAGCGCGCTGGCGCCAGGACCAGGTCGCGGCCAAGCTGAAGACCAAGGCCACCGAGATGGTTCAGAAGCTGAATGCGGGCGGCAAGCTCGCCGACGAGGCCGCGGCGATCGGAGCCAAGGTGGAGACGGCCGCCGGCTTCAAGCGTGACGACACGCCCGCCGGCCTGCCCGCCACCGTCGTGTCGGCCGCCTTCCGGACCGCCAAGGATGGCGTCGGGCAGTCGCCAGCCGCCGGCGGCAGCGAGGTCATCGTGTTCCGCGTCACCGACATCACCGAGCCCACGGTCGATGCGGGGTCCGATGCGATCAAGAAGCTCAAGGACAGCATCGACCGCGCGCTGACCGACGAGCAGGTCGCCTCCTACGTCAACAGGCTCGAGACCGACCTCGGGACCACGATCAATCAGGCCGCCTTCGCGCAGGTGACCGGCGCGAACCAGTGAGTTGAAAGCACGCGATGGACGACCTGAAATCAATCATCGGAAAAGTGGCGACCGGCGCCAGCCTGTCGCGTGACGAAGCTGCCTCCGCCTTCGATGCGATGATGTCCGGCGAGGCCACGCCCTCGCAGATGGGCGGGCTTCTGATGGCGCTGCGGGTGCGCGGCGAGACCGTCGACGAGATCACCGGCGCGGTCGCGGCAATGCGCTCCAAGATGCTGACCGTGACGGCGCCGCCGGATGCGGTGGACATCGTCGGCACCGGCGGCGACGGCTCGGGCTCCGTCAACGTCTCGACCTGCGCCTCCTTCATCGTCTCGGGCGCGGGCGTCCCCGTCGCCAAGCACGGCAACCGCGCGCTCTCCTCCCGCTCGGGGGCGGCCGACGTGCTGGCCTCGCTCGGGGTCAGGATCGATCTCAAGCCCGAGCAGGTCGGCCGCTGCGTGCGCGAATGCGGCATCGGCTTCATGTTCGCTCCCGCCCACCATCCCGCCATGAAGAACGTCGGCCCGACCCGGGTCGAGCTCGCCACCCGCACGATCTTCAACCTGCTCGGCCCGCTCTCGAACCCCGCAGGCGTCAAGCGGCAGATGGTCGGCGTCTTCTCCCGTCAATGGGTGCAGCCGCTGGCGCAGGTGCTCAAGAACCTCGGCTCGGAATCGGCCTGGGTGGTGCACGGCTCCGACGGTCTCGACGAGATCACCCTGACCGGGCCGACCTTCGTCTCGGCGCTCCACAATGGCGAGATCCGAAATTTCGAGGTGACGCCCGAGGAAGCCGGCCTGCCCCGCTGCGAGCCGGGGGCGCTGAAGGGCGGCGATGCCGATGCCAACGCGGTCGCGTTGCAAGGCGTGCTCGACGGCAAACCGAGCCCCTATCGCGATGTCGCTCTGATGAACGCCGCCGCCGCGCTGGTCGTGGCGGGGCGCGCGAAGAACCTGAAGGAAGGGGTCGCCATCGGCGCCAAGTCCATCGACAGCGGCGCGGCGGCTGCAAAACTCAAGCATCTGATCGCGGTCTCGAACGGCTAGGCTCATTCCATGTCCGACATCCTGACCAGGATCGAAGCCTACAAGCGCGACGAGATCGCCGCCGCGAAACGCGCACGACCACTCTCGGACGTCGAGGCCCTGGCCAAGGCGCAGCCCGCCCCGCGCGGCTTCCTGCGCGCCATCAAGGCCAAGCATGCCAATGGCGACTATGCGCTGATCGCCGAGGTGAAGAAGGCCTCGCCGTCGAAGGGACTGATCCGCGCCGATTTCGATCCGCCGCAACTGGCCAAAGCCTATGAGGCCGGCGGTGCCGCGTGCCTGTCCGTGCTCACCGACACGCCCTCGTTCCAGGGACATCTCGACTTCATGGTTGCCGCGCGCGCGGCGACCGCCTTGCCGGTGCTGCGCAAGGATTTCATGTTCGACACCTATCAGGTGGCCGAGGCCCGCGCGCACGGCGCCGACTGCATCCTGATCATCATGGCCGCGCTCGACGATGCCGCCGCCGCGGAGCTCGAAGACGCCGCCCTCGCCCATGGCATGGACGTGCTGATCGAAATCCACGACCGGGCCGAGCTCGAGCGTGCACTGAAACTCCGCTCGCCGATGATCGGCGTCAACAACCGCAACCTGCGCACCTTCGAAACCACGCTTGCGACCAGTGAGACCCTGGCGCCGCTGATCCCGCGCGACCGCCTGATGGTCGGCGAGAGCGGCATCTTCACGCCCGCCGATCTCGCCCGGCTGGAACGCGTCGGGATGTCGACCTTCCTGGTCGGCGAGAGCCTGATGCGGCAGGCGGACGTCACGGCCGCCACGCGCACCCTGCTGGCGCGCAAGGGTACGGCGCGCGCCACGGGCACGCGCTGACATGGCCCGCAAGCCATCCGCGACCGGCAAGGCCAAGGCGGGGCCCGCCCTCACCCATATCGGCGCCTCGGGCGAGGCGCGCATGGTCGACGTCTCCGACAAGCCCGCAACCGAGCGGCTCGCGGTCGCCGAGGGCCGTGTCGTCATGACCAGGGAGACTCTCGCGCTGATCGTCTCGGGCAACGCCAAGAAAGGCGACGTGCTCGGCACCGCGCGCATCGCCGGCATCATGGCCGCCAAGCGCACCTCGGAGCTGATCCCGCTCTGTCACCCGCTGGCGCTGTCGAAGGTCACGGTGGACATCGAGCCGGACGCCGGGCTTCCTGGCTGCGTGGTCCGCGCCTCCGTGAAGGTGACCGGACCGACCGGCGTCGAGATGGAGGCGCTGACGGCCGTGTCGGTCGCCTGCCTCACGATCTACGACATGATCAAGGCGGTGGAGCGCGGCGTGCGCATCGAGGGCATCCACCTCGTCGAGAAGCTCGGCGGCAAATCCGGCCACTACAAGTCCGGCCATCACCGGACCTGAACGCGCGTCACTTCAGTGACGTGCTGATCGATCCGAATTTCGCATTGAGCTTGCTGCCCATGCCGTTGACCACGGTGATGATCGCAAGTGCGATCCCGGCGGCGATCAGGCCGTATTCGATGGCGGTTGCGGCGGATTCATCGGCGAGGAAGTTCTTCAATACGCGCGTCATGATCTGACCCTCTCTGGTGTGTTCCCAGCGTGGTCGCAAATCACGTGCCATCGCGCAGCCTGAGGTTCGTCAGCGGGTTGGATGGTTAAGCCTCGGTTGACACCGGAAATGACCGGCAAGAACTGACCGGCAACGCGCACTCCTTGCGGCAATTCCTGCACCACGACGCGGTCGGAACCCTCGCTGCTCCCGTGCGGCTCCTTCACATCGCATTAACCGCGCTTCCTAACTTTACCTCCACACCGTTCCCGTAAACCAGCGGATGTGATGAGGATCAAGAATTGATCCTGACGTGTGCACGGCAGCGATCGACATGATGACCAAGTACGGCATTCGCCTGTTCGACCAGGCTTTCGTGCGCAGCGGACCGATCCGCTGGCTAGTCATCGGCGGCATGCTGCTGATCGCCGCGATCGCGGTCGGTGCGATCCTGATGGGACAGAATTTCCGCGAGCGCGCCCTGCGCAACAGCACGCGCGAGCTGGAAAATACCGTCCTGATGCTCGCCCATCATTTCGATCAGCAATTGCAGGACTTCGCCGTGATCCAGAAGGATTTCGTGGATCGCGTGCATGCGAATGGCGTCACCAGCGCGGAGGAGTTCCGCAAGCGCCTCTCGGGTCCGGACATTCACCGCACGCTGCGCTCGAAGATCGACGCGCTGCCTTATATGGGCGGCGTCAACATCGTCGATGCCGATGGCAACCTGATCAACAGCTCGACGATCTGGCCCGTGCCGAAGATCAGTGTGGCCGATCGCCCCTACTTCCGGACATTCCGCTACGATCCCAACGCGCCCGAACTCCTGATCGAACCGGTGCACAGCCGCATTTCCGGCGCCTGGACCATCCTGATCGTCCGCAAGATCGTCAGCCCGACCGGCGAATTCATGGGTGCGATCGGACGTGGCATCGAGCCGGCCAGTTTCGAGAAATTCTTCGAGAGCGTCGCGCTCGGCGCCGGTGCCACGATTGCGATGCTGCATCGCGACGGCACGCTGCTTGCCCGCTATCCTCATTCGGGCGAGCTGACGGGACGCAACTTCAGGAACGGCTCATTCGAACAGCAGCGCGTCTTTGGCCTCGACCATTACTCCGGCCCAATCGTGAGCCCGGTCGATGGCACGGACCTCATGGTCTCGACCCGCGCGCTGCCCCATTTCCCGATTCTGGTCAGCGCCAGCATGACACGCGCGGCCGCGCTCAAGGACTGGCGCGAGCAGATCGGCATCCTGATCTCGGTCGCCGGCGCCTCCGCGCTCGCCATCGCCGGCGTCCTGATCGCGATCGTCCGCAAACTGCTCGAGCAGCACCGCGCCTCCCGCGGGCGGCTCACGCTGGAAAAGCAGCGCCTCGACCGCGCCGTCAACAACATGACCCAGGGTCTCCTGTTGTTCGACGCCGACCGACGCCTCGTGGTGTGCAACCAGCGCTACATCGAGATGTATGGCCTCTCGCCCGACGTGGTGAAGCCCGGCTGCAGCTTTTACGACATCATCGCCCACCGCAAGGCGACGGGCTCATTCGCAGGCGACATCGACGAGTACGTGGCCCGCGTGCTGCGCGACGTCGGCCAGCGCAATGCGATGGTGGTCGAGACCTCCGACGGCCGCTCCATCCAGATCCAGAACGAGCCGCTCGCGGATGGCGGCTGGGTGGCGACGCATGAGGACGTCACCGAGCGGCGCCGCATCGAGGAGAGAATCACCCATCTGGCCCATTACGACGCGCTGACCGACCTGCCCAACCGCGCGATGTTCCACGAGCATCTGCGCCGCGAACTGGCACGGATCGCCGACGGCGAAGAGCTTGCGGTGCACTACATCGACATCGACGAGTTCAAAGGCGTCAACGACGCGCTCGGCCATCTCGTCGGCGATGAGCTGCTGAAATCGGTCGCGGCGAAGCTCCGGGCATGCGCCGGACAGGACGATTTCGTGGCCCGGCTCGGCGGCGACGAGTTCGCCATCGTGCAGAGCGCGGTGACCTCGCTCGATCAGGTCGACGACCTGGTCGCGAAGGTCTTCGACGCGATCCGCGCCCCCTTCGACTGCATGGGCCACCATCTCACCAGCGACGCGAGCATCGGCATCGCGCTGGCGCCGCGGCACGGCACCGCGCTGGACCAGATCCTGAAGAATGCGGACATGGCGATGTATGCGGCCAAATCCGCGGGCCGTCACACCTATCGCTTCTTCGAGCCGGAGATGGATGCCAGGGTCAGGGAGCGGCGGCAGCTCGAGATCGATCTGCGTCGGGCCATCACCCAAACCGCGGAAGGCGGAGGTGAAGGCAGCCTCGAGGTCTATTATCAGCCCTGCCTCAGCCTCAAGGACGACCGCATCACTGGCTGCGAGGCGCTGGTGCGCTGGCGTCATCCCGAGCGCGGCATGGTCTCGCCCGCCGAATTCATCCCGATCGCGGAGGATACGGGCCTCATCAACGAGATCGGCGAATGGGTGCTGTCCACCGCCTGCCGCGACGCCGCGACCTGGCCGGACGACATCCGGCTCGCCGTCAACGTCTCGCCGGTGCAGTTCAAGAGCGGGACGCTGGCGCTCAAGATCATGGCGGCGCTCGCCGCCTCCCGCCTGCCCGCAAGCCGGCTCGAACTCGAGATCACCGAGGCCGTGCTGATCCGCGACGACGATACCGCGCTGGCGATCCTGCACCAGCTCCGGGCCATCGGCGTGCGTATCGCGCTCGATGATTTCGGCACCGGCTATTCATCGCTGAGCTATCTGCACCGCTTCCCGTTCGACAAGATCAAGATCGACCGCTGCTTCGTCAGCGACATCGCGGGTCCCGACGGCTCCGCCAGCATCGTCCAGGCCGTCGTCAATCTTGCGTCCGCCCGCCGCATGACCACGACGGCCGAAGGCGTCGAGACCGAGGAGCAGCAGCGCCTGCTCCGGGCGCTCGGCTGCTCCGAGATGCAGGGCTATCTGTTCAGCGCGGCGAAACCCGCCAACAAGATGCTGGAGCTGTTCGCCCTGCATCGCAGCCGGCTTGCCCAGCGCAGCGGCCGGGCCAGCCGCACGCGTGAGGCCGGCTAGGAGTCCTTGCCTGGAACGCCGAGGTGCGGATGCGCCCCGGCAGTCAGGGCTGGTGGGTACGGCTCGGCCGCCCCCCTCACCCGCCTCGGCAAGTCAGTTCGGCACCGTCGTCTTCGGCGCGGGCTTGGCGGCCACGGCATTCGCCGTGGTGCCGTGCAGGAAGTCGTAGGCGGCGTGCAGCGCCTTGTCGTCCTTCTCTTCCGGCGGAACGTAGGATTGCGACCCGGTCTGCTCGGTGCCGTCGGCGGCCTGGAGATGGCCGCGCATCTGCGATTCCGCCATGGTGTCCATCTTGCCCTTCAGCTCGGGCGGCACGTCCTGCAGAATCTCGATGTCCGGCGCGATACCCTGGGCCTGGATCGAACGGCCCGACGGCGTGTAGTAGCGCGCCGTCGTCAGCGCCAGCGCACCGTTGCCGGAGCCGAGCGGAATGATGGTCTGCACCGACCCCTTGCCGAACGAACGCGTGCCAATGATGGTCGCGCGCTTGTGGTCGTGCAGCGCGCCCGACACGATCTCGGACGCCGAGGCCGAACCGCCGTTGATCAGGACGACCAGCGGCTTGCCCTTGGTCAGATCGCCGCCATGGGCGGTGAAGCGCTGGGTTTCCTCCGGACTGCGGCCGCGGGTCGAGACGACCTCGCCGCGTTGCAGGAAGGCGCTCGACACCGACACCGCCTGGTCGAGCAGGCCGCCGGGATTGTTGCGCAGATCCAGCACATAGCCGGCGAGCTTCTCCTGCGGCACTTCCCTGGTGATCGCGGCGATCGCCTTCTTCAAGCCGTCGGTGGTCTGCTCGTTGAACGAGGTGACGCGGATGTAGCCGATGTCGCCGTTCTCGACGTGGAAGCGAACCGGCCGCACATGGATGATCTCGCGCTTGATCGCGACCTCGATCGGCGCATCGGCACCCTTGCGCACGATGGTCAGCTTGGTCTGGGTGTCGACCGGACCCTTCATCTTGTTGACGGCCTGTTCCAGCGTCAGGCCCTGCACGGCTTCGCCGTCGATCTTGCTGATGAGGTCGCCGGACATGAGTCCCGCCTTGGAGGCCGGCGTGTCGTCGATCGGCGAGACGACCTTGACGAGGCCGTCCTCCATCGTGACCTCGATGCCGAGCCCGCCGAACTCGCCGGAGGTGGTCTCCTGCATCTCGGTCCAGGCCTTGGCGTTCATGTAGCGCGAATGCGGATCGAGCGAGGTCACCATGCCCGTGATCGCGCCTTCGATCAGCTTGGCGTTGTCGGGCTTCTCGACATAGCTCGCCTTGACGCGTTCGAACACCTCGCCGAACAGATTGAGCTGGGCATAGGCATCGTCCGCGCTCGCCGCGGCCCGCGCTGCCCAGACGCCGCCCTGCGGACCGGCAACCAGAAGGGTCAGACACGCTCCGGTGAGCGCGCCGAGGGGGAACAGCAGGGATTTCCGCATGGAGTGGCTGGCCTTCTTGTCTGGCGGTTCTTGTGGCAGGAGCGCGCCGTGCACATGGCGATCCGGACGGTTTCTCACAATACCATTCTGGTTTCTTCAAGGCCGTCGCCGCGCTGGGGGGCGCGGCCACGCGAGAAATCGCTTCGTCCGGAGCTAAACTTTTGGCAACGTTGCAGGACCTGTTTTCGCGGCGCGGCGGGACCGGGGTCCTCCGACCCTGCCGCGCAGCCATGCGAATTTAGGATGGTTTTGGCGGGCCGAACCGGTTAGGCGAAGGCATAACAGTTCAAATTATCGGGAGGATACCAATGAACGAAGCGCTCCGGCCGGAGAGGAACGTCGAACTCGGGGCCAGCAACGAGCCGTTCCAGAACCTGCACGAGTTCATCCGGAAGGCGCGCGCGAACCTCAACCAGAACGCCTGGGACTACATCGTCGGTGCGGCCGAGACCGAGACCACGATGCGCCGCAACCGCATGGCGCTGGACGAGATCGCCTTCCGTCCCCGCGTGCTGCGGGACGTCCGCAGGGTCGATGGCTCCGTCGAGCAGTTCGGACGCAGGGTGCGCCTGCCCGTGGTGCTTGCGCCCGTCGGCGCGCTCGAGATCTTCGATCCGCATGGCGCGGCGAGCGTCGCACGCGGCGCCGGCGCGTTCGGAGCGGCGCACATGCTGAGCTCGGTGTCCGAGCCGGGCCTCGAGAAGACGGCGGAAGCCGCGCCCGATGCGCTGCGCTTCTACCAGCTCTATGTGCGCGGCGACGACGATTTCGTCGCCGACGTCGTCAGCCGGACCATCAAGCACGATTATGCCGCGTTCTGTCTCACCGTCGACACCGCCCATTACAGCCGTCGCGAGCGTGACATCGCCAAGCGCTATGTTCGCGAAAGCCGCCTGCGCGCCACGGGCGGCGATTTCCAGAAGGGCCTGGAGTGGCGGACGGTGAAGATGGTCAAGGACAAGTTCAAGATTCCGCTGATCCTGAAGGGCATCGCGACAGCCGAGGATGCGCGGATCGCGGTCGATCATGGTGTCGACTGGATCTACGTCTCCAACCATGGCGGCCGCCAGCTCGATCATGGCCGCGGCGCCATGCATGTGCTGCCGGAGATCGTCGATGCCGTGAAGGGCCGCGCGAAGATCATGGTCGATGGCGGCTTCTGCCGCGGCACCGACATCGTCAAGGCGATCGCATCGGGCGCCGACATGGTCGGCATCGGCCGGATGCAATGCTGGGCGCTGGCCGCCGCGGGCGAAGCCGGTGTCACGCGGATGCTCGAACTGCTCGAGGACGAGGTGCTGCGCTGCCTCGGCCTTTTGGGCGCGACCTCGTTCGCCGAGGTCGACAAGGCGTGCCTGCACCCGGCCACCGCCACCAACGCGCCGAGCGTGTTCAGCGCCTTCCCGCTGCTGGATATCGAGCCCTATCGCTATTGAGATCGAAAAGGATGCAATGACCTCCACACTCTCTCCCGGCAGCGCCGATGCGCTGCTGTTCGATCTCGGCCGCGTCGTGCTCGACATCGATTTCTCGAAGGCCATCGCCTGCTGGGCGGGACACGCCGGCTGCCCGCCCGACGCCCTCGTCGCGCGTTTCGTGCGCGACGAGGCCTACCGGCTGCACGAGGTCGGCAAGCTCAGCGATGCCGACTACTTCCAGTCGCTGCGGGATTCGCTCGGTATCGGCATTTCCGACGCGCAGTTCCTCGAGGGCTGGAACGCGATCTTCGCCGGCGAGATGCCCGACATCGCCGAATGGCTGCCGCGCGCAGCCCGGCAGATGCCGGTCTACGCGTTCTCGAACACCAACCGGCCGCATGTCGATTATTTCTCCCGGGAATATGCCGGCCTGATCGGTCATTTCAACGCGCTCTATCTGTCCTCGAGCATCGGGCTGCGGAAGCCGGATGCGGAAGCGTTCGATCACGTGGTGGCCGCGATCGGCGTGCCGGCGAATCGCATCGTGTTCTTCGACGATCTGGCGGAAAACGTCGAAGGAGCCCGCGCGCGGGGCCTGACCGCCGTGCACGTGACGGCGCCGACCGATGTCGGCCATGCGCTGCGGGCGCTGGGGATCTGACGGAATGCCCGACTGATCGGCAAAGCCGCGGACCTTGCCTGCTCGCGCCCAAAGGCTGCGGCGGGCACACGCCATCCTTGGTCAACGGCATTTTGCCTCTGCGCCGGCACTCGGCTAGAACTCTCGCGCTCATCATGTCCGACCGTGCGCAGCTGGAGTTTTCGCCCGTGGCCCTCATGCCGGTTTCTGACGCGCTCGCCGCGGTGCTGGCCGGCGCGGAGCCGTTGCCCGACGAGATGATCCCGCTGGATGCGGCCTTCCATCGCGTGCTGGCGCGCGACGTCGCGGCGCTGCGCACGCAGCCGCCACAGGCGATGTCCGCCATGGACGGATACGCCGTGCGCGCGGCCGATGCCGCCAAGGTCGATGCCGCCCTCACCGTGATCGGCGAAGTCGCCGCGGGCCGCCCGTTCCCGGGTTCCGTCGGTCCCGGCCAGGCGGTGCGGATCTTCACCGGCGGCGTCGTGCCGGCCGGCGCCGATGCGGTCGTGATCCAGGAGGACACGATCGCCGAGGGGCCGCTCGTCACGATCAGGGAAGCCGCCATCTCCGGGCGGCACATCCGGCCCGCCGGCGTCGATTTCCGCGAAGGCGATGTCCTGCTGCGCCAGGGCATCCGGCTCAGCGACCGCGATCTCGCGCTCGCCGCCGGCATGAACCATCCGCAGCTTCCGGTGCATCGCCGCCCCCGGGTCGCGATCCTCGCGACCGGCGATGAACTGGTGATGCCGGGCAGCCGTCCCGCTCCCGGACAGATCGTCTACTCCAACGGCTTCGCGCTGCACGCCCTCGCCCGCCAGGAGGGCGCCGAGACCATCGATCTCGGCATTGCCGCGGACACGCTGGAGGCGACGACGGCGGGCATTCGCCGGGCCCGCGAACTCGGCGTCGATATCCTCATCACCACCGGCGGTGCCTCCGTCGGCGACCACGACCTCGTCCAGCAGGCGCTGAAGGACGAAGGCGTCGCCATGACCTTCTGGAAGATCGCGATGCGCCCGGGCAAGCCCATGATGCACGGACGACTCGCGGCGATGCGGGTGATCGGCCTGCCCGGCAATCCCGTGTCCTCCTATGTCTGCGCCTTCCTGTTCATGGTGCCCCTGATTCGTGCGCTCGCAGGCTGTGCGGTGATTGACCACCGCCGCGAGCGCGCCGTGCTCGGCCGCGATGTCGGCGCCAACGACCAGCGCGAGGATTATCTGCGCGCACGCCTCGAGCCGCGCGACGACGGCACGCTCGTTGCCGTTCCCGTCGCGCACCAGGATTCCTCGCTGCTTGCGAATCTCGCTGCGGCACAGGCACTTCTCGTGCGTCCGCCGCACGCACCGAAGGCCGTCGCAGGCACGCCTTGCGAGGTGTTGCGCCTGCCGCTGTGAACGTTGCGCCTCCGCGCGCGATGCGAGACCCGCTCTGTTCACGCTAAATTAAGCAGTTGCGGAACATGTATCGAACATATAGTGTCCGTTCATGATTTGTTTCGAGCATGTAGCGTGTCATCGCTGCTCTCAACGTCTCGGAATCGAACGCTAGCAACCGGGGGACTTTGGTCGAGATGCTTACGCGCAAACAATACGAGCTTCTGCGATTCATCAGCGAGCGGTTGAAGGAAAGCGGTGTGCCGCCCTCCTTCGACGAGATGAAGGACGCGCTCGACCTGCGCTCGAAGTCGGGCATCCACCGCCTGATCACGGCACTGGAGGAGCGCGGCTTCATCCGGCGCCTTCCCAACCGTGCCCGCGCCATCGAGGTCATCAAGCTGCCGGAGCTGCAGGCGGCCGCCGGCACCCGCCGCGGCTTCACGCCGAGCGTCATCGAAGGCAATCTCGGCAAGGTCCGGACCCATTCCAGCCCGCCGGCCGATGAGGGTGAACGTCCCGTCGCGGTGCCGGTGATGGGCCGCATCGCGGCCGGTACGCCGATCGAGGCGCTGCAGACCCGCAGCCACACCATCAGCGTCCCCCCCGACATGCTCGGTTCAGGCGAGCATTACGCACTCGAAGTGCGCGGCGATTCCATGGTGGAGGCCGGCATTCTCGATGGCGACATGGCGCTGATCCAGCGCAATGAGAGCGCCGATACCGGCGACATCGTCGTGGCGCTGATCGACGACGAGGAGGCGACGCTCAAGCGCTTCCGCCGCCGCGGCGCCTCGATCGCGCTGGAACCGGCGAACGCCGCCTATGAGGTCCGCATCCTGCCGCCCAACCGGGTGAAGATCCAGGGCAAGCTGATCGGCCTCTATCGCAAATATTGAGCCGGCTCGGCCGCGCCGCAATGCAGCGGCGCGCGCCTTGTTCCCAGGCGGGATTGGAAAGATCCCAGGCGGAACTGGAAAGATAATGTGATGGCGGCCTGCCTGCGCAGGCCGCAGATTTGCCGTCAACCGGGCAGAGCCTTCGGTGCTTCACTCTGATAGGGCCTGCGCCTCAGAGGGAGGCGTGGGCTGCTATCTCGCAAGAGGAGCGCCCCGATGTGTGACTACAGCCTCCATGCCGTCGCATCCCGTTCCGCCGAGGTGGGCGAGACGATCGTGTCGACGACCTTCCGTGGGACCTCGACGCGCGGCTTCGCCTCCGCCGCCGATCCGACCGTGGCCGTGTGCCTGCTGCCGGGCACGGAGCTCGCCTTCGCCGACGACGTCCGCTACGACAATCGCTGGATCTGGACGCGCACCGTCAATTCCCGCGTCGGCAAGTTCGGCAAGGTCGATCCGCACATCCCGGACCGCCATCACGACGCGATCGAATTTCCGGACGGCAAATCTGTGCTGGTGACGCAGCTCGTCGAAGGCCAGCGCGCGACCGTGCTGCAATTGCCGGTGACGCAGCACGCCGGCGCTCCCGAGCAGAAGCCGCAGATCGTCGCCGATCGGCAGACGACCGCGCGCCGTCTGCCGGCCGGCTGAAGGCGAAATCCTACTCCTCCGCCTGCAGATCGGCCTCCGAGGGCGTCGCGTCGCGGACACGCGGCGCGGCCGGCCGCGGCGCGAGCGAGAGTTCGGACTCGGTGTCGCCGGCGACGGCCGGCGACCAGGGACGGTCTGCGCCCCTCGCCTTCACCGCCTGAACGACAAAGCCGTCACCCTGCCGCCGCAAGGCCAGCGCCCCCTGGCGCGAGAGCCGTTGCCGGTCCACCACCATCGCCGCACAATCGGGCGGCACGGGCCTTGCGGTCACCACCAGAGCGGCTCGGCTGCAATCGTCGGCCAGTGCATCGACGCGCAGCGCCAGCGCGACCAGCCGGCCGTCGGCGAGCGGCGTCACACAGCCCGTTTCGTCGCAGGACACGCCGTCGGCCAGCGATTGGCTTGCGGCGTCGCGCGGATCGGCGTCCGCCGCGAGCCACTCCTTCAGGAGGAAGCTGTCCCTGCTGCTCCTGATCAGATGCAGCCGGCCGTCTCCGCCCCGCACGGCGACGCTCTGCCCGTCACCGGCGATCAGCACGTCCGGCTGGCGCACCGTCAGGCCCCAGGCGATCCCGCCCAGCAGCACCAGCGCGCCGGCCCAGCGCAGAGGGGTGCGCAGGAGACCCATCACGATGATGCCGAGGCTCGCCAAGATCAGCGGCGCGATGCCGAAGGCGCCGATCCGGCCGATCGCACCCGGCAACGCCGCGACCCAGCGCGACACCACGATCATCCAGTCGATGCCGATTCCCATCAGCCACCAGAACACGCCGTCGAGCCCGAACGGCGCGGCGAGCAATCCGAGCAGACCCGCGGGCATCACCAGCGCCGAGACAACGGGCATCGCCCCGAGATTGGCCAGCACGCCATAAGGCGTGACGCGGTGGAAGTGAAAGGCGGCATAGGGCGTGGTCGCAAGACCCGCGATCAGCGAGGCCAGGAACAGCATCGCGATTTCGCGGCCGCCCCACAGCGCGATCCGCGCCGTCGCGGAATGATCGGGCGAGGCGAACAGGTTGGGCATGCCGACCTGCACCAGCGCGACGAGGCCGAGCGTCGCCGCAAAGGACATCTGGAAACTGGGATGCACCAGCGCCTCGGGCGCGACCGCAAGCACGACCAGCGCCGCCACGGCCAGGGTCCGGAAGGTGATGGCGCGGCGATCGACCATGACCGCGATCAGCACCACCGCCGTCATGAAGAACGAGCGCTGCGTGGCAACCTCGGCCCCCGAGAGCAGCAGGTAGAACGCGGCTGCGACCAGCGCCGCGCCCGCCGACCATTTCTTGATCGGCGAGCCGGCGGCGAGGCCCGGGATCAGCGCGAGCAAGGCACGCACGGCGAAGAACACGACGCCCGCGACCACCGCCATGTGATAGCCGGAGATCGACAGGACATGGCCGAGCCCGGAGATGAACATGGCGTCGTTGACGGGCGCACTGATCGCATCGCGCCGACCGGTGAGCAGCGCCGTCGCGATCGCGCGGTTGTCGCCCTCCAGTGTCGCACGGATGCGTGCATCGATCGCATCGCGCATGCCCTGCATGAAGGCCGCATAGCGCAGCCGCAGGCCGCCCGTCTCCGGCGGCGCCACGGCCGTGATGCCGCCCATCACGAATCCGGAGGCACCGATGCCCTGGAAGAACATGTCGCGCGAGAAGTCGTAGCTGCCGGGTCGCACCGGCGAGATCGGCGGCAGCAGACGCGCCTTCAATTGCACGAAACTGCCGACTTCCGGCGCAGTGCCCTTGCGTACCGACAGCCGCACGCGCTCCAGCTTCACCTCGCTGCGCGGAGCGTCCATTGCGGTAACTCGCAGCACGAAGCGGTCGGTGCGCTCGCGGATGTCGCGGGTTTCGACGAAGCCCGACAGCGTGGCGGAATAGATCGGCTTGGCCAGCACGGTATGCGCGACGCGCGCCGTCTTCCATGTCGCCGTTGCGAACCCGGCTACCGCCGCCGCGATCAGGAGCGCGGGTGCCAGCAGCCGCGTTCGCCGCAGCAGCACGGCCGCGAGGATCAGCAACAACGCCGTGACGGCGGTGACCCACGGCACCGGCTCATGCTCGGCGGCGAAGTAGAGCGCGATCCCGGCGCCGAAGGCGACGGGCACCCAGGGCAACAGCCGCCCTGCCCCGGCTTCCGCCCGCGCCCAGTCGCGCAAGGTCTGGACGATGGCGGGCCAGATGCCGAGCCCGGCCGGGAGCAGCCCGCCAGCCGGAGCGGCCCGGCCGATGGGCCAGGTTCCCGCAACGCCTTGCGTGACACGCTGCGGCCGGCCCGGCTCCGCCATCCCAGCACCTTACGATACGCGACTGCCGCAAAGGCTACCGGAACGTGCAGGCGGCGGGAAAGCGGTACGGATCAGGAACGGAGCGACCTCGGCCCTACTTTTCCTCTTCCATGGTCACCGCCACGTCGGCCTTGGCCGAGAGCCGCACCCTGTTGCCCTCGATATCGGCCACAAGGCCCTTGTCGATGAAATGATGATGGCCCCTGTGGCTGCCCTCGCCGCTGTCCTTCCGGGTCAGCTTGATCCGCTGGCCTTCGACCTTGTCGACCGTGCCGATATGGACGCCGTCGGCGCCGATGACTTCCATGTGTTCTGCGATGTCTTGCATGATGGGATCCTCTGTTGGGATCACCTCAACGCGCCAACGGAACCGCGGTTCATTCCCGTCATGACGAAGCACGCCGATTGGCGCGCCCTGAACGACGATCCCGACAGGACGCGTTCGATTGCTCAGATCAGCGGCGTCTTCGCCGAGGCGTGATGATTGACGATCTTCCAGTCGCCATCCTCGCGCAGGATCACCCAGCTCATCTTGACGGCGAGATCGGGACGCTCACCGGCGAGATCGAAGGTGACGGTCGCCGCCATGTTGATGAGGTCCGGCCCGGCCTGCCCGACCTGGACGTCGGAGAAGGTCGCGCCCGGCTTCTTCCAGCGCGGCAGGCCGTTGAAATAGTCGGCGACGCCGGTACGGCCCCTGTAGAGCTTCGGGTTCGAGCCGAAGAAGAACGCGTTGCTCGCATAGAGCGAGGACAGCGCAGCCGCATCGAGCGCGGCGAAGCCGGCGCACCATTTCGCGATGATGGCAGATGCGATGGCCTCGGCCGCGTTGCTCATGCGCGCATCACCCTTTCGCCACTTCCTTCGCGAAGGTGTCGCGCAGGCCGATGGTACGCGAGAACACCGGCTTGCCCGGCGTCGAATCCTTGTCGCGCACGAAATAGCCCTGGCGCTCGAACTGCATCGGCTCCGTTGCGTTGCTGTCCGCAACCGAGGCCTCGATGCGCGCATCGCTGAGAATCTCCAGCGAGTTCGGATTGAGATCGGCCGCAAAGTTCGAGGCATCCGGGCTCGGATTGGCGAACAGCTGATTGTAGATGCGGATCTCGGCCGGCTTCGAGCTCGCCGGCAGCCAATGCATGGTGGCCTTGACCTTGCGGCCGTCGGGCGCATTGCCGCCCTTGGTCGCGGGATCGTAGGTGCAGCGCAGCTCCACCACCTCGCCCTTTTCGTTCTTGATGACGCCCGTGCACTTGACGAAATAGGCGTAGCGCAGCCGCACCTCGTTGCCGGGCGACAGGCGGAAGAACTTCTTCGGCGGGTTCTCCATGAAGTCGTCCTGCTCGATATAGATCTCGCGGCCGAAGCTGATCTTGCGCGTGCCGGCGGAGGGATCGTCAGGATGGTTGATCGCCTCCAGTTCCTCGGTCTGTCCTTCCGGATAGTTCTCGATGACGACCTTGAGCGGCCGCAGCACCGCCATGCGGCGCTGCGCGGTGCGGTTCAATTCCTCGCGAATGCAGAACTCGAGCATGCCGACATCGACCACGCTGTTGGCCTTGGCGACGCCGATGCGCTTGACGAATTCGCGCAAGGCCGCCGGCGGCACGCCGCGGCGGCGCATCCCCGCCATGGTCGGCATGCGCGGGTCGTCCCAGCCGGCGACATGGCCGTCGCGGACCAGCTGCGTCAGCACGCGCTTGGAGAGCAGCGTGTAGGTCAAATTGAGCCGGGCGAATTCGTACTGATGCGGCTTGGACGGCACCGGCAGCTTGTCGATGAACCAGTCGTAGAGCGGCCGATGGTCCTCGAATTCGAGCGTGCAGATCGAATGGGTGATGCCCTCGATCGCGTCCGACTGGCCATGGGCATAGTCGTAGCTGGGATAGATGCTCCACTTGGTGCCGGTGCGCGGATGGTGCGCATGCAGGATGCGGTACAGCACGGGATCGCGCAGATTGATGTTGCCGGCGGCCATGTCGATCTTCGCGCGCAGTACGCGTGCGCCGTTGGGGAACTCGCCCGCCTTCATGCGGCGAAACAGGTCGAGATTCTCCTCCACCGAGCGATCGCGGAACGGCGAGTTCTTGCCCGGCTCGGTCAGCGTGCCGCGAGAAAGACGAATCTCCTCCTGGCTCTGGTCGTCGACATAAGCGAGCCCGTCGCGGATCAGCTTCTCCGCCCATTCATAGAGACGGTCGAAATAGTCGGAGGCGTAGAACAGGTTGTTGCCCCAGTCGTAGCCGAGCCAGCGCACGTCGGCCTGGATGGAGTCGATGTATTCCTGCTCCTCCTTGACCGGATTGGTGTCGTCGAAGCGCAGATGGCAGCGGCCCGGAAACTCCTGGGCGATGCCGAAATTGAGCGCGATCGACTTGGCGTGACCGATGTGCAGATAACCGTTCGGCTCCGGCGGGAACCGGGTCACGATCTCCCTGTACTTGCCCTGGTCGAGATCGGCCTGGATGATGTCACGAATGAAATCGCGCCCAACCTCAGGTGCCATCGGTTCTGTCGTCATCTCGCCAATCCTGCAAGGAAATCAGCGGTCCTTCTGCCAAATTCGGGAGGCTGAGCCAAGGGTTTAGACGAGAGTTTAGACGAGGGTTGGGGCACGGCTTTGAGCGAGAGGCCGATCCGGTGGTGGCCGGGCTTTGTTTATGCCTCGTACCTGCTATACACCTGCGCCTCCAAAACACAGGCTCCGCCCCCGAATGTCCGATTCCGTCGTCACGCGCTTCGCTCCCTCGCCGACCGGCTTCCTCCATATCGGCGGCGCCCGCACGGCGCTGTTCAATTGGCTCTATGCCAAGAAGCATGGCGGCAAGATGCTGCTGCGGATCGAGGACACCGACCGGGAGCGCTCCACGGAAGCTGCGATCGGCGCCATCCTCGACGGCCTGAAATGGCTCGAACTCGGCTGGGACGGCGAGGTCATCTACCAGTTCAGCCGCGCCGCCCGTCACCGCGAGATCGCCGAGCAATTGCTCGCCGACGGCAAGGCCTATCGCTGCTACGCCACCGCCGAGGAGCTCGCCGCCATGCGCGAGAAGGCGCGCGCGGAGGGCCGCACCCGCCTCTATGACGGCCTATGGCGCGACCGCGACCCCGCCACGGCGCCGTCCGGCGTCAAGCCCACCATCCGGCTGCGCGCGCCGCAGACCGGAGAGACCGTGATCGAGGACCAGGTGCAGGGCCGCGTGGTCTGGCAGAACGAGAACCTCGACGACCTCGTGCTGCTCCGCGGCGACGGCAACCCGACCTACATGCTCGCCGTGGTTGTCGACGACCACGACATGGGCGTCACGCACGTCATCCGCGGCGACGACCATCTCATCAACGCCGCGCGCCAGAAGCAGATCTACGACGCGATGGGCTGGACGCTGCCGAACATGTCCCACATCCCGCTGATCCACGGTCCGGACGGCTCGAAACTGTCCAAGCGCCACGGCGCGCTCGGCGTCGATGCCTACCGTGCCATGGGTTACCTGCCGGCGGCGCTGCGCAACTACCTGGTCCGGCTCGGCTGGAGCCATGGCGACCAGGAGATCTTCTCGACCGAGGAGATGATCGCCGCGTTCGACCTCGCCAGCGTCGGCCGCGCCGCCGCCCGCTTCGATTTCGTCAAACTGGAAAACCTGAACGGCCACTACATCCGGCACGCCGACGATCAATCCCTCGTGAAGATGTTCGAGGACGTGCTCGACCACGTCGTGCCCAGCCGCGACGAGATTAAGGCCAAGTTAAACGACACCACGCGGGCGCAACTCCTGAAAGCCATGCCGGCGCTGAAGGAGCGCGCCAAGACGCTGATCGAGCTGATCGACGGCGCCTATTTCATCTTCGCCGACCGCCCGCTCCAGCTCGATCCGAAGGCCGCGGCGCTGCTGACGGACGAGAACCGCAAGCTGATCGGCCAGCTGCATTCCGCACTGGAGAAAGTCGAGACGTGGAGCGCGGCCGGCACGGAAGCCGCGCTGCGGGCCTTCGCCGAGGAAAAAGGGCTGAAGCTCGGCGCCGTCGCCCAGCCGCTGCGCGCCGCACTCACCGGGCGAACCACCTCGCCCGGCATTTTCGAGGTCCTGGACGTACTGGGATGCCAGGAAAGCCTGGCCCGCCTTAAGGATCAGTCTACGACGTAAGTCGGTCATGCGTGCGCCGATCTTGCAGCGCACATAGCAATAATATACCCATCTCCCCGTACATTCTGGAACATCCGGCCTGCCCCACTCACATTCTGCAGGGGCCTCCGGGTCCGGCCCGTTTCACCATACATCGGGGACCACTGATGGACGCAAAAGCTAGCCCAAAGACCGCCACGCTGACGGTTGGAAACAAGAACTACGATCTCCCGATCCACAGCGGCAGCGTCGGGCCTGACGTCATCGACATCGGCAAGCTGTACGGGCAGTCCGGCCTGTTCACCTACGACCCCGGCTTCACCTCGACCGCGAGCTGCCAGTCCAAGATCACCTATATCGATGGTGACGCTGGCGTTCTGGAATACCGCGGCTATCCGATCGAGCAGCTCGCCGAGCACGGCGACTTCCTCGAGACCTGCTACCTCCTGCTCTACGGGGATCTGCCGACCCCGGCTCAGAAGAAGGACTTCGACGACCGCGTGATCCATCACACGATGGTGCACGAGCAGATGGCCCGCTTCTTCCAGGGCTTCCGCCGCGACGCCCATCCGATGGCGGTGATGGTGGCCTCGGTCGGCGCGCTCGCCGCGTTCTATCACGACTCGACCGACATCAACGATCCGAAGCAGCGCATGATCGCCTCCATGCGCATGATCGCGAAGATCCCGACGCTGGCCGCCATGGCCTACAAGTACACGGTCGGTCAGCCCTTCGTGTATCCGAAGAACTCGCTGTCCTTCGCCGAGAACTTCCTCAACATGTGCTTCGCGGTGCCCTGCGAGGAATACAAGATCAACCCGGTGCTCGCCGACGCGCTGGACAAGATCTTCATCCTGCACGCCGACCACGAGCAGAACGCCTCGACCTCGACGGTGCGCATCGCCGGCTCCTCCGGCGCCAACCCGTTCGCCTGCATCGCCGCCGGCATCGCCTGCCTCTGGGGTCCGGCGCATGGCGGCGCCAACGAAGCCGCGCTCGCGATGCTCGCCGAGATCGGCACCGTGGACAAGATCCCGGACTTCATCGCCAAGGTGAAGGACAAGAACTCCGAGGTCCGCCTGATGGGCTTCGGTCACCGCGTCTACAAGAACTACGATCCGCGCGCCAAGATCATGCAGAAGATGTGTCACGCCGTGCTCAAGGAGACCGGCCATGGCGACGATCCGATGCTGAAGGTGGCGATGGAGCTCGAGAAGATCGCGCTCAGCGACCAGTACTTCATCGACCGCAAGCTGTACCCGAACGTCGACTTCTATTCGGGCATCACGCTGAAGGCGATGGGTTTCCCGGTCTCGATGTTCACCGTGCTGTTCGCGGTCGCCCGCACCGTCGGCTGGATCAGCCAGTGGAGCGAGATGATCGAGGATCCGCAGCAGAAGATCGGCCGTCCGCGCCAGCTCTACACCGGCGTCACCCGCCGCGACTACGTCGCGATCAAGGATCGCAAGTAAGTCGCCAGCCGACACGAATCCGAAACGGAGCCCTCGCAAGATGGCGCCGTGCTCCTTTTCGGGGGTCGTGGGTCCGTCGTGTACCTCCGTCCCTTGCGCATCGTCGGGAGGACGATGTCGGCCGGGGGGACGCTC
>CAYREH010000041.1:12898-57862 GCA_964423245.1 uncultured Bradyrhizobium sp. | reverse complement strand
CAAGCCGCGTCGGACGAACGGCGCTGAACGCGTACGGCAAAACCGTGTGGTCCTGACCGTCGTTCGCCACGGTCAAGCCTTGTGGATGCGGCCCCGTGCCAACCGGCGCGGCGGCTGGTGACTTCCGCAAGCGTGAGGGAGGCCAGAAAGAAGCATCGGCTCCCGGGAGAGCACGGCATAAGCCGTCCGACCATCGCGCAGGGAAGGCCGTGTGCTCGGCCACACCTGTATGCTGCTGTGCGGTTCTTCCTGCGTGTGCAATTCGCGCAGCGGACCGCGGGTGCCGGCCGGCACCCGGTCTTCCCTGCGCCCTCACGTTTCCAGAGGGTGGACAGATCAAGCAAAACTCGGGCGAAACGCGCCGCGAGAATGAGAAGCCGCGCCCGTCGCCCCATTCTCGATGTCATCGTCCGCGCAGGCGGACGATCCAGTATCCCAGAGGCCATCATGATCGAGCCGAGAGGCCGCGGCGTACTGGATTCCCGCTTTCGCGGGAATGACAGCGCTGGTTGGAGGAGCAGTTTGCCGCCTCGCGCTCCGTCATTGCGAGCGCAGCGAAGCATCCAGAATCCCCCTGCGGAAAGACTCTGGATTGCTTCGTCGCAAGAGCTCCTCGCAATGACGTGGAGAGAGTGACGCCGCCTATTCCGCCGCCACCATCTGCTGCGTGCGCCATTGCCCGAGCAGGGCGCGGAGCGAGGCCGGCTTCACCGGCTTGTTCAGCACGGCGATGGTCTCCTCGCGCGCGGCGACCTGCACGGCGGGGCTGCGGTCGGCGGTGATCAGGATCGCGGGGATGCCGTCGCCGAAGCGGCGGCGGATGTCGCGGATGGCGGCGATGCCGTTGCCGCGGTCGAGGTGATAGTCGACCAGAAGACCCGTGACGCGCCGTCCCGCGGTCTCGATTGCCGCCAGCGCGCTCTCGGGATCGGCGACCGCGATGACCTCGGCGTCCCAGGCCTTGAGCAGCGTCTGCATGCCGTCGAGGATCGCCGGATCGTTCTCGATGCAGACGATCAGGGCGCCCGAAATCGGCGTGCGCGCCAGCGGCGTCGCGCTGGTCACCGCGGCGGTATGGGTGATCGCCTTGGCCGTCGGCACCGTCACCGAGAACACCGAGCCGCCGCCGGCATTGGAGTCGATCGCGATGCCGTGGTTGAGCACGCGCGCCAGCCGCTCGACGATCGAAAGGCCGAGGCCGAGACCGCGGGCGATCCGCGCGCCCTGCTCGAGGCGGTGGAATTCCTTGAAGATCTCGCCGCGCTTGAGCGCGGGGATGCCGACGCCGGTGTCGTAGACGCAGATCTTCAGCGCAGGGCCCTGGCGGCGGCAGCCGACCAGCACGCGGCCGCGCGGGGTGTATTTGATCGCATTCGAGATCAGGTTCTGCAGCAGCCGGCGCAGCAGCAGGCGATCGGATTGCACCGGCAGCGAGCACGGCACGAAGACGAGATCGAGCCCCTTGGCGCGTGCGCTCGGCGCGAACTCGATCTCCAGCGAGCGCATCAGGTCGGCCATCTTGAAGCTCGAGATCGAGGTCGCCATGGCGCCGGCATCGAGCCGGGAAATATCGAGCAACGCGCCGAGGATTTCCTCGATCGCCTGCAGCGATTCGTCGATGTTCTCGACCAGCCGTGTCTCTTCGCCGCTGTGCTGGCGCTCGACCAGGCTCGTCACATAAAGCCGCGCGGCGTTGAGCGGCTGGAGGATGTCGTGGCCGGCGGCGGCGAGGAAGCGGGTCTTGGAGATGCTGGCGTCTTCCGCGGCGCTCTTGGCCAGCGCCAGTTCCGAATTCAGCCGGGTCAGTTCCTCGGTGCGGTCGCGCACGCGTTTTTCCAGCGTGGCATTGGCGCGCTCCAGCGCCTCGGCGGCCTCGAAGGACGGCGTCACGTCGGTGAAGGTGATGACGAAGCCGCCGCCGGGCATGCGGTTGGTAAGCACCTCGATCACCATGTGGCGGTCGGCCAGGCGCTCCAGATAGGGCTCGCTGTCGGTGGTGTAGGCCGTCAGCCGCCGCTCCAGCACGGCCTCGCGCTCCTCGGGATCGTCGGGGTTGCTGACGTCCATGAATTCCAGGATCTCGCGCAGCGGCGTGCCGAATTGGACGACGTGCGGCGGCACGTTGAGCAGCTCGCCGAACTGGCGGTTGGAGCAGATCAGCTGCAGATCGGCGTCGAACACCGCGATGCCCTGGCGGACATGGTTCAGCGCGGTCTGCAGGATCTCGCGGTTGAAATGCAGTGCCGCATGGGAATCGTCGAGCAGCTTCAGCGCCGCCTTGGCGGAGACCGTCCGCTTGCGCAGGAGCAGCGACATCACGAGGCGCGAGGAGGCCGCGCCGATCGAGGAGGCGATCAGGTGCTCGGCGTGCTGCAGCAGTTCGAAATCGGCGGGCGCGGCCGGCTCCAGCCGCATGTTCCGGCGGTCCGAGAATGCCTCGAAGGATTGGCGGGCGCGCTCGGGACCGAGATATTGCGCCACGGTGGTCTGGATGTCCTGCACCGTGACCGTGGTGCGCCAGCGCCGAAAACTCGGCGCGATCGGCGCCAGCGTGTTGGGCACGAACAGATCGGCCTGGACGAGCTCGATCGAGGACGGCTGGCGCGCCAGCGACAGCAGCACATAGGTCAGGATGTTCAGCGACAGCGACCAGATGACGCCGTGCATCAAGGGCGGCAGGTCGGCGCCGAACAGCGCCTGCGGCCGCAGCGCCTCGATGCCGAACGGGCCGTGCTGGAGCAGCAGGATGCCCGCCGTCGAGGTGTCCATGAAGCTCGGGATGAACAGCGTGTAGAGCCACACCGCAAACCCCACCAGCATGCCGCCGATCGCGCCGCGCGCCGTGGCGCGCCGCCACAACAGGCCGCCGAAGAAGCTCGGGGCGAGCTGCGCGACCGCGGCAAAGGAGAGCAGGCCGATCGCGGCGAGCTGGGTGTTGCCGAGCGCACGATAGTAGAAATAGGCCATCACCATGATGGCGAAGATGGCGAGCCGCCGCGAGCGCAGCAGGAAGGCGCTGAAGCCGGCACCGCCGGGGCGTCCCTCCGGCCGCCGCTGCAAGACCAGCGGCACCACGAGGTCGTTGGAGACCATGATCGACAGCGCCACGCATTCGACGATCACCATCGCGGTCGCCGCCGACAGGCCGCCGACGAACACCACGACGCTGAGCAGGTCGGCGCCGCCCTCCATCGGCAGCGCCAGCACGAACATGTCGGGATCGGCCGCACCGAACGGGAAGGTGACGAGGCCGGCCAGCGCGATCGGGATCACGAACAGGTTGATGGCGACGAGATAGAGCGGAAACAGCCAGCGCGCGCGACCGACCTCGGCGTCCGAGGAATTCTCCACCACGCTGACATGGAACTGGCGCGGCAGCAGCATGATGGCGCAGAGCGACAGCAGCGTCATGGTGAGGAAATTGCCGATCGACGGCGTATAGTTGAGCGCGCGGACCGCCTCCGGCGTCTTCATCGCGCGCTCGATCAGTTCATGCGGCGAGAACAGCCAGAAGGTCACGAAGATGCCGGCGGCGAGGAAGGCGACCAGCTTGATGATCGATTCGGTCGCGACCGCCAGCATCAGGCCGTGCTGGTGCTCGGTGGCGTCGGTCTGCCGCGTCCCGAACAGCACCGCGAAGGCTGCCATCGCCAGCGTCACCATCAGCGCGACGTCGCCGAGGATCGGGATGTGTGAAAAGGCCTGGTCCTCGCTCAGGATCGTCGCCAGCGAGGCCGCCACCGCTTTCAGCTGGAGCGCGATATAGGGCACCGAGCCGATGATCGCGATCAAGGCCACCGTCGCCGCCACGGCCTGGCTCTTGCCGTAGCGGGCGCCGATGAAATCGGCGATCGAGGTGATGTTGTGCGCCTTCGCCAGCTGGATCACGCGGCGCAGCACGCCGGCGCCCAGCCCGATCATCAGGATCGGGCCGACATAGATCGCGAGGAAGTCGGTCGAGGTGCGGGTGGCGAAGCCGACCGAGCCGAAGAAGGTCCAGGACGTGCAGTAGATCGCCAGCGAGAGCGGATAGATCAGGCCGGACACGCGGCCGGGCCCGGCCGGCGAGCGCCGGTCGCCATGGCTCGCCACCAGGAACAGGAAGCCGATATAGCCGAAGGCGGCGGCAATGACGCCCCAGTCGTGCAGCATGGCGAGCGTGCGTCTCCCGGGGCGCACTGGCCGGCGCCCGATCTCGTGATCCTGGGCAAACCTAGCGCGTCGGGCGGGTGCAGGCGACAGCGAAATGCCGCGTGGCGGCGGGAACTGGAGGTGTCGTTAAGCGGTACGACGAGCTGTCTGCTCGCTATCGCCCCGCTTGCGGCTCTCGCGCGCGGGGCAGCGGCATCGGCAGTAGGCTCCCTCTCCCGCTTGCGGAGGAGGGCAATCGCATATGGCGTGTACCGTGTGGCGGCATCCGCGGTGAGCTCCCTCCCCCGCGTGCGGGGGAGGGCTGGGGAGAGGGCTGTCTCAGCAATGGGATTGTTGAGAATTGGAGGAAATGCCCGAGTGGTGGGAGCCCTCACCCGCCGCGCACGGGACGATGCTTCGCATCGCCCGGGGCGCGTCGGCCTCCCCCGCAAGCGGGAGAGGCAAAGGAAGGGCTACTCCGCCGCCATCGATTTCTGCTGCAGCGGCAGGCCGAGACGGTCCCAGACCTGGAGCAGCGCTTCGGCGAGCTGATCGATCAGGCCGTCGTCGTGATAGGGCGAGGGCGTGATGCGCAGCCGCTCGGTGCCCTTGGCGACGGTCGGATAGTTGATCGGCTGGATGTAGATGCCGTGCTCCTCGAGCAGCAGATCGGAGGCCTGCTTGCACTTCTCGGCATCGCCGATGAACAGCGGCACGATGTGGGTGTCGCTCGACATCACAGGCAGGCCGGCGGCGTTCAGGATCGCCTTGACGCGGGCGGCGCGGTCCTGGTGGCGCTCGCGCTCCCAGTTGGAGGTCTTCAGATGCTTGATCGCGGCGGTCGCGGCCGAGCAGATCGCTGGCGGCAGCGCCGTGGTGAAGATGAAGCCAGGCGCATAGGACCGCACGGCGTCGATGATCTGGCCGTTGGCGGCGATGTAGCCGCCGAGGCAGCCGAACGCCTTCGCGAGCGTGCCTTCGAGAATGTCGATGCGATGCATGACGCCGTCGCGCTCGGCAATGCCGCCGCCGCGCGGGCCGTACATGCCGACCGCGTGGACCTCGTCGACATAGGTCATGGCATTGTATGTCTCGGCGAGGTCGCAGATCTTCGCCAGCGGCGCCACGTCGCCATCCATGGAATAGAGGCTCTCGCAGGCGATCAGCTTCGGCCGGTTCGGACCTGCGGCCTTCAGCAATTCCTCGAGATGCGCGAGGTCGTTGTGACGGAACACGACGCGCTCGCAGCCGGACTGGCGGATGCCCTCGATCATCGAATTGTGGTTGAGCTCGTCCGACACGATCAGGCAGTTCGGAATGAGCTTGGCGATGGTGGCGATGCCGGTCTGGTTCGAGACATAGCCCGAGGTGAACAGCAGCGCGGCTTCCTTGCCGTGGAGGTCGGCGAGCTCGGCCTCGAGCTGGACCAGCGGATGGTGCGTGCCGGCGATGTTGCGGGTGCCGCCGGCGCCGGTGCCGACCCGGGTCGCGGTCTCGACCATGGCGCCGACCACTTTCGGGTGCTGGCCCATGCCGAGATAGTCGTTGGAGCACCAGATGACGACGTCGCGCTTGCCTTTCGGCGCGTGCCAGACCGCATGCGGGAACCGCCCGGCGATGCGCTCGAGATCGGCGAAGACGCGATAGCGCCGTTCGGAATGGAGACGATCGAGCGCGGAATCGAAGAACTGGGCGTAATCCATCGGCAGACCTGCAGCGGAACCTGGCCAAGGCGGCCGGTCGGTTTTTTAGAGCTTTTCCAGCTCCAATGTCCATGCGCTATCCCACGTTTGGAACGCAGGGGCATTTGGGCAAAATGCCCTATCGGGCGGGTGCCGTTTTGATCGGGATCAAAGGCGCGGCATCGGGCGATGTTGCCCTGCAGCATGCGCGAGGGCCGATCTGGGCTGTCTCCCGGGGGATCAAGGCCTCCGGGGGATCAAGGCCCCTTCCCGTTCACGGCAGGCCCGGCAAGATGGGGCGCTGCCAGCCATCGGAAGGACCCCTCCATGAAGCGCGTGATGATCCTGAACGGCCCCAACCTCAACATGCTCGGCATTCGCGAGCCGCATATCTACGGCACAACCACGCTCGACCAGATCAATGCGCGGTGCGAGGACGTCGCCGCGGGGCTCGGGCTCACGCTCGCCTTCCACCAGTCCAACCATGAGGGCGTGCTGGTCGACCTGATCCAGTCGGCGCGGCAGGATGCCGATGCCATCGTGATCAACCCGGCGGGCCTGTCCTTCACCTCGGTCTCCATCATGGATGCGATCAAGACGTTCGAAGGGCCGGTGCTGGAGGTCCACATCTCCAACATCCATGCCCGCGACGAATATCACCGGCACTCGAAGATCTCGTTCGTCGCCACCGGCGTGATCTGCGGGCTGGGTCCGTTCGGCTACGTCGCGGCGCTGCACGCGATCGCGAATATGGCGTGAGCCGCCTCCCAAAACTCGTCATGCCCGGGCTTGTCCCGGGCATCCACGAACTTGCTTCGTTGGCAAAGACCGTGGATGGCCGGGACAAGCCCGGCCATGACGGCGAATTTACGTCGTTCTGAACTGCAGAACGCCGTCCTTGAGCTCGGCCGTCAGCCGGCCCTCGACGATCATGTAGTTGACGTGGGCGACGAGCTCGCCGGCGGCAAAACCCATCTGGTGCTCGTCGAGCACATGCTTGTTGAAGACGACGGGCACCAGCGCGCGCGAGGTCTGCGGCACCTCGCGGCAGGCCTCCGCGATCAGGCGGCAGCGCTCCTCGTGGTGGTCGGCCAGCTGCTTGATGCGCGTCTTCAGCCCGTAGAACGGCACGCCGTGGCCGGGCAGCACCAGGAGATCATAGGGCAGGGTAGTGGTGAGGCTTGCGAGCGACGCCAGATATTCGCCGAGCGAATTCTGGTCGGGCTCGACCGCCCACACGCTGACGTTCGGCGAGATCTTGCTCAGCACCTGGTCGGCGGACAGGAACAGCTTGTCGTCGGCGCAGTACAGCATCACCTGGTCGAGCGCGTGGCCGCCGCCGGTAATCACCTTGAAGCGGCGCGTGCCGATTACGACCTCGTCGCCATGCGAGATGCGGCGGTAGGACGGCGGCAGCACCGAGACGCGCTTGAGATAATCCTGGCCGCGGCCGAGCAGTTTCTCGGTGAGCGAATCGTCCATGCCGTGGCGGCGGAAGAACTGCCGCTGGGCTTCCTTCCGTTCCTCGGTGCCGCGGTTCTGGTGATAGACCGATTGCAGATATTCGACCTGCGACATCACCAGCGGGCAGTTGAAACGCTCGACGATCCAGCCGGCGAGGCCGACATGGTCGGGATGCGAATGGGTGACGATCAGGCGCGTGATGGTGACGCCCTTGAGCGGTCCGTCGAACAGTCGCGTCCAGGCCTCGATCGTTTCCTCGTTGCCGAAACCGGCATCGATCATGGCGTAGCCGTCGCCGTCCTTCAGCAGGTAGATGTTCACATGGTTGAGGCGGAACGGCAGTTTGAGCCGCGCCCACAGCACGCCGGGCCGGATTTCGACGATCTCGTCGGGGCCGGGATGCTGTTCCCAGGGATAGCGCAGCGCCTCGGCGGAGGACGGCACGGTGTCGGTTTTTGCGTTCATGCTACCGGCTTAAACCCGCCGCGGGCGGGGCGCCAGCCGAAAAAAGGCACGGCCCCCCGCCCGTATAGCGGTCATTCCGGGTGACGGTACGGCGGTTTACGCCGCCCGCATGTCGTTGAGGAAGGCGTCGATCTCCGCGCGCAGCGTGTCGGCCTCGCGGCGAAGCGCGTCCGAGGCGCCGAGCACTTCGCTGGCCGCCGCGCCCGCTTCGGCGGAGGCGGTGGAGACGCCGACGATGTTGCTGGAGACTTCGCTGGTGCCGCCCGCGGCATGCTGGATGTTGCGGGCGATCTCGCGCGTCGCCGCGCCCTGTTCCTCGACCGCCGCGGCGATCGTCGTGGTGACGTCGTTGATCTCGCCGATGATCCGGCCGATGCCCTGGATGGCGCCGACCGCCGAACTCGTCACCGACTGCATGGTGGCGATCTGGCTGCGGATCTCCTCCGTCGCCTTCGCGGTCTGGCTGGCGAGGCTCTTCACCTCGGAGGCGACCACCGCGAAGCCGCGGCCGGCTTCACCGGCGCGCGCCGCCTCGATGGTGGCGTTGAGCGCCAGCAGGTTGGTCTGCGAGGCGATGGTCTGGATCAGATCGACCACCACGCTGATGCGGCTCGCGCCGTCGGCGAGGCTCTGCACCGTGGTGTCCGTGGCGCCGGCCTCCTCGACCGCCTTCCTGGCGATCTCGGCGGAGGTCACCACCTGCCGGCTGATCTCCTCGATCGAGGACGACAGCTGCTCGGTGCCTGAGGAGACGGTCTGCACGTTGACCGAGGTCTCCTCGGCCGCCGAGGCCACGGCGTTCACCAGCGCGTTGGACTGGTCGGCGGTGCTGGCCATGCTTTGCGCGGTCGTCTGCATCGAATTGGCCGACTGCGCGAGCGTGTCGAGCGCGTTGCGCACGGTGCCCTCGAAGGCGGCGATCCGGGCCTCGATGCGCTCGGTCCGCTCGGCCTTGGCGGCGCGGTCCTTGTCCTGCTCGGCGGCCAAAGCGCGAGACTCGATCATGCTCTCGCGGAACACCTGGAGCGTGTTCGCCATCACGGAGATCTCGTCATTGTGGTGCCTGGAGCGGTAGATCTCGGTTTCGAGATCGCCGTTCGCGAGCAGCTGCATCGATTGATGCAGGGCGCCGATCCGGCGCAGGATGTTGCGGCCGACATAGAGCCAGACGAACAGTGCCGACCCGACCAGCATCAAGGCGCCCAGCGCCAGCATGGCGGTGGTGGCGAGCGAGATCTCCTGGCGGGCCTGCTGCGTCGAGGCGTTGGTTTCCTTCTGCACGCCGTCGACCAGCTGCTGCACGCTGATGCCGAGGCCGACATTGAGCTTGCGGGTCTCGTCCAGGATGGTCTGGCCGTAATCGATGGAGTCGAGCTCCTTCTGGCGAATCTTGAACACGCCGGTCTTGCCCTCGCCGAAGGCGAACAGCTTCTGCACGGCCTCGCGCACCGCCTGCATGGAGGGAATGTTCGGGAGGTCCTCGAGGTTCGACTTGACGCGGTCGCGCGTCGCCTTGAACTCCTGCTCGATCGCCTCCAGCGTGTCGCTGTTGTTGGCGGACAGTGCCGCCATCATGTCGGCGGCCATCAGATTGCCGTTGGCCGAGATGGTCGAGATCTGGGCGACGGTGCGCGCGGCTTCGGTGGCATCGTCCGGCGAGACGTCCGCAGCGCCCAGGATCGCGTTGAGGCGGGTCTGGGTGTCGAGCATCGCGGGTCCGGCGGCGTCGACGAAGGCGCGCTGCGCCTTGCGCAGTGCTTCGTACTGCTTCTCATGCATCACGCCGGTGTCGAGACGCTCGCGCGCGGCCGACACCAGGCTCTGGGTGGCCTCGTCGATGCTCTTGGCGGTGTCGCGCAGTCCGCTCACGATCTGCTTGTCGGCGCCGAGATCGATGATCTCGGCGAGCTTGGCCATGGCGAGCTGCTGGATGTCCTTCACGCTCTTGGTGCGCTCGTTGAGCGCTTCGTCCGAGGGCGAGGCCAGCAGCCCGGGCCCCTGCGCCGCGAGCGTCGCGCTCCGCGAGGCGAGCTGCAGGCTGGCGGACAGGCGCGGAATGTCGCGGCCGCTCAGGCTCATCATGGTGCTGCCGAGATGATCGAACACGAAGCCGGCGCCGGCCGCGATCACGAGGCCCATGCCCGCGATCAATGCGAAGGCTGCAAACAGGCTGCCACGCACGCCCCATTTCGGCATCTTGAACCGGGGCCGGAACCGGCCCAGAACGCGGCCGAGGCCCAGACGGATTGCCATCGAAATTCCCCCACGCTTTGTCTTTATATTTTCGCCGTGGAGTATCCCCGGCGCGGGTTAAAAAATCGCAAGTTGCACAACCGGTTGCGCCAGTTCCGCCAGGCGAAAACAAAGAGGGCCGGCATTGCTGCCGGCCCTCGAAAGGCACGAAGTGAGGTGCGCCGCGATCAGTACCGCGCGGCCGGGCCCGCCCAGTTGATGCGGTAGTTGAGGCCAGCCTTGAAGGTGTGGTCGTCGGTGGTGAAGCTGCCGGTGCCGACCAGCGGACCCGCGGTGAAGCTGGCGTCGCCGAAATTGTAGTACTGGTACTCGGCCTTGGCCGACCAGTTCGGGGCGAACATGTACTCGATGCCGGCGCCGACGGTCCAGCCGTTGGTATGATCGCCGGTGATGATGAAGGCAGCCGGCACGCCGCCGACCGTCACCTTCTCGTTGTTGTCCGAATAGGCGTAGCCACCCTTCACATAGACCAGGCCTGGACCCCAGGTGTAGCCGACGCGGCCGGTGATCGAGCCGAGGCCACGCTGGTCGTTGGTGTAGGCGCCGCCCGGGAACACCGCGCCGACACTGCCGGACAGCCAGGAATACTGGCCTTCGACGCCGATCAGGAAGTTCGGGTGGAACTGCCAGTCCCCACCGACCTGCACGCCGCCCAGGAAGCGACCGTTGCCATTGTTGCCGGTCGACAGGCCACTGAAATTGTTGTCGCTGGAGAACGCGCCGCCGAGATGGGCACCGAGATAGAAGCCGGTCCAGTTGTAGATCGGCGCGGCATAGGCCGGCGGGGCCGCCTTGTAGTAGTTGCGGGCGCCGAGATCGGCACCGACGGCCGGCGCAGCGGCGCCCAGCACGAGCAGCGCCACGGTCGTGAACAGAATCTTTTTCATCGTTCGTACTCCAGTACTCAAGGTCCCCGGCAGACGCTGAAGGGCGCCGCGTTGGTTAAGCAGATAGCTCGCTTTTGACGAAAATGCTGTCACATGCATGGCACAGCGTGGGGCAACCTAACCAATTGGGCTGCAATCGTTTTTTGTGCTTAACGGCGACTTAAGAAATACTGAAGGAAGGCTTAACGCACCGCCTTCGCGGTAAGGTGCGAGCGCCGTTCGTTAACCAAGCCTGCGCCGCGCCTCATCGCGCATCTGCGCGCGGAACGCCTCGCGCCTTCCGGGCCGCTCCTGCTCGGGCACGTCGTGGCGGTCGAAGATGTCGAAGGCCTGCAGGATCGGATGGCGCTCGCTCGCCATCGCCAGTACGCGCAGCACCTTGGTGGCGGACGGCGGAGGACCGCTGACCTCCCAGCGCAGCACGGTTTGGGCGCCGCCAGCCTCGGGCAATCCGCACAGCCTCGCCATATCGGCAGCGGAGAGCTGGCGCGCGAGTGCGTCGGAGAGGTCTTTGCGAAGCTGTTTCAGTTCAGGGCCGGTCATGCGTCTTGCGTCGGGAGGAAATTTCAATGGCTGACTTAGAGCCGATTTGAGTCCATCCTGAGGCCGCACGACCATTGCTTGGCGCGCAATGGCAAGCGCGCGGCAACGCCGCGCGCTTCGGATGCGCCGGACGTTACCAATTGTACCGCACGATGCCCTTGCCGGCATAGCTGCGAGTCACGTCCGAGAACTCGCCCTCGAAGGTGCCGCTCGCGGACCACCCGTTCATCCACTTCATGTCGATCGCGGCAGTCGTCAGCGCCGAATTGCTGGCCTGAGCCGCGCCGTTGACGACGAAGGACGCACCGGGAAGCGCCGTGAAGGTCGCGCCAATGCTGCGGTCCGGATTGTAGTCGTGCGCCCAGGCCGCACGCCCGCGTAACGTCAGGATGGCATCCTCCATCGCATAGGACTTGTCGGCGCGCAGACCGAGTTCGCTACGTGTATCGGTCACCCTCCGCGCGCCATAGGCCAGCGCGAAGGTGCCGCCGCCGGACATGACGGTCTCCGCATAGGACGGCAGATCGAAGGTCGTGAACTGGCCGGCTGCATAGGGCGTCACTCCGACCCCGCCCATCCACGGCGTGACGAAACGGTAGCCGCCTTCAAACCGGCCCGAATAGGCGTTGGCATTGAATCGCGCCTGCAAGCGGTCGGTGCCCGCGATCGTCACGATGCGGTTGGTCGTGATGTCCTGTGCGCCATAGGCCAGCGCGCCGGAAAGATAGGCGGCGCCGATATTGTGCCGGACGAAGGCGCCGGCCTGAAACAGGTAGGATTGGCCGTAGCCGCTGTTGGCGACGCTGAAATTGGTGCCGCCGCCTGCCAGCGAGAAGCCGGCAATCGTGTAGGGCGAGATCCGATAATCGGCGCCGACGGCTGTGCCATAGATGCTTGAGGTCGCGGTGTTCGAGCCTACGACGGCGTTGCCGTCCGTGGTTTGCGAACCGCCGTACCCTGCGGCCCAGACGCTCCAGCGCTGCGCAAAGGAAGCAGGACGGGGGGCCTTGGCGTAGATCGCCGCCATCGCATCGCCTGACGTCCGGTTCGCGGCATGGGCGAGCCCTTCGTCGGCGTAGCCCGTGGCTCCGCCGCCCGCGCCTCCACCATCGCCGCGGCCGGCAATGAACGGATCGGTCATGATGCCCATGAACATGTTCATGGCGTTGAAGGTGGTCTGCTGCGAACCGGTCCCGGCCTCACCCGACGCCTGGGTCAGTCCGGCCGGCCCCAGGTTTGCGTACACCGCCGGAATGCCGCCGTTGGCGACAAAGAAAGTTGTCAGCGCGTTGCCGACGTTCTGCTGGTTGATATTGCCCGCAGCGTAGCCCAGGGTGACGTTGAGGTAGGCGTTGTTAGCGTCGTAACTCAGGATCGACACCAGATTCCCCGGCTTGCCGGTGTCGACCAGCCCGGCGAAGGTGCCGCTCACACCGCCGGTCGCTGTGAGGATGGTGTATCGCTTGCTGACATAGGTCCCGCCGGCATAGGTCGCATTGACCGTGCCGTTGAGCGTTGCAGTGCCTGTCACGCTGGCGCGCGAGGCGGTCGTCGGATCGACCTGGATCAGGTAGATCGCACCCGACTGGAATGCGAGATTGCCGTTCACCGACATCGTGCTGGCCGGCGTCCCGTTGCCCGGCGCAAAGGTTCCGCCGGCATTGATCTGGGTTCCTTTGACCGTGCCGGTGCCGGCCAACCGGCCGCCGGAATTGACAATGGTCAGGGCCGAATTCACCGCCGTGCCGTTCACCTCCAGCGTTCCGCCATCGACGACGGTGTTGCCGGTGTAGGTATTGGCAGCCGACAGCACCAGCGTGCCGACGGCCCGACGTCGGAGCAGGTTCGACGCGTTTTCCGCGAAATGTTGCTGATCAGCAACGCTTTGTTGCAAATTGAAACAAGCGAGACGGATGCCTGGCCGTTGTGTGATCAAGGCCGCGACAGACGTCGTGGCACTCGAGTGCTGGCGTGATCGGAAGCGTTGCTGAGCGAGGCAAGCTCGGCGAGCGGGCAGATCAATCGGCTTTGGCAAGTCCGGCTCCGGCCGGCACTTTTTCGCTGCCGGCCGGTTACCCAGCTGGTTCGGAGATGAGCTGCACGAATGAGGGCCGGAGACGCCTATGACGCGAATGAGACGCTTGCTTGCCTTGATGTTGGCAATCGGAGTGGCCGCCGTTCCCGTTGCGGGCCAGGCTAAACGTGACAAGACGGTTCGGAACGGCTCGGGCGTAGTTGTCACGCCCGACCGTAACGGCGGATCATCGACGTCGCAGCCGCGAACCTATTATGGGACTTCCGGGCAATCCGTGGGCACCGTGACGGCCCCCTCGATCGGAACCTACAATTGGCCGTCGGTCGGCGTCACCAATGCGGTGCCGACCTGGAATAACACCAATCCGCCGATGCGATGACGGATTGACGCGACGTCGGAGCCGCCGGACCAGACGGCGCCAGTCGCGTACGGATCGCCTGTTCAGGCGGCCCGCACCGTCACCAGGAAGCGGTCGACCTCATGCCGCAGCCTGTTGCTTTCCAGCGAAAGCGACTGGGCGGCGGATAGAACCTGGGCCGAGGCCGACCCGGTTTCGGTTGCGCCGCGCTGCACGTCGCTGACGTTCGACGAGACCAGTTCGGTGCCCTGGGCCGCCTGCTGGATGTTGCGGGAGATTTCCTGCGTGGCCGCGCCCTGCTCCTCGATGGCGGCGGCGATGGTGGAGGAGACTTCGGACAGCTGCGCGATCGTTCCCGAGATCTCGGTGATCGCGTGAACCGATTCCTCCGTCGCACTCTGGATGCTCGAGATCTGCTGGCCGATTTCCCCCGTCGCCTTGGCGGTCTGCTCCGCCAGCGCCTTCACCTCCGATGCGACCACGGCGAAGCCGCGACCGGCGTCACCGGCGCGCGCCGCCTCGATGGTCGCGTTGAGCGCAAGCAGGTTGGTCTGGCCGGCGATGGTGTTGATCAGTTCGACGACGTCGCCGATCCGTGCGGCAGCTTGCGACAGCGCGGCCACCTTCTGCGTGGTCGTGCTGGCCTGCTCGACGGCACGGGTCGCCATCTGGGACGAGGCCTGGACCTGCCGGCTGATTTCGCTCACGGAAGACGACAGCTCCTCGGTCGCCGAGGCCACCGACTGCACATTGGTGGAGGCCTCCTCGGACGCCGATGCGACCGTGGTGGCGAGGTCCTGGGCATGCTCGGCCGTCGTGGTGAGCGTTCCGGCCGAGGCCTCGAGTTCGGTCGAGGCCGACGACACCGTCTTCACGATCTCGCCGACGGCCGCTTCGAATTCGCCGGCGAGGCGGTGCATGTCCGCCTTCCGCAGCTCGGCCTGACGCCGCTCCGTCTCGGCCTGCTCGGCGCGCAGACGATCGGCCTCGATCATGTTGGTCTTGAACACGTCGACCGCGCCGGCCATCTCGCCGATTTCGTCATGCTGTCCCACGCCGGGGATCGCGACCGTCATGTCGCCCCTGGCGAGGCGGACCATCGCCTGCACCATGGACGCGATCGCCCGCGTCACCGAACGTGCGATGGTGAGCGACAGCCCGAGGACGATCACGATCGAAAGGGCGAGCGTGATCAGCATCCAGCGCTTCACGGTGCTCACCGTTTCGTTCTCCTGGGCCTGCGCGCTGTCGTGGCGCTGCCGGATGTCCTGCTCGATGGCCTCGAACACCGGCTCGATCTTCGCGTAGTCCCTCGACATCGCCGAGGCGGTTCTTGCGGACTCCTGCGCACCCTCGGCCCATGCGGCGAAGCCGGTCCGGTAGCTTTGCAGCCTGGCCGCGATCTCGGCCTTGGTCGGGGCGGGCAGATCCGAGGCCTCGACGGCCCTGGCGAAGTCGTTCGCGCTCTTCTGGAAGGCGTCGACGTAGCTCTGGTCGCGGCGCAGCATGAAGTCCTTCTCATGACGGCGCATCATCAGCATGCCGCTGGTGAGCACGGGACTGTCCAGCTGCTTCAGCCGCGCCTCGATGTCGTGCACGGCGCCGCGGAGGGCTCCGGTCAGGCCGAGCTTCTCGTTGAGTCCGAGCCGGATCTCGGTCTGCTGCAGCGCGGCGAACGTCTTCTGATAGTCGTCAAAACCCCTGGCCAGCGTGTCGACCTTGTCCGCGAGCGCGCCGAAGCCGTTGCTTCGGACCAGGCTCGCAAGGCGGGTGATGTTGTCGATGATCGAGGCGCTCACGGCGGCGTGCCGCTTCATCGAGGCCTCGTCCTTCCGCAACTGGAAATCCTTCTCCGCCCGGCGCGCGTCCAGCATGCTGCGGGCCAATTTCTCGTTGAGGCTGGCGAGGACCCGCGCATCTTCGGCAGCTCTGCGGGATGCGTCCTGTGAAGCCGAGCCGGTCAGGTAGATGGCCCCGAACACCGCCAGTCCGAGCAGACCGACGAGGCCGATCAGGAGAATCTTGTGGCTCAACCGAAATTGAAAATGACCCATTGCTTACAGCCCGCTCAAATCCCGCAATCGCGCGACAAAACGCCGCTCACGGGAATCTACGGGGAACCGAAGAACGAATTGTAAAGGACGTTGACGATTTCCGGCAGAGCGCCGGGAGATTGCGCAGAAACGGCCGGCGCGGGGACTCCGATCACGCTGCCGGGGCACGCTCCTTGCGCCCGGGGACGGCGGCCAGCAGCTCCCGCGTATAGGCATGCTCGGGCGCTGCGAAGAGCTGCGCCGTCGGCTTGAGCTCGACGATCGACCCCCGCTGCATCACCGCGATTCGGTCGCAGATCTGGGCGGCCACGCGCAGATCGTGGGTGATGAACAGCATCGACAGGCCGAGGCGGGTCTTGAGGTCTTCGAGCAGCCTGAGCACCTGGGCCTGCACGGAGACGTCGAGCGCGGAGACGGCCTCGTCGGCGACGATGATCTCCGGGTCGAGCGCGAGCGCGCGGGCGATGCCGATGCGCTGGCGCTGGCCGCCGGAGAATTCGTGGGGGTAGCGATCGAGCGTACCGGCATCGAGGCCCACCATCTTGACGAGGTCGCGGGCGCGCTCGAACGCGACCTTCGGATCGGTGCCCGCCGCGATCGGGCCGTCGGCGATGATGTGGCCGATCTTGCGCCGCGGATTGAGCGAGGCGAACGGATCCTGAAAGATCATCTGGATGCGATGGCGTTCGGCGCGCAGCGCCTTGCCCGAGAGCGCGGTGAGATCGGTGTCGCCGATCCGCACGGTGCCGCGATCGGCCTCGATCAGCCGCATGACGAGGCGGGCCACGGACGATTTGCCCGAGCCGGATTCGCCGACGAGTCCCAGCGTCTCTCCCTTGAGGATGCTGAAATTGACCTCGCGCGCGGCATCGACGCGGCGGTCGCCGCGAAACCAGCCGCCTGATGTGACATAGGTCTTGTCCAGGCCGATCACCTCGACGGCCTTGACCTGGTCGTCGACCGGTTCACGCGCCGGCGGATCCATCGACGGCACGGCCGCGAGCAGCGCCTTGGTGTAATCGTGCTGGGGTCTGCTGAACACGGCTGCGGCCGGGCCCTCCTCGACGACCTTGCCGTGCCTGAGCACCACGACCTGGTCGGCGATGTCGGCGACGACGCCGAAATCATGGGTGATGAACATCACCGCCATGTTGCGGCTCTGCTGAAGATTGCGGATCAGCTTCAGGATCTGGGCCTGAGTGGTGACGTCGAGCGCGGTGGTCGGCTCGTCCGCGACCAGCACCGCCGGCTCCAGCGCCAGCGCCATGGCGATCATGGCCCTCTGGCGCTGACCGCCGGACAGCTGGTGCGGATAGGCGCGCACGATGCGCTCGGGATCGGGCAGGCCGACCTCGCGCGCCAGCGCCAATGCGCGTGCGCGCCGTTCCTTCGGAGTCAGCAGGCCGTGCGCCTCGAACATCTCGGCCATCTGGTCGCCGATCCGCATCAGGGGATTGAGCGCCGTCATCGGCTCCTGGAAGATCATGGCGAGCCGGCGGCCGCGCATGTCGCGCCAGCCGGTCTCGTCGAGCTTCAGCAGGTCACGGCCCTCGAACGCGATCTCGCCCGAATTGATGGCGACGGTGTCGGGCAGCAGGCCCAACAGCGCATGCGCGCACATCGACTTGCCGGAGCCGGATTCGCCGACGACGCAGACGATCTTGCCGGGATGCAGATCGAACGAGACGCCATCCACCGCGAAGGGGCGTTCGGCGCCCTTGGGAAGCGCGATCCGCAGGTTCTTGATCGAGACGGCGGGCGGGGCGGTCGTCATCAGCGTCCCTCCCGCGACAGGCGCGGATTGAGCGCGTCGTTGAGGCCTTCGCCGATCAGGTTCAGTCCGAGCACCGAGATCAGGATCGCGACGCCCGGGAAGACGGTGATCCACCAGGCCTGGCGGATCACGGTTCGGCCCGCGCCGACCATGTAGCCCCAGGAGATCAGATTGGGATCGCCGAGCCCGAGGAACGACAGCGAGGATTCCAGCAGGATCGCGGTCGCCACCATCAGCGAGGCCAGCACGATCACCGGCGACAGCGCATTGGGCAGTATCTCGCGCAGGATGATCCAGCTGTTGCTCTGGCCGGTGACCACCGCCGCCTGGACATATTCGCGGGTCCGCAGCGACAGCACCTCGCCGCGGACGAGACGTGCGACCGGCGGCCAGCTCACCACCGCGATCGATGTCACGATCGAATAGATCGAGGGCTGCAGGATCGCCACCAGCACGATCGCCAGCGCGAAGCTCGGGATGGTCTGGAAGAACTCGGTGAAGCGCATCAGGGCGTCGTCGACCTTGCCGCCGAAATAGCCGGCCATCGCCCCGATCGGCACGCCGACGACCAGCGCCACCAGCGTGGAGACGAGACCTACCAGCAGCGAGACGCGGGCGCCGAAGATCATGCCGGCGAAGACGTCGCGGCCGAGCGCGTCGGTGCCGAGCGGGACGGTCGAGAGCGTGAAGGGCGGCAGGAACGGCCGCTGCACCATGCGCCAGGGCGAGTTCGGAAACAGCATCGGTCCGAACACCGCGACCGAAATCGCGAACAGCAGGATGATGAGCCCGACGACGCCGCTCGGGCTGCGAAACATCGATTTCCAGAACTGTTTCATGAGGCGAATTCGATGCGCGGGTCGACCAGCCGGTAGACGAGGTCGGTGATGAGGTTGAAGATCAGCACCATGGCGGAGCAGATCACGAAGACGCCGAGCAGCAGATTGTAGTCGCGTTGCAACAGCGCGTCGTACATCAGCCGTCCGATGCCGGGCCAGGCGAACACGGTCTCCGTGATGACGGCGCCGCCGATCAGCGTGCCGGAATGCACGCCGGCCAGGGTGACCACCGGCAGCAGCGCGTTGCGCAGCACGTGGCGGCGCTGGATCACGGCGTCGGAGAGGCCCTTGGCCCGCGCGGTCTTGACGAAGTCGAGGCGCTTCACCTCGAGCATGGAGGCCCGCGTCATGCGGGTGTAGGTCGCCATGAAGAACAGGCCGAGCGTCATCGCCGGCATGATCAGGTGCCTGGCGACGTCGACGACATGGGAAAAGCCGGTCAAATTGGCGCCGACGGTCTCGTAGCCGAAGCTCGGCAGCCAGTCGACCGTGACCGAGAACAGCAGGATCCCCATCAGCGCCACCCAGAAGATCGGCATGGCATAGAAGATCAGCGCGAAGATCGTGATGGCGGTGTCGAGCCAGGTGCCGGCAAAGCGTGCGGCGAAGGTGCCGGCCAGGATGCCGAGCATCAGCGAGATCGCGAAGGCGGTCAGCGTCAGCAGCAGCGTGGCGGGCAGCCGTTCGGCAATCAGCTTCGCCACCGGCGCCTGCTGGCGGAAGGAGAAGCCGAGATCGAGGGTCACGACGCCCTTGACGTAGATGAACAACTGCTCGGGCAGCGGCTTGTCGAGGCCGAACTTCTCCCTGAGCTGCTTGACGAAGACCTGGTCGCTGGCGCCGGCCTCGCCCGCCATCACCACTGCGGGATCGCCCGGCGCGAGCCGGATCAGGAAGAAATTGAGCACGACGATCGCGAGCAGGACGATCACGCCCTTCACGACACGCTGGGAGATGAAGGAGAGCATCTAGACTCGAATGCCGGTTGTTTGGGACGGTCTCGCCGCGAGGAACACCTCGCCCCGTCGGGGAGAGGTGAGCGCCGCCGATGCCTCAGCGTCTCGACACGATCTCATGATCCAATTGTGTATCCAGGGCGGCGACACCGCAGCGGGCTTCGCTGCGGTATCGCTTGGTGCTCATTACTTGTCGAGCCAGGCGTCCTTGAAGCCGTCATTGACCCCGATCGCGGTGGTGATCAGGTTCTTGACCTTGCAGCGCGTGATGGTGGGGAACTGCAGCTCGAGCAGCCAGGCCACCGGGACGTCCTCGACCAGGATCTTCTGCGCCTTCTCATAGATTTCCTTGCGCTTGGAGTCCGGCGTCGCCACTGCGCCGTCGGCGAACAGCTTGTCGATCTCCGGATTGGAGTAGCCCTCGACGTTGTTGAAGACCTGACCCTTGGCGATGGCGCTGGAGACGTAGTTGCGGCCGACGCCGAGCGCGGGATCGCCGTACTGGTAGAGATAGGTGAAGGCGATGTCGTAGTCCCAGTCGCCGATCTTCTGGTTGCCGCCGGCCACGTCGGTGGCGATCGTCTCGATCGTCATGCCGACGTCCTGCAGGTTCTGCTTCACGGCTTCACCCCAGCGCTGCCAGGTCTCGCCATAGGCCAGCGGCAGCATGCGGATCTTCTCGCCCTTGTAGCCGGCTTCCTTGAGCAGGGCCTTGGCCTTGGCGGGATCATAGGGGTATTTCGGCACGTCGCTGGTGTAGAACTTGATGGTCGAGGCCGACGGGCCGGTGGCGACCTTGCCCAGTCCGTTCCAGATCACGTCCTTGGCGAAGTCGCGGTCGATCGCATACATGATCGCCTGCCGCACCCTTTTGTCGGCGAGCGGTCCCTGGCGGTTGTTCAGCCAGAGCCAGGCGAGCGGCGAGAAGAACTCCCAGCCGGCGCCGGTGACGCAGGTGTCCTTCAGCTTCGACAGCCGCGGCACGTCGAAATTCTCGACCGAACCGCCGGGCAGCACGTCGACCTTGCCGGTCTCGAAGGCCACCGAGCGCGCCGCGGCGTCGGGAATGATCTGCCAGTAGATCTCGTCCAGATAGGGCTTGCCCTTCTCGTGGTAGTTCGGATTCTTGACCAGGCGGATGAACGAGCCCTTCTGCCATTCCTTGAACATGAACGGGCCGGTGCCGACCGGCGCGTTGTTGTAGGCGTTGGTCTTCCAGTCGGTGCCTTCATAGAGATGCTTCGGCACCATCGGCATCGAACCGACCTCGAAAATGCCGAGGAACGGGCCGAACGGCTGCTTCAGCGTGAACACCACGGTGTAATCGTCAGGGGCTTCGACCTTGTCGACCTGGACGAGGTTGTTGCGTGCGCGCGCATGGGTCTGCTTCAGCATCTCGATCGAGAACAGCACGTCGGCGGCAGTGAACGGCTTGCCGTCATGCCAGGTCACGCCCTTCTTGAGCTTGAACGTGTAGGTCTTGGCGTCCTCGCTCACCGTCCAGCTCTCGGCCAGTTCCGGTTGCGGCTCGAGCTTGGGGCTGTAGCGCAGCAGGCCCTCGAACACGTTTCCCGAGACCATCTGGGTCGGGCCGTTCTGGATCATCGCGAGCATCAGACCGGGCGGCTCGGGCTGGATCACCGCATTGATCACGCCCCCCGTCTTCGGTTCTTGCGCCAGCGCCGGGGCCGTGAGGCCGCAAGCAAGGAGAAGACCAAGCAACACGCGTTTCGACATATCGAATCTTTCTCAAGCGAGACCGGCCGTCAACGCCTCGCCACGTCCTCGCGCGCAAAGCAACGGCCGGCCCATCCCAGTCCCCATCCGTGGTTGAGGCTCACACAGTCCCGTTCGGCGCCGCAAGATGAAAGTCTCGACAGCATTCGCCCAAAAAATGTACAGCGCGTCCTGTTTCTTCTTGATTCATTTTTCCGTCACGACGACAAGTGCGGCATGGACAATGCCACACGCTCCGAACGCTCCCGCAACGCCGCGCTCGATGCGGCCATCGCGATCATTGCACGCGACGGGCCCGGCCGCCTGACGCTCGATGCGATCGCGCGCGAGAGCGGCCTCAGCAAGGGCGGCGTGATGCATCAGTTCCGCACCAAGGAGGCGGTGCTGAAGGCGCTGCTCGAACGGCAGATGGCGTATTTCGAGGAGTTCTCGACCGGCGCGATGGAAAGGCTGAGCAAAACGTCCGCGAATCCCCATCTGGCCACCCAGCTCGCGACCGTGCGCGAGGCGGCGACGTCGCCGAATTCCGCGGCGCTGGCGCTGGTGGCGGCCATGGTCGAGAATCCCGGCCTGATTTCTCTGCCGCGCGAACGGGAGAAGGAGCGGATGGCCGCGATCAAGCAAGAGGCGGCCGATCCCGATCTCGCCATGCTGCGCTGGGCTGCCGCGATGGGACTGACGCTGAGTTCGCTGTTCGGGATGTCGCCGCTGAGCAAGGACGAGCATCAGCGGCTCTATGCCCGGCTGCTCGATGACGAGCAGTGGACGGGGCTCGCGCGGCCAGCCGCCAGGCGTTCCGGCAAGACCGCCGGGCCTGCGGCCACAAAGGCCGCGAGCCCGCGCAGGCGCGCCTGATCATCGGTTAACGATTCGCTGCATCGGCCTGCCCAAAGTGACGCCTGCGGCGAAATGCGCCGGGGTGCATTTTGCTAATTTACAAACCGACTGGTCGGTTTTATAGATGGTGCGCTGAGGCGGCGCTGGTCCTCCGCAACGGCCCCGGACGGGGACCTGCGCCGGCGACGGTGAGCGCCGCAGCCGTGCGTGGTCCCGCGCGCGGCTGCGGTCCCGGTTTTGGTTCGATATGCGAGAGGAGTCTGGAATGGATCGCTCGATCGCCCTGCGCGGTCTGGGAACGCTGCTGCTCTGCGCGGTCGCGGCCGGTTGCGCCTCGGTCGCGCCGACGCCGTATTCCGGGATGGCGTCGTCGGCCTACATGGCGCCGGATACCACGGATGCCTCGGGTCGCGTGCCCTACCGCTATTCCACCAACGTCGACTGGCGCACCTACAACAAGGCCATTCTCGAACCGGTCGTGATCTATCGCGGCCGGGATCACCAGTTCGGCGACATGTCGGACAAGGACAAGGCCGCGCTCGCCGCCTACATGCAGACCCGCTTCGCCGAGCGCCTGCGCGCGCGATTCACGCTCGTGCGCGACCGCGGGCCGAACACGTTGCGGATCCGGCTCACGCTCACCGGTGCCGTCGCCAACACCCCGGTGCTCGGCACGCTGTCCCGCTTCGATCTCGCCGGCGCCGTCTACAACGGTGTTCAGGCCGCCCGCGACGGCGAGGGCATGATGACCGGATCGGTCATCTATGGGGTCGAGATCTTCGATTCCTCGAACGCGCGCCTGCTCTCGGCCTACGTCACCAAGCAATTCCCGTCGGCCTACGACATCAAGGCGAGTGTGGGGGCCCTCGCGGCGGCCAATGCCGGCATCGACAAGGGCGCCGAGGCCCTCGTCGCCCAATTGAACTGACGCTGCGATCCATCAGGGAAAGGTACTGTCGATGAACTTCCTCGTTCGCTTCGTCCTGCGCGTCGCGATCACGGTCGCGATGATGGTCATTGGAGGTCGTCCCGGCACCTCCGCGCCGCTCGATCCCAGCGGCACATGGCTCGTCGAGGACGGCCGCGCCCGAATCCGCCTGGAGCGATGCGGACCGCAGCGCGACCGCATCTGCGGCTTCATCGTCTGGATGAAGGAGCCGGTCGACAAGCGCGGCCAGCCCTATCGTGACGGCCAGAACCCGGATCCCGACAAGCGCGCCCGCGCGCTGCTCGGCCATCAGCTCATCATGGGTCTGCAGGTGACGCAGGAAGGCCGCTTCGCCGGAGACATCTATAATGCCGAGGACGGCAGGTTCTATTCGGTGTCGCTGTGGCGGGAATCCGCCGACCGTCTCAAGCTCAAGGGCTGCCTGATCAGGCTGCTGTGCCAGACCCAGACCTGGCAACAGACCGTCGACGTCCTGCCGGGCCAGCTGGTCGGGCTCACCGGCGACGTCAATGGCCCCCGCGCCGACAAGGAATGGGCGACCGCGCCTGCACCGAAGCCGCTGGCGAAGGCTCAGAAGTAGCAGCGCGCTCAGGAGCCCTGCAACGCCCTTTGCAGTTCGGCCAGCGCCTCGGCCAGCTGTTCGCGGTGGGCGATGTCATCCCTGGGCAGGCCCGCAATGTTGGTCGCGAGTTCGTGGAGGATGCCCGCGAGCAGGCCGAAATGGAGATGCAGATGGACCGATTTGCGCACGTCTTCGGTCCCGGGCCGCTCCAGCACCAGCGCCACGCCGCTGCCGTCGAGCCGGGCTTCGAAACGGGACGAGCGCTCGAAGGTGCCGACATAGAGCTTGTCGGGGTATTCGAGCGCGACTTCTGCCTTGTCGGGGATCGGTCTGGACATGGAGGCCTCGCGGATATCGGGCCCTCCTGACAGGGAATGAAGCCAGCCGCATTGCGATAGGTCAGAGAGCGGTGCGGGCGGTTTGATCCGGATCAAGGCCGGTCGGCCGGTTCTGCGATCGAATGGCAACTGGCCATCCCGGCCTGCCGATCCGCAACCCGAGAGACGCGCGATGGACATCCAGGGCACCAGTTTCGTTGCCGAACAGGAGATCGAGCCGCAGGCCGTCCCGGACGCGGTGCAGCGCTGCCTCGACATCCTGGGCCAGGCAGGCTTGCGGCCCACGCGCCAGCGTCTGGCGCTCGGACGATTGCTGTTCCTCGGCGAGCACCGTCACGTCACCGCGGAAAAGCTTTACGAGGAGGCCCTGGCGGCGAACGCCTATCTGTCGCTGGCGACCGTCTACAACACGCTGAACCAGTTCACCGAGGCCGGCCTGCTCAGGCGGATCTCGGCCGACGGCATCAAATCGTTCTTCGACACCAACACCTCGGTGCACCCGCATTTCTATCTCGAAGGCGAGGATATGCTGGTGGACGTTCCGAACAGCATCGCCTTCACCAAAATCCCTGACGCGCTGCCCGGCCACGAGATCGCCCGGCTCGATGTCATCGTGCATTTGCGCCGCAAGCCCGCGTCCCAGGACGGTGCCGCGGCCTCGCGGTCGTAGCGTCGCCGTCTCCGCGGACGCCACGCGGCCGAGCGCCGCCGCAAGCTGCGCGTCCTGAACGCCCCACCTCCGTCCTGTTCCCGCATCGGCACGTCCCCCGCGCCGGGCTTATTCGACGCGCGTCATTCGATGGGATGATGCGCGAAGGCGGCGCTTGGTCCACTTGGAGCAACCTCCGGAGGTGATTCCGCCTCCCGAACCACCCTCTTCCCGCCGCCTTCTTCCCCGAAGCTTCGAGGACTGGGACGGGACAAAACAACGATTTTCAATTTACCCGAAGGAGACGACCCAAATGAAACATGTCGGACATTGCTTCTGCGGCGCGGTCACGCTCGAAGTCACCGGCGAGCCGGCCGCGATGGGCTATTGCCATTGCCGGTCCTGCCGCTCCTGGTCGGGCGGCCCGGTCAACGCCTTCAGCCTGTGGCAGCCCGAGGCCGTGCGAATCACGGCCGGCGAAGAGAACGTCGCGACCTTCGCCAAGACGCCGCTGAGCGAGCGCAAATACTGCAAGACGTGCGGCGGGCATCTCATGACCAACCATCCGCCGCTGAAGATGATCGACGTCTTCGCCGCCACCATCCCGACGCTCGCTTTCGCGCCGGGCGTCCACGTCAACTACGCCGAGACGGTGCTGCCGATGCGCGACGGCCTGCCCAAGCTGAAGGATTTTCCCGCCGAATTCGGCGGCAGCGGCGAGATGATGCAGGAATAGGGGGGCGGCGCAGCTGCCGGAAGCCGCCCGGCAGCTGCGCCCATGCCCCGATGCCGGATTGCCCCGCCGGGCAGGGGGCGTAAGCTGCGTGGTCGAAAAACACACCAGCCACGAAGAAACGCCCCATGCCCGCCTTCGCTTCCGCCACCACCGTGATCGACTCCCTGCTGTTTCGCGATGCCTTCGGCACGCCCGAGATGCGCGAGGTGTTCTCCGACGTCGCGCTGGTCGGGCGTTATGTCGAGGTCGAGGTGGCACTCGCCAGGGCCGAGGCCAGATGCGGCGTGATCCCGCAGGCCGCCGCCGACCAGATCGCCGCGAAGGCCAATGCTGCGGCGCTGGATTTCGAGCTGTTGCGGCAGGAGACCGACATCGTCGGCTATCCGATCCTGCCGCTGGTGCATCAACTGGTGAAGCAATGTGGCGAGGCCGGCCGCTACGTGCATTGGGGCGCCACCACCCAGGACATCATGGACACCGCATTGGTGCTGCAGCTGCGTGCGGGCCTTGCGATCGTGGAGCGCGACATCGCCGGGCTCCGCGGCATCCTCGCCGACCTGTCGCGGCGCCATCGCGATACGCCGATGGCGGGCCGCACCCACCTTCAGCAGGCCCTGCCGGTGACCTTCGGCTACAAGACCGCGATCTGGCTCGCGATGTTCGACCGCCACGCCGAACGGCTGGCGCAATTGAAGCCGCGCCTTCTGGTCGGCCAGTTCGCCGGCGCGGCCGGCACGCTGGCCTCGCTCGGCGACAAGGGCCTCGAGGTCCAGGAGGCCTTCTGCGCCGAGCTGAAGCTCGGTGTTCCCGCCTCGACCTGGCACGTCGCGCGCGACGGCCTTGCGGAGGCCGTCAACTTCCTGGCGCTCGTCACCGGCTCGCTCGGCAAGATCGCGCTCGACATCATGATCATGGCCTCGACCGAATTCGCCGAGCTCTACGAGCCCTTCGTCAAGGGTCGCGGCGCCTCCTCGACGATGCCGCAGAAGCGCAACCCGATCTCCTCGGAGCTCATGCTCGCGGCCAGCAAGGCGGTGCGCCAGCACGCCGGCCTGATGCTGGATGCCATGGTGCAGGATTTCGAGCGCGCCACCGGGCCCTGGCACGCCGAATGGATGGCGATTCCCGAGAGCTTCGTCCTGACCGCGGGCGCGCTGCATCAGGCCAAATTCGCGCTCGGCGGCCTGATCGTCGACGAGACGAAGATGAGCGACAACCTCGCCATCAGCCGCGGCCTGATCGTGGCCGAAGCGGTGATGATGGGGCTGGCCCCCCAGATCGGCCGGCAGGAGGCGCACGACGTCGTCTACGATGCGTGCCGGCTCGCGAGCGAGAAGGGCATCAGCCTCGCCGATGCGCTGTCCGCCGATCCCCGCGTTGCCACCCGGATCGATCGTGTCACAATCGAGGCTCTCACTTCACCGAAAAATTACCTCGGTCTTGCGCCTGCCATGGTCGACCGGGTACTGGAATCGGCAACGCGTTGAAAACCAAATGCGTGAATCTCCGTATCTTGGCCAGCCTGCAAGACCTCGCGCACTTGTCTCTCGCGATGCTAGGCTTAGATTGAACGCGTGACTTCGACAGAGGGCCCGGCATGACCGATCAACGCAACACCTCCGCTCCCATCGATCCCGTCAAGCTCGACCGGTTGGCCGAGGTGGCGGTGAAAGTAGGGCTGGGCTTGCGGCCGGGACAGGATCTGCTGCTGACGGCACCCGCGATCGCGCTGCCGCTGGTGCGCCGGATCGCGGTGCATGCCTACAAGGCGGGCGCGGGCATCGTGACGCCGATCCTCTCCGACGAGGAAATGACGCTGGCCCGCTATCGCTACGGCCACGACACCAGCTTCGATCGCGCGGCGGGCTGGCTCTATGAGGGCATGGCCAAGGCGTTTTCCGACAACACCGCGCGGCTCGCCATCGTCGGCGACAATCCGATGCTGCTGTCGGGAGAGGATCCGTCCAAGGTCGCGCGTGCCTCCAAGGCCAATTCGATGGCCTATCAACCGGCGCTGGAGAAGATCGTCAATTTCGACACCAACTGGAACATCATCGCCTATCCGACCCCGGCCTGGGCGAAGCAGGTGTTTCCCGGCGAGCCGGAAGAGATTGCGGTCGGCAAGCTCGCCGATGCGATCTTCGCCGCCTCGCGCGTCGACCGCCTGGATGCGATCGACAATTGGGCGAGCCACAATGCCGTGCTGCGCGAGCGTACCAACTGGCTCAATGGCAAGCGATTCCGCGCGCTGCACTACACCGGTCCCGGCACCGATCTCACCATCGGGCTCGCCGATGGTCATGAATGGGAAGGCGGCGCCTCGGTGTCCAAGAACGGCATCAGCTGCAATGCCAACATCCCGACCGAGGAGGTCTTCACCACGCCGCATTGCCGCCGGGTCTACGGCCATGTCGTGAGCTCGAAGCCGCTCTCCTATCAGGGCACCCTGATCGACAACATCGCCGTCCGCTTCGAGGACGGCAGGATCGTCGATGCCAAGGCCTCGCGCGGCGCCGAGGTGCTGAACAAGGTGCTGGACACCGACGAGGGCGCGCGGCGGCTCGGCGAGGTCGCCCTGGTCCCGCATTCCTCGCCGATCTCGCAGAGCGGGCTCCTGTTCTACAACACGCTGTTCGACGAGAACGCCGCCTCGCACATTGCGCTCGGCCAGTGCTACTCGAAGTGCTTCGTCAACGGCGCCCAGCTCACACCGCAGCAGATCGCGGCACAGGGCGGCAACCAGAGCCTGATCCACATCGACTGGATGATCGGCTCGGCCGAGACCGACATCGACGGCATTCTCGCCGACGGCAGCAAGGTGCCGGTCTTCCGCAAGGGCGAATGGGCGAAGTAGCCTCTCCTGTCCCGCCAGGAAGGTGATGTGCATCCCGCGCGTCCGCGCTGAGATGCCCGGCACATGTCTCGCGCGGCCCGGTTCCGGAAGGACCGGGTCGTGGCGATCTGCGCATTTTGTCGCACCCCCGTACGGGCAGGCTCATGTGCCCGAATTCAAAAGCGAATCCGGCATTAACCACGCCGCCACACAACTCCAGGATGATTTGCGGAACCCGTGTAAGGAAGATTTAAACGCCGAGCACTTAGCGTCCGTCCGGCTTTGAAAACAATCCGGGCCCAGACCCGGGAGATCAAATTCATTTCGGGGGTGCCAATGTCACGCGCAATGATTGAAGTCAGCGATTGCAATGTGGATCTCGAGCTGCGGCCGATCGAGCCGAGCTGGGTCATCGAGGGCAATCCGGTGTCGCGGTCGCGCATCCTGTCGACCAGCGCAGACGGCACCGCGTCGACGATCATCTGGTCCTGCACCGAGGGCCGCTTCAACTGGTACTACGATTTCGACGAGACCATCATGATCCTCGAAGGATCGATCGTGCTGGAGAGCGAAGGACTCCCGCCGAAGCGCTATGGTGCCGGCGACGTTGTGTTCTTCCGCGACGGCGCGCATGCCAAATGGCACGTCGAGGGCCACGTCAAGAAGATCGCCTTCTGCCGCAAGACCAATCCGGCGATGATCGGGCTCCTGGTCCGCGTGGTCAACAAGCTCAAGCGGGTCATTTCGTCTGCGGGCGAGCGTCGCCCCGCGACGCTGATGGGTGCCAACTAGTTTTTTCCGGACGCTTCCCAGCGGCACGGCGAAAGAGGGGGCGGATCACATCCGCTCCCTCTTTTCGTTTCGCAACGGGTGCAACGCCTCAGACCCCGTCGAGGATGATCACGGTCGGCGTGGAAGGCAGCGCATCGCGCGAGATCCGGAAGGACCGCTCGCTGCGCCGGTCGATCTCGAATTGCTGGCCGATCAGGCGCATGAACTCGTCGAGCGGGGTGGCAAAGCGATGCATCGGCAGCACCACCGAGGCGCGCAGCCGCTTGGTGATCTCCGACACGCCGTCGAGCGACATCGTATAGGTGCCGTCGATCGGCACCATCACGATGTCGAGGCGCCCGATCTGCGCGAAATGGCTCTCGTCCAGCTTGTGGTGGAGATGGCCGAGATGGCCAATACACAGGCCCGCGACTTCGAAGATGAAGATCGAATTGCCGTCGCGGATCATGTTGGTGCCGGTATCGTCGCCGAAATAGCGGCGGATGTCCGTCGTCACGTTGCGGATGAAGGCGTCGCCGATCCGCTCCGAGACGATGGCCGGCTTGCCGTCGTCGCTCCAGCCATGGAACACGTGCGGAATGCGCTTGTCCGGATACAGCGAGTAATGCGTGCTGTGGGCCCGGTTCATGGTGACGACATCGGGCAGCCGCCCCACCTGATAGGCGCCGCTATAGTCGGTTGCGATCCGAAGCCCGCCGGGCGTGTCGATGAAATAGGTGGAGTGGCCGGCATAGGTGATCGCCACCTCGGCCGCGGCCGCCGCCTGCCGGAACGCGACCGGCGTCGCCCGGGGCGCCGCATTCGCCATCGCCAGGCATTCGCTCCGCTGGGGCTGCTGGGCGAGCGCGGGCGCGGCAAACCAGCCAAGAAGAGCGAAAGCCGTCATCAGCAATCGAGACATCACAAGACCGTCCGTCCTTCGGTCGACGATCCCGTCACTGTATCGTCGAATTGCCGTGAGGTCAGCACTGCCGAGTTCAGGGAGCCCGCGCCAATCCGCCGCCTGTCCGGATCAGTTTCACCGCCTTCTTGTCGAAGGACAAGAACGTTTCGGCGCCAAGCCAGCTGCCTTCGTGGGCAATGACACCATCTGCGAAATCGCCTCCGCCGTCCGGAAGCGCCAGGCCTGCCTCGGCGACGGGCCGGTTGACGGCCACATTGGAAGCATTGCTGATTCTCCGGATGGCGCCCGCGATGCCGGCAGCCGATGTCCTGTCGCCTCGCGCGAGTACCCAGGCCAACTCGCACAGCGCCGGGATGGAAACGGCGCGGCGCCTCACGCGCGCTGCGGGCTGAACCGCCAGGCGAGGGCGATGAGCCCGGCCGTGATCAGGCCGCTCACGAGGCCGGCGACCGGAAGCACGAGCAGCAGCGCGGCGCTCGCGGCCCAGCCGATCGAGGAAAAGGCTTCCGCAAAGGTCGCGAGCCGCGAAGAGGTCTGGCGGCGGCGGAACTGGCTGCGCCGGGCCTGCACGCGGAACCAGAGCTGGATTGCCGTGGCCGAGGCCGCGCTGACGAGCACCGCCGCGGCGCTGATCGCGGCCTGGGCCGGAGAGGCAAGGGCGAGGGCCGCGACCAGCGGCGCGAAGATGACGCCGATGGCAATCAGCACGACCTCGATCTTGGCACGGGTGATACTGACCGCCATCAGCGGCGCGGTCGCGACGAGGTCGGGCGCGTCTTCGCCGGAAATCGTCAGCCAGGCGAGCCCGCCGGCCAGCTGGCCCGCGGCCATCACGATCACCGGCGTGATCAGGGTCAGGGCGGCCGAACTGTCGGCAAAGCTGCGCCACAGCAGGAGCGCCGGCGGCACCAGATAGAGCAGCTGCATCAGGGTCTGCGAGATCAGCCAGGGATCGCGCCAGAGCAGCGTGAATTCCTTGCGCCGCAACGCCCGCTGTCGCGATCCGCCGCGGAACGGGCGCTGTCTGGCGCGCTTGCCCTTGGCGCTGCCGGCGGCGGCCGCATCGATCGCGGTGTCGGCAAAGCGGCCCGAGAAAATCGCCATCACGCTGCCGAGCAGGACGAGCGCAATCGCCAACAGCAGCATGAGCGCTTCGCCGTCACCCATCGCGGCCCGCGCCGGCTGCCACCACATGCTGTCGGCTTCGGGCGCATAGGCGGCGATGCTGCCGGAGGTCAGGATGGTGAAGCGCGACAGCGTGCCGTACGAGACGATCGCGGCGACCTGAAGCGCTATCACGAAGCCCGCGCCGATGATGGCGGCGAGGATCTGGGCCGCGAAGCGTGTCCGCGCCGGGCCGATCAGCCGGAACAGCAGGATGGTGATCGCGATGGCGATCGCTGCGGCCGACAGGCCCATCGCGACGACCACGCCGAACGCCGCCAGCCAGCGCGGGCCGCCGCCGATCACCAGAACGTCGATGAAGGGCGTCGAGAACAGCAGCGCCAGCACCGTGACGGTGAGGGCGATTGCGGCAATGCGCACCGAGAACAAATTGGTCAGTTTCGCCGGCGATGACATGATGAGATCGAGGTCGGCGCGGGCGTAGAACACCCGCGTCACAGACTCGATCGCCTGCGACAGCATCAGGGTCCAGGCGAGGAAGATCGTCGCGGAGATCACGATCAGCGAGGATTTGTCGAGCGGGAGCTGCAGACCTGCGAAACGGCCGATCACCGCCCATGCCGGCAGATGCAGAAGAGCGGCGAACAGGATCAGGCCGATGACCGCCGCGCGCGTCCGCTTGCGGCGGTCGCCGGTCATCATCGCGAGCCATTCGCGCCAGGCGAGGCGGATCTCGTGCCGGGCGAACCAGGACAGCGCGGTCGTCGAGGTCATGCGGCGTCCTGGAGCGTCACCAGTGCGATGAACAGATCTTCGAGGCTGGTCTCCGCATGGCCGTTCTGCTGGCGCAATTCGGTCAGCGTGCCCTCGGCGACCAGTCGGCCCGAGGCAATGACGCCGATGCGGTCGGCCATGCGTTCGGCGACTTCGAGGATATGGGTGGTCATGATGACGGTGCAGCCGGCGCGGACGCGCTCGCCCAGCAGTCCCTTCACGTGGCGTGCCGAGACGGCGTCGAGCCCGGTCAGCGGCTCGTCGAGAATGATGAGGCGCGGCTGGTGCACCAGCGCGCCGGCCAGCGCGACCTTCTGGCGCATTCCCTTGGAGAACCCTTCGCAGCGTTCGTGGCGATGCGGCTCCAGTCCGAGCGACGAGAGAAGTTCCTGTGCGACCGGTTCCGAGACCGTGGGCGGCATGCCCCAGAGGCCGGCGACGAATTCGAGATATTCGAGCGGCGTGAGCTTGTCGTAGATCATCGGCTCGTCGGAGACCCAGGCCATCACCTGCTTGGCCGCGACCGGGTCCTTGAGCGCGTCGATGCCGAAGATCGAGACCGCACCGGCATCGGGGCGCAACAGGCCCGCCACCATGCGCAAGGTGGTGGTCTTGCCGGCGCCGTTGGGACCGACCAAGGCGTAGAACTCGCCGGCATGAATCGTCAGATCGAGGCCGTCGACCGCCAAACGGTCAAAACGCTTCGTTAACCCTCGCAGTTCGAGCGCCGACTTGTCCGGCTTCATGATGGCCACACCGTCCGGTTTTGCATCGCTCGCGACCATCGCCCGAAGTCGTTTCGGCACCGTGAATCGCAGGATCACAAATTCGAACCCCGCAATTGGACCAAAGGCCGGGCGATCGGCCGGTCACCGTTTGTTGACAGCGCCTGACGGTTCAGGCTGAATTGACGCCGGGACAAATGACGCTAACGCGGCGAAACGACTGCGTAGCGACTGGACACAAGATGCGCGGAGCGGTCACGAAGAACCGCCGGCGGCATCGGGAGGATGCGCGGCGATGCTGGATTTCGTTCAGCAGCTTGTCAGCGGTGTTGCGCTCGGCTGCGTCTACGGCCTGATCGCGCTCGGCTTCGTGCTCGTCTACAAGGCCACCGAGGTCGTCAATTTCGCCCAGGGCGATCTGATGATGCTGGGTGGCTTCTTCGCGTTCACCTTCATCGGCATGATGGGCCTGAATTACTGGATCGGCTTTGCCGGTGCGGTGGCCGCCATGGCGATGTTCGGCATGCTGGCGGAGCGCGTGGTGGTGCGGCCGATCCTCGGCTACCCGCAATTCTCCATCATCATGGCCACGATCGGGCTCGGCTACTTCCTGCGCTCGGTCGCCGGCATGGTCTGGGGCACCGACGATTTCAAGATCGACACGCCGTTCAGCCAGGGTGTGCTGCGCGTCGGCTCGCTGGTGCTCGCCTATGACAAGCTGTCGGTGATCGCCGCCACGATCATCCTCTGCACGCTGCTGTGGCTGTTCTTCAACAAGACCACGCTCGGCACGGCGATGCGTGCGAGTTCCGAGAACATGCTGGCGGCCTATTACATGGGCATCCCGGTCAAGCGTGTGGTCTCGGTGGTCTGGGCGATCAGCGCCGCCGTCGCCACCTGCGCCGGCGTGCTGCTGGCGCCGATCACCTTCATCCATTCCAATGTCGGACTCGTGCTCGGGCTCAAGGCGTTTCCCGCCGCCGTGCTCGGCGGCTTCGGCTCGATTCCCGGCGCGGTCGTCGGCGGCGTCCTGATCGGCGTGATCGAGAGCATGGCCGGCTTCTACCTGCCGGAGGGCTGGAAGGACGTCGCGCCCTATCTCGTCCTGCTCGCCGTGCTGCTCCTCAAGCCCGAAGGCCTGTTCGGCCTTCACGTCCGCAAGAAGGTCTGAACGCCATGCGCTTCCTGTTCAAGACCGACTACGAGGACGACATCCGGCTGTTCCCGCATTCCGGCTACATCGTCTCCTATGGCGTCCTGCTCGCGCTGCTGCTGATCGCGCCCTTCGTGCTGTCCAGCTATCTGATGAGCCAGCTCGTCTTCGTCTGCATCTACGCCACCGTCGGCGTGGCGCTGATGATCCTGACCGGCTTCACCGGGCAGGCCTCGCTCGGGCACGCCGCCTTCCTCGCCATCGGCGCCTACACGGCCGCCTACTTACAGAAATACAACGTGCCGTTCCCGGTCTATTTCCTCGCCGCGGGCCTGCTGACCGGTTGCATCGGCGCGCTGGTCGGCTTCCCGGCGCTGCGCCTGCAGGGCATCTATCTCGTCATCGCCACGATCTCCTTCGCCTTCATCGTCGAGGAGATCCTGGCGCGCTGGGAAAGCGTCACCAACGGCAATGAGGGCATGCGGGTCAAGACCTTGTCGCTGCTCGGCGTCGCGGTGCCGCGCGACAGCCCGACCTTCTATTTCCTCTGCCTTGCCGTACTCGTGCTGACCATCGTCGGCACGCTCAACCTGTTGCGCTCGCCGACCGGGCGCGCCTTCGTGGCGATCCGCGACTCCGAGACGGCGGCACGCAGCATGGGCATCAACGTCGCCTTCTACAAGGTGAAGTCCTTTGCGATCTCGGCGGCGATCACCGGGCTTGCCGGCGTGCTGTTCGCGCACAAGCTGTCCTTCATCTCGCCGGAGATGTTCACGCTCCAGCTCTCGATCGAGTTCATCATCGTGATCCTGATCGGCGGCACCTTCTCGCTGCACGGCGCCGTGCTGGGTGCGATCTTCATCGTCATGATCGACCCGTTCCTGACCTATCTGAAGGACGACATGCCGGGCATCATTGCCGGCATCGCGGCGGCGTTCGGCGCGGGGGCGGCGACTGCCGCCAATATCCAGTCCAAGGTCGCGGCCTTCGCCTCGCTCAACGGGCTGAAGGGCGCGATCTACGGCATCATCATCGTGCTGTTCGTGCTGTTCGAGCCGCTCGGCCTCTACGGCCGCTGGCTCAAGATCAAGCTCTTCTTCCAGCTGTTCCCGCTCTACAAGCGCGCCACCTTCAAGCGCCAGAAGATCTACGTGAAGTCGGAGCGCAACCGATGAGCTATTTCCGCGCCGAGAACCTGTCGCTGCATTTCGGCGGCCTCAAGGCCGTCGATGCGGTGTCGTTCGCCGTCGAGAAGGGCGAGATTCTGTCCATCATCGGGCCGAACGGCGCCGGCAAGAGCTCGATCTTCAACCTGATCTCGCGGATCTACCGGCCGAGCTCGGGCCGCATCTTCTTCGAGGACCAGGACATCACCGAGCAGCCGCCCTACGACATCGCGAAGCTCGGCATCGCCCGCACCTTCCAGAACATCGAGCTGTTCGAGAACGCGACCGTGCTGTCGAACCTGCTGGTCGGGCGCCACCGTCATTCCACCACGCAGCTGTGGCAGGAGCTGCTGTTCCTCCCGAGCGTGCGCGCCAACGAGAAGCTGCACCGCCGCCGCGTCGAGCAGGTGATCGAATTCCTCGATCTCGAGGCTTATCGCGACAAGCTGATCTCGGGGTTGCCCTATGGCGTCCGCAAGGTGATCGAGCTGGCGCGGGCGCTCTGCACGGAGCCGAAATTGATCCTGCTGGACGAGCCGTCCTCGGGCCTCAACGTCGAGGAGACCGACGACATGTCGTTCTGGATCCGCGACATGAAGACCGAACTCGGCGTCACCGTGCTGATGGTCGAGCACGACATGTCGCTGGTCAACCGCGTCTCCGATCGCGTCATCGCGCTCAACTACGGCCGCGTGCTGGCGATGGGATCGCCGGCCGAGGTGCAGCAGCATCCCGACGTCGTCGCCGCCTATCTCGGAGCCTGACGCATGGACGCCGCGGTGACCCCGGACATCATCCTCAAGCTCTCCAACATCGAGAGCTATTACGGACCGATCATGGCGATCCGCGGCATCTCGCTCGAGGTTCCGCGCGGCCGCATCGTCACGCTGCTGGGGGCCAACGGCGCCGGCAAGACCACGGTGCTGAAGACGATCTCCGGCATCCTCGATCCGCAGAAGGGCACGATCGAGTTCATGGGCAAGCCGATCCAGCGCATGGAGGCCGACAGGATCGTGCGGCTCGGCCTCAGCCACGTGCCGGAGGGACGCGAGGTGTTCCCGTTCCTGTCGGTGCGCGAGAACCTGATGATGGGAGCCTATCCGCGCAAGGACCGCGACGCCGTCGCGCAGGACCTCGAGCGCGTCTATGGCTATTTCCCGCGCCTGAGGGAGCGTATCAACCAGCCGGCCGGCCAGCTCTCGGGCGGCGAGCAGCAGATGCTGGCGATCGGGCGCGCGCTGATGAACCGGCCGACGCTGCTCCTGCTCGACGAGCCCTCGCTCGGCCTGTCGCCGCTGCTGGTGAAGGAGATCTTCACAATCATCCGACGCGTCAACGAGGAGCAGGGCATGTCGATCCTCCTGGTCGAGCAGAATGCCAAGGTGGCGCTGGAGACGGCGCATTACGGCTATGTGCTCGAGATCGGCCGGATCGTGATGAACGACAGCTGCGACCGCTTGATGCATTCCCAGGACATCCAGGAGTTCTACCTTGGCGCCAAGGAACAGGGCGCGCGGGGCGAGCGGCGCTGGAAAAAGAAGAAGACGTGGCGATAGACCGATTGGCTTGAACGGACGGCCCATCCGCCAGCGCAAGACCGCCGGCAAGGCAGGCAGCGGGGGCCGATAGCGACGAGGAGGGAATGCACATGGCCCGACCGGCGGTGCTGACGGTCGCCGACACGATCGCGAAGAGCTTCCTGCTGGCTGCGGAGACGCGCGGCGACAGGCCGGCGATCCGCGAGAAGAAATTCGGCATCTGGCAGCCGACGAGCTGGCGGCAATGGCTGGAGATCTCGAAGGAGATCGCCTACGGCTTGCGCGCGTCCGGCTTCATGCCCGGCGACGTCGCCTCCATCATCGCCAACGCCGTGCCGGAATGGGTCCATGCCGACATGGGTATCCTCTGCGCCGGCGGCGTCTCGTCTGGAATCTATCCGACCGATTCCTCGGCGCAGGTCCAGTATCTCGTCAACGATTCCGCAACCAAGGTGATCTTTGCCGAGGACGAGGAACAGCTCGACAAGATCCTGGCCTGCCGCGCGCGATGCCCGAGCCTGCAGCGCATCGTCGTGTTCGACATGGAAGGGCTCAGCGGCTTCATCGACGACATGGTGATGTCGCTCGACGAGTTCCGCGCGCTCGGCCGCAACCACATGGTCGGCCGCGAGGCGCTCTGGCGGGAGATGATCGACAGCCGCAGCGCCGGCGATCTCGCCATCCTCGTCTACACCTCGGGCACGACCGGGCCGCCCAAGGGCGCGATGCATGCCAACCGCAGCGTGGTCCATCAGATGCGGCATGCCAACGACCTCCAGCCGGCGCGCGACGACGACGAGCGGCTGATCTTCCTGCCGCTCTGCCACGTCGCCGAGCGGATCGGCGGCTACTACAACTCGGTTGCGCTCGGCGCGGTGATGAACTTCGCCGAAAGTCCGGAGACGGTGCCGGACAATCTGCGCGAGGTGCAGCCGACCGTCTTCCTCGCGGTGCCCCGCATCTGGGAGAAGTTCTATTCGGCCATCACCATCGCGCTGAAGGACGCGACGGGCTTGCAGCAATGGGTCTATCGCCGCGCCATCGCCATCGGCTACCGCATGGTCGATTGCCGGATCGAGGGAAGGGCGCCGCCGCTGTCGCTGCGTCTCGCCAGCCGGCTCGCTTATTGGGCCGCGTTCCGCAACATCCGCCGGATGATCGGGCTCGATCGCTGCCGCATCGCCTTTACCGGCGCGGCGCCGATCGCCCCGGACCTGATCCGCTGGTATCTCGCGCTCGGCCTCGACGTCCACGAGGTCTACGGCCAGACCGAGAATTGCGGCGTCGCCACCATGATGCCGGCGGAGCGCGTCAAGCTCGGCTCGGTCGGCACGGCGGTGCCCTGGGGCGAGGTGATGCTCTCGCCGGAGGGCGAGATCCTGATCAGAGGCGACTTCCTGTTCATGGGCTATTTGAACCAGCCGGAGAAGACCGCCGAGACCATCGATGCGCGCGGCTGGCTGCATACCGGCGACGTCGGCACCATCGACAATGAAGGCTTCGTCCGCATCACCGACCGGATGAAGGACATCATCATCACCTCCGGCGGCAAGAACATCACGCCGTCCGAGATCGAGAACCAGCTGAAGTTCTCGCCCTACATCTCGGATGCGGTCGTGATCGGCGACAAGCGGCCCTACCTCACCTGCCTCGTGATGATCGACCAGGAGAACGTCGAGAAGTTCGCCCAGGACCACGACATCCCCTTCACCAATTATGCGAGCCTGTGCCGCGCGACGGAGATTCAGGACCTGATCTGGCGCGAGATCGAGGCGGTCAACGTCAACTTCGCCCGGGTCGAGACCATCAAGCGGTTCTATCTGATCGAGCGCCAGCTGACGCCCGAGGACGAGGAGCTGACGCCGACCATGAAGCTGAAGCGCGGCTTCGTGAACAAGCGCTACGCCGCCGAGATCGAGGCGATGTATCGCGAACGCGCGGTGGCGTGACCCACGACGGAACATACGAAGGAGCGGCGGCCCCCGCCCTTCGTCCAACACGGGCCTTTAGAAGAGGAGACGTCAATGTCGAAATCGTTCAGTGCGTTCGGCCTCGCCGTGAGTGCGATGGTCCTCACCACGCTGCCGGCCGCCGCGCAGACCAAGGTTACCAATGAGGGCGTCACGCCGACCGAAATCGTCATCGGCACGCATCAGGATCTGTCCGGTCCGATCAAGGGCTGGGGCGTTCCGGTGGCCAACGGCATGAAGATGGCGGCGGAAGAGATCAACGCGGCCGGCGGCATCAACGGCCGCAAGCTGAAGCTGATCGTCGAGGACAGCGCCTACGATCCGAAGAAGGCCGTGCTCGCCTCGCAGAAGCTGATCGAGCGCGACAAGATCTTCGCGATGGTGGGGCCGATGGGCTCGCCCACCGTGCTCGCGGCGCAGGACATCCTGTTCGACGCCGGCGTGTTCCAGCTGTTCCCGCTGACGGCCGCTGAATTCACCTTCAAGTTCGACCCGGCCAAGCCGCAGGAACGGCTCAAGTTCAACAATTTGCTGCCCTATGTCGAGAGCACGCGGGCGGCGCTGAAATACATGATGGAGTGGAAGAAGTTCCAGAAGCCCTGCATCATGCATCAGGACGACGAATACGGGAAGAACGTGCTCGACGGCTTCACCCAGCAGCTCGGATCGATGAAGGTGCAGCCGGCCTCGGTGACCAGCTACAAGCGCGGCGCCTCGGACTTCAGCGCGCAGATCGCCAAGATGAAGTCGGACGGCTGCGATCTCGTCGTGCTCGGCACCATCCTGCGCGAGACCATCGGCGCGATGGGCGAGGCCAAGAAGCTCGGCTGGGACGTCACCTTCCTCGGCGCGACGCCGACCAACGTGCTGGAAGTGCCGGCGCTCGGCAAGGAGACGGTCGAGGGCCTCTATGCGGCCTCGGGCTTCGAAATCCCCTATGAGGACACCGCCAAGGGCAAGGTGAAGGACTGGCTCGTCAACTACAAGAAGATGTTCAATGCCGACGCCAATACGCAGGCCATCATCGGCTACAACGCGGTCATGACCTTCGCGTTCTACGCCGAGAAGGCCGGCAAGGAGCTGACCGGCCAGAAGATGCTGGACTCGCTGGAGTCGGGCGAGAAGTTCCTCGACATCTTCAACTCGCCGCCGACCAAGTTCTCCAAGACCGACCACCTCGCCAACACCATCACGCAGGTGCAGCAAGTCAAGGGCGGGCGCTGGGTCCTGGTGAAGGACAATCTGATGTTCTGATTGTGGTCCGGCCTACCCTCCTCGAAAGGGGAGGGTAGGCTCCTACGATCCGCCGCTGGCGGTGCCGGAACTCACCGGCGCCAGTTCGTCCTCGCGGCAGCGCCAGCCATCGGCGGCCTTCACGAAGGCGAAATTGCGCTGGATCCTCAGGCGCCGCGTGACGTTGAAGGCGTCGCCCGAGCGTTCCTTGCTGGCGGCTCCAGGCTTCGGAAGGCCGCTGTTGACGTCCCAGCAGGTGCCCGTGCAATTGGTGGCGACCTTGCTGCAGGTGGTGAACGGCGCCAGCACGACCATCTCGATCTCGCCGGTGACTTGCGCTTCCTGGTCGTTGACCTGGCTGTCGATCGCGTAGACGCGGTTGATCCGCACGAAATTGCCGCAGGAATTGGCGGCGTGAATCCGCGCGGCGCAGAAGTCGACCGCATCGGTGTCGGGCAGCCGGGCCGTGACCTGGCGGCCGAACACCTTCTTCGGATCGCCCTTGGCCGCGGCGATCTGCTCGGTCTTCCGCGTGAGATGGTCGGCGAGGCAATCCTCCGCGGATTCGAGCTCCTGCAGCGGTACGTTCTCCTTGCCGACCAGATTGCATTTGCGATCGCGCTCCCGCGTCCAGCGCCCGTATTCGGCGAAGGCAAAGCGCGCCGCCGTCTGATCCAGCTTGCCGATCAGGCTCAGCACATTGGCGTTCAGCTCGGCCTCTGCGAGCGCCAGCGAGGGGTCGGCGCAGATCAGCGCTCCGGCGGCGGTGTTGGCCGCGAGGCAGTCGAAATCGGGATCGCGCAGGATCGCCGCGCGCTCCGTGGTGACCTTGAGCAGGCAGGCCTTCACCCTGTCGATGTCGTCGGGACGTACCGGGGTCTGGCCGATGATGCCGCAGCCGAGATTGCGCTGGCGCATCCAGACCGCGTTCTCCTCGATGGCGGGCAGCCGGTCGGGCAGGCGGGCGAGCCGAGCTTCGATGGCCGCGCTCAGCTTCTCGGCGGCCGCGGCCAGCTGGGCATCACCGCAGAACAGCTGATTGCCGGGATCGCGGATCTGCTGGCAGTTGTTCCTGGCGAACAGCGGCAGCTTGTCGGCGATCGCGCGCTCCGATGCCCCCGATTGCGCGAAGCCGGGCGACGCCGGCACCAGCAGCGCCAGCAAAGTCAGCACGATCAATCGCATTCCCGTCGCCCCCTCGGCATGACGGAAGCAATGTAGCGCTCCGCATGGCGCGGCGAAACGGCTTTGTGGTGGGATGAAAGCCAGCCCGCATGCCGCCGGTGCGGCATCCCAAGGGCTCGGCAAATTGGGCTCGGCAAATTGGGATCGGCTAGTGCGCGTCGGTGGCCGCCACCGAGAACCGGACCGGTTCGTCGACATATTTCATGACGGCCGCCTCGTGGAGTACGAACAGCGGCTGGTAGGTCCTGGCATTGTCGTCTTCCACCATCGCCATGCGGCGGTTGTCGAGCATCAGCCAGCGGCCGTCGAGCCGCGCGGCGGCAACGGCATGTGCTTCGCCGGCCCTGATGTCGCGCACCACGACGATGCGCAGATCCTCGGCGGCGACGCCTGCAAGGCGCAGCGCGGCGAGCTTGGCGATGGCGTAGTCCTCGCAATCGCCGGCACCGCGCTCGAAGGTCGCGAGCGGCGAACTCCAGACGTCCTCGCGGCCGTCGTCGGCGGCCCTGATGGCGAGGTTGATGGCGCGGTTGGTTTCACCGAGGCGCGCCCGGCCGTCACGGGCGCGGGCGTGGTCGACGATGGCGAGCAGTTTCAGGGCGGCGGGCGAGGCGCAATTGTCGCGATCGCCGTCGCACAAGGCAAGCTGCACCATCTCGTCGTCGAGCCGGTCCTTCAGCGCGAGCCATTTCTGCTGCAGGCCGCCGGATGAGATCGCAAAGGCAAAGATGCCGAACGGCTCGGCCGATCGGCGCACCAGGACGCCGGCGCCGGGCGACAGCAGCGTGCCGGCGCGGAGCTCTGCGGCGGATCCGAACAGGATCAGTCCACACAGCACGAGGACAGCGCGCAAGGCGCGCGAGCGAGCGGCGGTCTCCATCTGACATCCCCTTCCGGCGTCGCCGGGTCCCCTCGGCCCCGTCGCGTCGGCTTTGTTGCTTTCTTCGGGGAGTGTGGAGGCGGGCGGTTTTGGTCTGCTTAATGCAGTCGGTTCGAGCTCCGAAACCGCAGGACAGACTGAAGCGGGCCTGCCCCGATTCCCTAAAAATTGAGCGATCGGGGGTGGAAGTCGCCCTTCGCGGCCGCGAAAGGGAAGGATCTGCAGGCACAGGTTGCGGCTGGGTCGATTCTCCTGCCTATGGCTAACAGCCAGTTATTTCAGGAGTTCTGTTACTTGGGTCACAGATTTTGCTGCGGACTTGCCGCAGGATGCTGCAGGTTCCTGCCAAAGCAAGTCGAGACAAGTATCTGTTCCAATGGTTTTGCTTCGGAGTACTTTGGATCGAGGGGTTTTCTGGAGATAGGCCGATTATGACTTGGCTATATAGCGATGAATACTTGAGCGGCATCTTGCGGGCGGCTTCTGAAAGCGGCCTTCATCGCCTTGTGATGCGAAATCACACAAGCAATGGATGGTTTCGCTAAGCACTAGGTAATGATAACACAAGCTTAAGCGACGCTTACTTATTTAAATTTTAACCCCTTTTTGCGGTGCCCGGTTGAATTACGCTGGCAAATTTGACGCCGCGATCTCTCTGGATGGCCAGGGGTCCCGCTCGCCTGCCCATGTGCATGTCGAGTCCTTCACGGCGAAGGCGCACGGCCACGTGCCCGAGGGCGCGTTCGTCGTTCCCGATGCCAATCTGATCTTCCACGGCGAGTTCAAACGCGCCGGCATCGATCTCGTGCTGTCCCATGACGGGCGCGAATTCGTCGTCCAGGACTATTTCAAGGGCGACAAGCGCGCGGCGATCGCCTCCCCCGACGGGGCCCATCTCACCGGTGAGATCGTCAACGCGCTCACGGGGCACGTGCAGGTCGCCCAGGCCGGCGGCGCTGCTGCGGCCGCGCAGGTCATCGGTCATGTCACCAAGCTCGCCGGCAGCGCGACGGCGGTCCGCAACGGCGTCTCCATCATCCTGAACAACGGCGACAACGTCGAGAAGGGCGACGTGGTCTCCACCGGCGCCGAATCGACGCTCGGCATCACCTTCATCGACGGCACCGTATTCGGCCTGTCCTCCAATGCGCGGATGGTGCTGAACGAGATGGTCTACGACCCCAACGGGTCGAGCAATTCATCGCTGCTCAGCCTGGTCGCGGGCACCATCACCTTCGTTGCCGGCGAGACCGCCAAGCACGGCGACATGAAGATCGATACGCCGGTCGCCACCATGGGCATCCGCGGCACGGCGGTGCTGACCCAGATCAACTTCGTCGTGCCGGCCGGCGGCGGCGACCCGCAGCCGCAGGCGAGTTTCCAGGTGCTGGTCGAGCCGAACGGCACCACCGGCTCCTACATCCTGTTCGACAAGGTCACCCTGCTGCCGATCGCGACGGTGAACCAGGCCGGCCAGATGATCCAGATCAGCGGCGGCAATGTTTCGATCACCAATGCGCTGATGTCGCCCGAGATCCAGAAGCTGATCACGGATGTGTTCGCGCTGAAGTTCACCGACAACAACACCAACACGAAGCTGACGACGAACTTCACCGACACGATCACGCCGACCAGTGACGGTCTCATGATCAAGACGGCGGCGGGCTACGTCGCGATCCCGACCTTCGTCAACCTGAACCAGCAGGGCGGCCAGCCGACGCCCCCCGGCGACAAGACCACGTCCGGAAGCCGCATCCCCGGACCGCCGGAGGCCCGCAGTCTCGATCTCAGCGGCAATATCAAGACCGCGTTCGCGCTGATGGAGCACGTGGACACGACGGGCGACGTCACGCCGGACCAGGTCTCCGGCCGCATCACCTTCTTCGACTTCAACCAGGGTGACCGGCCGACGGTGAAGGTGAACGTCGCCGGCGCGCCGAACTACGTCTACAAGAGCGCCGGGCAGCAGGATGTCACCTCCTCGCTGACGGATCTGCAGAAGCAGGACATCGCTGCCACCCAGATCAAGATCAACGTCGTTGCCGACCCCAACAACGACAATGACGGCTCGGCAGTCTGGACCTACGCGATCCCCGACAAGATGTTCGACTTCCTGGCCGCCGGGGAGACGCTGACGCTGACCTATATCGTCCGCGTCGACAACAATTTCGAAGCGAACAACGAAACCACTTTCATCCCGATCACCATCACGATCACGGGCACGAACGACAAGCCGACCGTCTCGACTGCGGGCGGCACCGTGATCGAGAAGGTGGGAACCGGCAACACGGCCGTCGACACCATCACCGGGGACGTGATTTTCACCGACGTCGATCTGACGGATCGGCCGATCGTGAGCGCGGCCCTCTCGTCGACCCAGCCGTTCAAATATCTCGATGCGCACGGCAACGACATTACTGCGACGCTCACCGCGGAGCAGAAGGCAGCCATCGCGGCCGTCGAGGTGCCGCTGACCGTGGTGCAGGCCGCCGGCAACGCCAACAACGGTGCGGCGACCTGGACCTACAGCGTCCCCGATCACCTGTTCGACTTCCTCGCCGACGGCGAGGTTCTGGTCCTGAACTACGTCATCCAGGTCGACGACGGGCATGGCGGCGTCGTCAGTACGCCGGTGACCCTGTCGATCAATGGCGCGGACGTCAGCGTCGAAGGCACCAACGACGTTCCGACGATCATCGTGACCGCGACCACCCCGACCGGCCAGTTGACCGAGGACGCCGCGACGTCTCTGGTGGCCGCCGGCACCATCACCTTCAACGATCCCGACCTGACCGACACGCACAGCGCGACTTACGTCCTGAAGTCGACGACATCATCCGCGCATCTGCCGGGCTTTACCGACGGTACGTCGCAGATCGGAACCTTTTCGCTCACCAGCGTGAACGAAAGTCCCGGCGTGAGCACGATCGGATCGCTCGGCTGGAGCTTCACGCTCGACGACAGCGATCCGGTCCTGCAGTCGCTGGCGGAAGGGCAGACCATCACGCAGGTCTACACCGTCACCGTCGACGATCATCACGGCGGGACCGTGACCCAGGACGTCACGGTGACGATCACCGGCACGAATGATACGCCAACGATCACCAGTGACGCGGGCGCAGCTGCGGGTGCGGTGACGGAAGATGCGGCTACGCCGACGCTCACGACCGGCGGCACGCTGGCGATCCAGGATCTTGACCTGATCGACACCCATACGGCGAGCGCCGTGTTCAAGTCGTCGGCCTCATCGGCGCATCTGCCGGGGTTCACCGAGGGCGCGACGAACATCGGCACCTTCACGATCGACCCGACGGTGACGGAGTCGAACAGCGACACCAACAACGGCGCGACGCTGGGCTGGCACTTCGCGCTCGCCGACAATGATCCGGTGCTGCAGTCGCTGGCGGCCGGCCAGACCATCACCCAGGTCTACACCG
>CAYREH010000041.1:0-12798 GCA_964423245.1 uncultured Bradyrhizobium sp. | reverse complement strand
GGTCTACACCGTCACCTTCAAGGACAACCACAACGCCACGGTGACGCAGGACGTCACGGTCACCATCACCGGCACCAACGATGCGCCGACGATCACCAGCAGCGCGGCGGCAGCTTCTGGCGGGGTGACGGAGGATGCGGCCACGCCGACGCTCACAACGGGCGGCACGCTAGCGATCCAGGACCTCGACCTGATCGACACCCATACGGCGAGCTTCGCCTTCAAGTCGTCGGCCTCATCGGCGCATCTGCCCGGGTTCACGGACGGCACGACGAATATCGGCAGCTTCACGATCGACCCGACGGTGACGGAGTCGAACAGCGACGCCGACAACGGCGCGACGCTGGGCTGGCACTTCAGCCTGAACGATAACGATCCGGTGCTGCAGTCGCTGGCGGCCGGCCAGACCATCACCCAGGTCTACACCGTCACCTTCAAGGACAACCACAACGCCACGGTGACGCAGGACGTCTCGGTGACGATCAATGGTGCCAACGACGCGCCGGTCGTCATCAGCAAGCCTGCGGCGGCGCGGGGCGCGGTGACGGAAGACTCGACGACGCTGACGCTGACGACCGGCGGTACGCTGGTGATCCAGGATCTGGACCTGATCGACACGCACACCGCGACGGCCGGGTTCAAGTCCTCGGCCTCGTCGGCGCACCTGCCGGGGTTCACCGAGGGCAGCACCCACATCGGCACCTTCACGATCGATCCGACGGTGACGGAGTCGAGCAGTGACACCGATAACGCTGCCACGCTGGGCTGGCACTTCACGCTCGCTGACACCGACCCGACGCTGCAGTCGCTGGCGGTGGGCCAGACCCTCACACAGGTCTACACCGTCACCTTCAAGGACAACCACAATGCGACGGTGACGCAGGACGTTACGGTGACGATCAACGGCGCCAACGATGCGCCGACCATTGTCAGCAGTGCCGCCGCGGCAAAGGGCACGGCGACCGAGGACGACAGCCTGACCCTGACGGTGGCGGGGACGCTTGCGATTGAGGATCTCGACCTGATCGACACGCATACGGCGACGGCAGCGTTCAAGTCGTCGACCTCGTCCGCGCATCCGGCTGGTTTCAGCGACGGCACGCAACTCGGGGCCTTCACGATCGACCCGGCCGTGGCCGAGCTCGCGACCGACACCGACAATGGCGCGACGCTGGGCTGGCACTTCAGCCTCGCCAACAGCAATTCGGTTCTGCAATCGCTGGGCGAAGGCCAGACCATCACCGAGGTCTACACCGTCACCTTCACCGACAATCACAATGCATCGGTGACGCAGGACGTCACCGTTACCATCGTCGGGGTCAACGACAAGCCGACGCTGTCGGCCGTCGATGCGGGCACGCTCACGGACACCATTGCGACCGACACCTTCGCCAATCTCACGGGCCAGCTGTCGGGGGCCGATGTCGATAGCGGCGAAACCGCGACGCTGGTCTACGCGGTGGCCGGTGCCGACACTCATGGCCAGGTCGCGGGTCACTATGGCACGCTCACGGTCGGCACCGACGGCAGCTACAGCTACGTGCCCGACGCGGCAGCGATCAACGCGCTGCCTGCGGGCAGTTTTGTCGACACATTCACTGTGCAGACCACCGACGTGCACGGCGCGAGTGGAACGGCGACGCTCACGGTGCACGTCACCGGAGCCAATGATGCACCGACGATGTCCGCAGTGACCACCGGCCCGCTGGTGGATACCGCGGCGGCCGACAGCTTCTCGAATATCACCGGGACCCTGGTCGGGACGGACGCCGATACGGGCGAGACCGCCACGCTGACCTATGCCGTCCTGAACGCGGACAGTCACGGGACAACGGCAGGCCTGTATGGCTCCCTGACGGTCAACGCCGATGGCAGCTATACCTATGTTCCGGATGCGGCTGCGATCAACGCGCTGCCGCAAGGATCCTATTCTGACCATTTCACGGTCCAGGTCACGGATGTGCATGGTGCCTCGACCACGGCGAGCTACACCGTCGATCTGACCGGGGCCAACGATGCGCCGACCCTGTCCGCGCTCAATATCGGGACGCTCACGGATACGGCCGCCGCCGATACCTTCGGCAATCTCACGGGGTATCTGACCGGGACCGATGCCGACACCGGGGATACACTGACCTATGCCGTGTTGAACGCCGACAGTCATGGGACGGCGACGGGCCATTACGGCACGCTCACGGTCAATGCCGACGGCAGCTACACCTACGTTCCGAACGCGGCTGCGATCAACGCGCTTTCGGAAGGGGCCTTTACGGACACCTTCACGGTCCAGACCACCGACGCCCATGGCGCGTCCGGCACGGCGACGCTGACGGTGGACCTGATCGGCGCAGACGACGATACCGGTCCGGTTATCGACACCGAGCACCTCTACGTCGAGCATATCATCGAGAACAGCTCCGACATCGTCCACGGTCTTGCGGTCGTCGACGCCGATGCGATGCCTGGCGACAATTTCATCGTCAACGTCTCGACCGCGCATCCGGGCCTGAGCGAGGCCTATTTCGATCCAGCTTCGGGCTCGCTCGACCAAATCAACGTGGGATTCGAAACCGGCATTGTTTACCATCCGACTGCTGGCAGCGCCGATCCGGAAGCCTCACCGCCGGATCAGGACATGGTCACGCTGACCGTCACCGACACGACAACGGGCCTGTTCGACACCGTCAACTTCATCTTCAACGAGGCCGGTGACACCAGCCAGGGGATCACGCTGCAAGGTACCAGCGGTAAAGACGTGATCTTTGCGACCGAAGCCAGCGACACGCTGAGCGGCGGCGGCGGCAAAGACCAGTTCGTGTTCGCGCCGGCGGCGTCGCAGGATGTCATCCAGCACACCGTGAGCGATTTCGAGACCGGTATCGAAAAAATCGATCTGCGGCAATTCAGCGGCATCAATTCCTTGAACGATCTGGATCCGATCGAGCAGAACGGCGATACGCTGCTGAAGCTCGACGACCACGAGACGATCCTGCTCAAGAACGTCTCTGTCGCAAATCTTCACGCTGGCGATTTCCTTTTTGGCAGCAACCTGATCAACTGATCGGTGGTGGGTTGGTCGGCCGAAGCTAATGACGATCGCGGCGAAATTCATTCCTGTCCCGGCCGGAAAGTCGAGAGTCGTCCCCAAGCACGGTATGGCGGGCGTGCAGTGACGATGTGCACACGGTTGGACACCAATTTAGCATGAAACGTCTCGACATCCTGCGGCGGTGGTTTGCACGGCGGCTCGGCTTTGCCCGGCTGATGTGCCTTGCGTTGCTGGTGCTGTTCGCCGGCATCCGCCTCTGGGATCCGCCGCCGATCCAGGAATTGCGGCTGCGCACCTTCGACATGTTCCAGCTGATCGACCCGCGCCAGAAGACGGCGCGCCCGGTCGTCATCGTCGACATCGACGACAAGAGCCTGGCGAAGCTCGGTCAGTGGCCCTGGCCGCGGACGCGGATCGCGGACATGATCCAGAACCTCACCAACAACGGCGCGGTGGCGATCGGCTTCGACGTGGTGTTCTCGGAGGCCGACCGGCTCAACCCGGACCTCGTCGCCGGCCAGATGCGCTATCTCGACGACGCCACGCGCGCCAAGCTGCGCGAGCTGCCGAGCAACGACCAGATCCTGGCCGAGGCGATCAAGCGCTCGCGCGTCATCCTCGGCGAGACCGGGCAGCGCGCGATTTCCGCCGAGATCGACAAGACGCTGCCCTTCACCGGTGTCGCCACGGTCGGCGAGGAGGGCGCGGAGCGCTTCCTGTTCGAATTCCCTGGCCTGCTGCGCAACGTGCCTGCGATCGAGAAGGTCGCGGCCGGCCGCGGCCTGTTCACCATCAGGACCGAGCGCGACGGCCTGATCCGCCGCGTGCCGATGGTGATGCGCGCCCAGGGCAACATCATGCCCTCGCTCAGCCTCGAGATTCTGCGGGTCGCGACCGGCACGCCGACCCTGCTGGTGCGCACCGACAAGACCGGCATCCGCGCCGTCCGGCTCAAGGGCGTGGAAATCCCGACCGACAGGAACGGCCAGCTCTGGGTGCACTATGCGCCGCAGGATCCCTCGATCTACGTCTCCGCCGCCGACGTGCTCGACAACACCGTGCCGCCGGGCCGGATCGCCGGCAAGCTGGTGCTGGTCGGCACCTCCGCGGTCGGGCTGAACGACATCAAGACCACGCCGGTGTCGCGGGCCATGCCCGGCGTCGAGATCCACGCGCAGGTGCTGGAAAGCGTGCTGAGCGGCGCGGTGATCTCGCAGCCCAACTACGCGCTCGGCGTCGAACTGCTCGCGGCCATCGTCATCGGACTGCTCGTCATCATCTTCACGCCGAATCTCGGTCCGGTGAAGCTGGTGCTGGCGGGCGCCGGCTTTGCCGCGGTCCTGATCGGCGTCTCCTGGTTCTTCTACGCGCAGTACCGCTATCTGATCGACTTCACCTATCCGCTGTTCTCGACCACGGCGATCTACGTCACCTTCATCTTCGCGAGCTTCGTGCGCGAGCAGCGCCAGCGCGTGCAGATCCGCGGCATGTTCGCGCAATACATGTCGCCGGTGCTGGTCGAGCAACTGGCGCAGTCGCCGGAGAAGCTCGTGCTCGGCGGCGAGGAGCGCGAGATGACCATCATGTTCTCCGACGTGCGCGGCTTCACCACGATCTCGGAGACCTACAAGCACGACCCGCAAGGGCTGATCGCGCTGATGAACCGCTTCCTGACGCCGCTGACCGACGTCATCATCGACCAGAAGGGCTACATCGACAAATACATGGGCGACGCCATCATGGCGTTCTGGAACGCCCCGCTCGACGACCCCGACCACCAGATCAACGCCTGCGAGGCGGCGATCCGGATGCTGGAGAAGATCGACGCGGTCAACAAGGCGCGCGAGGAGGAGGCCGCCCATGGCGGCCATGTCTACATCCCGCTCAATGTCGGCATCGGCCTCAACACCGGCATCGGCGTCGTCGGCAACATGGGCTCCGACCTGAAGAAGAACTATTCGGTGCTCGGCGACAGCGTGAACCTTGCCTCGCGCCTGGAAGGCCAGTCGAAGGAATACGGCTTCCCGATCATCGTGGGCTCGAAGACCGCGCTTGCCGCCAAGGACAGGTTCGCGATCCTCGAACTCGACTTCATCATGGTGAAGGGCAAGACCGAGCCCGAGGTGATCTACGCCATCGCCGGCCGCCAGGACGTGCTGCATTCGGCCGCGTTCCAGCGCCTGCGCAACGTCACCATCGAGATGCTCGACCGCTACCGCAGCCGCGACTGGCAGGGCGCGCTCGACGCCATCGCACGCGGCCGCAAGAGCGAGGATGCCGATGCGCTGGAAAAATTGTTCAATCTCTACGAAGCGCGCATCAAGGACTTCCAGCTCGATCCGCCGCCGGAGAACTGGAATGGCGCGTTCGCACTGCTGACCAAATAGGACGAGGTGTGGTGTCCCGGTAAGGCGCCCGCAAGCGTTCCTCGCAAGCGTCTGACGGCCTGACGATTTGATCGAGATCAAATCCGTCAACCCAGATTGATGTCAAGTTGTCATGACAAAATCCGGGGAGGCCTTGATGCGTATTCTGCTGTTGCACCCGAATTATCATTCCGGCGGCGCCGAGATCGCCGGCAACTGGCCTCCCGCCTGGGCCGCCTATATCTCCGGCGCGCTGCGCAAGGCCGGCTTCGACGACATCCGTTTCATCGACGCCATGACCAACAACCTCTCCGATGACCAGGTCCGCCAGATCCTGATCGACGAGAAGCCCGACGTGGTCGGCTCCACCGCGATCACGCCGTCGATCTACAAGGCCGAGCGGCTGTTGCAACTGGCCAAGGAAATCCACCCCGACGCGCTGACCATCCTCGGCGGCATCCACGCCACCTTCATGTACCAGCAGGTGCTGACCGAGGCGCCCTTCATCGATGCCATCGTGCGCGGCGAGGGCGAGGAGATCATCGTCAATCTGCTGCGGGCGCTGCAAGGCGGCGACTGGCTCGCCGCGCGGCACGGCGTCAAGGGCATCGCCTTCCGCGAGGACGACAAGGTGGTGGCGACGCCGGCGGCACCGACGGTCAAGGATCTCGATGCCATCTCGCCGGACTGGAGCGTGCTGGAGTGGAGCAAGTACATCTACATCCCTATGAACAAGCGCGTCGCCATTCCCAACATGGCGCGCGGCTGCCCGTTCACCTGCAGCTTCTGCTCGCAATGGAAGTTCTGGCGCGACTATCGCATCCGCGACCCGAAGAAGGTGGTCGACGAGATCGAGACGCTGATCCGCGACCATGACGTCGGCTTCTTCATCCTTGCCGACGAAGAGCCGACCATCAACAAGAAGAAGTTCGTCGCCTTCTGCGAGGAGCTGATCCGCCGCGACCTCGGCATCCTCTGGGGCATCAACACCCGCGTCACCGACATCCTGCGCGACGAGGCGCTGCTGGCGCTCTACCGCAAGGCCGGCCTGATCCACGTCTCGCTCGGCACCGAGGCCGCTGCTCAGCTCAAGCTCGACCGCTTCAACAAGGAGACCACCGTCGCGCAGAACAAGAAGGCGATCCAGCTGCTGCGCGACGCCGGCATCGTCGTCGAAGCGCAGTTCATCGTCGGCCTCGAGAACGAGACGCGCGAGACGCTGGAGGAAACCTACCGGATGGCGCGCGACTGGAAGCCGGATCTCGCCAACTGGGCCATGTATACGCCCTGGCCGTTCTCCGACCTGTTCCGCGAGCTCGGCGACAAGGTCGAGATCTTCGACTACGAGAAGTACAATTTCGTCACGCCGATCATGAAGCCCGACGCGATGGAGCGCTCCGAACTGCTCGACCGCGTCATGCACAATTACCGGCGCTTCTACATGAACAAGGCGCTGTTCTCCTATCCATGGGCCGGGTCCGGCGAGCGCCGCCGCTATCTGCTGGGCTGTCTCAAGGCGTTCCTGCGCTCGGGCTTCGAACGCAAGTTCTACGATCTCGGCCGCGTCAATTATTGGGGCCCGCAATCCAAGGGCAAGGTCGATTTCGGCTTCGACGCCTCGCGCAAGCGCGCCGACACCGCGGGCGTCGAATGGAAGACCAGCCACAACCGCGCCATCAGCGGCCCCAGGCAGGCGGAGATCATGGCCTGCGGCGGGGGCAAGGAGCAGATGGACGACGCCAAGGCCGCCGTGCAATGACCGCGGCGGGCGCGCGGGGCGGCGCGGATGCGCCCGTGGCCGCGATCGATCGCGGCCACACGGCCGGCCGGATCGGCCCGAATGCGATCATCCGTGTCGTCGAGTCGCTCAGCGAGATCGAAGGTGTGCCGGCGATCGGCCGCATCTTCCGTGCCGCCGGCCTTGCGGCATATCTGCGCGCACCGCCGACGGAGATGGTGGACGAGACGGACGTCGGTCGCCTGCATCAGGCGTTGCGGGCCGATCTCGGCGAACCGCGCGCCGCCATGGTGGCGCGCAGGGCCGGGGAGCTCACCGCCGACTATCTGCTGGCCCATCGCATTCCAAAGCCGGCGCAGACGGTGTTGCGATGCTGTCCGGCGCCGCTCGCCAGCCGTCTGCTTGCCGCCGCGATCGGAAAGAATGCCTGGACCTTCGCCGGCACCGGCGCATTTTCCGTGCAGCACAGGCCGGCGACGATCTTCTCGATCGCGGGCTGTCCGCTCTGCCGCAGCCAGCGCGCCGCCCGACCGCTCTGCGATTTCTATGCCGGCACGTTCGAGCGCCTCTATGCGCGCCTCGTGAGTCCGCGCGCGCAGGTCCGCGAAATCGCCTGCGAGGCCCTGGGGGCCGCGGCGTGCCGCTTCGAGATCAGCTGGGATCGCGCGAGGCGATGACCAGAGTTTGGCGGAGGCTGGCACCGCCGTCGCGGCCATCCTTCGAGACGCGCTGACGCGCCCCTCAGGATGAGGTCGGTGCGCCTGGCGCGATCTTGGACCCCGATGGTGAGGAGCCCCGCCGGAGGCGGGCGTCTCGAAACATGAAGGCCGGGCGCTCTCCTGCATGCATGCAGCAATGCGCCCGGCCGTTGCGAGGACGTGCCTACTCAACGCCGATCGTCGTCAGGTCCTGGAACCAGTGCTGGGCCTGGACGAACTTCTTGATCTTCGGCGACAGCGCATGCGGGTTGGTGTCATGCACCACCCAGACCAGCGTGGCGTCGTCGACGATCTGGGCATGGGCCTGCGCCAGCAATTCGTCCTGCTTGGCGGTGTCGAAGGTCTGCTTGGCCTCGTCGATCAGCGCATCGACCTTCGGATTCTTGTAGCCGCCCCAGTTGACGCCGACCGGCGCGATCTGGCCGGAATGGAAGAAGCGCACGATGGCGTAGAGCGGGTCCGAGGTGACATAGGCGATGTTGTTGGCGGTGATGCCGGCGTTCATCTCGTCGGCCGCGCCCTTGCGCCAGTGCGTATAGAGCGTCTCGAGCTCCACCACCTTGAAGTCGATGTCGATGCCGATCTCCTTGAAGCTCTGCTGCAGGAATTCGTTCATCGGCAGCGACAGCATCTGGCCGGTGCCGCCCTGCGCGATGATGAAGGTGGTCTTCAGCGGCTTGGCCTTCGAATAGCCGGCCTCCTCGACCAGCTTCTTCGCCGCCGCCAGATCATATTTCAGCTCGAAGCCGGGCTTTCCGAACCAAGGGCTCGACGGATCGACCTGGCCTTTGGCGGGCTTGGCGAGCCCGTTCATCAGCCCCACCACCGCGTCGCGATCGATCGCCAGGTTCAGCGCCTTGCGCAGGCGGATGTCGGTCCAGGGCGAGCCCGGCAGCACGCTGAGATGATAGTTCCAGACATGCGGCGTGACGTTGTCGACGATCTTCATGCCGGCCGCCTTCAACTGCGGCACGGCGTCGGGCGCCGGCGTCTCGATCAGATCGACCTGGCCGGCGAGCAGCGCGTTGGTGCGCGTCAGCGCCTCCGGCATCGGCACCAGCACCATCTTGTCGACCTTCGGAATCCGCTTCTTGTTCCAATAGTCGGGATTCTTGGTGAGTTCGGCGAGTTCGCGCGGCACCAGCTTGGTCAGCTTGAACGGACCGGTGCCGGAGGGCTGGCTGGCGAACTTGTCCCAGTCCTTGCCGAGCTTCTCATACTGCGCCGGGCTCGACACCAGGAACCAGAGCATCTGGTAGGGAAAGAAGGAATCGACCGTCTTGGTGGTGATCTCCACCGTGAAGTCGTCGATCTTGGCATAGCTCGCGACCGAGGGCAGGCGGGTTTTCACCTGCGCGCTCTGCCGCTTGTCGAACTGCGGCGCCTTGTCGTTGAGCACCTTGTCCAGATTCCAGATCACGGCGTCGGCGTTGAAGTCGCTGCCGTCATGGAACTTGACGTCCTTGCGCAGGGTGAAGCGCCATTTGGTCTTGTCGGTATCGCTCACCTTCCATTCGGTGGCGAGGCCGGGAACCAGTTTGCCCGGCCGGTCGGCGACGTCCATCTCCCAGGCGACCAGGGGATCGTAGATCGTATAGGCCGAGAACTGGTAGGCGCCGGCGCCGCGATCCGGCTGACCGGTGGTCAGCGGAATGTCCGCCATCGAGATGCCGTAGCGCACCACCGTTTCGGCCTTGGCCGAGATTGCGGAAAACGCCAACGCCAGCACGGCGAGACGGGTCGATAATCGAAGACGCATGGCCCGAAGCTCCAGGGAAGGAATGAGGGGGGGGGGAGTCGGGGGAAAACCTGCAATCTTGATGCCAGAATAGGCAGTGGCAGCCGTTTCAGCGTCCGTGATCACAAGGACTTGTCGTCGCAGGCCCATTTTGCAGAAAAAGTTTCCCTGCTGGCACAGCCATTGCATACGATTGCATCAAAAATAGTCATCGGTACCAGGAAAAGGATTGCGACGATGCTTATCAAGACCACCACCCGTGCGGCGCTGATCGCGGCGCTGGCCCTGACGACCGCGGCCGTGTTGCCGCGCGCGGCCAGCGCCGAGACCGTGCTGCGAATCGGCATGACCGCTGCCGATATTCCGCGCACGCTGGGCCAGCCCGACCAGGGGTTCGAAGGCAACCGCTTCACCGGCCTCACCATGTATGACGCGCTCACCGGCTGGGATCTGTCCTCCGCCGACAAGCCCAGCGTCGTCATCCCCGGCCTCGCCACCGAGTGGAAGGTCGACGATGTCGACAAGACCAAGTGGATCTTCAAGCTGCGCCCCGGCGTCACCTTCCATGACGGTTCGCCCTTCAACGCCGATGCGGTGGTGTGGAACGTCGAAAAGGTCTTGAAGCAGGACGCGCCGCAATTCGACGCCAGCCAGGTCGGTGTCACCGCCTCGCGCATGCCGACGCTGACTTCCGCGAAGAAGATCGACGACATGACCGTCGAGCTCACGACCAAGGAGCCCGACAGCTTCCTGCCGATCAACCTCACCAACCTGTTCATGGCGAGCCCGGCGAAGTGGCAGCACTTCTACGACAAGGCCGAAGGCGCCGACGCCAAGGCCAAGTCGCAGGCGGCCTGGACCGCCTTTGCCAAGGACGCTGCGGGCACCGGCCCCTGGAAGATGGCGAGCTTCACGCCGCGCGAACGGCTCGAACTGGTGAAGAACGCCAACTACTGGGACAAAGCGCGTGTTCCGAAGGTCGACAAGATGGTGCTGCTGCCGATGCCGGAAGCCAACGCGCGCACGGCGGCGCTGCTCTCCGGTCAGGTCGACTGGGTCGAGGCGCCGGCGCCCGATGCACTGCCTGAACTGAAGCAGCGCGGCTTCAAGCTCTACGCCAACGAGCAGCCGCATGTCTGGCCGTGGCAGTTCTCCCGTATCGAAGGCTCGCCCTGGAACGACATCCGCGTCCGCAAGGCCGCCAATCTCTGCGTCGACCGCGAAGGCCTGCGCGATGGCCTGCTCGCCGGCCTGATGGTGCCCGCGACCGGTTCGTTCGAGCCGGGCCATCCCTGGCGCGGTAAGCCGACATTCGAGATCAAATATGACAAGGCGGCCGCGCAGAAGCTGATGAAGGAGGCCGGCTTCGGTCCCGACAAGAAGTTGGCCGTCAAGGTGCAGACCTCGGCCTCCGGCTCCGGCCAGATGCAGCCGCTGCCGATGAACGAATATCTGCAGCAGGCGCTCGCCGAGTGCTATTTCGACGTCAAGCTCGACGTCATCGAGTGGAACACGCTGTTCACCAATTGGCGCCGCGGCGCCAAGGATCCCTCGGCCAACGGCTCCAACGCCACCAACGTCACCTATTCGGCCATGGATCCGTTCTTCGCGCTGGTGCGCTTCCTGCAATCGAGCATGGCGCCGCCGGTCTCGAACAATTGGGGCTTCATCAACGATCCCAAGTTCGACGAGCTGGTGAAGAAGGCCCGCCAGACCTTCGATCCCGCCGCGCGCGACGCCGCGCTCGCCGAGCTGCATGCCGCTTCGGTCGACGATGCCGCCTTCCTCTACGTCGCCCATGACGTCGGCCCGCGCGCGATGAGCCCGAAGGTCAAGGGCGTGGTTCAGCCGAAGAGCTGGTTCATCGACTTCTCGCTGGTCTCGATGCAGTAGCTCAGCGACACGCTCGGTGCACCCTCTCCCCCTGTGGGAGAGGGTGGCTTCGCGACAGCGAAGCCGGGTGAGGGGTTCTCTCCGCGGATGCGGACCTCTCAATGGATTCGATTTCATCCGCGGATAGAGACCCCTCATCCGGCGCTTCGCGCCACCTTCTCCCACAAGGGGAGAAGGGAAGAAAAGAAACATCGTGCTCGCCTATATCGCCAGACGCATCGTCTACGTCATCCCCATCGTCATCAGCGTCGCGCTGGTGTGCTTCCTGCTCGTCCACATCACCCCGGGCGATCCGCTGGTTGCCGTGCTGCCGGCCGATGCCTCGCAGGAACTCGCCGCGCAGCTGCGCGCCGCCTATGGCTTCGACCGGCCGCTGCCGGTGCAGTTCGGGCTCTGGCTGCTGCGCGCGCTGCACGGCGATCTCGGCAATTCCATCGCCACGGGCCGGCCCGTGCTCGCCGAGGTCATGCGCGCGGTCGGCAACACCGTCACGCTGGCGATCGCGGCGGCCGCGATCGGCTTCACCATGGGCATCCTGCTCGGACTGATCGCCGGCTATTTCCGCGAGACCTGGATCGACAAGGTCGCCACCTCCTTCGCCATCGCCGGCGTCTCGGTGCCGCATTACTGGCTCGGCATGGTGCTCGTCATCATCTTCTCGGTGCAGCTCAACTGGCTGCCCGCGGTCGGCGCCGGTCCCAACGGTTCCAACTCCTGGGCCTGGGACTGGGCGCACATGAAATATCTCGTGCTCCCCGCCATCACCACATCGGTGATCCCGATGGGCATCGTGACCCGCACGGTGCGCGCGCTCACCGGCGACATCCTCAGCCAGGATTTCGTCGAAGCGCTGCGCGCCAAGGGCCTGCACGAACGCGGCGTGTTCCGCCACGTCATCAAGAACGCGGCGCCCACCGCGCTCGCGGTGATGGGGCTCCAGCTCGGCTACATGCTCGGCGGTTCGATCCTGATCGAGACCGTGTTCTCCTGGCCGGGCTCGGGCTTCCTGCTCAATTCCGCGATCTTCCAGCGCGATCTGCCGCTGCTCCAGGGCACGATCCTGATCCTGGCGCTTTTCTTCGTCTTCCTCAACCTGATGGTCGACATCGCGCAGGCCGCGATCGACCCGCGCATCAAGCGGGGCTAGCATGATGAGCCCGGCCGTAACCACGACTGCAGTGCGCTCCCTCCCCCGCCCGCGGGGGAGGGGTGGGGAGAGGGTGTCTCCGCAATCGAGAGCCCCCCAGAGGAGAAAGCCCTCACCCGCGCCTTCGGCGCGACCTCTCCCGCAAGCG